>CAWIQP010000005.1:0-83007 GCA_963838285.1 uncultured Chloroflexia bacterium
AGCCTGCATGACCACCGCGTAGAGGGCCCGGTCGATCCGCCGGCGCGGTTCGAGGATGGCCGGCAGGAACGAGCCGGTCCGCAGCTTGGGGATCGCCAGAGCCACGTCTCCGGCTGGCGTCGAGAGCAGCCTCGAGCGGGATCCGTTGCGGTGTGTTGTGCGGGTATCGGTCCGCTCGTATGGGCCGGCACCGATCGCCTGGCTGGCCTCGAGCTCGATCAGCTCCTGGAGAACCAGGGCGAGCGCTTCGCGGATCATCGGATCGCCGTTGCCCGCGCGAATGGCATCGAGCAGCTCGGACAGTGCAGACTGTGACAGGGCCATCGGTATCTCCTCGTGCTCTTGCTAGGAACACGCTGAGAATCTCACCGGTGGCCCTCCTTCGCCCGGTTCAGGCGACGTCAGACCCTTCCCTCAAATTCCACCACTCGAGGGGACGCCACTTGGGCCGGGGTGTCTGCGCGGACACTGAAGAGGCCTGTCGGCTTGTCATTGGCCGCGAGGCTCGGCTCGGACTACGCAGCTTCACCCTTCGTATCTGTCGACCAGCAGGCGTCCAGGGACCAGGGCTTAGTCCGTTGGAGTGGCAACGGTGGCAGTGCCGTTCCCGGGCCCAGGACTGACCTGAATGGCAAGTCGGTCAGGCTGGGCGTTGCGCTCCGCCGGGCTGGAGACGGCGACACCGTCTCGGGAGCTTCCAACGGCTACCCCGTGGACGGACGGCGAAGCCGCGGCGACATCGTCTCGGCCAGGTTACGTAGCCGCTCAGGAAGATGCAGTAACCGGGACTTTCTTCGTCTTGACGTCGCATCCGTCTAGGACGACTCTGGGGCGTGCTCTTGCGGGTTTTCGGCCGCCAGCGGCATGCCCTGCGGCAGTCATAGAGGTACAGGTCATGTGTGGATGGAACAGATTCATGATCCCGAAGCTAACTTCCGATAGGCCGCGGGTTGGTGGCATGCGCCGGCGTTCTGGCGCTGTTGGGCGCGGCAGTGGGCGCAGCCGCGGCCGTCAGTACCTCGCCCCAGACGGCTGCCTCGAATGCCGTCTACGTCTCGCTCGTGCCCAGCCGCGTGCTGGACACCCGCTCCGGCGAACGGCCTGTCCTGTCCGCTGGGGAACCATGCCCCTCAGACCCTGCAGGTTACGGATCGATTCCCGGACGATGTGACTGCCAACGTGCCGTCAGGCGCCGTTGCGATCACCGGGAACCTGACGATCACCGGACCCACATCTGGGGGCTTCGTGAGCCTTACTCCGTCGCCCGTCGCCTATCCGAACACCTCTACGATCAACTTCTCCGCGGGTCAGACGCTCGCCAACGCCGTGACGGCGCCACTCAGCAGCAGCGGCACGGTCAGCCTTACTTTCGTTGGCTCCCCGGGAGCGATCGTCCACGTCATCCTCGACGTAACGGGCTACTTCGTGCTCGGCGGAGGCGGAGCCACCGGTCCGCAGGGTCCAGCCGGTCCCGCCGGCCCGCAGGGTCCAGCCGGTCCCGCCGGCCCGCAGGGTCCTGCCGGAACCACCGGTCCTGACGGAACCACCGGTCCTGACGGAACCACCGGTCCTGCCGGAACCACCGGTCCTGACGAACCACCGGTCCTGCCGGAACCACCGGTCCTGCCGGAACCACCGGTCCTGCCGGAACCACCGGTCCTGCCGGCACAACCGGTCCCGCCGGCACAACCGGCCCGCAGGGTCCCGCCGGCGCCGGTGACTACCGAGCCGGCCAGGCAGATCTCTCAACCAATGGGGATGGCACTGCCACCGTCCACATGACGGATATCGGGACCACGAACTACTCTGTGTCGCTGACCTTGGAGGATGCATTCGGGTTCGTCTACGTAGCCACCACAGGCAAGTCCGCGACCGGATTCACCATCGATGCAGAGGATTTTTCCGGGACGGCTCTAGGCACTGGCACCGTCGACTGGATTGCCATTCCGAACAGGTAGTGTCCGCGCCGCCCGAGCCTCGCTGACTGAACCGCAGAGACGGCCCTTCACTCGCATCGCTGGCGTATCTCTCGCCGAACGAACGAACCCCGGCAGGGTCCACCTGTCGGGGTTCTTCGATGCCATGGCGCGGTATTTGCGAGCCGGCCGGTTCAGGTGTGGACCGCCACCCCGACCGCTCGCGTCGGCCGCCCACACCGTGGCCGCCCGCACCGTCGCGGCCACTCCGCCCGCACCGTGGCCGTTGAGCCGCCGCATAGTTGCGGCAACTACGCCGTTGACCGTAGACGCGTCGGCGATGTACGTTCCGTGTTCCGCTGGTTGCAACGGCAGCCAGGGCAGGGCGTCAACGTGAGGGCGGGCCACTCCGTCAAGCGGCCACTCACGAGATACGCGACGGGAGGAGTCGAATGAGGCGTCGTGTGTTCGCTGCGCTGGCCGCAGCCGCACTCGTATTCGGGGCGATGGCGCCCACCGCGGCAGCGGCCGGAGGGTCGGTGTCGCGCTTCCAGAAGGTCACCACGGCCAAGATCGATCCGCAGGTGACGCCCTATCTCGTCGACAAGAGCCGGCAGCTCGACCTGATGGTCGAGCTCACCGACGAGTCCGTCGCGTCCCGAGTCGGCGACGCCACGGACAGTGGAACCTCCGTAACGACGTCCGACCGCAACACCTGGCGGAGCCAGATGCAGACCGACCAGGCGCCGGTCGTGGCCGCGGTGCGGAAGAGCGGCGGCACGGTTCTGAGCCAGATGCAGGACGCCTATGACGGCATCCACGTCCACGTTCCGGCCGGGGCGGTCTCGACGATCGCGGCCATGCCGGACGTCGCGGGCATCCACCTCGTGCCCACCTACAAGCCGGCCCTGACCGAGAGCGTGCCCTACGTCGGCGCGCCGCAGGCCTGGACCTCGAGCGGCGGCACCGGCGCCGGCGTGAAGATCGCGGTCATCGACACCGGCATCGACTACTACCACGCCGACTTCGGCGGTTCGGGCGACCCGGCCGACTACACCTACGGGTTGGCCAACGAGAACACCACCGTCCCGGCCTACAACCACTCGAACGGAAAGCAGGCCTTCCCGAGCGCCAAGATCCCGGTCGGCTGGGACTTCGTCGGCGACACCTACGACGCATCGTCGGCCGACCCTAAGATCAACACGCCCCAGCCGGACCCCAACCCGCTCGACTGCGATAGCCACGGCACGCACACCGCCAGCACGATCGCCGGCTTCGGCGAGGATGCGAACGGCAATACATACCACGGGCCGTACAACCAGGCGGCGTACTCGCAGGACTTCAAGATCGGCCCCGGCGTGGCCCCGAATGCGACGCTCTACATCTACAAGGTCTTCGGCTGCGCCGGCACGACTGACGTCGTGACCGAGGCCATCAACCAGGCCGTCAAGGACGGCGCCGACGTCATCAGCATGTCGCTCGGTTCCGACTTCGGCACGTCCGACACTCCGGACGCGATCGCAGCCGACAACGCGTCTCGCGCGGGCGTGGTCGTTGTCGCCTCCAGCGGCAACGCGGGCGACGGCGCCTACATGACGGGCACGCCGGCTTCCAGCTCGCGGACGATCTCGGTCGCCGCGATCGACTCCAACGCCACTTTCCCTGGCGCGACCATCGGGCTCAACCCGGCGATCTCCGCCATCGATGCCAACAACGCCTCGCTACCAACGTCTCGGGCAAGCTGGATGTGCTTACGACCAGCGTCGCGAACGACCCGAACGACGGCGTGGCCGCCGACGGCATCTCTCTGGGCTGCGAGGCGGCGGACTACTCGGGCGTCGTCCGGGTGACATCGTCGTGACGGAGCGCGGGACCTGCGCCCGCGTACTCCGCGCAGAACTCGGCCAGGCTGCCGGCGCAGCGGCCGTGATAATGGTCAACAACGCCACGGGCCTCCCGCCATTCGAAGGGACGATTCCCGCCCAAAAGCCGTACCCCGCGGTCACCATCCCGTTCATCGGGGTCGACATCAACGACGGGCCGGCGCTGCTCAAGGCCAACGGCACGCCAGCCGGTCACGATCACCTCGGCCGGGCCGCTGACCAACCCGACCTACAAGAACCTGGCCGACTTCTCGTCCTGGGGGCCGCGCTTCGGCGACAGCGCCCTCAAGCCTGACATCACCGCTCCCGGCGTGAGTATCGTCGCCGCGGGCATGGGCAGTGGCAACGACGTTCTCGTCGACTCCGGCACGTCCATGGCCGCGCCGCACGTTGCCGGCATCGCCGCACTCGTCATCGCCGCGCATCCGGGCTGGAGCGTCAACGACGTCAAGGCTGCGATCATGAGCACCGCGGACGACACGTCGGCCAAGATCGTCGGCTACGACCCGGTCGGCGCCGGCTCCGGCGTGGCGCAGGCTCAGCTGGCCACTACCACGTCGGCGATCGCGTCTGACCAACGACCATCTCGACAGCCTGGCCTTCGGCTATCAGCCGCTCGACGGCGCCTACTCGCGAGGTCGAGACCTTCACGATCGTCAACAAGGACTCCAAGTCGATCACCTACAACCTGGCGGCCAGCTTCATCGGCGGCTCGGCCGGGGCGAAGGTCAAGGTCGATCCTTCGAAGGTCACGGTTCCGGCTCACCAGTGGCGCACCGTCGCCGTGACGCTCTCCATGTCCTCCTCGGCGGTCGCGGCACTGCCGACGGCCGAGACGTTCAACGGGATGGGCCCGGGCGCCGTCCTGACGGTGGAAGGCGTGGTCACGGCCACGCCGACCGCCACCGGCACGGGCGTCTACCCGCTCCACATGCCGTTCCTGCTCGTGCCCCGAGGCGACTCGCAGGTAGTGGCCGGTCCGCCGTCGCCGTACAAGGTGACCAACGGCGTGGCCAACGCCAACGTGCAGGTGCGGAACAAGGGCATTCACGACGGCACTGCCGACGTCTACACGTGGGGCATCTACGACAAGGACCACACCAAGGGCATCGCCAGCATCCGGGCCGTCGGCGTGCAGTCGCAGCCGGCTGACATCCTCGGCGGCGACGACAGCACGGACATGGCTATGATCATCGCGATCAACGGCTGGCACCAGTGGTCCAACGCCGCGGCCGCGGAGTACGACATCGCCATCGACACCAACGGCGACGGCAATCCGGAGTACTTCGTCATCGGAGCCGATCTCGGCTACTACACGACCGGTTCCTTCGACGGCGTCGAGGCCTCGTTCGTGTACAACGTCGCCGCGGGCGCCTTCGAACCCGACATCTTCTATGCGGACGCGCCGATGAACGGCTCGGTCATCGAGCTGCCGGTGCTCGCCAGCGACCTGGGCCTGACCAGCGCGGCTCCCAGCTTCACCTACGCCATTACAGGCGAGGACCTGATCACCGGCAACGTCGACGCGGTTGCGACGGCGGCCACCTACAACGCCTTCACCCCGAGCACCTCGAACGGCCAGTTCGCGACGCTCGCCAGGAACGCGTCGGCCACGCTGCCGCTCAGCGTAAACGTGAGCCTCCAGAAGGCGGCCCCGGCCCTGGGCTGGATGGTCGTCAGCCTGGACAACCCGAACGGCGACGATCAGGCGGCCCTGATCCCGGTCGGGAAGATCCCCAACCACTGACCCTTACCCGCCAGCGAAGCGGCCCGCCCGGTCATCCGGGCGGGCCGCTTCGTTTCTGCGAGTGGCCGGTCTGCGAGTGGCCGGTCGGCCGCGCCGCGACAAGGTCGACCGAACCCCGCGTCGCCGGCGGCGGTCCTACGTACGGTGACAAGGCCGATGCGGACCGCTCGATCGCTTCTCGTGGAGAAAACTCCTCCCGATCGCGAACCGGCGAAGCATTACCATGGGCAGGCATTTCCCTGACAGCGTTCGGAAGGTGGAGCGTGTCGTACGACGTCATCGGCAAGATGGGGCGCGTCACGGCGGACATAACCCCGGGTCACCTCGGCGAGGTGCTGATCGAGGTCCGGCAGGGGACGGAAAGGTTCCTGGCGTCCGCCGCGGATCCGGAAGCGACGATCAAGAAGAACACCCAGGTACTGGTGGTCGGCAGCCTGGGAGGTCGAACTGTTGAGGTGGCGCCGACCGACGCAGTGAGGCTTCCACGATGACTGACTCCCAGATGTTCCTTCTCGCGGTCGGGATCGGCGTCCTCGTCGTCCTGATCCTGGTGATCCTCCTCTTCAAGTCGACATGGCGGATCGCCGAGCCCGACGAAGCCCTGATCATCTCCGGCATCTCCGGCGGAAAGTCGGCCAGCGGGATCACCGGCGAGAGCATGCGCTTCAAGATCGTTACCGGCGGCGGAACGGTCGTGATGCCGGGCCTGTCCAAGGTCCGCGCCATTTCGTTGATGGCTCACGAGAGCGAGATCGCCGTCCCGTGCGTCAGCCAGCAGAAGATCCGCCTCGACCTCCGCGGCGTCATCGTCTACAAAGTCGGGGACGACTTCCGATCCATCGCCAACGCGGCCCGCCGCTTCCTCGACCGCCCGGCCGCCGAGCTCGAGTCCAAGGTCCAGAACGTCTTCGTCGGCCACCTGCGAGCCATCGCCGGCTCGATGACGGTCGAGGAGATGATCAGCGACCAGGACAAGTTCGCCCAGCAGGTTCGCGATCGCTGCACCCTCGAGATGGAGTCGTTCGGCCTGGTCATCGACAGCTTCCAGATCCAGTCGATCACGAGCCCGTCCAACTACATCGAGAACCTGGCCGTTCCGCACCAGGCCGAAGTCGAGCAGAACGCCCGCATCGCGCGAGCCCAGGCCGACCAGACCGCCGTCGCCCAGGAGCAGACCGCCCAGGGCCAGATAGCCGAGTCCATCCGGGGCACCGAGATCAAGAAGGCCGGCTTCCAGGCCGAGATCGACCGGGCCCAGAAGCAGGCCGCCCAGCAGGGTCCTCTGGCCGAGGCCCAGGCCCGCCAGGCCGTCGTCGAGCAGGAGACGCGCGTCGCCGAGCTGCAGGCTCAGCAGAAGGAACAGCAGCTGCAGGTAGACGTCCGCAAGCCGGCCGACGCCGAAGCCTACCGGCAGGTGACTCTCGCGGCGGCCGGACGCGACGTCCGGATCCGCCAGGCCGAAGCCGCGGCCCAGGAAGTCCGCCTCGCGGCCGAGGCACAGGCGGCGGCCATCAAGCTGCAGGCCGAGGCCCAGGCCAACGCCACCCGCGTCAACGGCCAGGCCGATGGCGACGCGATCAAGGCGCGCGGCCTTGCCGAAGCCGACGCGATCAAGGCCAAGGCGATGGCCGAAGCGGCCGGCATCGAGAGCCGCGCCAGGGCGCTCAGCCAGAACCAGGAAGCGGTCATCGCCCAGCAGATCGCCCAGACCCTGCCCGAGATCGTTCGGGCGGCAGCCTCGCCGTTCGAGCACGTCGGGCAGTTCACGGTCCTGAACGGGGCCCAGGGCGTCACGAGCGCCCTGTCCGAAGTCATCCAGCAGGCCGGCGCTCTCGCGACGGTCGCCCGCCGGACGATCACGCCGCTGCTCACCGGGCCGGAAGGCCAGCCGACTCCGGGAGACGGATCCGCCGCCCGACCCAGGCCGGCCGCAACTCCGGCCGCCGCCCCGATCGCCGCCCGGCGCGCTCCCAGGCCGGTCGAGGCCGCCAAGCCCTCGGATGCCCCGAAGCCGGCCGACGCCGCGAAGCCCGCGGACGCCCCCAAGGCGCCCGACGAGCCCAAGGGGTAGCCGCCCCGGTCGGCCCGTGAACAAGCCAGACAGTTCGTCGAACCCGGCGGAGTCCGCGAAGGTCCCGCCGGGTTCGGTTTCCGGCGACCCCGCCGCCGGCGTGCCTGCGGGTGGCGCGTCCTACGTCGCCGCCACGCCGAGCGCATCCGCCGGGGCCATGTCCCAGCCCGAACGGGCCGGCATCTCGCCCGAGTCGGCCGAAAAGCTCGAGAGCCTCGCCGCCGACCTGGTGGATGCGATCGTCGAGGCGGAGCCGGGCAGCGGCGAGCTCGCCCGGGCGATTGCCGCCGTGGACCGTCTCGGCGAGCGCGACTTCGTGGCCACGGCCGCGATGAGCGGCCGCGTCCTCGACCGGCGTTTTCGATCGATGGACTCGCTGCTCGGATCGAAAGCCCCGATGGCCCGCCAGCTGCTCGACCTGCGCAGGGCGGCGGGCGAGATCGATCCGGCCAGGCTCAAGCTCGGCGGAAAGCGGTCGCCCGAGGAGGAGATCCACGAGCTCGACCGCTACTTCGAGCGCTTCCTGCGCACTCAGCCCCGGCTGCAGGAGATCCTCGACGGGCTGAACCAGGGCCGGCTGGTCCTGGAGCAGGACAACGCCTCGATCGTCGGCGAGGAGACGTCGCTGAGCGCGGAGATCGAGACGCTGCGCCAGTACGCGTTCCTGACGACCCGCATGGACGAGCTTCTGACCGCTCGCATCGGCGCCGTCGAGACGGGCGATGCCGGTCGCGCCGAAGTCCTTCGGGCGGACTGCCTGACGCCGGTGCGGCGGCGACGGCAGGAGATCCTGACTCAGCTGGCGATCTCCCTGCAGGGTTTCGAGGCGCTCCGGATCGTGGAGGAGAACAACGAGGAGGTGATCCGGGCGGTGGCCTCGGCGATCTCCACGACGGCGGCCGCTATGAGGACAGCGGTCATGACCGCTCAGGCCGCCGCCAGTCAGCGGATCTCGCTGTCGCACCTTCAGGCGGCTCAGCGCGCCGCCAGCGCCATGGCCGACCAGACGGCCGCGCTGGAGTCGAGCGCGGCCGGACCCGGCGGTCGAGTAGCCGTCCTGCGGGACGCGTGGGCCGAGGTCTACGCCGCGCTCGATCGGGTCGAGGCCCGGAAGGCCCAGGTGCTGCGAACCATCGCCCAGGCCGATCGAGAGCTGACCAAGCCGAAGCCGGGGGCGCGCTGACCCTCGGCCGGCGGGGCGGCCGCCCCGGCGCGATTCCCCGAACGTCCGCGAAAGTCCGCCCGGCCGCCCGCCGGCACGGGCAGGGAGGCTACTGGGCCAGGCGAGGGTAGAGCCGCGCCGCGATCACGATCAGCACGACCGTCGTGAAGGCCAGGACGCCGATGTCCAGGGAAAGCGGGAAGCTCTCGGTCGCGCCGTCGATCATCAGGCCCCTCAGGGCGTCCACCTGATACGTGAGCGGGTTCACGTGCGCGATCACCTGGAGCCACTCCGGCATCACGGCGATCGGGTAGATCGCGCTGCTGGCGAAGAACAGCGGCATGGTCAGAATCTGGCCGATCCCCATGAACCGCTCGCGGGTACGGACCAGGCAGGCGATCACGAGCGAGAACGTCGCGAAGGCGGCGGATCCCAGGACCACGACCAGGCAGACGCCGATCAGCGACAGCGGGTCCAGCCGGAGATGCACGCCCATGACCAGCGCCAGGGCGTAGACCATCGTCGCCTGGACGAGCGATCGCAGCCCGCCGGCAAGAGCCTTGCCGGTCACGAGCGCGCTTCGGGCCGCGGGGCTGACGAGGTACTTGTGCAGCACGCCCAGGTCGCGTTCCCAGATGACGGCGATGCCGAAGAAGATCGCGGAGAAGAGCGCGCTCTGGGCCAGGATGCCCGGCGCGAGGAAATCCAGGTAGCCGAGGTTGCCGGTCGGGATGGCCCGCGTCTGCGCCATCACCTGCCCGAAGACGAGGAGCCACAGAAGCGGCTGGACGGCTCGCGTCAGCAGCTCGGTCGGGTCGTGGCGCAGCTTGCGAAGCTCGCCCTCGGCAATCGTCCAGGAGTCGAGGAAGAACCGCAGCGGCGCCGGCGGCTCAGCCCAGACGGCGGGCCGTTCGGCGCGTTCGAGCGACGTCACGGTACTGACCTCCTTGCTCGCCGGCGTCGACGAGACCCGAGCCGGTGAAATAGGTGAACGCGTCGTCGAGGTCCTTGCCCGGACCCGCCTGCGCGGACAGCTCCGCGGGCGTACCCAGGGCGACCAGGTTGCCCAGGTGCATGAACCCGACTCGCCCGCACAGCTCGGCGGCCTCGTCCATGTAGTGGGTGGTGAGGAGGATGGTGGTTCCCTCCGCCTCGCGGAGCTCGCGGATGTGGCCCCACACGGCTCGACGCGCGTTCGGGTCCAACCCGACGGTCGGCTCGTCCAGGAACAGCACCTCGGGCCTGTGGAGCATCGCCTGGGCGATCTCGAGGCGGCGGATCATCCCACCGGAGAAGGTCCGAACGAGCCGATCGGCCGACGACTCGAGGCCCATGAACTCGAGCGCCTCCTGTATTCGGGCCTTTCGATCGGCGCCGGAAAGGTGGTAGAGCCGGGCGCTCGTCATCAGGTTTTCGCGCGCCGACAGCGCTCCGTCCGACGACAGCAGCTGAGGCACGTATCCGATCGACCGCCGAACCAGGCGGGGGTCGTGGAGGATGTCGTGTCCGGCCACGGTGGCGCTGCCGCCGCTCGGCGGAAGGAGCGTGATCAGCATCTTGATCGTCGTGGTCTTGCCCGCGCCGTTGGGGCCGAGCAGCCCGAAGACTTCGCCTTCCTGGACCTCCAGGCTCAGCGCGTTGACCGCGACGAGCGTATCGAAGCGCCTGGTCAGCTCGTGCGTAGCGATTGCTGGGGGCATCGATCTCCTGCGGTTGGGGCGTGGCCGGACCCGAGCCGGCGACCGCGAAATGCGATAACAGTTTGTGGCGTTAACTAATGTATCATATTCCCGTGGCCAAGACGACGCCCGACCAGGTTGCCAGCGCGATCCTCGAGACGATCCCGCCGTCCATGCGCGCCATACGTGAGCAGATGCGAGCCGGCCGGGCGGCCAGCCTGTCGGTGCCGCAGTTCCGGGTCCTGCTCTACGTCCGTCGCAACCCCGGCACGAGCCTCTCCGCGCTGGCGGATCATCTGGGAGCGACCCTTCCGGCGGCCTCTCAGCTGGTGGAGCGCCTCGTCCGGGCCGGCTATCTGACCAGGATTCAGCATCCCCAGGAGCGCCGCCGCATCGAGCTGCGGGTTACCGAGGCCGGAGCTGCCTCCCTGGCCGGCTGCGACGAGCGGACGCGAGCGTGGCTGTGCGAGCGACTGTCGGGCATGGACGAGGCCGAATTGGATCGGCTGGCCGCGACGCTTCGCGAGCTGCGCGATCTCCTGGGCCGAAGCGGCGAGTGACGGGCCGGCCGCTCCGCGATCTCGACCTGGACCGAACCTCCGAATTCTCCGAGAAGGGGATGCCTCTCTAGCCCATCCGGCTGAGCCGGGCGGGTCAAGTCCGCCGCCGCGAGCCCGACGACTAAAGCGACCACTCGTAGCAGGATGGGCCCAACGACCATGCCTCGACGTGCCGGCGCACCCGCTTCCCGGGGTGGCGCGGCCGCAGCCGCCCTCGGGCGGCCCAACGGCGAAGACCCGAGTCCCGGGCCCGCGGCATTGTCCCCTGTGCCCGCGTTCTCGCCCGAGCCGCCGCGCAGGCGCCGTGGGGAGTTCTCGGCCGGACCGCGGCTCCAGCGCGTGCTGGCGGATCAGTCCAACCAGCCCGCCGCCACGAGCCTCCTCCATCTCGACCCGATCCTCGTCGCGCTCGCCGACAGCGAGCGGCATTTCCGGACGCTGATCGAGCAGGCCGCCGACGGGATCGTGGTCGTGGACGCGGACGGCCGGATCACCCTGGCCAATTCGCGGGCCTGCGAGATGCTGGGCTACACGGCCGCCGACATCATCGGGTTGGACCTGCTCGAGACGTACCTGCCCGAAGATCGCGAGCTCGGCCGCCGGCGCCTGGATCAGCCGCCGGGCCCCGCCCTTCGCTTCGAGCGCATGCTTCGTCGCCGGGACGGCGCATCGATCCCGATCGACGTGAGCCTCGCCTGGCTTCCCAACGGCGAGCGGCAGCTGATCATGCGCGACATCACGGCGCGCCAGCGGGCGGAGGAGGCTCAGCTGGCCGAGGAGCGGCGCCTGCGCTCGCTGCTGCGAATCTCGGAAGTGGAGTGCGGCAGCGTCCCCGAGTTGCTCAACGTCACGCTCGCGGAAGTGGTGGCGCTGAGCGACAGCGCCTTCGGCTACATATATGCCTACGACGAGTTGAACGGCGTCTACACCCTTCATTCGTGGTCGCGCGAGTCGGTCGAGGCCAACCAGATAGCCGATCCCAGGTGGACATACGAACTGGCGCGATCCGGCATCTGGGCCGAGGTCGAGAACCAGCGCAAGCCGATCGTCGTCAACTCGCTGCCTCACCCCCCGGCGGATGGCGGACCGTCCGCCGACGCCGCCGCCCCGGTGGCGCGATTCATGACGATCCCGGTCATAAGCCGGGGCCAGATCGTGGCCGTGGTGGGGGTTGCCAACAAGGCCGAGCCGTACACGGAAACGGACGTGCGCCAGCTGACCCAGATCATGGACGTGGTCTGGAAGATCGCCGATCGTCAGCAGGCCGAGGAACGGCTGCGCCTGTTCGCGGAACAGCTCGAGGCCCGCGTAGGCGAGCGGACCCGCGAGTTCGAACGCGCGAACGGTGAGCTCGAGGCGGCGAACATCGAGATCGCCGCCGCCAACGAGGAGTTCCAGAAGCTGCTGAGGGAGCAGGAGCGGCTGCAGAGCGAGCTCGCCTATCGCGCCCTTCACGACCCGCTTACGGGCCTGGCAAACCGCACCATGTTCCAGCAGCGCCTGGACTACGCCTTCAGGGTGAGCGAGCGCGGCGTGGCGGTTCTATGGATCGACCTCGACCATTTCAAAGAGGTCAACGACATCTTCGGCCACGAAGTCGGCGACGAAATGCTCGTCGCCGTCGCAGATCGACTGCGGGAGGTCGTTCGCGAAACGGACGACATCGCCCGCATGGGTGGCGACGAATTCGCCATCGTTCTGCCGAATGTCATCGAGTCGGAAGCGCAGATCGTGGGCGAGCGCGTACTCGCGGCCCTCTGCGATAGGGACGCGTTCAGGCTTCAGGTGGGGGCCAGCGTCGGTGTGGGCTGGCAGCGCAACGCGACCGGTGACGGGCGAGCGCTCATTCGCCGCGCGGACCAGGCGATGTACCGCGCCAAGGCGGCCGGCGGTGGCGCTTCCATCATGTACTGACAGGCCCCGCAAGTACGTATTGTCACGCACTAAGTCACTAGACAACGACGCCACGATACGTGGTACCCTCCGCCCGACGGGTCAATAGGCCCCGGGTCCAGCGGCTGCCACGATCGCTCCTCTCAACGGTTCTCGGCGAGACAGACGTGTCGCTGAGGCCGCATGAGCAAGGAGCGTTCTTTGTACGCATCGGACAAGACACTGGTTTGCCAGGACTGCAACCAGGAGTTCGTCTTCAGTTCGAGTGAGCAGCAGTTCTACGCGGATCGCCAGTTCAGCGAACCGCGCCGCTGCCCCTCCTGCCGAGCGGCCCGCAAGGCGCAGCGCGGCGACTTCGGCGGTGGATCCCACAGCGGCGGCGGTCGCGGTGGCTACTCCTCCGGTCCGCGCGAGATGTTCTCGGCCACGTGCTCGAGCTGCGGCCGTGAGGCCCAGGTCCCGTTCCGCCCCAGCGGCACCAAGCCGGTCTACTGCAGCGACTGCTTCACCGCTCGTCGCGCATAGCATCGGGCCGCGAGGCCCAGGCGAATAGCTTCAGAACCCGGCGAGAAATCGCCGGGTTCTCGTTTTCCGCGAGGATCCCGTCGATCGGCGGCGGCGACCGGGTATCAGGCGATGGCTATCTTCGCGAGGGTCGATGCCGCCGCGACCGGGTCGGCCCAGTCGGCGTTCGACAGGACGACCGCTGTGACGTGGTAGGCCGGCAGATACTCCATGGCCGACCAGAACCCGTCGAGGTAGCCGCGGTGACCCCAGGCCGTCTGACCGGCGACCGTGATCTCCTCGAACCCCATTCCGTACGGGTAGGGCGGCTTCTTGGCGAAGGCCATCGACGGCGAGATGTCCACCATCGAGGCCAGGGTCGCCTGGTCCAGCACGTCCCCGCTGTAGAGGGCGGTCGCCCAGAGGGCCAGGTCGGTCGGCGTGGACACGAAGGCGCCGGCGAAGCCGACGGCCGTGGCCTCGGCGGTGAAGGGAATCATGGTCCCGGCCGACCTGTCGACCGGCGCGGAGGCCTTGCCGATGTAGCCGTGGGCCTCGGCGCCCTGAACGTCCTCCTCGGTCTGCAGGTAGGTGTGCTGGAGCCCGAGCGGCGTGAGGAACGTCGACCGGACCAGCTGCGCGACCGACTGTCCGGTGGCCTTCTCGACGACCAGCCCGAGCAGGACGAAGTCCGTGTTGGAGTAGTGGTATCCGGATCCGGGCGCCCAGTACGGTTTGCCGACCATGGCCAGCACCTGAGCGGCCGTCCACTTGGCGGCCGGGTGGGCGACGATGGCCTCGGGAATGCCCGTCGTCTGGTCGAAGAGATCCCTGATGCCGCTGGTGTGGTTCAGCAGCTCCCGGATAGTGATGTTGGCGGCGTTGGGGAAGGTCGGCAGGTACTTGGACAGCGGGTCGTCCAGGCCGATCGTTCCGACTTCGGAAAGCCGGCCGACCAGCGCCGCCACGAAGGTCTTGCTGACGCTTCCGATCGAGAAGAGCGTGTCGGTCGTGAGCGGCGTGGACGGCGAAAGGACGGCCGAGCCCGACACACCCGACCAGACCGAGCCGTCCGGGAAGACCAGGGCCGCCGACACTCCGGGGTACCTCCCGCCGCTGCGGATACCGTCCAGGGCGGTCTGGAGGGCCTTGGCCGTGGCATCGTCGAGGTGGGCGGCCGGAGCGGTTGGAGGCGCGAACCGCGAGATGGGAACCGGAACGATGGAGGCGTTGGGCGTGGCCGCGGGCGATGCGGACGCCGTCACCGAACCTGCCGGAGTCGCGGTGGCCGCGAGCGTCGCCGCCGGCGCGCTCGGCGCCGCCGCAAACGTGAGCGAGGGAGTGGGCGACGCGGTGCCGCAGGCCGCGACCGCGGCAGCCAGCAACAGCGCCGCGACGGCGGCGATGCTGGCGGAGGGGCCGGTTCGGAGCCGGCGGCCGGCGGGGGTCACGACGCGAATGATGCACCCATGAGCCGGTTCCTCGCCGCGCGCGGGTTCCGCGCCGCGGGCGTCGCCATGGGCGCCGCGCCCGACGTCAGCGACGGCCGCCGCCGAAGAGCCGGAGCAGGAACAGGAAGATGTTGACGAACTCGAGGTAGAGCAACAGCGCGCCGATCACCGCGGCCTTCTCCATCGACCCCGTCATCGCCGCGAACTGGCCGCGCGAGATGCGCTGGACCGTGGACGCGGTGAGAGCCGTGAAGATGATCACGCCGGCGATGGAGATGAGCATGTCGAGCATGCTGTTGCCCACGAACATGTTCACGAGAATGGCGATGAAGAGGCCCCAGGTCGCCATCGCCAGGTAGCCGAACATGTTCGTTAGCGATCGCTTCGTGACTGCCCCGTACAGGGCGGCTCCGCCGAACATCGCCGCCGCGCTGACGAATGCCTCGACCACCGTCGCCGCCGAGCCGGACTGGGCCGTGTAGGCGAGGATGATCACGCCGAAGGTCAGCCCGTTGAGAGCGGCATAGATCAAGAACAAGGCCAGCGCCATCAGCGCGTTGATCCGCCGGATGGCCACCTGCAAGCCCACGCCGATGACCATCTCGACGATGATCAGGGGCAGCCACAGGTTCAGCACGGTGTCCGTCAGGCCGGTGCTGTTCTCGACCAGGAAGGCGACCCACGCGCTCAGCAGCAGGCCGAGGAACATCCAGACGAACGCCTGGGTGAGAAACCCGACCGACAGAGTGGCGGCGGGCCGTACGCCGAGCTGCTCGGGCGCGTAGCCGCTCCGCGGGTCGTATCGATAGTCGTTCACCGAAATCCTCCGATCGAGGTCCAGAATGTCTGCGGGTCGCGGGATCCCCGGCCCGTCTCCTCAGTCGTTTGGCTTGCCCGTCGATCCTACGACGTGCGCTGCCGCTCCGGAAGGTCCGGACGCGGCCTTTCCGCCGGCGTGGCCTCGTCGAGCCGGTCGGGCCGCCTGCGCTCCGGCGCGCGCGATGGCGTGGCCGCTCGAGACTCGGCCTGTTCGGCAGCCCGGGCGTAGACCCACAGCAAGTCCGCCAGGCGGTTTAGGTAGGGTAGGAGCCGGTCGTCGGGGATCGGCTCGGCGCGCCGGATCGCGACCGCTCGACGTTCCGCTCGCCGCACTATCGTGCGGGCCAGCTCGAGAGCCGCCGACAGGCGCGTCTCGCCCGGAACGACGAACTCCCTGGGCATCTCGATCGAGGTCTCCGTCTCGGCCAGCAGGTCGTCGAGGCCGTCGACCATGTCGGCGGTCACGAGCGTCTCGCCCGGCCTCTGGCGATCCGCGACGGCCGGCACCGTGGCCAGCTCGGCGCCGGCCACGAATAGCTCGCGCTGGACGCGCAGGATCGACTCGGGCAGCCGGGCCAGCGTCCGCGGCAGCGAACCGTCCCGCTCCTGGAGACTCAGCTCGGCGCGCGCAAGCCCCAGGGCCGCGACCGCCTCGTCGATGGTTCCGCAGGCCTCGGTCCGGGCGTCGTCCTTGAAGACACGTTCACCGCCGAACAGCAGGCCCGTGGTGCCGTCGTCGCCGCGTCGGGTTGCGACCGTTGACTTGCGTTCCGGCTTGTCGGGCATGGTCCCTCAGTCTCTCAGCGCGTCACCACATCAGACCGGCGTCGCGCGGGTCCCAGCGTTCGGCCAGCAGAGTCACCTTGACCGGATGCTCGAGCACCGACTCCGCCTGGTCCTTGATCTGCTGGACCATCGAGCCGGCGTAGGGGCAGAACGGGGTCGTCAAGAGCATCTTGATCTCGGACGATTCGCTGCCGACGATGATCTGCCTGATCAGGGCCAGCTCGACGACGTCCATCCCCAGTTCGGGGTCGACGACGGAGCGGAGGGCATCGAGGATCGCCAGCTCGGTAGCCCGGCGTACGGGGTCGAACGCGGGCGTCGCGTCGGCTGCGGACGGCTCGGAGGCGGGCGGCGTTGGAGCGGCAGCGGCCGCGGCGCCGGGGGTGTTCGTGGGGGCGGCCTGGACGGCCGGCGTGATGTCGCTCATGGCGAGCGATATCCTACCAGTTTCCTCGGAATAGTGGAATCCGGGTCGTGGCGGTCACGATCCGGCGCCCGCCGCGGCATTCCTTCCGGCGGCGAGCTTCGCCCCGGCGACGACGACGCCCGGGATGCGTAGATCTTCGGGCAGGACGGAGGCCTCTTCGTCGCTGAAGCCCGGGCCGGCCAGGGTGCCGTCGCGCCCGATGAACTCGCGGTATAGGTCCGGGTGTTCGGCGGCGTAGCGGTAGGCCTGGGCTATGCCGACGACTCTCAGCTCCGGATGCTCGCGCAGCAGCCGCGCCACGCCGTACCCGTCGCGCCTCATCTCCAGCAGCTGGCGCACGGTCAGCCGGGTGTTGTAGCAGAACGGCTCACCGCGCATGACGAGCGGATCGACCTTCACCCACTTGATCGTCATGTCAGCCTCCGAGTCCGGTGGGCCGCGGCGACCGGCGCGGCACGGTGGCGAGGAACGCGGTCAGACGCCGCGATACATCCACTTCCAGAGCGCGTTGCGCTTGTGGCGATCGCCGGCGAGGCGGCCGTTGCGCTTGAAGACGGCGGTAGCGGCCTGGAGTGAGCCCGTAGCCGCGGCGAGCTCGTCGGGGCCGAGCAGCGGCCCGATCGTCTCCCCAATCGCCGCGCAGAGGGCGCTCAGATCGCCCAGCGGCACGCCCCGGCGGCGATAGATGGGGCCGATCCACTCGGCGTATTCGATCAGCCAGCGGTCGTTGCCGCTTGCCAGGCACATCGCCAGGCGTTCCACGAGCAGCTCGCCGTCCCGAAGCAGGCGGCGCAGCCCGACCTCGTCGTACCTGCCGCTCAGCGCGGGGTCGGCCTTCACGGCGGCCTCGAGAGCCGAAGCGGAAACGCGAGCGGCGACGCCGCGGAGCTTCTCGGCGGCCGCGGGATGGCCGGCCTTCATGTCGACGGGAGACAGGCCCAGGTTCGGATGGCGGCCAGCAGGGCGAACCGCGACGCTCGGGCCGGCGGCGATCGCCTTCGCCTCGGTGGGGGCTTTCGCGGCTTGCGCGGTCGCCGCGGCTCTTGGTCGCCTCGTGGCTCGGGCGGGCTCCGGGGTTCCGGCGGGCGTCGACGAAGGCTTTTCGACTGCTTCGCGGGTGGGCTTGGCGCCGGAGGCGCGGCTCTCTGTCACGACGGGAAGTCTAGCCTGACGAGCCCCCGGCCGCTGAGCGGGCTACCCCTCGGTCCGCCCGCGCGAGCTCGCCGAGCGCAGGCGCGAAACCGCAACCCGCCGCTCGAGCCACGGCTCGAGGTCAGTACCCGCCCAGGCCGAAGCCGCCGGACGAGAGCTCGTCGCGTATCGCGCCCGGGGTCAGCTGCTCGCGCAGCAGCCGCCCGTATCGAGCGACATGCTCGCTTGCCGGCCCAAGCTCGAACCAGCGGCGCAGCAGACGCTCGCCTTCGTGCGCGGCCAGGACGTGGGTCCGGTAGATCGGGTGCTCGATGAACTCCAGCCGCTGCAGCGCCCTGTCGGGTGCTATCGGCAGATAGTGGCGCAGATACGCCGCCACTTCCTCCCGGGACGCGCCGTCCGCGTGGAGCAGGAAGGCGGCGCCGGCCGTCACGGGCCGCAGGCTCGCCAGGGCCCGCCGGATGCGGACCTCCTTCTCGGCCGCGTCGCGGGCGCCGGTCGGATCGGCGGCGACGGTCAGGCCGCCGCGGTCGAACAGCTCGAGCAGAAGTTCGGGCAGGTCCTCGTCCGAGGCGACCATTCGCTCGCCGAGATATGCCATTCCCTCGGTGACGAGAGCCTCGGGCGTGTTCAGAATCGCCAGGCTCGTTTCCAAACGGCCGAGGTCGTCGACCAGCCGGCTCTCCTTCCAGACGTGCTCCGTGTGCCGGCCGGGATAGAACTCGTGGGCCGCCATGTGGATCAGCCCCGCCGGCCTGCACGGCACGTCCCGGCTTACCTCGGCTACCGTCCGGCGGCTGCCCTCGTACCGACTGAAGGAGCCCCACGACCGACCGGAGACGAACGCGACCTCGATTCTCTCGCCGGCGGGGAGGCCCACCAGCCGGTCGGTTCGATCCCGGAGCCGGTCGAGCAGCCAGTCGAGAACGGCCGGCAGCCGATCCGGGGATATGTCGAAGCTTGCGTCCCAGGCCGCCAGTCGATCGGCGACGGTCTCGTTTCCGGCGGCCCCGGTCGGGAGCAGCCTGCCGAGGTCCTCGATGGCCGCCTCGAAGATCGCCTCCGACGTCCTTTCGGGCGCGATGTCGAAGAGGCAGGAGACGTAGTCCGAATACGGCAGCGGATCGCCGGCGAGCATCAGCGCCTGGGCCTCGAGGGCGACCAGCTGGGCCTGCAGCCAGCGCCGCCGGTCCGGCTCCTCGACGTCGGAGGAGAGCCGGGCATCGAACGCGGAGGCCTCCTCGCGGAGCCTGGCCGGCGTGCGCGGTGCCTCGGCGTCGACCAGGGCCTTCAGCTCGGCGGGACCGAAGTAGGTGTCGACGAGACCGGGCAGCAGCCTGCCCAGGCGAAGCGCCAGCAGCAGGTAGTCGCGGGCGATCGGGTCGGGCGACGGAACTCGGCGCTCCTCCCCAGCCGCCGGCACGCGATCGTGGCCCAGCTCCATGCGTTCTCCGGTCCGGAATGCGCGATCCCTCGGGCCGCGTACCGCGGCGGCCTCCGGATCGGAATGGTAGCGGCCCGCCGGGCGAGCGTCCCGGCGCGAGCGGCGCGTCCGGCGCGTAGTGGCGCGTCCGGCGCGTAGTGGCGCGTCCGGCGCGTAGTGGCGCGTCCGGTGGGCCGCTGCCCTCTCGGACCGTCGGCCCCAGCGGCGCTAGCGTTGCCCCTCCAGCGAGAGCCGATCGATCCAGTTCTCTCGGGCCGCCCGCATGGCGATCGTGCGCGGGCCGGGGGCTCCACTCCCGATCTTCCTGCCGTCGAGCGAGACGAAGGGAACGATGCCACCGATGCTCGAGCAGACCGCGGCCTCCTCGGCCTCGAAGACATCCTCGAGGCGGAGGTCCCGCTCGACCATGCTCAGACCCACCGCGCTGCCGTGGTCGACCAACCAGGCCCGCGTGGTGCCGGCGAGGAGCCCCGTGCCGAGTCGGGGAGTGGCGCATTCGTCGCCGCGTATCAGCAGCACGTTGGCCGTGGTGGCCTCGGCAAGGCGGCCGTCGGTGGTCAGGAAGATGGCGTCGTCCGCGCCGGCGCGTTGCGCCTCGAGGCGGGCGTAGACCAGCTCTGCCCGCGAGGTCGTCTTGATGCCGGCCACCGGAGAGTCGGGATCGCGGTGGACCGCGCTGACGATCAGCCGCTCGCCGTCCTGCAGGGCGCGCGCGGCCGGCGGCGTGAACGGCCAGGCCTGGATCGCCACCGACGCCGTGCCGCCGGACGAAGGGGCGACACTCCGGGTTGGGTCATAGCCGCGGCTCACGGTTATGCGGATGACCGCGTCGCCCGGGGGCTCCACTCCGTCCCAGCCCTCCGCCGCGAGCAGCTCCGAGATGCCGGCCGCCAGAACGCCGTCCTCGAAGGGCAGCTCGAAGTCGAGCGATCGCAAGCTGGCGTGAAGTCGAGCCAGGTGTCCGTCCAGCTCGATGGCTACGCCGCGCTTCGCCCTAAGGGCCTCGAAGACGCCGTCGCCGAGCTGGAACCCGCGGTCGTAGACGGATAGGTGAGTGCCGCCCGACGGCAGCAGCTTCCCGTCGAACCAGACGTGCGCCGCGCCGGGCTCGGTTCGCGCGGGTCGTGTCGTGGTGGCCTGGGTCGCGGTGGGATGGGTCACGCGAGCCTCCGCGGCGGTGGGAGAGGTGGGGCGCTCAGCCGAGGGGGAAGCGGAGCGCCCCATGACGCGGATGGTGCGGGAAGAGCGGCCACCGTGACGGGACCCACGATCTCCTCTCGAGCGATCGCCCGCGAGGAGAGGCCCGCTCCGTCCGAACGGAATGATAGGCGCGAACGGCAATCGTGCGCTGGCACCCTCGGCGTGACCCGACCGAGCAGTACATCCGTGAGGACGGGTGAAGGTGGCGAGTGCGCCGCGGCCGCCATGCGATCGCGGATCTGCCGTGGGGTGACGTAACGGTGTCCGCGCGTCGACCGGCTGTTCGGCGCCACGGTCGGGGGTTCGGAGTCGGCCGTAGGTCCCGCGCGGCGCCCGGGGGCGATCCCCGCGGAAAGTCGCGGCGCGCGGGGTCGATCCCGCGGACAGTCGCGGCGCCCGGGGGCGATCCCCGTGGGCCGGCCGCACACGAAGGAGCGTCGGCGAGATGTGGTCCCCGCCGGGCGGCCACTCCGGATCCGCGGATTCTGGACAGATGCCAATGGGTGTAGCACGAGGCGGGAACCTGGCCATTTCCGGCCAGCGTCAACGGGCCCGGTGGCCGCGATTCCCCTCGGATTCCCGTCGAGAGGCGCCATGCGACCGGCGGCGGTGGGCGTCGGCGGGTGCAGACGGCCGCGTCACTCGCCGTGGCGGCAGGCGTCCCGGACTTGTGCTACCCGGGTTTGCATCTGGCCTGTTTGCAGCCCGGATCGGGCGCCCTGTGCTACCCGGGTTTGCATCTGGCCTGTTCCCGGGGCGGGTCGCCGCGCGGCGACCCGGTCAAGGTCGCCGCGCGGTCATGCCGGCGTCTCTCTCGGGCGCCAGTACTCCGTCGCCGCCCTCGGGCGGCCGCGCGGTCATGCCGGCGCCGCTCTCGGGCGCCAGTTCTCCGGAGCCGCCACCGGGCGGCCCGCGGTCGTGCCGGTGCCGCTCCATTCGCCCTGAGGTCTAGGCGACGGCCTCCGCCGCCGCGGAACCGGCGCGCTGGCCGTGGTCCCGGATGCGTCCGTCGCGCATCCGGATGACGCGGTCGCAGGCCTCGCCGACCTCGGCGTCGTGGGTCACGAGCACGATCGTCTGGCCGTGCTCGTGGTTGAACTGGCGGAGGAGAGCCAGAACCTCGGCACTGCGTTCGGAGTCCAGGTTGCCCGTCGGCTCGTCGGCCAGGATGATCTCCGGCTTGTTGACCAGGGCCCTGGCGATGGCCACGCGCTGCTGCTCGCCGCCCGACAGCTCGGCCGGCTTGTGGCCAGCGCGATCTGCGAGGCCTACCAGGCCGAGCGCGTCGATGGCGGCGTCCCTGGCGATCTTGCCCTTGATGCCCGCGTAGTCGCAGGCGAGGAGCACGTTCTCGAGCGCGGTGAGCGTGGGCACCAGGTTGAAGTCCTGGAAGACGAAGCCCATCCGGCGGGCGCGGATCCTCGTGCGGGCGTTGTCGGAGAGGCTGGCCACGTCCTCGCCGCCGAGGCGCAGCTCGGGGGCCGGGCCGTGGTTCGGGTCCGGCGCGTGGAGCAGACCCAGGATGTGCATCAGGGTGCTCTTGCCCGAACCCGACGGGCCCATGATCGCCACCATCTCGCCCGGCTCGATCGCGATCTCGACGTTCTTGAGCGCCTCGACGCTGTTGCGCTTGCTCAGGCGATAGGTCTTTCGGAGGTTGCGGCCTTCGAGGATTGCCATCGTTGTGTCTCCTTGGCGGGCCGCGCGAGGCGGCCGCGATGCGTTCGGATCGGTTCTCGGCGGGCGGTGCTACTCGTAGCGGAGGGCGGTCACGGGATCGAGCCGGGAGGCGTGCCAGGCCGGGACGAAGCCGGCGAGGGCGCCCAGGCCCGTCGCGAACGCCACCGCCGTGAGGGCCGTTCCGAGCGTCAGGTCGAAAAGGACGTTGCCCGAGGCGCGGCCGAGGTCGTTGAACACGGTGGTCATGACCGCCCCGACGGCCAGGCCTATCAGGCCGGCAAGCAGGCCGATTGCCGCCGACTCCAGCACCACCTCGCGCCGGATGCGCCAGCGGGACGCTCCGATGGCTCGCTTGATGCCGATCTCGCGGGTCCGCTCGGCCACGGCCATCGCCATCGTGTTGATCGTGGACAGGCCGCCGACGAGCAGGCTGAGCATCGCCACGCCGGTGAGTACCAGGCTGAATATCGTGCTGATGCTGCCGAGCATGGCGTCGAAGTCCTTGCCGTCCATTACGGTGTAGGAGGAGCCGAGGGCGGCCTCGAGGCGGGTCTTGAGCGCCGCGGGATCCACGCCGGGCTCGTGGTAGACGACGATGCTGGTGGCGATGTCGGCGGCGCTCAACTTGGACTGGATGAGCGGCGGAAGAGTCTTGAGGAAGAGATTCTGGGCCGCGTCGAGCGGGACCATGGCGTCCTTGTCCGGCGCCGTCAGCGTGGGCGCCAGGACTCCGATCACGCTGAACTGGACGTTTCGCAGCGTGACCGTGTCGCCGACGCCGGCGTTGAGCTCGCGGGCCAGATCGCAGCCCAGGACGGTCACGTTGCCCGAGTCGGACGCCGTCAGCATCCGGCCGGTGGAGACGCTCATCGGGAACGTCTCGAGACCCTTGTCGCCGCCCGGCACGGAACCGCTGATCATGTCGGGCGTGCCCATGGTGGCCGTCGTGTCGTCGTTGAGCATCATGTCGACGGCGGGCGTGGCGGCGGCGACGCCGTCGACGCCCTGGATCCTGGAGACGTCGGCCAGCGAGAGCGGCTGGAAGTTGCCGGAGTACATCGAGCCGATGCTCACGATGTCCTTGTCGGCGTAGTACTTGCTCCCGCCGCTGATCAGGGCGTTCATCTTGTTGGCCATGGAGCCGAACACCACGAGGGCCATGATGCCGATCGCGATGCCGGTGATGGTCAGGGTCGAGCGGAGCTTGCGACGGCCGAGGTCGCGCACTAGTCGCATCTGGTTCTCCTTCGCTGGCGGGTAGTTCCCCGTGGCTCTCTCGGTTCGAGGGCGCCTTGCCGGCGTCTGTCTCGTCATATCGAAAGCTACAGACGGGAACGCTCCGCGGCGTCGTCCGAGACGGTTATTCCGCCGTCGTCCAGGGGAGTGAACCTGGAGTCATACCCGCGGATGACGAAGGGGCCCGTCGGGCGGCCTTCTCCGCGCCGGCGGTCAGACCAGACCGGTCTCGTAGGAGAGGATCACGGCCTGGACGCGGTCGCGCAGGTCCAGCTTGGCCAGGACCCGAGACACGTGCGTCTTCACCGTCGTCTCGGAGACGACCAGCTTCTCGGCGATCTCGGCGTTGGACATGCCGCGCGCCACGAGCTTGAGCACCTCGAGCTCGCGCTCGGTCAGCTCGGACAGGGCCGGAATGGTGTTCTCGTTCGCGGGGGGAAGCCGGCTGGCGACGCGGTCGAGCAGGCGGCGGGTCACGGACGGAGCCAGGAGCGCCTCCCCGGCGGCCACGATCCGGATCGCCTCGACGAGGTCCTCGGGAGGGGCGTCCTTCAGGAGGAATCCGCTGGCGCCCGCCCGCAGCGACTCGACCACGTACTCGTCAAGGCCGAACGTCGTGAGTATCAGCACCTTGATGGGGTCCTCCACCCCCGGGCCCGCCAGCGCGCGAGTGGCCTGGATCCCGTCCATGCCGGGCATGCGGATGTCCATCAGAACCACGTCCGGCCGCAGGCGGCGCGCTATCTCGACCGCGCTGGCACCGTTGCCGGCTTCACCCACCACCGTCAGATCGGACTCGGCCGAGAGGATCATCCGGAACCCGGTTCGAAGCAGCGGCTGGTCGTCGACCAGCAGCACCCGTGTCGTCACAGCTCGCCCTCCTGGTCTCTGCGGCCGTGGGGCCGGGTCTGTTCGGTGGGATGGGGCGGCACGACCCGGACCATCATCGGCGGGACGGTTCGCGGTTCGACCAGCTGGTGGGGTCGCCGCGGCGTTCGGGGCGGCGCGGGCTCGCGTCGGTCGCGTCGATCGCGATCGCCGGCTTGCCGGATGGCGGCCAGGGCGGCCTCTCTCTCGGACCTGGCGCGGGCGACGTCGTCCGGCTCGAGCGGCATCCGCGCCAGCACGCGGTAACCGCCGGTCAGAATCGGCCCGGCCTCCAGTGTTCCGCCGAACAGCGCGACTCGCTCCTTCATTCCGATGAGCCCGTGCCCGCCGCCGTCCGGCGCCGAGAGCAGCGGAGCCGCCGCGCCTCTGCCGTCGTCGGTCACTTCGATCTCGAGCGTGTCGGTCTTGTAGCGGACGGCGACCCGCGCGGAGGCTTTCCCGCCGTGCTTGACGGTGTTCGTGAGGGCTTCCTGGACAATTCGGTAGCCGGCGAGATCCATGCCGGCCGGAAGGCAGCAGGCCGAACCCTCGATGACAAGGTCGACGGGCAGTCCGGCCTCGCGCACCTGGTCGATCAGCCTCTGTATCTCGCCCAGGCCGGGCTGCGGGCCCATGCCCTGATCGTCGGCGCGCAGCACCTCGAGCATGCGGCGCATCTCGGCCAGGGCGGTTCTGCCGGCCAATTCGACCGCCTCCAGCGCCCCCTTCGCGGCCGCGGGATCCTTGTCGACGACTCGCCGGGCGCCGGCGGCCTGGACGACCATGACGCTGACGTAGTGGGCGACCACGTCGTGCAGCTCCCTGGCGATGCGGGCTCGCTCCTCGGTCACTGCCTGGGCCGCCTTCTCCTCCCGCTCGCGCTCGAGCTCCACGGCCCGGTCTTCCAGCTGTCTCGTGTACGCCCTGCGTACGCGCAGGTTGTCGCCGATTAGCCAGGCCATTCCGAACGACAGGTAGGTCACGGTCATGTTCGCCGTCCAGCCGCTCATGGTGTCGAGCGCGGCGTACGCGGCGAAGCTCGCGAAGATTCCGCCGGTCGTGACAAGAGCGGCCACGACGGCTCGCTTGCGCGGCTCGTTCGCGGCCACGGTATAGAAGGCCACGAACACGCCCAGGTAGCCGATCGACTCGGCGTAGCCGAGCACGCTGTACAAGACGATCGCCAGGCCGGTCACCCAGAGAATCCGGATCGGGTTGCGGCGGCGCCAGGCGATCGGCAGTGTCTGGAGGATGACGAGCGGGACGCTGACGGCGTCCAGGCGGATCCCGTCGCGGAAGGCGGTCACGAACGTCAGAACGGTCAGGGCGAGGCCCATGAACGCGTCGGCGTAGTCCTGGTTCCAATGGAGGCGCCGGAGGTCACGCCGCGGGATGGCGATGGCTCGCTGCATAGCCGCACGGTACGCCGGGGCTGCGGTCCGTGCATCACTCGCGCGCAGGATGGGGACTGCTCCCCGCGGACGAGAGCGCCTTCGCGGCGACGGGGCGGCGCAGACGGGAGTCGAACCGCCGCCTCGGCGAACCTGTGGCGCCTACTTGGTCCCGCTACGGTGGACGTAGGTCACGGTCAGCGTGCCGATGGGACGTGAGACCAGCATCTGGGCCCACAGAAACGCCCCGACCAGGAACGCCAGCAGGATCGTGGCGAGAACGGCTCGCCACACGCTCCACTGTCCTTCGACGTAGTGCTGGCCCGCAGGCTCATAGCCCTGGGCCAGCAGCAACACGGCGTCTCTGTGGAACGCCTCGATCACGTCCTCGTAGGTATCTCCGCTGTATCCGCGGATGAAGACGGGACTGCTCCCGTCCGCCGGCCAGGTGTCGATCGTCATCGCACCTCTCCTCCCTCGCCTCGCAACGCGACGTACGTCGCGATGCTACGCGCCCCCCGGACGGTCGTGGTGCTCGAGCCGCTCGCCGGGCGCCGTCGGGCAACGCCGGCATCTGGACGAACTTGCCCGCCGTGCAAGTTGGGCGAGCTGCCGCGAGGTGAGGGGCTCAACCGCGGCGCAAGTCACGCTCAGCGGAGAGCCAGGAGACGGTCCCGGCCGCGCGGAGACCCGAATTGGAGCGTCGTAACGCGCCCAACTTGCACCTGGAGACAGTTTGACGAGATAGGCGAGCGGCGCCACGCCGCGTAGCCACGCTACGGCGTGGGGCCACGCCGCGGAGCCACGACGCGGAGCCACGGCGAGCGGCGCCACGCCGCGGAGCCACGCCACGGAGCGGAGCCACGCCACGGAGCGGAGCCACGCCACGGAGCCACGCTACGGCGTGGGGCCACGCCGCGGAGCCACGCTACTGCGTGGAGCTAGAGCAAGTCGCCCTTGTGCCAGCCCGTTGGGTCGCCTTCGCGCGGGCGGGGCTCCTCGCCGGGTGCGTACTCGAAGTCGGGCTGCCTGCGGGCCCGCGACCCTTGCGGCTCCGCGGACGCGGCGACCGGCGTCTCCGGCACTGCGCCCCCGGCGCCGTGCGGGCCCCCGGCGACCGCGTTCTCCTGAGTCCCGGCAGTCGAGCCCGGCTCCAAAGCGGGGTGCGGCCGTCCGGCCGTGCCTTCGATTGGGCCAACCCCGAAGGGCACCCATTTCGACGGATCCTGGAGCCGGTGGGCGGTCTCGATGCCGCGACGGTGGGTCTGCTCGAAGCCGGAAGGCTCGATCCACATCTCCTTGCCGTCGAGAAGCCCCTCCACGCCGACCTGGCCGGGTTCCTGGCGCGGGTTCTGGCAGTACTTGCAGTTCGCCTTGTCGTGCGACTGGTAGTGCTCGGGCTCCTCGTAGGTGGTGATGTAGCCCTCGTAGTTGCGCAGCACAACCTTGTGGTCGGAGTAGCTGATCAGGTAGTTGGGCATGACCGGGATCTTGCCGCCGCCGCCGGGAGCGTCGACGACGTAGGTCGGGACCGCGTAGCCGGAGGTGTGGCCGCGCAGGCCCTCCATGATCTCGATGCCCTTGCCGACCGGCGTCCGGAAGTGGCCCGAACCCTCGACCAGGTCGCACTGGTAGATGTAGTAGGGGCGGACGCGGAACTCGACCAGCTTGTGGACCAGCGCTCGCATGATGTGCACGCAGTCGTTGACGCCGGCGAGCAGGACCGACTGATTGCCCAGCGGAATGCCGGCACGAGTCAGCTTGTCGCAGGCGCGGGCGACCTCCGGCGTGAGCTCGTTCGGATGATTGAAGTGGAGGTTCATCCACAGCGGGTGGTATTTCGCGAGCATCTCGCACAGCTCGTCGTCGATGCGCTGCGGCAGGAAGACCGGCACGCGCGAGCCGATGCGGATGATCTCGATGTGGGGGATCTCGCGGAGGCCGCGGATGATCGACTCGAGGAGCTTGGGGGCGAGCGTCAGGCCGTCCCCGCCCGAGATGAGCACGTCGCGGACCTGGGGCGTGCGGCGCAGGTACTCGAGCTGGGCCTCGTGATCGTGGCGATTGAAGTTCTGCGCGGCGTCGCCGACGATCCGTGAGCGGGTGCAGTAGCGGCAGTAGCTCGCGCACTGTGTCGTGACCAGCATCAGGACCCGATCCGGGTAGCGGTGGACGAGCCCTGGCACGGGGGAGTGGCGATCTTCGGCGAGCGAGTCCTCCATCATCGCCGTGAAGGCTTCGTGCTCGCAGTCGGTGGGGATGACCTGGCGGCGGATCGGGTCGTTCGGGTCGTCGGGATCGATCAGGCTGAGGAAGTAGGGAGTGATGTCCACCCGGAACTTGTCCGGCGAGGAGAGCCCGGCCCGCTCGTCGTCCGTGAGGTTCAGGACGCGGCCGATCTCCTCGGCGGTGTTGACGCGGTTGGAAAGCTGCCAGCGCCAGTCGTTCCAGCGCTCGTCCGGCACGTCCTCCCAGATCGGGGCGCGGCGGCTCTGCGCCGGGCGGCCGTCCGGCCCGAGCGCGCGGGCAGGGTCGCGAAGGTTCACGAACGGGGTCTCGTCGTAGGCCGCGTGGCTCGCCGCCGGATGGCCCGATGCGGTTCCGACCGCGAGATGCGACGCCGGGTCGCCGGAGGCGGGCGTCGTCGGAGAGTCGCTAGCGCGGATCGCCAGGTCCCGGCCGCCGGCAGTGGGATCGACCATGGCGTTCCTCCGTTCGTCAGAGCTGGGCAGGGGAGTCGTCGGCTGGCGACGCATAATCCCTATGCACTCTGGATGCCGTTGGATGATACATCGGCCAAGACGGGATGGCTCCGAATGCCGCCAGGCGGTCCGGCGCGGAGGAGGCCCGCGGTGGGCGCCGGCGGGTGGAGCCACGGCGGCGTAGGCGGGTGCCGGCGCGGGGCCGCGGGAGGCCGGCGCAGGCCGCCGCGGGAGGCCGGCGGTGGTGGCCGGCGTTGGTGGCCGGCGGGTGGCCGGCGTTGGTGGCCGGCGGTGGTGGCCGGCGAGTCAGCCCTTGGCGGCCGCCCGCTCCAGGGCCAGCTGCTGCAGGGCCAGGATCGACATCGCGTCGGCGATCTCGCCGCGGCCGATCATCGCCATCACTTCGTCGAACGGGACCCAGCGCATCTGGAGCTGCTCCGTTCCCTCGGGCGAGGCCGGGCCCGCCTCCAGCTCCGTGGCCGCGAACAGGATCGTGACTTCGTCCGTGACCGAGTTGGACAGCTCGGCTCGGCAAAGCTCGCGCCACTTCCCGCCGTTGTAGCCCGTTTCCTCGACCAGCTCGCGTCGGGCCGCCGCCTCCGGCGACTCGTCGAAGTCGCCGCCCCCTTCCGGAATCTCCCAGGAGTAGCGGTCCATCGTGTAGCGATACTGCCCGACGAGCAGCACGCGATCGTTCGCGTCGAGGGGCACGACGCCGATGGCCAGGTGCCGGAAGTGAACCACTCCGTAGATGCCGGGCTTCCCGTCCGGCCGGACGACGTCGTCGTGGAGTATTTCGATCCAGGGGTTCTCGTAGGCCACGCGCCGCGAGACGCGACGCCACGGGTTCAGCTCGCTCGCACTCACGTCGCAATCGTAGCGGGTCCGGGCGGGGAGCCGACGGGAGCACGGCGTAACGCGGCGACATCGCGGCGGGCGAGGCGGCCCCGAGCCCGCTGGAACCCGACGCCGGCCCGCGAGCAGCCCGGCGGGAACCCGACGCGAGCCGTGAGCGTCGAAGGCCCCATGCGACGGCAACGACATCTGGACAGCCGGAAGGAGACAAAGATGAACGCAAAGTCCTCGAACGCCAGGTTCGACCAGGATCCGCCGACGACTCCCGAAGGGTCGAGCCCGCGCTCGGACGGCAGCCGGTCGGTCGGGCGCCATGCCGGCCCGTTCTCCTACGGCCGGGCGATCGCGGTGGTCGCGGCCGCGTGCCTCCTCGTCGGATTGGTCGTCGGCCCGATCGTCAGCGGTCACCCCACTCTTGCGGCGGACCCTTCGGCCGCCCCGGAGCACACCGTCACCGTCTCCGGCACGGGCGACGTCAGCGTGGCTCCGGACGTCGCCGACATCGTCGTCGGGGTCACGGTCCAGAAGTCCACGGTCGCCGCGGCCCAGTCCTCCGCGGCCACCTCCATGAATGCGGTGATAGCCGCCGTCGAGAAGGACGGCGTGGACGCCAAGGACATCGTCACGGTGGACCTCAGCCTGAGCCCCGTCTACGACTACAGCTCGGGCGGCTCCGTTCCCAAGCTCGTGGGTCAGCAGTTCACCAACACCGTCCAGGTCACCGTCCGGAACCTGAATTCGGTGGCCTCGGTGGTGGACGACGCGATCGCGGCCGGCGCCACGACCATCGGGGGCATCACGTTCCGGCTGAGCGATCCGAAGGCGGTCGAGGCCCAGGCTCGCCAGATGGCCATGACCGACGCTCGGAGCAAGGCCGACGCGCTCACGTCCGCGGCCGGCGTGTCGGTGAAGGGCGTCGCCACGATCGTCGAGACGACGAGCCAGCCCACGCCCGTCTACTACTCCGGCGCCATGGATGCGGCGAAGGCGGAATCGGTTTCGACGCCGATCCAGACCGGCACCACCGATATCGTCGTCCAGGTAACCGTGAGCTACCTGATCGGCTGAACGCATGCCCTTCGGCCGAGCTCGTCGGCCCGTCGACCGGGCGCGGACGCTTCGGCTGAGCGCCCGACCAACCGAATAAACGAACGCCCGGCGCCGTGCGTTTACGGCCGCGGGTCACATCCAGCCGGGACCAACGGCACGGTCCGGGCCATTCGGGGGGATACATACTCACCGGATCATGCGACTCGATCTCACCAAGCGCAGCGACTACGCCATCCGGGCGATGCTGGCCCTGACCAAGGCCAAGGGCGGCCTTCTGAGCAGCCGGCGGATTGCCGAGGAGATGCATATCCCGCCCCGGTTCCTGCCTCAGATCATGGGCGACCTGACGCACGGCGGGCTGGTCAACGCCCATCCCGGACGAGCCGGCGGCTACGAGCTGGCGGAGAACCCGGACACGGTGACCCTTCTGCGCGTCATCGAAGCGGTCGAGGGCGATCAGCACCGCCAGGTGTGCGTTCTCCGCGGAACGCCCTGCGGCCTGGACGGCGAATGCGGCGTCCACGACATCTTCTTCGCGGCCGAGGGAGCGCTGCTCGACCGGCTGAAGGCGGCCACGCTCGGGGGCGTCATCGCCACGGCCGAGAAGGCGGAGTTGGAGAAAGCCGCCGCGGCCGCCCGCTAGATCCCCGCGGGCTCGCCGCGAGCCCGGCCTTCCGTCCCGGTACCCGTTCGCAGAACTCGTTTGCGCCCGCGCGCCCTAGGAGCCTGCGCGCGCGGGCCGGTTCCGAGCCTCCCACTCCTCGGCGAGGATGCTCATGTGTATCTCGTCCCAGAATCGGCCGTCCCGGAAGATGGCTTCCCGGGCCCGACCCTCGACGACGAAGCCGCATTTCTCGTACGAGCGGATCGCTCGCGGGTTGAACTCGAAGACCGTCAGCGCAACCCGATGAAGCGCCAGCCGGGCGAAGGCGTGGGCGACCATCAGTTCCGTTGCCTCTGTGCCGTAGCCCTTGCCCCAGGCGTCGCGCTCCCCGATGGTGATGTGGAAGAGCGTCGACCCGTTGTCGCCGTCGACCTGGCTGAACGCGCACGTGCCGATCAGTCGATCCGTGTCGCGGACGTGGATGGCCATGGCGAGGAAGTCGGATCCCATGATCCGCGTGTAGAAGAATCGCTGGACCTCGTCGGTCGATAGCGGGGCCTGCTGATAGCGCGTCAGGCGGGCAACCTCGGGGTCCGCGTACCAGCGCTGGAATGCGCGCAGGTTGTCCGGCCGGTGACGGCGCAGGACGATCAATCGGCCCAGGATCGCCTCCGGGCGCCACGAATCGCGATCAGGCGCCGCGGCCATCGCGGGCTCCAGTTCGCCAGGATGGATCGGGTAAGGCGCGCCGAGCGGGTTTCACGGGTCGAAGGTATACCATCGCGGCCATGCGTGGCTGGAGCGAGTTGGCCGAACGCGTCGCCGGGACCACTCGCACCTCGGAGAAGACCTCGCTGCTCGCACGGTACCTGGCGTCCCTGCCGGCTCCCGAGCTGCGTGCCGCCGCCACGTTCCTGGCGGGACGGCCGTTCGCGGAGGCGGATCAACGGTCCGTGGGCCTGGGTTGGGCTGCCATCGCCGCCGCGGTCGGCCGCGTCGCGGGTGTGCCCGCGGGAGCGCTGGGCGAGGCCTACGACCGCTCTTCCGACCTGGGGCAGGCCGTGGCCGACGTGCTGGCCGGGCGCACGGACGTGCCGAACCCCGGCTTCTCCCCGAGCCTGCCCGAAGTGGTGGAGGCCTTCGCCGCCATCGAGGCCGCGCCGGGACCGGCCGCGAAAGGGGCCGTATTCGCCGAGCTGCTGGAGCGCTGCGACGCTCTGACGGCCAAGTACGTGGTCAAGGTCCTGACGGGTGAGCTGCGCATCGGCCTTCGGGAGGGGCTGCTGGAAGCGGCCATCGCGGAAGCGTTCGAGCGGCCCCAGGCGGACGTGGGAATGGCCATGATGCTGACCGGCGACACGGGCGAGACCGCCGTCCTCGCCAAAGAGGGACGCCTGGACGAAGCTCGCCTCCGGCTCCTCCACCCTCTCAAGTTCATGCTCGCCACGCCGGCTGAGGACGCAGCCGACGTGCTGGCGCGCCTGGGCCCCACGGTCTGGGTCGAGGACAAGTACGACGGCATCCGCGCCCAGCTCCACCGCCGCGGGGCGGAGGTGAGGCTCTACAGCCGCGACCTGCACGACATCAGCGAGCAGTTTCCGGAGATCGTCGAAGCGGCTCGGCCGCTGGATTGGGACGGCATTCTTGACGGCGAGATCCTGGCCTACTCCGACGGCCGCGTGCTGCCGTTCCTTACTCTGCAGGGGCGGCTCGGCCGGAAGGAACCCACGGCCGACGTCCAGACCGAGGTGCCGGTGGTCTACGTGGCCTTCGATCTGCTTGCAATCGGGCCGCGCTCGGATGGCTTCGAGGACTCGCGCAACGGCTACCACTCCGGCGACGGGCTCTCCGGCCACTTGGCCGGCGGGCCCTCCGGCCACCCGGCGGACGGGGACTCGGGGCGCAACGGCGCCGCTCCCCCGGTGGTGCCGCTGCTGCGGACTCCGCTGGCCGAGCGCCGTGGGCGCCTCGAGGCGTTGGGCCTGCGGCTGGTGGCCGAGGGTGGCCGGTTCGCGCTGTCCCACCTGGTTACCGTCGATTCGACCGAGTCCATCGATCGCGTCTTCGGCGAGGCCCGCGCCCGGCGGAACGAGGGCCTGATGGCCAAGGATCCCCAGAGCGGCTATTCGCCCGGCCGCCGGGGTCTCGGCTGGCTCAAGATGAAGCGCGCCCTGGCGACCCTGGACTGTGTCGTCGTGGGCGTCGAAGCCGGCCACGGCAAACGGCACGGCGTTCTGTCGGACTACACGTTCGCCGTTCGCGACGAGTCGGCCGATCGCCTGGTCACGATCGGCAAGGCCTACACCGGCCTGACCGACGCGGAGATCGCCGAGATGACCCGCTGGTTCGAGGACCACACCGTCCGCCGGCAAGGCCGGTTCAGGCAGGTCGAGCCGCTCGTCGTCGTCGAGGTGGCCTTCGACGTCATCCAGCGCTCGAACCGACACCAGTCGGGCTACTCGCTGCGCTTCCCGCGCATCGTCCGGCTCCGGCCCGACAAGACGCCGATCGAGATCGACACGCTGGCGAACGTCGAGCGGCTCCACCGCGAGCTGCAGCAGGGCTCCGAGTATCTGGTCACGGCCGAGGTCAGGCAGTCGGAGATGGCGCCGATCGAGCCCGTTTGAGCCCCGTTCGGACCGTCGCCCCGCCGGTTATGCTGCGGCCATGCTCGATTCGTTCAGTCCGGCTCAGCCGCTCCCGATCACGATTGGGACCGCCAATCTCATCGTCCAGGGCACTCTCCGCACCAGGCTCCGCCGCCTCTCCGACGTCCTCAACGAGCCCGATGCCGAGCACCTGGTGCTGTTCGACGCCACGTTCATGGAGCTGGGGTCGCGGCGGGTGATCGCCGGGTCGAGCGCGGCCCAGGTCCCGCTGGCGGACGTGCTGTTCGCCCACGCGGATGGACCGACCGAATCCGGCAAGGAGATGAGGCAGCCCAAGCAATCGATCCGGGCTGTCCTGCTCGCCCCGCCCTTCACCGTCGAGGGCCACATCTATCTGGCCTACGAAGCCGAGCTGCATCATGGCCCTCGACGCCTTCGGCGGCCGGTTCGTGCCCGTCACGGATGCCCGCTACTGGGCCTACAGCGTCGCCGAATCGCCCAGCTACGTGGATCTGCTGCTGCTCAACCATGCCCGGACGCACGTCGCCGTTCCCGCCGGCGTGGAGTGGCACGTGGAGCCGCCGCACGACTCGGGCTCGGGCGCCTCGAATCCCTGGTAGGGGACGGGCCGGTGCCAGCCGGCCACCACAGCTCCGACCGGCCACGACCCACCGCCGCGACCACGGCCGCGACCGTTTCTCGGCCGCCGCCGTCCCTCGGCCGCCGCTTCTCGCCTGGATCAGCGCTCGACGGGGAGGTCGAGGCGGTTACCCCACTCCGCCCAGCCCGCGTCGTAAACGGCGATGTCGTCGTAGCCGATGAGCGCCAGGGCGAAGGCCAGCTTGCAGGCCCCGATGCCGGCCGAGTCGTAGCAGATCAGGCGCCGCCGCGGGACGACGCCCGCTCGACGCAGAAGTGCCCGTATCTCCTCGGCGCCGCGGAAGCGGCCCGTCCGGGGCTCCGTCGTGGCCGCGGCCGGAACGTTGAGCGCTCCGGGAATGTGACCCAGCCGGCGCGTGGTTCCGGCATGGCCGGCGAACTCGGACGGGGAGCGGGCGTCCAGCAGCTGGACCTGCGGTGAGTCGAGGAGCTGCTTGACGTCGCTGGCCGTCAGCCGCAACCGGGGCTCCAGCCGCGGCGTGAAGATGGTGGGCGGTCGCAGCTCCGCGGCCGACGAGAGCGGCTGGGCCAGGGCGCGCCAGCCGTCCAAACCGCCCATCAGGAGTCGGCCGGACTCGAAGCCGTAGACGCGGAGCGTCCACCACGCCCGCGCGGCGTACGAAAGCGCCGCGTCGTCGTACAGGATCCCCACCATGCCGTCGCCGAGGCCGGCCCGCTTCAATGTCTCGGTCACTCGCTGAGGGCCGGCCATGAACAGGACGTCGTCGTCTTCGTCCTGCTCGACCAGGTCCGTGCGCCAGTCCACGTACATGGCCCCGGGAATGTGCCCGGACGCGTAGAGGCGCCGACCCGAGCCGTCGGGCCGCCAGCGCAGGTCGAGCACACCGAAGCCGGGACGGCTCAGGTTCTCGGCCAGCCACTCGGGCGTGGCCAGCAGCTCCGGTCTGGCGTATCCGCTTACCTGGTATCCGCTCATCTGGTATCGGCTCAAGCGCTGTCCGGTCATCCAACCCCCCAGGCCGCGCTCGCCGCAGATCGCCTCGATGAAGATGCAGACGGGGAACCGCCGATGTAGGTCCGCGCAGCCGCCGCCTATCATACGAACCGTGGTGACGCCGTTTCTCCCCGACGACCAGAAGATCCCGGCCCTCCGTGAGGCGCTTCCGTCGACGGCCGCGGGCATCTACTTCAATACGGGCACGGCCGGGCCGCTCCCCAGGGAGACGGCCCATGCCATGGCCGAGGCCGAGGCCTGGGAGCTGCGCACCGGCCGGGCCGACGTCCACCACTACGAGGACTCGCTCGAACGCATGGCCGAGGCGCGAGCCGCGATCGCCGCGGTCGTTGGCACGGACCCGAGCCACGTCGCCCTGACTCACGCCACGACCGACGGAATGAACGTGGCGGCCTGGGCGGTCGACTGGAAGCCCGGCGACCGGGTCGTGACTACGAGCCTCGAGCATGCCGGCGGACTGGGCCCGCTCTGGGCGCTGCGCGAGCGCGGCGGCGTGGAGCTGGTCATCGCCGACGTGGGCACGGGCGGCGATGCGGCCGCCATCCTGGAGACGATGGACCGCGCCGTCGTCCCGGGGACGCGACTCGTGGCGCTTTCGCACGTCACCTGGGCTACCGGTGCTCGCCTGCCGATACGCGAGATCGCGGAGCTGGCCCACTCACGAGGCGCGCTCGTCGCCGTAGACGGCGCCCAATCGGTCGGGGCCATCCCGGTCTCGGTCGAGGATCTGGGCGTCGACTTCTACGCCGTGCCCGGCCAGAAGTGGCTGCTGGGGCCCGAAGGCATCGGCGCGGTTTACTGCGCCCCTTCGGTGCTGGATCGGCCGCGCACCACGTTCACCGGCTACTGGAGCTTCGAATCGATCGACCTGGCGGCGAAGGGCGACCTCTGGCCCGATGCCCGACGGTTCGAAGGCTCGGGCTTCCACGGGCCGTCGGTTCTCGGCCTGGCTCGAAGCGCGGCCTGGCTGTCGATGTACGTCGGGCTCGGCTGGATCCACGAGCGCATCGCCCGAATGGCCGGCGAGGCGGCTTCCATGCTGGCCGAAGTGCCCGGCGTCGAAGTGCTGACTCCGCGCGACAACATGGCCGGACTGGTCACGTTCAGGATCGCGGGCTGGAAGTCCTCCGCGGCCCTGAAGGAGCTGTCGCAGCGGACGCTCTGCATCGCCCGCACCATCCCGCCGCTCGACGCCATCCGCATCAGCGTCGGCTTCTTCAACACCGACGGCGAGCTGCGCCGCTTCCGCGACGGCGTGGCCCTGGTGGCGGAGCACACGCCCGAGACGATCCCGCACCGCCCGCGGATCGAGGTCCTGCGCGGCGGCGTGGACTGAGGCGAGTCGTTCGCCCGATCCTGGACCGGAGTCGGAGCCCGAGATCCGGGCTCACCCGAGCCCCACCCGGCCCGACCGGCCCTACGAGGGCCCCACCGGGGCCCGCCCGGGCCCTACCCGGCTCACCCGAGGCCCGGGCCCACCCGGGCTCAGCCACGCTCGACTATCTGGTCCAACTTGCCTGGAGTGGGAATTGGGCCGGCCGACCGTGCCTCTCGGTGGCTGGGGAGGCGGCTTCGCGCCGGGGCAGGATTAGCCGGCGCGCTCAGGACGGAGCCGTGGTCCCGGTTTGCGGGCGGTCGGGGCGCCGCGAGGCAGGCCGTCCCCGGTCGCCCTGCGTTGTGTCCGCCCCAACTTTCACGTGGGGCAAGTTTGGCCAGATGGCGGGGACGGTCGCCCGGATCGTGGCCCGCATCGGGCCCGGAGCCAGCGGTGGCAAAAGCGAGGGTCGCCGCCGGTCGGGCCCGCTGTTGACCCGGGCACGAGGAGGGCGGTCGCTGGTGTGGTGTTGTACGATCGTGGCCCGGCGGGGGAGTAGCTCAACGGTTAGAGCATGGCTCTTATACAGCCCCGGTTGGAGGTTCGAATCCTCCCTCCCCTACCAGCGACGCTTCCGTCGTCCCATCCGTCCCTGCCCACGCCCCAGTGTCGAGCGATCGCCCAGGCGACTCCGCCCCCGGCGGCAGCGGCTGGCGAGCTGAGCCAGGAATCGACGCGAACGGGTGGCGGAGGCCCGCCCGCCTACGACCTGCCCCTGGAGGTCGACCGCGTGACCCGAGTCGGGCACGTGACGGTCCAGCCGCTGGTCTCGCTGCCGTCCGCCGGCCTCTGGGTGGTCGAGGTTAGTCCGGCCGGTAACTGAGCGCCGTCGGCCGGCCCAGTGCGTTACGAGAAGTCATGGAGACGCCGCCGTCAAACGGCGGTTGACCGTGAAGCGGCGCGCCTTACGATGTTAGGACGCCACCACCGCGGACTGGAGGACCGTCACCGATGAGCGCTCTCCCTCCCGACGACGTTGCACCGCCTGACCCTGCCGCAAGCCCGGGAACTCCGGCCGGCGTGCCGGCCGCGAGTCCCGCCGCTCCGCCCCCCTGGGCCGTCCCCGCGGTGCCGCCGGCGCCTGCCTCGCCCGTCGCGCCGCAGCCCGGAACGTGGGGCCGGTCAGTCGCCCCGGCCTCCGCCCCCCGGACCCCGGCGTTCCAGTTCAACCGGGAACGGTGGCTGCCGAGCATCGTGGTGGCATCGATCATCGCCTGCGTCGTGCTCGGCGGCATCGGACTTGACCAGGTCATCGCCGCCCCCAGTGCCGGCACCGTGACCGTAGGCGGCTCGGTGACCATAACCGCCGCGCCCGGCTGGGTCCTGGCCTCGCCGGCGGGCGACACCTCGAGCGGCATCGAGCTGGACAAGGCCGACGCCGTCCTGACCGCCCAGGTCGTCTCGTCGGACTTCACCGGCGGCTCGGCCTCGATGCTGTCGGCCCAGGAGCAATCGCTCAGCAGCGACTCGTCCCAGATCAGCTACGGCGACGCGCACCAGGCCACGGTCAGCGGCCACGACACCACGTACGTCGCCTTCGAGGCCACCGTGGCCTCCGGCCAGCACGGCATCCTCGACGGCGAGCTGGTCTGCATGGTCGTCAGCGACAACGGGGTCGTCGTGGTGGCGGCCGCCCCGCAAGGCGATCTCGACCCCGTCGTCAACGACATAGCGGCAATGCTCAAGAGTGTGGGAGCCGGACAATGACGACCCCCGTTGGACCGGCTTCCGGCATGACGGGCCCCTTCGGCTCACCGACCCCCGTCGGCTTCTCGAATCCGCCCGCCTCGTCGCCGCCGGCGCCGCCGCGGTGGGGCAGGCAGGCATCCCTCATTCAGCCGACCCTGCCGGCCTTCTGGCTCTACTGCGCCATGCTGGCCATCGGCGGCTACTTCTTCGTGCAAGAGCAGTCGCTCATGAGCAATCTGACGAACGCCTACGTGCTGTCCTGGGCGCTCGTCCTCGTCTATGCGGTACCGGTCGCTTTCGTCATCTATCGGCTCGATCTGTTCGAGCGCGAGCCGAAGCTGCTGCTGGCGGCCGCCGTGGTGTGGGGCGGCGTGATCGCCACCAGCCTGGCCGGCCATGCCAACGAGGCCTGGCTGTCGATCCTCGGCAAGGTCGTCTCGACCGACTTCGCTTCCCAGTGGGGCGCGGCTGTGGTGGGCCCCGGCGTCGAAGAGACGCTCAAGCTGATGGGCGTCGTCACCATCTTTCTGATCGCGTCGAGCGAGTTCGACGGGGTCATGGACGGCTTCGTCTACGGCGCCATGGTCGGCCTCGGCTTCACCGTCGTCGAGGACGTGTCGTACTTCATCAACGCGGTGGCGGCCGCGCCGGGCCTCGTCGATCAGTCCGGCCCGGTCTTCAACACGTTCCTGATCCGCGTGGTGGGCGGCGGCCTCTACGGTCACGTCCTGTTCACCGGCCTGACGGGGACCGGTTTCGCCTTCTTCGTCACGCAACGCGCCGCCGCGATGCCCAAGCGCCTGATCGGCGCGGGGCTATGCATCGCCGCGGGAGTGTCGGCCCACGTCGTCTGGAACTCGCCGTGGATGGACTCCGTCCTTCAAACCACCGGCGGAGCCAATCCCAGCGTCATCCAGTGGATCCAATACGGGACCCTCAAGGGCCTGCCCTTCCTGATCCTGCTCGGGCTGCTCGTCCTGTTCGCCACCCGCAGCGAAGAGGCCAACTACCGGGCCATCGTCGCCGGGGAGCCCGATCCTATGGTCGTCACCGACGACGAGATCCGATCGCTTCGGAGTCTCTGGGCCAGGCGGTCGGCCCGAACCGCGGCGGGTCGACTCCACGGCCCGGCCGGGGCGCAACTGATCGGACGGCTGCAGGCCGCCCAGATCGACTACGCGATGGTCCGCAGCGGCACCGACTCGCTGGCCGATCCGGCCCTGGACGCCCGGCGCCTGAAGATCCGGGGCATTCGCGCCGAGCTGGACGCGCTGCCCTTCCTGCCACAGCCGATTCCGGGGGCCGTGCCGGGCGTTCCGGCTCAGCCGGCGCCTCAGGGTTGGGGGGCGGTCGCTCCGGGGCTGCCGGCCCAGGCTCCGTGGCCGAATGCGCCGGCCGAGATCGCTACCGCACCATTGCCGACACCGGTGGAAGCGGCGCCCGTCGCGGTGGAGGCGGAACCCGAGCCGCGTCACGGCCGAACCCGAGCCCGCAGCCGCCGCCGCACCCGAAGCCGGGCCGGCGGCCGAACCCATCCCGACCGGACCCGTGCCCGCGGCCGCACCCGCGACCGATCCCGTGCCCGCGGCCGCACCCGAGCCCGAGCCCGTCTCGGCCGAGCCCGCCGTTGCTGGGGCGGCTCCCGCCTGGACGCCGACTCACGTCGTGCCCGCCGGCGGAATGGCGGCCTGGGGCGCGCCCGACCCGTCGCGCCCGCCCGTCGCCATGCTGTCCGAGCGCGTCGAGCTGATCGTCGTGGCGCAGGCGGGAGCCTGGGCTCAGGTCCGAGGCATCAACGGCTGGACTGGCTGGGTCGACGGCCGGCTGCTGGTCCCGCAGCCCTGATCGCCCGCGGCTCCGTGCCGGCGGCCGTTCGAGCCGGGCGTTCGGCCGGCGCAAGACGTGCGGCCGGGCGTCGGTCCCGCCTTCGAGAGGTCCGTTTGCCCGATGGCGTCGGGGCCGAACGAGCGCGACAATCAACTAAGACGCAGCGCAGAGGTGGGGACGTTGTCAGATACGAACGATGGAAGCGGCCGGGCGACGATCGTCCTTGAATTCGGAGGCCTGCACTGGCGCTCCTACACGGGCATCGCGCCGGCAACGCTGGTCGCGCTGGATAGCCAGGTCTACTTTCCCGGCGACGCCGGCAAGGGCTTTCGTTTCGAGTTGACCGCCTTGCCCGGTCCGCACGCGCTGACGGTCATGCTCGGGGGCAACTCGCGCACGGTCGCCATCGAGGTCGAAGCCGGCCAAACGTACGAGATCCCGCTCAAGTTCGGCGGTCGCTGGGGCGCCTTCGAGATCGAATTGCCCGAACCTCTAGCCGAGGGCAAGGCCGGCTCCTAGCCCTGCGGGCGCCGGCACGAAGCCGGCAATACGCCGGCTGTCTAGTGAGACCTGGCTTCGACAGCGACCGGCGACGACGCTGCCGACGAGGCGATGACGCGCATCGTCTCCCGCGCGATCATCCGCTCTTCGTTCGTCGGGATCAGCAGCACCCGCACGCGACTGGACGACGTCGCAAGGTCGACCGCCCGCCCTCGCTCGCTCGCGTTCTTCGTCTCGTCGAGCTCGACGCCGAGGAACCCGAGGTCGCTGCAGGCGCGTTGTCGGACGACGGGGCTGTTCTCGCCGATGCCGGCCGTGAACACGATCGCGTCCAGGCCGCCCATTGCCGCCGCGTAGGCCCCGATGTACTTGCGGATGCGATAGCAGAACACCTCGAGGGCGAGCGTTGCCCTAAGGTGGCCCTTCGCAGCCGCCTCCTCGATGTCGCGCATGTCGCTCGAGAGGCCGGATATGCCCTGCAGGCCGCTCTCCTTGTTGATGATCCGATCGATGTCAGAAACGGACGCCTCGAGCCGGCGGGCCAGATACACCAGGATCGCGGGATCCAGGTCGCCCGAGCGCGTGCCCATGACCAGGCCTTCGGCCGGGGTGAGACCCATGCTCGTGTCGACGACCCGGCCGCCCCGGATGGCGGCGATGCTGCAGCCGTTGCCGAGGTGACACGTCACGATCCGCGACGTATCCGCCGCGACGCCCTGCTTGGCGAGCATCTCCAGCGCGATCCCGGACACGTACTGGTGGGAGGTGCCGTGGAACCCGTAGCGTCGCACGCCGAAAGCGGTGTAGTAGTCGTACGGGAGCGCGTACATGTAGGCGAAGTCGGGGATGGTGGCGTGGAACGCCGTGTCGAAGACGGCCACCTGTGGAATGCCCGGCATCAGCCGCCGGCAGGCCCGAATGCCGTCCAGGTTGGGCGGGTTGTGGAGCGGCGCCAGCTGGCTGACCTTCTCGATCTCCGCCACCACGTCGTCGGTGATGAGCGTCGGCTGGACGAACTTCTCGCCCCCGTGGACCACGCGGTGCCCGACGGCCCCGATCTCGTCCACGCGCTCCACGAGGCCCCTTTCCGGGTCGGTCAGAAGCGCGAACACGCGGCTCATCGCCTCGTCGTGGCAGTCCATCTCGGCGTCGAACGTGACCTTGCCGTCGCGCTTCGTCTCCTGGACGATCCGGCCCTGTCGCTGAGCGACGCCGACGCACTCGGCGATCCCCTTCGCGACGACCTCCTCGGTCTCCGCGTCGATTAGCTGGTACTTGAGCGACGAGCTGCCGCTGTTGAGCACGAGGATCTTCATTCGGTCTTCTACCCGCCTGTCCTGGTACTGACCTTGACCGATCCGGTGCGCGTCCCCAAGAGCCGTATCGCGGACCGGATCGCGTCCACGACGTCGCTAGTTCGATGCCTGCGCCGCCGTGATGGCAGCGACGTTCACGATGTCGAAAGCGTCGCACCCACGCGAGAGGTCGTTCACCGGGCTGCACAGGCCCTGGAGGACGGGGCCGAATGCCTTTGCCTTCGCGAGCCGCTCGGTGAGCTTGTACGCGATGTTCCCGGAGTTGAGATCCGGGAAGATGAGCACGTTCGCCTTTCCGGCCACCGGGCTGCAGGGCGCCTTCTTCTGGCCGATCCAGTCGACCAGCGCGGCGTCTGCCTGGAGCTCGCCGTCGAGGGCGATGTCCGGGCGCCGCTCCTTCGCGATCCGCGTGGCCTCGACGACCTTGTCGACGAGCGGGTCCTTGGCGCTGCCCTTCGTCGAGAGCGAGAGCATCGCGACGCGCGGCTCGAACCCGAGGAGGTTCCGCATGGTGTTGGCGCTCTGGATCGCGATCTCGGCGAGCTGCTCGGCGTTGGGGTTGATGACCAGGCCGCAGTCGGCGTAGATGAAGGCTCCTTCCTCGCCGTACTCGCAATCCGGAACGATCATGAGGAAGAACGCGGAGACCAGGCCGCAGTCGGGAGCGGTGCCGAGGAGCTGGAGCGCCGGGCGAATTGTGTCGGCGGTGGAGTGGGTGGCTCCCGAGACCTGTCCGTCGGCCTCGCCTTCGTGCACCATCAGGCAGCCGTAGAACAGCGGATCGAGGACCAGCTGGGCCGCCTTTTCCTCCGTCATGCCCTTGTGGCGGCGGAGATCGAGCAGGGTGCTGGCGAACCGGTCGCGTTCGGGCGCGGTGGCGGGATCGACGATCCGGCAGCGGCTGATGTCCGCGCCGGCCTCCTTGGCGGCGGCTTCGATCTTCCAGAGCGGACTCACCAGGATGACTTCGGCCAGGCCCTCCCGGACGATCTGCTCGGCCGCGGTTACGGTCCGGACGTCGTCGGCCTCCGGCAGCACGACGGTCTTGTGCGCGGCGCGTGCGCGAGCGTAGACGGTTTCCATGACGTTGGACGTCATCTTCAAGCCAGCTCCTGGTGCGTTGTGTCGGTTCGCGCTGTGGGCGCGGAGTCGGTCGACGCGGACCGCCGCCGACATGAGTCGGGGCGCTGCAGGGTTGTGCAGCAGTATTGACAGGAGCTTCCGCGATGCGGCTCCGCGACGAGTAGGGCCAATGGGCGCGCGATGCGGGCCGGAAGTCCCGTGCCGGATGGACGCAAGCACGTGCGAATCGCCCATGGACTAGGTCCCATGACCGGTTGTCGCCTGTCAACGCCCGGTCCGGCCGGTGTGCGCGGTCACCGTCCGAAGGGACCTGGGGTCATTGGGCCCATCGGCCGAGGCTTCCGGCGCGCCGGTCGAAAAGGTGCGGTCCGGGTGGTTTCGGGTGCCTTGCGAGTGGCCTAACAGCCACTCGGAGCCCGCGGCGGCATGAAATCGCCGCCTCGACGGTCCTGGGTGCCATGACCGCCGTACCATTGCCCGCTCCCCCCTGCCGTCCCATCCTCCCCTACATGACGGGCGTTACTGTCCGGCGCTTCACCGGACTCCGTACCAGAATTGCCACGGCGTCGGGACTGGCTCTGCTTGTCCTGGTGCTCGCCGCGGCTTCCGCCGCGGGTGCCGTGACTGGCAGTCTCACCAATCCCTCCGTTTCGCCGAACCCGGCGGTCGTCGGTGGCACAGTCACGTTCCAGGTGACCTACACGGACCCCGCGGGCGTAGCGCCGTACCGAGTCCGGGTCTACAGCGGCGACACGCGGCTGGTCACCTTCGCGCTGCCCGGGTCCGGCGACTGGGCCGGCGGCGTGACGCTCACGGCCACCACCTCGAGTCTGGCCGCCGGCTCGTATCCGATCGTCTTCCGTGCGTGGCAGGGAGATGCCAGCCATACCCAGCTTCCCGACCTCGCCGGTGGCACGCTGGTGGTCAACCCGGCTTCCAGCCCGAGCCCGAGTCACTCGGCCACCCCCAGCCCGACTCCGACCCACTCGCCCACGCCGACTCCGACTCCCACTCCGACTCCGACACCGACCGTGGAACCGACGCCGACGCCGGCTCCGGTCGCGACACCCGTCCCGACTCCGGCTCCGACCAGGGCCCCAACCCCCAAACCCACTCTCAAGCCCACGCCGAAGCCCACGCCTACGCCGGTGCCGGTGGCGGCCGCGACGACGGCACCGACGGCGGCCCCAGTCGTCACCGCAGCGCCGACCCACAACCCGACATCCGTCCCCACGTCGGGGAGCGGCAGTAGCTCGTCGCCGCGCGCCTCGCAGTCGACAAACGCGAACGGCCCGGTGGTGGCAGGAGGAGCGGGCTCCTCCGGCGGCGACCAGGCCGCGTCGACGCCCGGACCGGCCGGATCCCCCACCGGCGCGGGCCCGCTCTCCGATCCTTCGGTCAAGCACGGCGGCTCGGCCGCCTTCATAGGTCGCTTGACCAGCTACGTCGTCCCCGGCGTCTCCGGCGGAAGGGTGCCCGACAGCGTGCCGGCAGACCCGTTCGGCGGCCGGGACGAATCGCCCGCGGAGTTGTTCGTCGCGATGGCGCCGTCCGTAGCCACCGGCGCCGCCGGAACCATGGCGTGGGCCGCTTTCGCGTTCTTCGGCAAGCGGCGCCGCGATGACGGCGACGAGCCGGAGGACCAGGCTCTCGCATGGGCGGCCGCGAGCAGCTACGAAGTCCAGGCCGCGCCGGGGCTCAGGGTGGTGGACGAGTCGATGCTGCCGCGCTGGCGCAGACCGTCGCTGCAACAGGTCCGCCGCAACGACCCGCTTCGCGCCGTCGCGGAAGAGCCGCGTCTTTCATTCGAGTCCGCCGGCGTTAGGCCGCTCGACAACTACGAACGCCGCCGCATCGGCTACCGGCTGGTTCGCCTCCTCGACTCGCCCGACGAGCTCCGGTCGCGGGAGATCGGCATCCTCGACAAGGGCGACGAGGTCCAGCTGCTGCAGAGCCATCAGGCGTTCTGGCTGGTCTTGTGCCCGGACGGCCGGCAGGGATGGGTTCATCGAATGACCCTGGCCGATCCTGCGAACGAGGCGCGGGGCGAGCCGGAGCCCGAACCGATGCCGCAGTACATGGACGACGACGACCCGCCCGAGGCCGTCGAATACCCGGTCGAGCCGGCCACCGACGGGCTGCTCGAGGCCTACATGAAGGCTCGCAGCGACATGCTGCGAACGATGGCCGCAGGCGGCGCCCGCCACGGCCGCTCCCGACGTGCCGAGCGCCCGCACGCCCCAGTCCGTCGCAGCCGAGGCGCCCGCCACGGCCGCCACGTCCACCGTTCCCGAGGTCGAGGTTCCCGTTACTTCGCCGCCGGCCGAGGAGACCGCTTCCGGCGGTGTTCCCGCCGCAGTACCAGCACGTGCTGGTGAGCGATATTCGGGACGAAAGAATGCGGGTACCCGTAAGGCCGCAAGCGCGTCCCGGCCTGGTACCAGATCACGTCGCCCTTCGCGGTGAAGCCGGCGCGGGTCGCCCGATCCGCGAGGTCCGAACCCGTGAAGATGTATCGCCCGTCCTGGTAGGCGTCCCGAACGATCACCGCCGCGTAGCGGTTCGGTCGCAGGACGCGCAGCAGCTCGGCAAACACGACCCCCATCCTGTCGAGGAAGGTGGCGTAGTCGGCACTGTTGGCCAGGTCGCCGGCATGCTCGGTGACCATGGCGTAGTCGGTCCGCCGGTTGGCGTGCTCCTCCGCCAGCTTGCCGCCCGACATCGTGATCGGCAGCTGGATGTTGTAGGGCGGGTCGGTGGCCACGAAGTCCACGCTGTCGGACTCGATCTCGGGCAGCAGGACCAGCGAGTCGCCCAGGCGCATCTCCAGCCCGGACGCGTCGAATCCACGCTCGCCGCCCGGATCTGATGGGCCGATGTCCGCCAGCAGCGGGCCGCGACCGTCGCGCTCGGTCGCCAGGTCGGCCACGAGCCGGCGGTAGATCTCGACCCAGCGCGGCTCGATCTCCAGGCCCAGGGCGCGTCTGGGGCCGCGAGCGACGGCCGCGCCGAGCAGCGTTCCGCCGACGCCCGCGAACGGATCGAGAACCAGTTCGCCCGTCACGGTGAAGAACTCGATCAGCCGCGCCATCAGCCTGGGCGGTTTGTTGGCGCCGTGCTGCTTCCGAATCGAGTGCCCGAGCTCGGACGGATAGGCCGTTCCCCACACGGACTTGGTGAAGTACAGCCACTCCTCGCCGGAGAGTTCGTTGAGTGTGTTGTCCGGGTGTCTGGGGCTCACCCGTTGAGCTTAGCCGCGGCGATCTCCCGGCGACACCCGGGCGCGACGCCCCGGCGATCCCGGCACCACCCGGGCTCGTGGCGCCGACCCGGCACGGCGCGCCCGGCGAATCGCCGGCTCCCCGCTCTGACCGGCAGCCGGCACTGGTACGAAATGGCTGCCCGCTCCGGCGCGCCAGCGGGTTACCCTTTGTCCGATTGAGGGGCAACGAGGCGTCGCGCTGGGCGGCGCCGGCTCTGGGACCTCGACACATGATCACGACAAGCCACGACCGAAGCGGCCCCGACCGCAGCTTCGAAGGACACGCGCCGCGCCGGCCGCTCTGGAGCGACAGGTTCGTCGGGCGCGAGCGCGACCTCGAGCGCGTGGCCCTGGGGCTTCAGAGGGCCGTGGACGGCAGGCCCAACGCGCTCGTCCTGTCGGGGACGGCGGGCCTCGGTCTGAGCCGGCTCCTCGCCGAGACGCGGCGCCGGATCGGGGCGCTGGCGGAGCCGTTCGCGGCCGTGCACGGCGTGGCGCTGCCGGCCACGTCGGGCGTTCCCTACGCGCCCGTGGCCGCCGCCCTGGAGCATCTTCTCGCGCCGCTGCCCGACGAGACGTTCGCGGCCCTGATCGGACCCACGGGCGACGCGATCGCGCGGCTGGTGCCGGGTCTCGCCCCGCGCCTCGAAGAGCTGGAGCTGCTGCCCGACAGGCCGCGGATCGCCGCCACCGAGTGGCGTGAGGCGCGCATGTTCGAGGCCGTCCTGGGGCTGCTGGAGCGGCTCGGCGAGCGCCAGCCCGTCGCCCTTCTGCTCGAAGACCTGCACCACGCCGACGCCGCGACCCGCGGCCTGGTCACGTTCCTGGCTCGCGTGACGCGGGGTCAGCGGGTCATGCTCATCGCCACCTACCAGCCCGACCGGCTGCTGCGGTTCGACCCGTTGCGGGCGACCCTGGCCACACTGGCCTCCTCGCCCTCGGTCACGAGCCACGAGCTGCCTCCGCTGGAGCGAGCCGAGCTCGCCCAGCTGATCGAGGCGATCGAAGGCGGTCGGCCGTCCTCGACGACCCTCCTTCTGGTCGCCGAACGCTCACGCGGCAACCCCCTGATCGCCGAGGAGCTGCTGGCCGCGCGGAGGGAGCTGCAGGGGGTGTCCCTGGCCGGCACGTTCGATCGGCTGGTCACCGCGCGCGCGGCGCTGCGCTCTCCGGAGTGCCGGCGCGTGCTGCGGCTCCTGTCGATGGCCGGGTCGATGGTCACGCTTCCGACGCTGCTGTCGATGGCGGCGGAGTTCGAGGCCAGATCTCCGGCCCGGCCGCCCCGCTCCGCCTCGGGAGCGCGCCATGGCGACGTCCTCGAATCGGACATCGCCGCGGGCGTCGCCGAGGCGCTGGAGCATCAGTTCCTCATCGAGTCGTTCGACGGGCCCCGTGGAGCGCGCCTCGAGCCCGCCAGCGACGAACGCTATCGCCGGCCGTCCCGCGACAGGCTGACCCGGCCCGAGGCCGGCCGCGAGGATGGCAGCGAGTTCGGTCGGGAAGGGCACGGCGGTCCGCAGCCGCGCGCCTCGGAAGCCGCCGGCCGCGCCTCCGGCGAACGGCTGATCGGTTTCCGACACGAACTGATCGCCGAGGCCATCGCCACCGACCTGCTGCCGGCGACGCGCCGCCGCTATCACGCGGCCCTGGCGGCGGCCCGGCGCGCGGAACCGGATCCGCAGCCCGCCGCCGCGTTGAAGCACTACCTGGCGGCTCACGAGCTGACGGAGGCGGAGACCGCGGCTCTCGACGCGGCAACCGCGGCCGAGGGTCTGGATGCCGGGGCCGACGCGCTGGCCCACTACGAGTGCGCGCTCAGCCTGTACGAGATCGTTCGTCCGGACGAGACCGTGGCACGTCTTTCGGATCTGTACCTCCGGGCCGCGGAAGCGGCCTTCGCCGCCGGCGACCCCGCCCGAGCGGCCGCCTATGCGGAGGCGGCGGCCGCCGCGCTCGACGATCCTCACGAGCGGCTCGCGCTCGGCCTGGTCATGGATCAACTCGGTCGTTACCGGCGCGCGTCCGGAGACCACGAGGGATCGCTGACCGCATATCGCCGGGCCGTGGAACTCGTCCCGCCCGAACCGACGCCGGCCCGAGCGCGGGTGCTCGCTTCGCTCGCGCAGTTCCGCATGCTTGAGGGCGTCTTCTCCGAGGCGAAGCGATATGCGCAGGAGGCCGTCGAGGTGGCGGCCGCCGTCGGAGACGAGGCTCGCCGGGAGGCGCTCCACGCGACCTGCACCCTGGCCGTTGCCGACGCGTGGGGCGAAGATCCCGAGCCCGCCGTCTGGATGCTGCGCAAGACACGCGATCAGGCGGCGGAGTTCGGCAGCCTGGACGACCTCTTCCGCGTGTACGCGAACCTGACCACCGTTCTCGATCTGCTCGGCCGTCGCGACGAAGGCATCGCCATCGCCTACGAAGGCATCGCCGAGGCCGAACGCGCCGGCCAGGCGACGGTCTACGGCAACTTCCTGCGGGCCAACGCCGCCGACTCGCTGTACTTCCTTGGCCGCTGGCCGGAGTGCCGCCGGCTCTGCCTGGACGCTCTGAGCTGGAACCCGGTGGGCATCTGGTTCCTCCCGCCGCTCCTTGCCCTGGCGACGCTCGAGGTGGCCATGGGCGCCGGCGAGACGGCCGGCCGTCTCCTGGGCCAGGTCCTGCTGGCCATCGAAACCGTCCAGGACCCGCAGTTCTCCGTGCCCGCTCAGCAGGCCGCGGCCGAGTACGCGCTCTGGCAGGAGGATCTGGTCGACGCCCACAAGGCCGCGGATCGCGGCTGGCTGCGTGTGAGCGACACCGAGGACTGGCTGCTCATGGCCCGGATGGCGGCCACTTTCCTGGAGGTCGATGCCGCCGTCGCCCAGGATGCCCACCGGCGGCGGGACTTCGCCGCCCTGGCGGCGGCGCGGGAGCGGAGTCTCCCGGTCGTGCTCCGGGCCGAGGCCGTGGTTCGCGCCTGCGGCGTCTCGCCGAAGACGGGCTCGCGGCGGCAGGCCGATCTCGCCGTCAGGACGGCCCGCGCGTTCCGGGCCCGCGTCGAGGGCCGCGACGACCCGACGACATGGCAACAGCTCGCCCTGGACTGGGCCGATCTCGGCGACCCGTACCAGGCGGCGCGGGCGAACTGGCGCCAGGCGGAGGCGCTGCTCGATCAGGCCAGGGGCCGATCCACTCGAACCGTCGCCCGCGAGCCTCTTACGGCGGCGGCCGAGGCGGCGTTCAAGCTCGGAGCCATGCCGCTTCTGCGGGCCGTGGCCGAACTATCCCAGCGGGCGATGCTTCCGCTCCCCAGGCCGATAGAGGCGGCGCTCGAGGGCCGGATGGAACCGGCGGCGCCCCTGGCCAGACCTGCCGGACGTGGGGCCGCGCCGTTGCGGCCGGCGGCAGAGTTCGGGCTGTCGGAGGGCAGGGGGACCGGCAGGGCGGCCGCATCGGGTGCCCGGTCCGAGGTCCGCCTCGTGGCCGACTTCGTGTCCCCATCGAGTCAACCGCCTCAGCACGACTTCGGTCTGAGCAAGCGCGAGCTGGAAGTGCTGGGCCTCATCGCCGAGGGCCGCAGCAATCCCGAGATCGGCCGGCGCCTCTTCATCACGCGCAAGACCGTGGCCGTCCACGTCAGCAACATCCTGACGAAGATGGGGGTCTCCGGCCGCGTCGAGGCCGCGGCGGCGGCCATCCGTCTCGGCATGACCGACCGCGAGTAGGGCGAGCTCGATCCGGCGCGCGACGTTCCCCGGATACGAAGAAACCCGGACCTGCGAGTCCGGGTTTCTATCGACGGGTCCGGTCTACCAGCGCTTGCCCAGGATGATCACGACAACCGCCAGGAGGATCGGAGCCAGGGCGTTGAGTACCACTGTCGACTCCTTGCTCTCCACCACCCCGAATACCGGCGCGTAGCCCGCGTGCGGCGGTGCCAACGTAACCCGGGGCCGCAGCCACACTCAATCGCCCATGGGTACCGGGGGACCCCATCACTTTTGGCGCCCGCCGCGCGCCGCCCGCAGCCAGCCGCCCGGTCGCCGTGGGCCCGGCCCGACGATCGCGGAGTTCAGTGGGCGATCTTGCGGGTCATGGCGGCGGCCACGGCCCCGAGCAGCCCCTCCGACGTGAACGGCTTGGCCAGGAAATCGATGTCCGGCTCGAGGACGCCGTCGTGGACGATGCCCTTTTCGGTGTGGCCGGACATGTACAGGACGTGGATGCCGGGTTGGATCGCGACGATCTTCGTAGCCACTTCGCGCCCGCTGAGGCCGGGCATGACCATGTCGGTCACGAGCAACTCCAGGGGCCCGGAGCGAGCCGTTTCGATGGCCGCGGTGCCGTCCGGCGCGGTCAGCACTCGATAGCCTGCCCTCTCCAGGACGCGAGTTGCGAATCGCCTCACGCCGATGTCGTCCTCGACGAGCAGAATCGTTCCGGTCCGGTCGCCGCCCGACGTGTCCGCGGGAAGCGGCTCCGCGAGATCCTCGACCGTCTCCTCGACCCGGGGCAGGAAGACCGTGAATGTCGATCCGCGGCCGGGCTCGCTGCGTGCCGTGACGGTCCCCCCGGAAGCCCGGACGATGCCCCAGACCTGGGCCAGCCCCAGGCCGGTGCCTTTGTCCGGTCCCTTGGTCGTGAAGAAGGGCTCGAACAGGTGGCCGAGCGTCTCGGCGGTCATGCCGATCCCGGTGTCGCTGACCGAAAGGCTGGTCATCGGACCGGCCGGCCCTGTCGCCGCGAGCGCCACGTCGGTCGTTGCGCCCTCCACGTCTGCGATCTCGATCGTCAGCGTGCCTCCCTCGGGCATCGCCTCACGGGCATTCACCGCCAGATTGACGATGACCTGCACGATCTGGCCGGGGTCGGCCAGAACCGAGCCCGTGCCGGCCGGGGCGACGGTCACGAGCGTCACGTCCTCGCCGATGAGTCGCCCGAGCAGCGGTTCCAGGTTGCGAACGATCGAGGCCAGGTTCACGACCTCCGGCTTGAGGACCGTGCGCCGCGCGAAGGCCAGCAGCTGGCGGGTCAGGGAAGCCGCCCGGTCCGCGGCCTGCTGGATCTGCTCCAGATCCTCGCGCGGCCCGACGCCGGGCGGAAGCTCGATCAGGGCGAGGTCGGCGTTGCCCCGGATCGCGGTCAGCAGATTGTTGAAGTCGTGCGCGATGCCGCCGGCGAGCCGGCCGATCTCCTCCATCTTCTGGGCCTGGCGCAGCTGTTCCTCAAGTACCAGACGCTCGGCCTCGGCCTGCTTCCGCTCCGTGAGATCGCGGGCCACGGACAGCACGGCCGGGCCACCGTTCAGGTTGATCAGCGTCGCGTTGATCTCGACCGGGAAGGCCGTTCCGTCCTTCCGCAGGTGAGTCGTTTCGATGAGCCCCACGCCCTCGGTCAAGAGCGTCCCGGTGCGCTCGGGCAGTTGAGCCTCGTAGCCGCTGCCGTCGATGTCGGCCGCCGTCATCGTCAGGAGTTCGTCGTGGCTGTAGCCGAGCCGCTCACATGCGGTGCGGTTGACTTCCACGAAACTGCCGTCGAGGTTGCTGATGAAGATGGCGTCGCTGGCGAAGTCGAAGAGGGTCTGGAGCAGCTGTGCCGACTGGCGCAGGGCCTGCTCCGCCTCGTGACGCTCCGTAATGTCCTGGCTCGCGGTGACCGTTCCCGTGATCTCTCCGTCCGCCGATCGCAGGGGAGCCTTGGTTACGATGACGCGTCGCACCGTCCCGTCTGCGAGGTACCTGTCCGCCTCGTAGATCTCGGGCAGCCCGGTCTCCATGGCCCGGCGATCGTGAGCGGTGTGGACGTCGGCTTCGGGCTGGCCGAGCTCACGGTTCGTCCTGCCGACGACCTCATCCCGAGTCCGGCCGTAGGTGTCGTGAGCGTACGCGTCGTTGCACTGCGTCACCCGACCGTCCCTGTCCTTGGCGACGATGGGTGTTGGCGTCGCGTTCAGGAATTCCTGGACGAAGCGAGTCTTTTCGTCGAGGACGCGCTCGGCCTGTTTGCGCTCCGATATGTCGCGGTAGACGGAGAGAATTGCCGGCCGGCCGCGGAACTCGATGCGGCGGGAGACGGCCTCGATCGGTATCTCGGTCCCATCTCGCCGGACGTGCGTGACCTCGATGGGGCGGACCTCGCCGTACCGCATGACCCGTTCGACCCTCCCCGGAATCGTTGCCGCCGACTCGGGGGAGTTGATGGCGCTCACCGGCATCCCCACCAGTTCGTCACGGGCGTAGCCGAGGCGTTCGCAGAGGACGCGGTTGACCTCAAGGTAGTGGCCGCCGGGCTCCGAGATCGCGACGCCGTCACCCATGCTGTCGAAGATGTCGCGGAACTGTCGCTCCGACCGGCCTATGGCCTCGTCCATCTCGTGTTGGGCCGTGACATCGAGAACCGAGGCGACGACGCCCACGATCTCGCCGCGGGCGTTCCGATGTGGGCGGTTGGTCTGGACGACCCACCCGCGCCTGCCGGTGCTGGGAATCACGTACTCGAACTCCCGAGAGGGAGGCTGCTCGCCGGCCAGGGCCAGCTTCAGGTCCTCGCCGACGCCTGTAGCCATGACCTCCGGGAAGAGCGCGTCGGCCTTCCCGCCCAGGACCTCGCCGGCGGACATCCCAGTCAGCTGCTCCATGCCCGGGTTCCAGACGGCATATCGGAGGTCGCGGTCGTAGACGATCAGCCCTTCGCCGGCACTGGCGATGACGGTCTCCACGAAGGCGTTCCGCTCGCTCAGGGCGGCTTCGGCCCGCCGCGCCTCGGTGATGTCCTCGATCACGGCCATGACCCAGGTCGGGCCCACGCGCGAGAGGCTGATGCGCACGTATCTGTCGGTCGCCGGATCGCGTCCTTCGAACGCTTCGGGCTCTCCGCCCACCGCGACCCGGCCCATTCGATCGAGCAGCTCCAGCTTCAGATCGGGCCTGAGCTCCGACGCCCGCTTGCCTATGGCTTCCTCGGCCTTCGTGCCGGTCAACGCCTCGAAGGCCGGATTCGCGTCGATCAGGCGGTAGTCGACCGGCTTGCCGGTCTCGTCGACGATCGTCTCGCCCACGACGACGGCATTCGACATTCGTTTGAAGAGCAGCCGATGAATGTTCGAGAGGGTGTCCCCGGCGCCTTCGTCCGGGTCGTCTTGGACCTCTCTCACGAGCGCGACCAGACCTATGCCATCGCCCGTGGGCACCGTCGAAAGATCGTGCTCGAGCGTCCGGACGTCACCGTCGCTGCGCCGGAATCGGAACCTGGGGTGGGGCAGGTGCTCCGGGAGGCGGCCGGACGCCAGAATCGTCTCGACCGTGGCCTTCACCCGTCGCCTGATGGCGTCGGAATTCCGACCGGGAGGAGCCAGGCGGCCGCAGATCTCCCATACCGGCTGCCCCACCATCTCGGAGGCCGTATGTCCGGTCAGCTCCTCCGCCTGGGGGCTCCAGGCCGTTACGATCCCGTGCTCGTCGGTGACGACGGCAGCCGGCGGCTTCGATCGCTTCGATTCGGGCCGCCCCGCGTCTACCACGCTTGCCCTTCCCTCTCCGTTCGGCGGGCGCCGATGCTTTGCTGCCCTCACCCGACGCGGGATCCGGGCCACCGGCGATCCTGGAGCACAACCAGGTACCACCCGGCATCGGTCGACAGGCGGGACCATCTTCCCACCGTGGCGCAGCCGAGTCCATGCGGCGTTCGCATGAGCGGCGCCGGGCCGCACCACTCCGCGAATTGCCCGCGCGTCCGGGGGCGCGGTCGCTACAGGGCCTTGACCGCCGCGACGAGCTCCTGCAGGCCGCGCTTCGCGTCGGCGAAGTACATGCCCGTCTTGGGGTTGACGTAGAGCGGGTTGTCTATGCCGGCGTAGCCGCGGCCCATCGAACGCTTCAGGACGATGATCGAGCGGGCCCGGTCCACGTCCAGGATCGGCATGCCGAAGATCGGGCTGGAGCGGTCGGTTCGGGCGGCCGGATTAGTGACGTCGTTCGCGCCCACGACCAGGGCGACGTCCGTCCGCTCGAACTCGGGGTTGATGTCGTCCATCTCCTTGAGCTGTGGATAGGGCACGTTGGCCTCGGCCAGCAGCACGTTCATGTGACCCGGCATCCGGCCGGCCACGGGATGGATGGCGTAGGAGACGTCGACGCCGCGAGCTTCCAGGAGATCCGCCAGCTCGCGGACCCCGTGCTGGGCCTGGGCGACGGCCAGGCCGTAGCCCGGAACGATCACGACCTTGCTGGCGTAGGCCAGCTGGATGGCGGCGTCGTCCACCGAAACCTCGCGGACCGTGCCGCCCGCGCCCGACAGCGCAGCCTGCGTCCCTTCGTCGGATCCGAACCCGCCGACGATGATATTGGCTATGGAACGGTTCATGGCCCCGGCCATCAGCCGGGTGAGAATCGCGCCCGAGGCCCCGACGAGCGCGCCGGCCACGATCAGGATGACGTTGCCTACGACGAAGCCGGCCATCGAGACGGCCGTTCCGGTGAAGGCGTTCAGCAGCGAGATCACCACCGGCATGTCGGCGCCGCCGATCGGAAGGACCATCAGCACGCCGAAGGCGAGGGCGCACGCCAGCGCCACGACCAGGAGCACGTAGAGAACGGTCGTGTCGTAGGTGACGGCGCCCGCCCCGGCCAGGATGAGCACGATCGAGACGCTCAGCCCGCAGACGATGCCGAACCACGACAGCGCCCGGCCGCCCGGAAGCAGGATCGGCTGGCCCTTGATGAGACCCATCAGCTTGGCCGACGCGATGAGAGAGCCGGTGAAGGTCACCGAGCCGACGATGACGTCCGCCAGGATGAACAGCGTCCGCCAGCCGTCGAGCCCCGGAGCGCCGCCGGCCAGCACGCGATGACCGTCGAGGGCGATGAAGTCGCTGATGGCCAGCAGCGCCGCGGCGCCGCCGCCGACGGCGTTGAACAGGGAGACCAGCTGGGGCATCGAGGTCATGGCGACGGTCCTCGCCATCCTCAGGCCCAGGCCGCCGCCGAGCGCGAGACCCGCCACGATGATCGCCCAGTTGCCCAGGCCCATGCCGTTCTGGGCGACGAAGAGGACCTCGGCCGAGACGGCCACGATCATGCCCACGGCCGACAGGCGATTGCCCGTTCGGGCCGTGGCGGGCGAGTTCATCAAATGCAGGCCGATGACGAAGAGAGCCGCCCCGACGATGAAGGCGATCTGGACCAGGTAGCCGACGTTGGTGGCGTTCATCGCGATCCCCCCGTCACCGTGCGGTCTTGTCTGTGCCGGGGGCCGGCCGCCGTTTGAACATCTGGAGCATCCGGTCGGTGACCCAGTAGCCGCCCACGACGTTCGCACCGGCGAAGGCCATGGCGACGAACGCCAGGATGGCCGTGGGCAGGTTGTCGGCCGTGGCCGCCAGCCCAATCGCGCCAACCAGAACGATGCCGTGAATCGAGTTCGTGCCCGACATCAGCGGCGTGTGAAGCGTGGCCGGGACTCTGCTGATGACCTCGAAGCCGAGCAGGATCGCCAGGACGAAGACCGTCAGTGAGTCGATGAGCGTGCTGACGTTCATGCCTTGGCACCTCCCCGCGTCGCGGGTTGCAGGAGCTTCATGGTGGCCTCCTGGACCACCTTGCCTCCGTGTGTGATGACGGTAGCAGCCGTGATCTCGTCTTCGAAGTCGAACCGTAGCTCTCCCTGCGCGACGAAGTTGAGCAGCAGGTTGGCGATGTTGCGTGAGTAGAACGCGCTCGCGCCGGTCGGCATCGAGGCCGGCAGATTGAGCGGGGCGTGGATCTCGACGCCGTTCGGTGTCTTCGTCACCTTGCCGGGCTTCGACAGTTCGCAGTTGCCGCCGAGTTCACTGGCGGCCATGTCGACGATGACGGAACCGGCCTTCATGCACCCCACCGCGGCGGCCGTTACGAGGACGGGCGGCCGGCGTCCCGGGACCTGGGCGGTGGTGATGACCACGTCGTGGGAGGCGATGACGTCGTTGAGCTCGTCCTGCTGCGCGGCTTGCTCCTGTTCGGTCAGGGCTCGCGCGTAGCCGCCCTGGCCGGCGCCGTCGATGGCCGAGTGCAGCGTGACGAACTGGGCGCCGAGGGACTCGGCCTGCTCGCGGGTCTCGGACCGAACGTCGTAGGCCTTGACCTGGGCGCCGAGGCGGCGGGCGGTGGCAATCGCCTGGAGGCCGGCCACGCCGACGCCCAGAACCAGGACGTTGGCCGGCCTTGCCGTGCCGGCCGCGGTCGTCAGCAGCGGGAAGTAACGCCCGAAGGCCTCGGCAGCCACGAGAACGGCTTTGTAACCGGCCACGTTTGCCTGCGACGAAAGCGCGTCCATGCTCTGCGACCGGCTCAGCGTCCGAGGTATGGCATCCAGGCTGATGGCGGTCACGTGCAGACGGGCAAGCTCGGCCATCGCCGCGGGATCGAGCAGCGGCGCGAGCATGCCGATGACGACCTGGTCCGGATGGGTCAGCTTCAGCTCCGCGGGCGATGGCGGGTGGATGCGCAGGATCACGTCGGACTGCGAGTAGAGCGCGGAGGCGGAGACGATCTTGGCCCCGGCCTCGACGTAGTCGACGTCCGGAAAAGAGGCCTCCGTGCCGGCGCCGCGCTCCACGAGCACACTGAGATCGGCGGCCCGCAGCTTCGCGATCGCGTCGGGGACGAGCGCGACGCGGCGCTCTCCCGGTGCGGTCTCCCTGGCGACGCCAACTTTCATAGCGATATCACCTGCCGTACGCGTCATGGATCGGCCCGTTCAGGGCGAGAGCGTCCAGCAAGGACGCCGCGTCTGCCGGGACGCAAGGCATCCACCCAGGCAGGACGCTAGGGAAGTCTAGCCGGGCACGGCCGGTGTGTCGCGGCGGACGGCCCCGGAAGGCGGGCTTCGCCCACCCGGACGGGTCGTGGCTCGCCGGACGCAACCGCACCGCTCGCCGAACCTCTCCGCGGTCGCTCGCCCGAGCTCCGGCGACGCGGCGCGTTGGGTTCCGAAGTGGCACCGTCGGACGACCCGATGCACGCGCCGGTCCGCAGAAAGAGATACCACCGCGTTTCGGTGCCCTGCGTTCACACTTCCGGGGCGCGTTGCCCGAGATTCACACAAATACGAATCTGGCGACGTGACGCCGATGGCGTATAGTCGATGCGCGATCGCTCACAGGTCGGATGACCTGCGATGTCTCCGATCCTGAGTCGAGCGAGGGAGGAACGAAATGGTCACAGTCCGAAAGACCGACCCGGCGCTGATGGACAAGGGAAGCCAGCGGCCGCGCGAATTGAGTCCCGCCGCACGCGAGCGAGAGCAGCAGCAGCGTCAGTTCAAGAGGCTCATCGGCCAGCTCAAAGGGCCGGAGCAGGTATTCGAAGTCCGGCTCGACGCAAACGAGAAACCGATCACCATCCGACAGCGTCTCCTGCGCGTGGCCGCGGAGGCAAATGTCGAGATCGCGGTGCGAAAGCACGGCGATGGATTCCTCGTCGGTCTGCTCACACCTGAACGGCGCACCAACCGCGGCAGACGCGCCGCGGCGGCCGCCTCGAAGGGTTGATCGCAATCCTCCATGCGCTCAATGGCGGTTGACGTCACGGAGTTGCCCGCGAACCAGTCGCTTTCCTGCCTCGGGTCATCCTTCCGGTAGCGGCGGCGAGGCGTCATCCCAGCTCGGGTCGAGCTTCCGCACTGCCGGTCTGCCGATCCCGAGTCACGAAATCGAGCGAGATTCGGCGACATGGCCGCCGGTCGGCGGCCGGGGGAGGTCTATGAGCATGTGTCTCGCGGGTGCCGGCCACGGGCGTGTGGTCGCCGCTTCTCGGTGTGCGTAAGATGACCCATGGCTGCGTCGAGGTGAGTGAATCCGTCTCGGGTTTGGCTCGCCGCGAGTCGATGGAGTGACCTTTCAGTTGAGCGCCGAACCAGACAGCTCCGATCGCACGGACGATAGGCCGGCGTCCATCGACCAGGCCTCGGATGAATCGGTCTCCGGTCAACGATTGGTCGAGATCCGCTGCGGATTCGCCGAACTGGCGGTCAAGGAAGCGGAGGCGGCCGCGGTCCGCGCCGCCGAGGCGAAGCGGCTCTTCGAGGAACAGGTTTCCGTCGTCGCCGAGGCGCGGGCGGCGATCGACGAGGTGGCGACCCACACTTCCAAGGAGGCGGCTCACCGCGCCTTCCGGACGGCGGTCGACAACGCGCGCAGCCGGGGCCAGGTGGAAGCCGCCGTCGGAGCGTGGCTGAAGGAGATCAACAACATCAACGGCGAGAGTCGCATGGCCCAGGTGCGACTCAACACCGAGCGCGAGACGGCCGACCAGCGGCTGGCGGAACTCGAGAGGCTGTCAGACACCGCGGAAGCCAGTGCGACGATGGCTGCCTCCGCGATAGAGGCGTGTCGCGCCGCACGCGCCGCTCTCGAGGCGGCTCAGGCGGCCAAGGTCGAGGAGGCCATCATGGCCTCGGCATCGGCCACCGCCACGGCCCCCACCACGGCCACCGAGGCGCCCGCCGGGGCACCGAGCCGCGAGACTGCGGTCGAGCCGGCACCCGAATCGGCTGCGGTCGAGCCGTCCCCCGAATCCGCTCCGCCGTCCCCAATCCGCTCCGCCGTCCCCCGACTCCGCGCCGGGCCGGCCTGAGGCTCCCGCGCCGCGATCGCCCGCGCCGGACGTTTCGTCGCCCTCCGCGCACCCCGGTACCGCCGCCCCCGCGGGCCGGCCTCCGTCCGACTGGCTGGTCATCGACATCCGGTCGCCCCACCCGCAGGCGATCGTTCGCCTGATTCGCCGGGACGGTCCGACGGTGAACGCCCTGGCCGGCCGGCTGGCCGGAACCGATTCCGCGGCTCGCAGCCACTGGCAGCTTCTTCTCTCGACCTTCGTAGACGCGGTCGAGGCCGCCGCCATCGACGCCGGCTGCTTCGAGTTCCCCCACGACAGCCCGTTCTGGAGCCAGTTCACCCCCGAGGAGTCTCGAGAGATAGCGCGCGGCCTGGCCGCCCTCGGCTTCCGGTACGACGGTTTCGGGGGGTTCGTGGAGGGTCGCGTGCCCATTCAGCGGGACCTGGCGATGGCCGTCGGGCAGGCCGGACTCGTGCCGGTCAGGGTCCGCCACTGGCCCAAGCCGGAAGAGGCCGCTCAACTCCTGGCCGGGGTGCAGGTGTCCGGAGACGCGTTCATTGCCGCTCAGGCCCCGGCCCTCACGCTCGGCGAGCTGGTAAGGCTGCTCGGCCGGAGGGCCGAGATCCTCGCCGACCTCTGGAACGAGTGGCCGCGGGTTCGACCGATGCTCTTCTCGACGGGGCCTCTGGCCGGCCCAAGCTGAGATCGGCCTAGGACACGACCGCAGGGCGTCTCACCCGGGCGCGACCGGCCCGGTCCCGGATAGCGGGAGTCAGGCCTTCTCGGCCTCGGCCTCGTCGGCCGGATCCTGCTCGAGAACCACCAGGCGATAACCCTCGGCCGCGTCCACGCCGATCGCGGCGCCCTGCTCGCGCAGCCGGCCGCGGATTCGGGTGAAAACCGCCTCGGGGTCGTGGAGCTGGCTGGCGTGGCATCGCAGCGCTTCTATCTTGCGGTCCACGGTGGCCGAGACGTCGATCCAGACGTCGGGCCGGTTCGTCCACATCAGGTAGAGGCGCCGGACGCGGAACGCCGCCAGGCCGTTCCGGGCCAGCCACGGGAACGCCATCGGGTTGCGCGCGGCGGGGTAGACGGCGTCGACGGCCGCCATCGCGGCGGCTCGATGGTCGGTGTGGTTCACGCCGCCGCCGTCGTGGATGACGATCTCGGGGTCGCCGCACAGGACGGCGTCGGGCTTGAAGGCGCGGATCTCACGAACGAGCATCTCCCGCAGCGGCAGGTCGTTGACCAGGTTTCCGTCGGGCTGGTGGAGGAAGGAGACGCCCGAGTAGCCGACGATCTTCGCCGCCCGGCGCTGCTCCTCTTCGCGGGCCCGCGCCAGCTCCAGCGGATCGAGATTCGGGTCCTCGCCGCCGGCATCGCCCGATGTGCAGCAGACCAGCCAGCCCTCGGCCCCGGCGTCGATCCAGGTCGCCGCGGTGCCCGCCGGCCCGAAGTCGGCATCGTCGGGATGGCCGACGATGACCATGAATCGGCCGGGTCGCCAGGTGTGGGCGGTCGCTGTCTCGTCCGTCATCTTTTCGCCTTGACTGCCTCTTGTGTGACTGTCCGTACTGTCGTTGTCGGAGGGCACCGTAAATCGACGACCTGCCGCGCGCCGCCTCGCTCGGGAGCTTCCCATCTTGCGGTGTGGAGTTATCATGCCGCCCGAGGCTTCGCTCGTCTCCCCCCACGGGCGAGGCCTCTCTGTATGCCCGAGACTCCACGCACCGAGCCCGAAGAGCCGGCGGCCTCTCCCACCGGCCGCGCCGGCCGCTCGAACGCCCGCGGAGAGGCGAGGCCCGGGCGGGAGCCCGTCAGACGGCGGTCGAGCGGACCTGGCGCAGAGCGGCCAGGACCTCGAGAGCGTGATCCTCCGGCTTCACCCTCGGCCAGACCCGGACAACTCGGCCGTCCGGTCCCACGAGGAAGCTGGACCGAATGATGCCCAGGTAGGTCTTGCCGTAGTTCTTCTTCTCGCCCCAGGCGCCGTACGCCTCGGCGACGGCGTGGTCTTCGTCGGCCAGGAGCGTGAACGGCAGCCCGTACTTGGCTCGAAACGCTGCCTTGCTCGCGGGCCCCTGGGGGCTGAGGCCCCAGACCTCCGTGTCGGCCTCCTTGAACGCGGCGTCGTTGTCTCGGAACGAACAAGCCTCCTTCGTGCAGCCCGGCGTGTCGTCGGCCGGGTAGAAGTAGACGACCGTGAAATGGCCGCGCCGGTCCGAGAGGCGGTGCGGCCGTCCCTCGTCGTCGCTGAGCTCGAAGTCAGGGGCGAGCTCGCCCACTGCCGGTATCGCGTTCATGCGTCCAGGCTAGCAGGGCCCGGCCCGGCGGATCTTCGGAGCGGACGACTCGCCCGCCGGGCGGGATGGGCCGGCGGGGCCGAATCGTGTCGGGGCGGCCGGTGCTAGGATGCGGCCAACCGAATACGCCTCCGGGGAGCGCCACGAGCGCTGAGAGTGCGGCAACCGCCGCAGACCCGCCGTACCTGATCTGGGCAATACCAGCGAAGGAAGCAGGCAGACCACTTCTCGCCGCACTCCCCGAGCGGAGCGCGGCGATTTGTGTTTTCGGAGGTCGGGATGAACGGGACGGGTCCACGGTGAGAGAGACGGAACGGCCGGCCGATGTGCGGCCGAGCGCGGCCGGTGCGCGGTCGAGCGCGGCGGATGCGCGGCCTAGCGAGGCCGGTGGGCCGCTGCCCGCGGTCGACGGGCCCCGGCGTGCGCGGGCGCTGACCATCGCGGGCTCCGACTCCGGCGGCGGGGCCGGCATCCAGGCCGATCTCAAGACGTTCATGGCCTTCGGCGTCTACGGCGCCTCCGCGATCACCGCGATCACGGCCCAGAACACGCTCGGCGTGCGGGCCATTCACGAGGTCCCACCGGATGTCGTGGCGGCCCAGATCGACGCCGTCCTCGAGGACATCGGGGCGGATGCGGCGAAGACGGGGATGCTTTCGAGCTCGCCCATCATCGAGGCCGTGGCCGATCGGCTGCGCGCCCACTCGGTCGCGGCCCTGGTGGTGGATCCGGTGATGATCGCCAAGAGCGGCGACGCGCTGCTCCGCCCCGAGGCGGTGCGGGCCCTGCGCGAGCTGCTCCTGCCGATGGCGACGGTGGTCACGCCCAACGCCCCCGAGGCTGCGGTCCTCTCCGGACTCGAGGTACGGGACCTGGCGTCGGCCCGGGAGGCGGCGCGCCGCATCCGCGACCTCGGACCGGAGATGGTAATCGTGAAGGGCGGCCACCTTGGCGGCGAGCGGTCCGACGACCTCGTGTTCGACGGGCGCTCCTTCGAGATCCTGTCGGGACCGCGAATCGGGACGCCCCACACGCACGGCACCGGCTGCACGTTCTCGGCCGCGATTGCCGCCTGCCTCGCGCGCGGGCTGGAGCCGCTCGCGGCGGCGCGGGAGGCCCGCGCCTTTCTGCAGGGAGCGATCGAGCACGCCGAGCCGCTCGGCGCCGGCCACGGGCCGGTGAACCATTCCTGGAGGTCGTCCCATGGCTGAGCTGGATCCGGCCGAGCTGACCGCTCGATCCCTGGCCCGCATCCGCGAGCGCACGCCGCTGATCCACAACATAACCAACTTCGTCGTCATGAACGACACCGCCAACGTGCTGCTCGCGCTCGGCGCGTCGCCGGTCATGGCCCACGCGATCGAGGAAGTGCGCGAGATGGTGGCTCACGCGGGCGCGCTGGTCCTCAACATCGGCACGCTCGAAGAGCGCTGGATCGAAGCGATGCTGGCGGCCGGTGCGGAGGCCAACGCCCGCGGGATACCGGTCGTGCTCGATCCGGTGGGGGTCGGGGCAACCGCGTTCAGGACGGCGACGACGGAGCGGATCCGGTCGGCCGTCGAGGTGGCGGTTGTTCGCGGCAACGCGGCCGAGCTGGCCACGATCGCGGGGCTCGAAGCGACGATGCGGGGCGTCGATTCGGTGACCGCCGGAGATCCCCTGTCCGCCGCGAGGCGGACCGCGGCCCGCTTCGGGGGAGCGGCGGTCGTCAGCGGAGCGGTGGACTACCTGGCCGACGCCACTCGCGAGGCCGAGGTCCACAACGGTCACCCGCTCATGGGCCGGATTACGGGCTCCGGCTGCATGGCCACCGCGATCGTCGGCGCCTTCCTGGCCGTGGAGCCGGATCCGTTCCTGGCGGGACTCGAGGCGACGATCGCGTTCGGGATCGCGGGCGAGCTCGCGGCGGAGCGCAGTGCCGGGCCGGGCACGTTCCGGGCGCACCTCATCGACTCGGTCGCGGCGCTGGACGAAGCCACGATCCTGGCTCGCGCGCGAGTGTCGGTCCGGGAGACCGGGGCGGCATGACCAAGACGACGGCCGACGCGGTCGGGAACGGGGCGCGCGGCAACCCGACGGCCGGCGGAAGCGCGCCCGATCGCGGGCAGTGGCCCCACGGCCACCCGACGGAAGCCGTTGCGACGCGGGCTCGACGCCGCGAGATCCTTCGCGGGGCGGGCGTCTACCTCGTGACCGAGGAGTCGCTCAGCGCCGGACGGTGTTCCGAGGAGATCGTCGAGGCGGCGCTGGCCGGCGGAATTCGAGCCGTCCAGGTTCGAGAGAAGGACGGATCCGCTCGCCGGGCCCTGGAGATCGCGCTGGCCGTACGCCGGCTCACGCGCGACTGCGGGGCGTTGTTGATCGTGAACGACCGTATCGACATCGCGCTGGCCGCCGAGGCCGACGGCGTCCACGTCGGTCAGGAAGACCTCCCGATGGCGGAGGCGAGACGCCTGCTGGGCGAGGCCGTTCTCGTCGGGCTGTCGATCACGGATGCAGCCCAGCTGGCCGCGCCCGATGCGGCCAGCGCGGACTGCCTCGGTGTCGGCGCCGTCTTCCCGACGGGCTCGAAGTCGGACGCCACCCTGACCGGGCTGCCTCTCCTCGAGGCGGCACGGGCGGCCGCCGAGTCGAGAGAGCGGCTGGCTCCCGGATACGGCCGGGCGCCGGTCGTGGCGATCGGCGGCATAACCGCGGAGAACGCCGGCCGGGCCGTGCTGGCGGGCGCGGACGTCGTCGCGGTCATAAGCGCCATAACGGCGGCGCCCGATCCGGGTCGCGCGGCCGCGGAGCTGCTCGAGGCCGTGCGGGCCGCCGGCGCGGACCTGCCCGCCGGCGCCCGGGGCGTGGCGGCCCGGGGAGTGGCGCGATGAGCGGCCCGGCGCGCGGCCCGGCGAGCGGCATCGGGGAGTTCGAGCTGATCGCGGCCCTGGCGGGCCGGCTCGACTCGTCCGGCGAGGGTCTGGGAATCGGGGACGACGCCGCGGCGTGGTCGCCCAGCCCGGGCGCGCAGATAGTGGCCACGACCGACATGCTCGTCGAGGGCGTTCACTTCCGTCTCGACTGGACCACGCCGCGCGACCTGGGCTGGAAGTGCCTGGCGGTCAACCTGTCCGACCTGGCCGCGATGGGAGCGACGCCGGGGCGGGCGCTCGTGTCGGTGGCACTGCTGCCGGGCCAGCAGGCGCTTGTGGAGGAGATGTACGAGGGCTTGAGCGAGCTGGCCCGGCTGACCGGAACGCGGGTCGTCGGCGGCGACACCGTCCGGACGTCGGGGCCGCTGGTAGTCAACGTCGCCCTCGTCGGAGAGGCGGAGCCGGGCCGGTTGCTCCGCCGCGACGGCGCTATTCCGGGAGATCTGCTCGTCCTGACGGGCACTGTCGGGGCCTCGGCCGCGGGCCTGGCGCTGCTGCTGGAGGGCGATCCGGAACGGCTCTCGCGACCCGAGGCCGCGACGCTGCTGGCGGCGCACCATCGACCCCGTCCGCGGCTTGCCGCCGGCCGGGCGATCGCGTCGCTCGGACTGCGCTGCGCCATCGACGTCAGCGACGGTGTCGCCAGCGAGGCATGGCACCTGGCCCGGGCCAGCGGCGTGGCCGTCGAGCTCGACGCGGATATGCTGCCGCTCGAGCCCGCGGCCGTCGGGATGCTCGGCGAAGAAGAGGCGCGCCGGCTCGCCCTCTCCGGGGGCGAGGACTACGAGCTTCTCTTCACGACCTCGGAGGAGCGTCTGCCGGAGGTGGTCTCCGCGTTGGGGGTCGAGGATCCACCCACGGTGATCGGCCGCGTTGCCGGACTCCGGCCCGGAGGGCACGTCGAATTGACGCTGGCCGGCCGCGTCGTGGAGTCGGGCGAGTCTGGCTACGTGGCGTTCTAGCGAGAAATCGGGGGCCTGCGTGGATCGGGCCCGGTGGCATATCGGAGCAGGAGGAACGGTGGTAGCGGAAGCTCAGCCTCTCGGGGTGCCTCGCGGCGACCTGGCGGCGGCCACGATCGGCATCGAGCGAGTGCCGGACCAGTATCGCGTGCTCGGCTTCGTCGACTACTTCGTCCTCTGGGCGGACCTCGGCGTCGGCCTCCTGGTGCTGCTGGCCGGTACCGCCCTGGTGCCAGGCCTGGGCTTCTGGGAGGCGATCCTCGCCATCCTGGCCGGCACGCTCGTCGGCAATGTGATGCTCGGGCTGGCCGGCGTCGTCGGCAGCGATCACGCGATCCCGTCCATGGTCAGCCTGCGGCCCGGTTTCGGCCGGCGCGGCAGCTATCTGCCCAGCCTGCTGAACGTCGTTCAGCTGGTGGGCTGGGGCGCCTTCGAACTGGTCATCATGGCCCAGGCCTCCGACCGCCTGACCCGGTCCCTGCTCGGAGTTTCGAGCTACCCCGTGTGGGCGATCGCCTGGGGGATCGTGGTCACGTTGTTCGCGCTCGGCGGCCCGCTGGTCGTGGTTCGCCAGTGGCTCGAGAAGGCGGGGATATGGATCGTCCTGGTGACGGGCGCCTGGATGACCCTGTACGTGGTGTCTCACGCCGATTTCGGGACGCTGGCGAGCAGGCAGGGCGACGGCAGCCTGAGCTTCGCCCAGGGAATCGACCTCGTCGTGGCCATGCCGATCAGCTGGCTGCCGCTGGTGGCCGACTTCAATCGCTTCGCCAGGGACTCGCGGTCGTCGTTCCTGGGGACCGTCTCGGGCTTCGCCGTGTCCAACGTTCTCTTCTACACCCTCGGCGTCCTGCTGATCCTGGTGCTGCCGACGTCCGACCTGATCGGCTCGATCATGACGGTCGCGTTCGGCGCCGCCGGCCTGGCGCTCCTGCTCGGCGACGAGACCGACAACGCCTTCGCCGACGTCTACTCGGCCGCCATCTCGATCAAGAACGTCCTCCCGGCTCTCTCCACGCGCGCCCTGGTGGCGTCGATCGGCGGCGTCTGCCTGGCAATCGCCCTGACGGTCGATCTGAGCAGCTTCCAGAACTTCCTGTACCTCGTCGGCTCTCTGTTCACGCCGCTGTTCGGAGTCCTGTTCGCGGACTACTTCCTGCTGAAGCGGCGCAGCTACGAGGTCGAGGATCTGTATCCGGTTGGCGCTGCCGGCCGGTTCCCGGGCGGAGTCAACCCGGTGGCCCTGGCGGCGTGGGGGTGCGGGATCGCGGCCTACCTGGCCGAGACCACCTACGTCGGCTGGCTGGGCGGCACGCTGCCGTCGCTGGCGGTCTCCCTGATCGTCTACCTGGGGGCGAGCGTGGTCGTCGAGCGCATCGAGGGGTCGAGGAGGCCCTGACGGCGTCCGCCGCGGGCCCCGCGGAGCGCGGCTCGTTCGTCGCTACGTCGCCGGGCCCTCGCCCGCGAGGTATCGCTCGATCCATTCGACCGTCGGAGCCGGCAGCCTCGACCGCCCCGGCCGCGATCAGCTCGTCGGCGGTCGCCAGCATTGAGACTATGCCCACGCCTCGAACGCCCGCGGCGGCGGCCATCCTCACGTCGTCCAGCGCGTCGCCGACGTAGATCGCGTCATCGGGGCGAGCGCCGCCGGCCAGTTCGAGGGCAAGCCTGAGCGGTTGAGGGTCGGGCTTTCCGGCAGGAGTGTCCTGGCCGTAGACCCGCGCGGTCAGCAATCCCTCGATGCCCAGCCGGGCCAGCTGCGGCTCGACTTCCTCTCGACTGCCTCCGGTCACGAGTCCGAGCGTGCAGCCGGCGGCGGCCAGGCGCACCAGTGCGTCCTGGATGCCCGGGAAGGGTGGCATGCGGTCGCTGTGGAAAGTGGCCGCCCAGACCTGTACGGCCTCGTCGGTGCGGTCCTCCGGAATGCCCAGAGAGCGGTACATCAGGCGCCAGTTGGGAGAGAACTTGCGCCGGAAGATCGACTCGTCGAACGGCACGCCGACTCGCCGGCAGATCGCGGCGTCGGTCTCGAAGAGCGCCTGGATGGAGTCGACGATGGTTCCGTCCCAGTCGAAGAGGATGGCTCCCATGACGGCCCATGGTACGGATGATCGAAAATCGCGTCGCGGCGATGCATCCAAGCGGACTTCTGCGTCGAATAGTTTGTAGGAAGGACGCCAGTGCCGAGTGGGGGTCCTCCACCTGAGGGACCGCTGATTACCACTGTTCCAGCAGGCAGTCCTGCCGATATCTTCATTAAGAATTCGACTCGAACGGATGGTAGATTTCGCAACGTGACCGAGCTCTCGCATCCAGCAATTCAGCGGGTCGTCGAGGTTGCCTCTCGCAAGGGAGTGGCGCTCGACATTCGGCTCCTGCCCAACTCGACGCACAGCGCCGAGGAGGCCGCCGCGGCCGTCGATGCCGAGCTCGGTCAGATCGTCAAGTCCCTCGTCTTCGTGGCCCCGCGGCCCGAGGGCAGGCTGGTCCCGATCGTCTGCCTGGTCCCAGGGAACAATCGCGTCGACCGCCAGCTGCTCGCCGCGGTGACCGGAGAGGTCGCGATTCGCCCGGCCACTCCCCGCGAGGTCCGAGAGCTCACGGGCTACTCGACCGGCGGCCTCCCGCCGTTCGGGTTCGGGCGCGACGTGCGGATCCTCATGGATCAGGACCTGTGCGCCTACCAGTGGGTCTGGGCAACCGCGGGTACGGACGCGGCCCTCTTCAGGCTCGCTCCGCGGACGCTTCGCATGCTGTCCAACGCCATCGTGGCTCCGGTTGCCGACTCGAGCTGGATGCACGCCCCGGCGTCTTCCAGAATCCCGCCGAGGCTGTCGTTCGAGGCCGGCACCGGCGCGTAGCTGCCTCAACCGCGCTCCTCGCAGGGCAGACATCCCCGTCACTTCAGGTCGCGCGGCCGCGCGCCCGACAGGTTTCCGGGTTCCCTCCGCCGGGCCGGGTGGAGGCCGAACTCCTCGGCGAGTCGTCCCCATCGGTGGACGCGCGGTGGACAAGTCCACAAGCGAACTCCGATCTAGGTGGAAAACCCGATTGATCCGGCGTCGGAGTTCCTCTAGGGTTCCGTCTGCGCCTGAAGGGGCCGAGCGTTTGCTAGCGGCTGCGATGACATCAAGGCTCACGCAACGAGTAGGTTCCTTCGGGCGTTTTGTTGTGCCCGACTGACTCTGCCGGCCGATCCACCGCCCGCGGGCTCTCTCGCCGGCCGCCCCGCCGGCCGACCGCCCGGCCGGCGGCCGAGACCGGTCAGCGGCGCCGGATGCGCAGTCTCCGGGTCGGGTCGAGGCCGAACTCCTCGGCGGCGCTCCCCAGGTTCACGGCGACGGTCACGCGCCCCCACGAGTCCTCGCAAAGGAGCGGCTCGCCGACGGCCGCCTCTCCGAAGGTCAGCCGCCAGCGCAGCTCGATCGACGGCCTGCCTCCGAGCGGCTCCCCATCGGCCGCCTCGACGGTCAGCGCGTCGCCGGGACCGACCGGCCCGAGCGCGGCCTCCAGGTCGGCGACATCGGCGAGGAGCTGTGCGCTGCCGAACGCGTCGACCGACGCCACGCTCGCTTCGACGGCTCCCGGCTCGGTTCTCGGTAGCGGGAGGTCGAGCCGGACGAGCGACTCCGGAGCGAGCGCCGGTCCGAATGCCTCGATGGGGACGCCCGCGGAGAGGTGGGCCGCGGCCGGCGCGAATACGTCCCGAGCGTGGAAAGTCCGGCTGACCTGAGGGAGGCGGTAGGCGGGGTCGGCCAGCAGGTGGGCCTTCGCCACGCCCCCCAACCGGTCCGCGGCCGGAAGCAGGAGGCCGTTGTCCGGGCCGACGAGGTAGTCGCCGCGCCCCGTGGCCAGGATCACGGGCCGCCTTGCCGTCCCCACTCCCGGATCGACCACGGCCATGTGGACCCCGACGGGCATGTACGGCAGGGCGGCCCACAGGAGTGCCGCGCCCTGCGCGATGGCGTGGCGGGCGACATCGTGGCTTATGTCGAGCAGCCGGGCGTCGGGGGCAATCCCCAGCATCACGCCCTTGCAGACCGCGACCGATGGGTCGGCGAGCCCGAAGTCGGAGGTGAGGGTGATGAGTGGTCTTGCCATCGGCGTCGATCGTACCCGCGCGAGGCGAGGACGTGGGCGCGGCCACGCCCCTGGCCCGGCGCGACGCGACGCGCCGATGCCTCCGTGCCGAGTCGAGCGGTCAAACGTCGAGGCGGTGTCCAGGGAGATTGGGACACCGCCTCGGCATCGTCGCGAGTCCCGGGTGGAGGAGAGGAGCCCGAGGCCTCGCCATTGTTCGGTTGTAACTGCCGGCCGGCCGGCAGGGTCGTGAATTGCTCAGTCCGGTCGCCGCTCGGCGTCGGCCCACGTGCCGCTCGCGTAGAGAGCCCGCAGGAACAGCAGCCGGTTGACCTGGTTCAGAGACCAGCGCGAGTCGCGGTTCGGCAGCCCAACCACGTAGCTGATGAGGCCGGCGGCGTCCGGTCCGGAAATGCCGCTCGTGATGAGGAACCTGTAGGCGGCCTGCGTCTGTAGCGAGCGCGGCTGGAGATCCGGCCGGATCGGATCCGCGGCGGGGGCGGCCGTCTTCGCGGCATCGAACGGCTCGGCGACCCCGCCGACCTCGACCGGGACCGGCGTGTACTCGGGCCTGCCGGCGCTGGATCGCGAGCGGCCGGCCGCAGGGCGCCGGGCCGCCGGTCCGGTTTGACCTGTGCTGCTTCGATCCGCCTGTCCAGCCATTGCCGTGATCCTTTTCTCCGTTCGACCCTTGTACCGGAACAGTCGGCGCGGTGCCCCTCCGGCAAGAGCCCCGGCGGGTCCCGTGGTCCTTGGTACTTGCGGTCCAGCACTGGTGCGTTCGGACTAGCGGCGGCGGCCCACCGGCAGCGGTCCTTGGGCGGCGCCGGCCGGACCACAGTCGGGCATGGCACCGACGCGCGCGCAGGCATCACGGTCGCCTGCCGGCGCGGGGGGCCGCTAGACTGCCATCGTGCGTGTCCGCCAGTTCGAGCTGCGGCTTCTGGCCGTCGCCCTCACCGTTCTCTGGGCCGCCGGCGGCGGCCTCGTCCTGATCGCCTATCGACCGGGCGGCCCCGTCGACATGCTGGTCGGCGTCGCCGCGTCGCTGCCGCTTCTCGTGAGCGTCGCCGCAATCGTCTGGCCACCTTTGGTCCGGAGCGATCGAGGTTCGGCCGGCGTGTTCTGGCTGGGTTTGGTAGCGGGGCTGCTGCTGGTTCCGTCGATCGCGGGAGTGGCCGGCCAGGTGCTCCAGGGCGGCACGGAGCCGCTCCTTCCGTCGCTCGAGGTCGTCTACCCCTGGGCGCTCGCCCTGGTGGCAACCAGCCTCTTTGCCGGGCTCGGTATCAGCCGCCAGATCATCCCCGAAGTCGGCGTCGGCAAGCGCCGGCTGGCCGCGACGATCGCCTTCTCGGTCGTGGCCACGTCGATCATCGGTGGAGCCTTCGCCGGCGTCAGCCAGGCCGACGATGCCGCTCTTCGCAACCAGCCGGCCGCCCACTCGCAGTTCGGGCCCACGACGGTGCTCGTCGCTCCGCCGGAGTGCAACCGAGCACTGGCGACGGCCCGGACGGCCCAGCTCGACCTCGATATCTGGGGCGACGTCGATTCGCGCGCCATCGGCACGGTCAGCCTGTCGGGCAGCCGATCCGGCGACAACCTGTCGTGGACGGCGGAGGTCGTTCGCAGCGATCTCTTCGGCCAGTACGGCGTCGTCCGGGTCGGAGCTTCGGCCTGGGCGGAGTCGCCCGGATCTGGCTGGACGGCCACGTCCCCGGCTTCGACCGTGAACCAGACGGTCGACGTCAACATCACGGCGGGGGCGCTGTCGTCCGAGAATCGAGCCACGGCCGAGGACCGCGGCCTCGAGTACGTGGAGGGGGCGCGGGCGCGGCACTGCCGTGTGGCCGTGGACGGCCAGACGTTCGCGGACTCGTTCCCGCAGGTCGCGTGGCTCGTCGGTACCGCGAACCTGGCGACGTGGCGGGGCGAGCTCGACTTCTGGATCTTCGCGGACGGCGAGGTCGGCATGGTCTCCGGCAGCGTCAACGGCAACGCGCAGGGGATCCTGCCCCACGGGCTGCTCGCGACGGTCGACGTGCGGATGACCGCGACCGATCGGGACGAGCCGGTCGCCATCTCTCCGCCGCAAACCTGATCGGGCCGCGACCATGCTCCAGGACGAGCCGCAGGACAGCGCCAAGCACGATCGACTGGCGCGCTTCTACAGGGTCCTCCGATTCCTGGCCGCCCATCCCGAGGGCTCCACGGTGGACGCCGTCGCCGGTTTCGTGGCCATGTCGCGCCGGACCGTGTATCGCGACCTACGGGCCCTGGAGGGCGAGATCGGGATTCCCCTGTGGAGCGAAGGCGGACGGTGGGGGATCGTCGAGGGCGCGTTCCTGCCGCCGCTGCGGCTGACGCTCGACGAGGCCGTGGCGTTCTTCCTCGCCGCTCGCCTGACTGCCCAATTCGCCGACCGGTACGACCCCGACACGGGCGCCGCGTTCCAGAAGCTGGCGGAGATTCTCCCGCCGGTCGTCGCGCGGCATCTGGAGCGGACGATCGACGTGCTGGCCAGCCGCCCGCCGGACGAGCGGCTCACTCGCCACCTGCGACAGCTGGCGCGGGCCTGGGCCGAGCGCCGGGCGGTGGAGATCGTCTACGACCCGGCCACGTACAGTCCCGGCCGGCCGCCGCGCCGGTCGCGCGTTCACCCGTATCTGCTGGAGGCCTCCGCGACGACTCGGGCGCTCTACCTGATCGGGTTCGACGAGTCGCGGGCCGCCGTCCGGACCTTCAAGCTGCAGCGCATCCTGGAGCTGTCGCTGACCCCGGATACGTTCGAGCCGCCCGATCCGGCCGTGCTGCAGGAGGGGCTCGGCCGGGCCTGGGGCGTGATCGCCGACCAGGAGGAGGTGGAGGTGGAGCTGCGCTTCGACGCCGACATCGCCTCGCTGCTGACCGAGACCACGTGGCATCCGACGGAGCGAGTCACGCGCCAGGCCGACGGCTCCGTGATCTGGAAGGCGCGAGTCCCGGGCACGATCGAGATTCGGCGCTGGATATTGCAGTGGGGCGCCCAGGTCGAAGTCCTTGCCCCGCCGGAGCTGCGCGACGAGGTGGCCGCCACATACCGAAGAGCCGCCGCGCGCTATTGAGTGCGGCGCGCCGGTCGCGATGACGTTCTCACCGCGACCCGTCTCGGATAGGCTTGGACCATGCAGGACGAGGCGTTGAAGTCTCTCGTGGAGAGCGAAGGCGCGGCCGCGCCGGAGGGCGGCCAGACCCACCCGCAGATGTGGGCCGTGAACCTCGTCAGCGACCCGATCCACGGCTATATCGAGCTGACCAAGCGGCTCACGCCCGAACATGCTCGCAGGCTCGGGCTGGCCCCGGAAGCCGCCGCGGAAGGCGACCTGCTCGACTCGGCCTGGCTGCAGCGGATGCGGCGCATCAGCCAGCTCCAGAGCGCGCGCTGGGTCTTTCCCACGGCCGAACACAGCCGCTTCACCCACAGCCTGGGAGTCATGCACGAGGCCGGTCTGTGGGCTCGACACCTGTACCCGAGTCTGCGGGCGGCGCTGGCGGCGGTTGAGTCGGGTGCGCCGGCTCCCAGCGAAGGGCTGGTCGTCGAGACGCTCCGGCTGGCCGGACTCCTTCACGACGTGGGCCACGGGCCCTTCGCGCACTTCTTCGACGAGCACGTCCTGTGCCGCTTCCCCGCGCCGGCCGACCCGCGCCGGCCGCACAAGAGCCTCACGCACGAGGATCTCTCGCAGCTGATCATCGAGCGCGGGCTCGGCGAGTCGATCCGCGCGATCCGGCGGGCGCCGGGCGCGGTTCCCGAGCGCGACGCCCTCCGCCCCGACGAATCGATCGACCCGGGCTGGCTGTCGTTCCTGATCTCGAAGCCGCCGCTGGCCGACCCGTCGATGCCGCGCTGGGTGCGCTGGCTGCAGCCGCTGCTATCGGGCGTGTTCACCGTCGACAACCTCGACTACGTGCGTCGCGACGCCTACCTGATCGGCGTCTCGACCGGGCCCGTGGACGTGGAGCGGCTGCGCCGCTACAGCTTCGTCGGGCCGAGCGGCCTGTCCCTCTACGAGCCCGGCCTGGGCGCGCTCGAGATGTTCCTGACGGCGCGACTGTTCATGTACCAGCAGATCTACTACCACCGATCCGTCCGGGCGATCGACCTGGACATGGCGGAGGTGTTCCGGCACAGCGTCGAGGCGATCTTCGGCGACGGCTCGCCGGCGGACGACCTGGGCCACTACGCCGACCTGGACGAGTACGCCCTGCTGCATCAGGCGGCGCTGTGGGCGCGGGGCGAGGATCTGTCCGCTCGGCCCGCCCCGGGCGACGGGACGGTCACGCCCGAGATGGGCCGGACGTGGTCGGCGATCCTGCTGAGGCGTCCACGCTGGCGGGCCGAGGCCGAGCTGCGTCGCAACTACGAAGCGGGCGAACGAACGGAGGCGCAGGCCAGGGCGAGGACGGAGCTCGGTCCGGAGGAGCCCGGCCGCGTGGCGGTCGATCTGGCCGAGATCGACGCCCGCCCGGCCGAAGCCACGGCCACCGATTCGCTGCTGGCGGTCGTCGGGCGGGACGGCGCTCCGGCTCTGCCGCTCAGCGCGGCCCTGGCGAGGCTGCCGGCGTACTCGCTGGTGGCCCGGCGGTACAGGCGCGTCGAGTAGACGTCGCGCTCGCGGCCCGGGCCGGACGCCGGCGAGCTACCCGGCCGTGGACGGTTGCGGAGTCCAGGAGGCGATGGGGGTCGGCTTCGCCGCGGGCGTCGCGCTGGCCTTCGCGGGCGTCGCGCTGGCCTTCGCGGGCGTCGCGCTGGCCTTCGCCGGCGTGCTCGGCGACGGTAGTGGCGGACACGCCGCGGCCTCGGCCGGGCGTAGAGTCCGCATCTCCTCGATGGCGCAGCTGAACGGCAGGACCAGCAGCGGGTCGATCCGGGCGATCTCGTACTTGGGCATGAGGTCCTTCGCGACCACCGCCGGATCGAGCTCGAAGGTTGCCGTCTCGGTCGGGCTGAAGAGGCCGAAGTGGACGTGGCAGCCGGTGGCGTTGCCGGTGGCTCCCTCGTAGCCGATGATCTGGCCGGCCGTGACGTGCTGACCCGGCTTGACCGTGACCTGGTATTCGTGGGCATAGATGCTCCGGTAGCCGTCGCCGTCGTCGATGACGATCACGATCGGCAGGCTGTCCCACCAGTGCTTGGTGTCGAGCAGGTGGTAGTACGGCGTCAGCGAGCCGATCCAGCCCATGTAGTCGTCGTACTGCCGGCTGGCCGCGAGGACCACGCCGTCGTGGGCGGCGTGGACGTAGTCGCCGCACTTGGTGGCCATGTCCACCCCGTCGTGGAAGCGCTGACCGTCCACGAAGAACTCGCCCCAATCGGACGGCCCGAACGGCAGCGTGATCACGGGGTCGTCGAGCGGCCAGACGTACCCGGTAAGGCTGGGCGTCTGGCCGGCAGCGTCGGACGGCGAGATGGAGGCCGCGGTGGAGTTGGAGGCCGCGACGGTTCCGGCGGAGGTCATCGGATCCGGCGACCCGGCCGATTCCGAAGTGGCGCTCGCGACGGCGGGTGAACCCGTGGCCACGGCCGAGACGCTCCCGCCGGCCACCGTGGAGCGCAGCAACAAGGTGCCCACCGCCAGGGCCATCATCGCCACGCCGAGCACGAAGATCCGCGGGATCCGAGCGCCGGTATTCGGGCGGCGGGCCGGCCGCTCGGGCGCGAGTCGGTCGCGGGAGTCGGTCACGGACAGGTTGTAACACGTCCGCGGTGTCGCCGCCCGCGTTTCCCCGCAGGGGTTCCGTCGCGCCGGCGCGTCCCGAACCGCGCCACATCCGTACAAGTGCGGGCGCACCTCCCGTAATGTTCAGTGCCGTAGTTGTAATTAGCCCCGACAGCCGGGTTCGCCCCGATCGCCAGCCGATACCGATCGTGGCCGCGCCGTTCGTCCCGTGAGGAGAGTGCCCGTGGACGTCGTTCAGCTGGATCGTCTGCAGTTCGCCCTGACGATCAGCTTCCACTTCGTGTTTCCGGCCGTGACGATCGGGCTCGCCGGGTTGATCGCCATCGTCGAGACGCTCCGGTGGTGGACCAGGAGCGACGTCTACGACCGCCTGTCCGTGTTCCTGACGAAGCTGTTCGCGATCACCTTCGTCATCGGGGTTGTCAGCGGCATCGTCATGGAGTTCCAGTTCGGGACGAACTGGTCGCGCTTCTCGGGGTTCGTGGGCGACATCTTCGGCGTCCCGCTGGCGGCCGAGGGCATCTCCGCGTTCTTCCTGGAGTCGGCCTTCGTCGGCGTCGTTCTCTTCGGCCGGGACCGGGTGAGCTCGACGGTTCGCTGGATCGCCGGCCTGCTCGTCTGCTTCGGCACGACCCTGTCGGCCTTCTGGATCCTGGTGGCCAACTCGTGGATGCAGACGCCGGCCGGCTTCAAGATCGTCACCGACGCGAACGGCGTGCAGAAGGCCCAGATGACGGACTTCCTCCAGGCGATGTTCAACCCATCCACGCTGCCGCGCTTCTTCCACACGATGGCGGCCTGCTGGGTCGTCGGCGCGTTCTTCCTGATGGGGATCTGCGCCTGGTACGTCCTGCGGGGTCGGGCCTCCGACGTCACGTCGTTCGCCCTGCGACTGAGCGTGGTCATCGCCTTCCTGGGGGCGGGGGCCATGTTCGCGACCGGCGACCTGCAGACGCGCGAGGTTCAGGCCAATCAGCCGGTCAAGTTCGCCGCCATGGAGGGCGTCTGCCAGACCGCGACCGGCGTTCCTCTCGACCTCATCGCCGTGCCACCGAGCCAGGACTGCGTCGGCGGCACCGGCCTCGGGATCGCGATCCCGTACGGCCTCAGCGCGATGTCCGACCTCGATCCGAACGGCGTGATCAAGGGGCTCGACCAGGTCGACCCGTCGCTGTGGCCGCCCGTGGCCGAGACGTTCCTGAGCTTCCACATGATGGTCGGACTGGGCGCGCTGATGCTCCTTCTCATGGTCGTCGGGGTCTTCTTCCTGTGGCGCCGCTCCATCGAGAGGCATCGCTGGTGGCTGTGGCTCGCTGTGGTGGCCATACCCGCACCCATCATCGCCACCGAGCTGGGTTGGATGACGGCCGAGGTCGGGCGCCAACCGTGGATCGTCCAGGGTTTGATGATGGTCTCGGCCGGCACGTCGCCGGCGGTCTCGGCGACCGACGTGTCGATCTCGCTCGTGGCCATCCTGCTGCTCTACGCCCTGCTTTTCTTCCTGTGGATCTACGGCCTGACCAGGGAGATACGCCGCGGACCGGAGCTTCGGGCGGCAGTCGCTGCGACGGCGCCGGCGGGGCCGACGGGTGGTCCGACGGGCGTTCCGCAGCCGCCGGCCTTCGACGGGAAGGCAGGGCGCTGAGATGACGCTCTCGACGGTCTGGTTCCTCCTGATCGGCTTCCTGTTCTGCGGCTACGCGATCCTCGACGGCTTCGACCTGGGGGCGGGCGCGCTCCACCTGATCGTCGCTCGAACCGACACCGAGCGGCGCCAGGTGCTCAACGCCATCGGACCCGTCTGGGACGGCAACGAGGTGTGGCTGATCGCCGCAGGCGGCGCCCTGTTCGCGGCGTTCCCACTCGTCTACGCCACGGTCTTCTCCGGGTTCTACCTGGCCATGGTGCTGCTGCTCGGAGCGCTGATCCTGCGGGCCGTGTCGATCGAGTTCCGCAGCATGGAGACGGCGAGAGCCTGGCGGCTCGGCTGGGACGTGGGCTTCTCGCTCGGGTCGGCACTGGCGGCGGTATTGCTCGGCGTGGCCCTGGGCAACGTGCTCCGGGGCATCCCGATCGATCCCGACGGCAGCTACCGCGGCGGCCTGGTCGGGCTGCTCAACCCGTTCTCCGTGTCGGTCGGCGTCCTCGCGCTGGCGCTGGCGGTCCTGCAGGGCTCGTCCTGGCTCGCGCTCAAGACCGACGGAGCGTTGCAGGCTCGGGCACGGAGGGCCCGCGTTGCGGCGGTCGTCCTGGTGGTCGCGGCATGGATCGGGGCGACGGCACTGGCCTGGAACGACGCTCGAAGGGTCTTCGACAACTTCGGCGACGCGCTGGCCTGGGTTGGCCCGCTGCTCACGGCCAACGTGCTGCTCTACCTGCTGCTGGCCATGCGGGCCGGGCAGGACGGGCGGGCGTTCCTCTTCTCCAGCCTGGCGGTCGCGGGCCTGGCGGCCACGGCCGGCACTGCCCTCTATCCGAACCTGGTCCCGGCGGTCGACGCGGCGCGGAGCCTGACCGTCGACAACGCCCACTCCTCCGATATGGCTCTGGCGGTCATGCTGATCGTCGCCGTGATCGGCATACCGATCGTGCTGGCGTACACGAGCTTCATCTACTGGAAGTTCAAGGGAAAAGTCCGCCTCGACGAAGCGGGCTACTGAGTCGAGCCGAGGCGCGTCGTCTTCGGGAGCGGTCGTCTGCGGGCGCCCGGAGAGAGGCGACTCTGACGCGAAGCTAAGCGTCGCCGAGCGAAGGGCGGCGGCAGGCGACCGGCCGGTGGGCGGTCGGGGAAGGGCGGCGGCGCCTCCCTAGTGGCGCCGCCTCCTCCCTTGAACAGGCGCGTGACGGTCCAGTTGCCGGGGCGTGCCGGCGCACGCCGACTACCAGTCCGGATTCTCCTGCCGGTCGAGCAGCTCGTCCGGCGTGACGCGTGGCCGGATGAGCCGGGCTCGCCCGCCGTGGACGGCCACTTCCGCGGCCGACGGATGCGACAGGAAGAACGGCATCGATTCGGTGAAGCCGTAGGCGCCCGCGTCGAGCACCGCGATCAGGTCGCCGGCGCGCGGCCGGGGCAGCATCGCGCCGGCGGCAAAGACGTCGAGCCCCGTGCACAGCGGGCCCGCCACCGTCGTCTCGACCAGGGCCCGGACTCGCTCCGGCCCGAGAACGGCCAGGCGGTGTTCGCTCCCGACCAGGGCCGGCCGCAGGAGATGGTTGATGCCCCCATCGAGGATCGCCACCGGCGCCGAATCCGGCCCCTTCACGTCCACGACCCGGGCCACGTAAGCTCCGGCGGGCCCGACCAGGAACCGGCCTGGCTCCATCACGATCTCCATTCCGCTCAGGGCGGCGTCGCCGTCCCAGCGCGCCCGCAGGTCCGCCAGGCGCCGGCCCAGCCGAGCCAGGTCGAGCGGCCGCTCGCCGTCGGAGTAGGGGATCCCGAGCCCGCCCCCCGCGTCCACCAGGCGCAGGGGAATGCCCGTCTCGGCGGCCACCCGCCGGCCGATCTCGACGAGCTCCGCGACGTGGCCGGTGAGCTGCTCCGCGTCTCGAACGTTGGAGGCGCCGAAGGCGTGCAGACCCAGCAGCTCGACGTGCTCCGAACTCGCGGCCGCGCGCGCCGTCTCGATCACCGTCTCGAGCGGCATCCCGAACTTGCCCCCGGCGCCGCCGATGATCCGGACGGATTCCAGGCGCGCGTCCTCGGCAACGGCAAGGCGCAGCAGGATCGGCTGGCGCCGGCCCGCCGCCGCCGCGACGGCCTCCAGCCGGCGCATCTCCCCGGGCGACTCCACGGTGACGAAGCCGATCCCCGCCGCGACGGCCGCGGCCAGTTCCTCGCCGCGCTTGCCGGGTCCCGTCATGGCGATCGTCGTCGGGTCGAAGCCGGCCCGCAGGACCGCCTCGAGCTCGCCGCCGGAGGCGACGTCGGCGCCGACGCCGCAGCGCCGGAGGTGCGTCAGCACCGCGAGAGATGGATTGGCCTTGACCGCGAAGGCGACGCGGAACCCCCGGGGCAGGGCGGCCCGCAGCGCCTCGACGCGCCGTCCGATCAGGTCCAGGTCGTAGACGTAGAAGGGGGTGCCGAATGCCTCGGCCAGCGCCGCGGGCGACAGGCCGGCCAGCAGGCCGGAGTCGAGGATGCCGTCGATCCGCCGGGTGGCGCCGTCGCCGACCGCCGTGCCGGCCTCGTCTTTCACCTGCGTCGCGCCGCCGCCGGGAACGCCGTCGGTTCCTCGACCGGCGCCACCCCGACCGGGCTCGCCTCGGCCGGCGCCGCCCCCCGCGCCCGTCGCAGAGGCCGCGGTCACCGCAGCGCCTCTTCCAGAGCCACTCGGGCATCGGTGCGCTGATCGCGGTACTTGACCACGACCGCCGCGGCGAGGGCAAGTCCGTGAGCGGCTGCGAACCCGCCACTCACCCCTCGGACGCCCGGGACGACCACTGCTCCGGCCGGGACGACGAGCGGCTCGTCGAGCGTCCCCACGACGACACGCTCGCGGGCAAGGTCGTACAGACGGCTCGTGCCGGTCAGGACGACCCCGGCGGCGATGACCGCTCGACGGCCAACCAGCACTCCCTCGAGCAGCGCCGCCTGGGCGCCGACGAACGCCTCGTCCTCCACGATGACCGGGCGGCGGCCGGACGGCTCCAGCACTCCGCCGATCTGGACGCCGGCCGAGAGATGGACGCGCGCGCCGACCTGAGCGCACGAGCCTACGAGGACGTGGGAATCCACCATCGTGCCCTCGCCGACCCAGGCCCCGACGTTGATGTACGACGGCGGCATGACGGTCACGCCGGCGGCGAGATAGACGCCTCCCCGGACCGACGTCCCGCCGGGAACGACGCGCCACGGCTTGCCGGCGGCGAGCGCTGCAAGGGCCTCGGGCGAGTCGAGCAGATCCTTGACGGGCAGGCCGACCCGGTCGCGGAACTGGAACGCGCCGTCGAGGTTCCACGTCCGGGTCTCGCGGTCGGCGAACAATCCCAGGATGGCCTCCTGAACGGCCGGGTTGACTCGCCAGCCGTTGGGGGTCGATGGATCCGGCTCGGCGGCCCGAATCGCGCCCGAGTCGAGCGCGCGCAGTGTCGACTGCACGGAGGTGGCGATCCCCGGCTCGATCTCGGCGCTCACGCGACGCCCGACCGGACTGCCGCGCCCGACCGGATTGCCACGCCCGCCCGGGCCCTCGCGGCCGGGGCCGGCGTGGCATCGTTGCCATCGCCCACGAGTCCGAGCGCCGCGAGCGCCAGCCGCATCCGGCCCCGGTGCGGCTCCTCGAGAGGCATGAGAGGCATTCGCAGCGTATCGGAGCAGAGCCCCATCATGGACAGCGCCGCCTTCACGGGCACCGGATTGGGACCGCCGGCGAAGTTGGCCTTCATGAGGGGCAGGCAGCGCTCGTGGATCATTCGAGCGTGCTCCCAGTCGCCGGCGAACGCCGCGTCGCACATCTCGGCCATCTCGCCGGGGATCTCGTTGGCGCACGTGCAGATGACTCCGTCGCCGCCAAGCGCGAGCATCGGCATCGTCCAGGTGTCGTCGCCCGCGAGGACGGAGAAGTCCGCCGGCCTGTCGGCCAGGATCGTCGCGATCTGGTCCATGTTGGCCGACGCTTCCTTGACCGCCACGATTCGGGGATGTTCGGCGAGACGAAGGAGGGTCGCCGCTTCGACGTTCACGCCGGTCCGGCCCGGGACGTTGTAGACGATGATCGGCAGGTCGCCTTCGTCCGCGACGGCACGGAAGTGAGCCTCGATCATCCGCTGATCCGGCTTGTTGTAGTACGGCGCGACGACGAGGGCGGCGTCAACCCCCAGCTTCGCGGCCCGGCGGGTCGAGTTGATCGCGGTCGCGGTGCTGTTCGACCCTGTGCCCGCGACGACTCGTACACGCGCTCGGCTCGGCCGCTCGGACGCGACCTCGAGGGTCATGGCGATGACCGACTCGTCTTCTTCGTGGCTCAGGGTCGGGGTCTCGCCCGTGGTACCGCAGGCGACGAGGCCGTGGATGCCGGCGTCGATCTGGCGGCGGACGAGCGCGCGGAAAGCCGCCTCGTCGATCGCGCCGGCGGTGGTGAAGGGCGTGACGAGGGCCGTGAAGGCTCCTCGGAACTGGCGGGCTGGTGGCATTTGCTTGCTCCTTGAACGATCGAGTCGGCGATTGGGCGGGCGATTGGGCGGGCGATTGGGCGGTCGCGCCGGTGGGTCAGTGGTAGGAGATCGGGCTCGGGCTTGCTGCCGGAAGATGGCCGGCGCTCGGAATGGAGTCGGTGGCCGGGAGGCGGCCGTTCGAGCCGGATCCGACCGGTTGCCCGGCGACGATCGAGTCGACCACTTCGTCGAAGGCGTGGAGGCCCGGAGCCCGAGGCTCGGCCAGCAGCCACTCGGCGGCGGCTATGGCGCCGGCGGCATAGGCGGAGCGGTCGCGGGCGGTCAGGCGCATCTCCAGGCTCTCGCCGGGGGCGTCGAAGCCGACGAGGTGCATCCCCGGAGCCGCTCCGGCCCGAATGACCGAGACATCCAGTTCTTCGGGCGTCGGCGCGCCGAAGGCCATCGGCCGGGCGACGCGCGTCTTGCGGGGATGGGCGGCGATGAGGCGACGGGAGAGCTCCAGGGCGGTTCCCGACGGACGGTCCGCCTTGGTGCGGCGATGCCACTCGACGAGATAGGGGTCGTAGTCGGCGAACGGTCCAAAGAGCCGCGCCGCCTCCTCGACGAGGCGGGCGAACAGCATCACCCCGAGGCTGAAGCTGGCCGACGCCACGGCGGCGACCCCGCGATCGCGCAGGAGGCTTTCGATCTCCGGACGGTCCACGGCCCAGTCCGTCGTTCCGATCACGAGGTTGCGGACGCCGCCGTCGAGCGCCGCTCGGACGTTCCCCTGGACGGCGTCGCCGACCGTGAACTCGAACAGGACGTCGGCGCCGCGGAAGCGCTCGGGCGCGTGGCCGTCGGGAGAGTCTGGCAGGCCGAGGATCGCCAGCGGCGGCATGCCCCGCCCGGCGAGCGCGGCCGCGACCGCCCTACCCATGCCCCCGTCTCCGGCGACGATGCTGAACATTCCGGCTACCTCCGTGGACGTTGCGTGGACACAAAGAAGCCGCGGCACCTGCTTCGGTGTCGCGGCCCTCGGGAGCCTCCTGCCCCTCGGCTCCGCGGTTCGTTTCGAACGCCGCCGAGCCCTAGGGCCGTGCCTCCCGGCAGGGCCGCCAGCGCTTCGACTTGGGCTTGGCGAGCAGTTGAACGAACATGGTTTGTGGATTATGCACTACCAGGGGCAATTGGCGCAACAGCCCGATGTTTATGCATACTGCATAGCATGTCGTGCATAGTGACGATGCATCGCGGATTCCTGAGATGCCAGGGAAACGGGGTTGCGGGACCCGGCGGCCTTCGCCTCGGCCTGTTTCGGCTCAACGCTCGCGGGGGCAGCGCTACGTAACGACCTTGAGCGGCCCGCCGTTCACGTCGTGCTGCCGTCCCCCCGTTTCCGCTCAGCGCTCGCGCGGGAAGCGCTAGGGAGGCGGCGTGGCCTCCGAAACGACTGGCGGCGACCGTTTCGGGGCCTGGACCGGTCCGAGGTTGGCGCTTGAGGCCAACTCACGCACTCGGGGGCCGACTGACAGGCCGTGCTGTCACTCTGCGCTACCGGCGGCGTCGGTGAGCGGAAGCTGAGGGGTCCCGCTGCCGGCCTGGCGTCCGATCGCGTACGGAGCTCGATGGGCGCGGTCCGCGAGGGCTGGCTCGAGGTTCCGCAGGGGAAGCGCCGCCGCGGGCGACGTCCCTGCCGCTGAGGGCCGGGGGAGGCCGGCGAGGTGTGGAGGCGTCGCCGGCTCAACGGCAGGAGTGGAGAAGTCGCTCGACATCGCCCGGGGCGTTGCTAAGTTGACCTGCGAGCCCGCGAGCGGCCACCGAACCGACATTGGGCGGGCTAGTCAGCCGCCGCAGGCTAACGGGAAGCGACTTCGAGAGAGTGGAACCGCGAAGGCCGCACCTAGTACCGCCGGGGCTGATGTTGAGTGGTTTTGCCGGCGCCGCGCCTCCCCGCGCCGCCCGGGTGCTCCCCGCGTGCTCGG
>CAWIQP010000006.1:0-529643 GCA_963838285.1 uncultured Chloroflexia bacterium
CCGAGAGCGCGAGGTAGAAGGTCGAACTCAAGGCGGCCGTGGCGAAGTCCGAGAGCTGGTTCGCCGGTATCGCGACGACCACGCTGCCGAGCTTGGGAGGCACCGCGGCGATCCCGGAACCCGCCTGAGCCTGGCTGAAGGTCTGCCCGTTTGGCGTGCGAAGGGCCAGGATCGTCAGGTTCGTCCCGAGGACGGTTGAGGTCGGAGCCGGAGAAGCCGCAACCCCGTTCTTGAGCGTGTTTGGCACGGCGACGACGGTGACCTTGGCACCCGGCGAAAGCGCACCACCCACGGCCTGCGATGGATCGGAAATGGGGATCGCGAACGCAACGTCGCCCGGGTCGAGCGCGGCGCCAAAGCCGAACTGCTGTTGACCCGGCGTCTGATCGAGGGCCCGCTTGTCGATCTCCTGACCGGCAAGGATCGGCATCGCCGCGTACTGTCCGACGACCTGGTTCGTCGACTGCGCGGCATCGGTGGACACGTCGACCGGCGCGACCTTGACCAGCTCGACCATATCGGCCGTGATCTGGGTCATCGCCGGGATGTCGGCGGTGGCCCGCACGACCGAGGCGCGGGGAACCTGGAGGTAGTAGAGGAGGCCAGCCACGAGGCAGGCGACCACGAAGATCACGATGTAGGCAGTTCGACGGGCGCGCACTGGCGGGCCTCCTTTCCTTCTATTGGCCTACGGCTGAGTAGATGACCGTCACGCCGACCGTGCCGGACACGGTGCTCGTCCGGACGGCGCCGTTGTCATAGGTGGTTTGGAGATCCAAAGTGAGCTGGACGGGGTAGCTCCCGGCATTCGGTAGGGGGGTATCCCACTGGATGGCGATCGGCACGTCCGGGCGGTAGCCGCCGGTGGGCGTTGCGTCCGAGGCGTCGTTGACGCCGGCGTCGTAGTGGTAGCCGGTGACGATCGTCTTGGCCCCGCCGATCACGACGCCGTCCGAGAGCTCGTATCCCTCGCGCACGATGTCGGCCCGCGGAAAGAGTGAGCAGTGGAGCCCGCGCGGCCAGTACAGATGGGTCTGCCCGACGGCGTCGGCGGGGATGAGCGTGCCGTCTGGCAGCGTTCCCGATGGGCTGCCGGTGACGGTCACGACGGGCGGGATGTACTCGATCGGCGCCCCGATCCCGCTCGCGGTGTTGCTGATGTTGAGCGCGAAGGGAACGAGCGCCTCGTAGGGAGTCCCGTTTGGCGCGAAGAAGGCTCCGTAGGCCTCGCCTGTGACATGCGCGATGACGGCGACGTCGAACTGGCCGGAGCCGTACGTGTGCGTCGTGGTCAGTCCGAACGGGTTCGACGGATCGGGCGGGAAGGTCTTCCTCGCTCCGTCGCCGAAATCCACGGTCCAGGTCGTGACCTTGACCGAGCTCGGGACGACATACGCCTGGATGGCACCGTTGAGTGCGTTGAGCCATCCGGCGGTGAGCTGCGCCGAGACCGTGCGCTCGCTCTCGCGGGCGCGTCCTGAGGCTGAACAGACACGTCGAGATAGAGGCTCATGCCGGCCGACGTGTTCGCGTGAATCCCCATGCCAGGCTGACCCGGGGTCGTGACCACCTGGGCCGGGTTGGTGAAGTTGACCGCCTGGCCAGAGCAGCCGTTCTCGTAAACCCAAACCCAGTACACCCACTCGTTGGGAGCGACGACGGCTTTGAGCTGCCACACCGAGCAATAGCCCGAGCTCGAGGGCGTCGCCCATTGGCCATTCGCTTGAACGCCAACGAACGCGTGGCCGTCAGGCGATGTCCAGTCGGCGAGGGTGACAGCGACGCTTCCGCCGTACGCCCCTGCCTGGCCACATGTTGTGGCGAGGACTATGGCGGCGATGGCCAACGCTACGAACCGTCTCATTGGTGCGACACGTACGAATCCACGAGCCAATGCCCATCGACAAGCTTCAGGGTCACGGTCACGTGGACCGGCGCCAGCACTGTTGGGCTCTCCAGCGCGACTCCAGTGGTTGGGTTGATGTCATAGCCGCCTTCGGTGAAGTCGAAGTCGACAGTTGCCGTGTCACCGCTCACGCTGCTCGTCATGTTGTCCAGGTTCTCGACAGTCGTGACTGAAGCCCTGTTGACGCCGAGTTCACCGCCCAGGAATGCCGAGACCGAGAGGTAGGCGCCCGAGTTCTTGCTCGTCACGTAGGGCTCGACCAAGGTTGGATCGTCGGTCTTGCGAGCCTTTTCGTAGGCTTCAAAGAACGCGCGAGTCGCGCCCTCCGGCGTCGATCGAGGGTCGGTCGGTGTCGGCGCTGGGGTCGCCGTCGGCGTCAACATGGGCGAAGGAGTGGGCGCCGCGCTGGTCGCGCTCGAACCGATGGAGCCAAGGCCGACTACGGCGACCACGACGACGGCCACCACCGCCAGGGCGATGAGGGCGACAACCGGCAAGCGATACTTCTCGTTCATGGCTTACGTCCTTGCGGCGGCCGACCCGACAAGGGTCAGCGAGATCGTCGTCGGGAGGCCGGCGACGCTTAGCAGCGAGATGTGGACCGGCGCGGCCAGCCGGATCGTCACGGTCGGCGCCGTGACAACCGAGCCCGTGATCGGATCGGTGCCGCTGTTGGTGACGACGACGTCGGCGGACGCGGCGGCGTCTGATGGGCTCTCGGCGAGGGTGCTGCCAAGATCGGCCAGGTTCTGGGCGAGATACTGGCGGGCGAGCTGGTCGGCCTCATCGGGCAGCAGGCGAGGCGGCGCTCCCGATGCGAGCGCGGTTGGATCGAGCGCCTGCGTCGCGGTCAGCGCCGCCATGTCGAGTTCGGAGCGGATCCGCGAGCGCAGGTCCTCCACGTTGCCCACGACGTAGACGAGAGACATCACCAGGACGAGCAGCGGGAACAGGACGACGGCATACACCGCGACCTGGCCGCGTTCGTGAGCTCGCCGCGGACGCATCAGTGGGTCACCTCGCTGCGGGTCACAAAGTCCGAGCTCATCGGCACGTCCCATCCGCCCAGGAACGGGATCGAGGCGCGCGAGGTGATGGAGACCGTGACGGTGATCGGGTCGCCCCAGGCGGCGATGGCCGGCGTCACGCTGATCGATGCCGTCGCGGGATCGAGTCCGCCGTCCTGGAGTTCGAGAGTCGATCCTGTCTCGAACGGCCTGGTCGTCCTGGCCGTCCACCGCGGCCTGGCGCGCGCCGGCGGCAGCATGCCGCGTCGAGCACGAGCCGCGTGTGCTCGAGCTCGCCGAACGTGACGACGCCGAAGAGCACCGGAACCAGGACGAGCGGCACGACGAGGATGGCCTCCAAGGTCGCCTGTCCACGCTCGTCGCGGAGCCGGCGCCAGAGGGCCCGCCGGTTCATGACGTCCCCATGAGCTGCTGGACGAGCTGATTGATCTTGTCTGCCAGTCCGTTGTTCCAGACCGTCACCGCGGCGGCGAGAACGACCAGGATCACCGCGGCGCCGATGATGTATTCGAGCGTCGTCAGGCCACGCTCGTCGGCGTGGATTACCTGCCATGTTCGCCAACCGAGGCGAGCAAGCTTCTTTCGCATGGACACAATCACCTCCTTAGATCCTTCCAATGGCCCCGATGAAGAGGGGCGCTATCACGAGCAGCACGAACTCGGGCAGGTAGATCCCTGCGAGGATCGCGGCGAGCTTGGGCTGGACCATCGAGGCCGAGCCCACAAGGCGGTTCCGTTCGTCGTCGCGCAACGAGCGCTCGTGCTCGGCGAGCACCTCGGAGACTCCCTTGCCGAGGCGGCGAGAGGATCCGAGCGATGCGGCGAGCTCGTCGAGCGCTTCGAGATCCGCGGCGGCCGCGATGTCGCGCAACGCATCGAACAGGTCTGATCCGATCCCATATGCGGCGACGGCGGAGCGCACCTGCTCGGCGAGAAGATGCTGCCCGCCCGAGGCCTCATGGAGCGCGTCGGAGACCTCGGCGACGGCGTGCTCGAGACCGGACTTCGCGGCGAGCGGTCGAACGAGGGCGAGGAAGTCGGGCAGCTCGCGCAGCAGCTCGGCCTGGCGCTTGCGCGTTCGGTAGGCGAGGTACTCGGTCGGGAACACGTAGCCGGCGAACGCGGCGGGAAGGGCGACCAGGAAGAGGATCGGCACGACTGCGGAGAGGGTGATGCCGGCCAGGAGGATCCCGCCACCGAGCACGAGCTTCGCCGCATACACCTCCGCGGGCGACACCGATGCGGGGTCCAGTCCCGCGCGGACGATCGTCGCCTCGTTGACCTGCGACGCGAGCGACGGCATCGATCTCGCGAGTCTTCCCGCGACCGGAGCGACGACCCGCTCCCACCACGGGCGCTCGCTACTCACGAGCTTCTCGTACCGTTCGCGCGGCAGCGCCGCGGCGCGAACCGCATCCAGACGCTTGGGCACGGCAATCGCCGGCAGGAAGATCGCCATGAGCAGGCTGAAGACGGCGGCCGAGGTCGCGAGAGCGCCAAGTAGCGGCAGCACATCGGCCTACACCTCCATCCGCGTCACGCGCCAGCTGAGCCAGACGCCCGCGAACTCGAGGCACGCGGCGACCGGCAGCAGCACGAACCGGCCAAAGCTCGTGTCGAGCACGGGCGCGACCAGGGCGTGATTGGCCAGGAGCAGGTAGAGAAAGAGGCCGGGTATGACGAGGGCGAGGAAGCCTGCCTGCACCCGCAAGCCGCGGCTCTCCGCGGCGGCGCTTCGCGCGACACGCTGATTCGAGCGGGCGGCTTCGCCGAGGCCGCCCAGAACCTCGGCGGCCGCGGAGACCGGCTGGTGCGTGCGGGTCAGGACGATGAGCGCGTCGTAGACGAGAGCGAGGTTTCGACCCGCCTGGCGCCGTCTGATCTCGACGAGCGCCTCGGCCGGCGCCTCGCTCGCAAAGTAGCGCCCGAGGACCTCGTTGAAGTCGGCCTTCACCCAGCGATGGCGTGCCGCTTCGGCCGCGGCCGCGAACAGGTCCGGATAGACGCCGCCGGCGGCGGCCCGGTTGACCATCGCCCGCAGGACCCGCGGCGCGTCGTCCGCCGCAGCCCTGGCCTCGATACCGGTCAGATAGCGGACGTACCAGTGCGGCGCGAGAAGGCCGATGACCAGACCCAGAACGGCCAGCGGCACCGACAGGACCAGACCCAGCGCGCCGAGCACGAGAGGTGCAGCAACCTGAAGCGCCACGTACGTCCGCGGCTCCAGGGCGAGGCGCGCCTTCGCGAGCTCGTCGCGCGATCGCTCCAGGCGGCGGGCAACGACGCCACGGACGCTCGCTTCCAGGCGAGGTCCCGGATCCGCCTTCCGCGGCGCGAGAGCGAGGATCAGTGCGCCCATTGCCAGCGCTGCCGCGAACGCGCCTATCAGCTCCACGTCGCATCCTCCCCCGCTTCCAGGCGCGCGGTCAGCCGCGCCGAGGGTTTCCAGGCTTCGTGGCGGATCCAGGTCGGGGCGCTGTCAGCGCCCAGGCGGGCTTCGAAGAGCTCGGTGAGCGCGTACTCGCCGTCGCGCCTTGACCCCGTCGAGTGCGGCGAGCTGGCGGACGATCCGCAGCCCAGAGCGCTGCCGTCGCAGCACCACGACGACGTCGAAGACGCGCGCGATGTAGGCGCGGAGGTCGGCGAGGGTCAGGTCATGCATGCTCTGGCGGGCCAGGAGCTCGATGCGGAAGAGGGCGTCCTCGGCCGAGCTTGCGTGGACGGTCGTGGCCGATCCGTCGTGCCCAGTGTGGAGCGCCTGGAGCGTGTAGAAGGCTTCCTTTGGCAGGCGGACCTCGCCGACCACGAGCCGATCGGGGCGCATCCGGAGCGCGTTCGCCACCAGATCGCCTACGTCGAGCAGGCGGTTCTCGGCGTCGCCGGCGGCGATGTCGTGCGGATGGAGCGTCTCGAGGTTGAAGCGATTGCGGTTGTCGAGGTCGAGTTCGGCGGTGTCCTCGACGACGCCGACACGCTCGGCCGGATCGAAGAGGTCGGTTAGCGAGCGCAGGAACGTTGTCTTGCCGGCGCCGGTCTCGCCCGCGACCAGGAAGTTCGCTCGGGCATGCACGAGCTTGGCCAGCAGCTCCGCCATCTCGGCAGACAGGCCGCCTTCGGTGACCCAGTCCCGTCCGTGCCGGCCGCCCGGGAGCAGGTCGAGCCGGAGCCGGTTGAACTTGCGGATCGAGAGATACGGTCCGCCGACCGGAGGGATGACTGCGTTCACGCGCGAGCCGTCCGCCATGCGCGCGTCGACGATCGGGTGGGCAACCGAGAGTTCGCGCCCGGCGAGGGCCGCGATCCGCTCTGAGAGCTCGATGAGCTCGCGCGAACTGCCGAGTCGGACGTCGGTCGACTCCAGGCGTCCTCGCCGCTCGACGAACACCGCGTCCGGCCCGTTCACAAGGATGTCGGAGATCTCGGGATCGCGCGACGAGCGGTTGCAGCGGCGCCGAGCCCGACGACCGCCGCCTCGACGGCTGCCACGAGAGCCGGCGTGGACGAGAGGTCAAGCTCCGGGTCGTCGAGGATGGCTTTGATCGCGTCGCGAAGGGCCTGCTCATCGTCGGCTGTGCGACCGAATGGATTGAGGATCTCTGACGGTACCCGGGCGACGAGCTGCTGGCGGACTCGACCGATCGTCGCCGCCGAGATCGCGCGGTTGTCGGCCATGACCGGAACGGGCTCGCGGGTCATCGTCGTCCTCCGGCTAGAAGCCCTCGGAGCAGTCCGACCGACTCGCGGTGGTGGCCGTTGGTCTCGGGCAGGAAGGGCCAGACGATTCGGGCGAGGGGTAGAAGAGCCGCGCGGAGTTCGGGCTTCTGTCGCCAGGCGGGCTCGCCCAACTCGGCGGCACGGTCGAACGCCGGGTCGCGTGGGATCACCGCCAGGAGATCGAGGCCCGCGTCACGCGCAATCTGCCCCGCCTCGCGATCGTCGTCCGCCTGGTTCGCAACCAGGGCGAGCTTGCGACCCATGTGGAGGCCGCGGACCATCGCGGCCAGCCGATAGGCGTCGGCCAGCGACTCGGTCGTCGGGCGGACCACGCCCAGCACCAGGTCCGCCTGCTCGATCAGATAGCGATGGCCTTCATCGATGCGCGAACCTAGATCGGCGACCACCAGGGCGACGTCTGATGCGTGGGCGGCGTCGAGCAGCGTCTGCGCTCCGAGCGCGCCCGAACTCGTTGTCGGGGTTCTCGAAGACCGCGTCGCAACCCGACATGCGGGGATGCGGCGGAAGTGTCAGGACCTCGACGCCGTGGCGAGTTGCCACGACGAACCGGCGGGCGGCGTCCGGCCTCGCGCCAGGCGTCGGGCGCCCAGGCGCTCGAGAGAGCCGCGGGCGGTACGCCCAGGCGGATCGCGGCCGCGGGCGCAAATCGAGCCGCGTCAAGGAGTAGCACCCGGACCGAGGCCTCGGAACCGTCGCCGGCCACATATCGTCCGATCGAGCCGACCAGCGAGGCCGTCTCGACCGCGAGCGTCGTCTTGCCGACGCCACCCGCGAACGAGAGGAAGCAAACGAGACGGAGGCCACGCAGGAGGTGTGGGAGGGAAGGGCCGTCGGGCAGCGTCGGTACTGGCGGCCGGTCGTCCGAATCCGGCTGCTCTGCCGTATCGCCCGCGACGAGTCGCAGACGAACCGGTTTGTCCGACATCGTGCTGCCCTCCCCAGGCAGCGCTGCGGGATCCGTATCCGGGGCATCTTCCGGAACGGAAAGTGCAGCGGCTTGGTCAGTATTAAGGGGAGCTAGCCGTTCTGGTAGGTCGGGTGCATCAGACGGGTCGGATTTCGCAGTGGCCGAGTCTGCTGTCGCAGCGCTCGGAACGAACCAGCGCCGCTCGCTGCGTGCGAATCTCACGAAGCGCAACAGCCAGCGGTACCCAGGCTCGCCACGGATCGAGATCACTGCGACCCCGAAGATCGGCGCCGCGGTGAGGATCGCGAGCCCCAGGCGCAGCGGCAGCCAGATCGGCAGCAGGTTGAGGACGAACGCGACCGCTGCTGCCGCGCCGGCAAGGCCGAGCTGCGGCGCCGTCAATCCGAACGCGATGGGGTCGTCACGGATCGCGTTCTCCGGGACCTCGACCTGGTCGTGCTCTTCGCTCATGACGCTGGCGGCCTTAGCGGGTCCGGCCCTTTGAGCACGATCGGTATGACGCCGAACGGCACCAGGAGCATGAGAAGCGCGCACGCGGCAGCCAGGCCGAGCATGGCGTTGGTGTCCCCGGCCGTCGGCGGGTTGCCGGCAACCACGTGCGGCATGGTCTGGAGGGAAAAGAGGATGAAGATGATCGTCCAGGCGAAACGGACCGCGAGCAGGGCCAGCATCAGCTTGAGCCAGGCGTTGGTGAACCGTTCGGTCGCAGGGATCGCGTAGGCGGCCAAGAGCGATCGGACCGACCAGGACGAGGAGGCGCTCGACGGCGTCGAAGGCCACTGCGAGCATCTGGAGGAGCGTCATGACTACCGCCGAGAGCAGGCCCGCCGAGAGCCAGGCTCCTGTGTTCCAGTTACCCGGTCCCTGGTTCACGTTCGAGTCGAAGCCGGCGTTCTGGAGGACCTGGAAGACGCCGCCCGCTGCCGGCCAGGCGTCTGGCCCGCCTACGGCGTTGCCCGGGATCGAGACCTGGACCATCGCGAGGTCGGTTGCCGCGACGAACTGCGCGAGGACCGAGACCAGGAAGATCCCCAGGACCGACAGCGTCGCGCCGACGACGAAGCGCGGCGTCACCGCGCGGACGGTGTAGGTCGACTCGCCCGTGGTCCGGCTGACCATGATCAGATACCCCAGGATCATGCCGCCCAGGGTGATGAGCGGGATCGTGATCAGGAGGATCTGGCCATAGAGGTGGGTGACCGTCTGGTCGCTCATCGGGTCGAGCGGCGTGAGGAAGGTGCCCTTGAGGTTGTCGATGTCCGCCTTGCACGCGTCGCTGATCATGTTCGAGTACCAGAGCGTGAGGTCGTGGATCGGGTCGCCGATGAACGGGATGCCGCCGCCCTGGCCGGCCGTGTTCGTCAGCGAGGGGGCCGGGAGCGCTGGCGCCTGGGCGGGCGTCGCGCCCGCTCCGAGATGGCCCGCGAGCCAGAGGGCGAGACCGATCAGGCCAAGCGCGAGCGGGACGAGTACCGCACGCGCCAGCGGGCGTGGCCTGAAGCGCTCGATCGCGATCAGGTGGGCGGCGTGAGTCTTGAGGCTGAGGGACGCAGCCATCTCTTGGTCGACCGCTACGGCGTGCTGATCAGGCCGTATGCGACGGCAAGCGCCGTGATCGTCCCGACGATGACCGAGGCCGCGAACATCCAGACGAGGCCATGGATCCCGTTCTCGATCCGCTTGTGCGCCCGATGCTCGGCGTCCGCGTTCGAGCCCGCGAGCGTCTTCTCGATGCCGCCCCAGACGATGACCGCGCCCGAGATCGCCACTCCGAGGCCGATCGTGATCGCGACCAGGGCGCCGATCATGTTCTCGACGGGGGCGAGGGCCTTCTGCGCGGCCGGCGGGACGGAGCCCGCGGCCAGGGCAGGGTTAGCGGCCAGTAGATAGAAGGCGGCTGTTGCCGCGATGATGGCGAGTCGTCGTCCGGGGACGAGAAGACGACTGATCATGGCTACATCACCCCGCTGCCTGCTGCTGGGCACCGCCGGTCTGCTCGCGGCGTGTCCGGACGAAGTCGATGACCTGCTGTTCGCTCGCGGCCGCGAGATCCAGACCTGCGCCGCGGAACCAGCTGACCACTCGCGCGAGGGTGCGGAGTCGGTCGTATTCAGAGGCCGGGATGAGTGTCACGGCGAGATGGCCGCGGGCGACGATCGTCCGGACTCGGCCAGCCGCGACCTCGTCGATCAGGGTCGCAAAGGCGGCTCGAGCATCGGATACGCCGACCGTCCGGAGGGGCGAGAGGATCGCCCGCGGCTCGGCTGTGAGCCTTCGGATCGTGGCGTAGTCGGGCGGCGCCAGCGTGGCGAGATCCGCGAGCTCGGAGGGATCGGCCAGGGCCTCCGGGTAGATGTTGAGTGCGTGGAGGGCGGCAAGAGAGTCTTCGATCTTCCGCCAGCGCTCCGCCTCTTCATGCTGGATCATGGCTGCAAGCGGCTGGCCGTCCTTGAGGATGACCACCGGGGTACCTTGCTCCACTCGCTCGACGACGGCCCGAAGGTTGGTGCGTAGATCGCGCATCCCCATGGCCTGAAGAACACCGCTGACGGTCACGAATAGTCCTCCACGAATCTCAAGACTCTCTCGCGGCGCTTCGAGCACCGCGTACATCCGTCCATGCCAGGTCACGATGAGGGACGTCGCACGGGCCTTATCGATCGCCTTGTGCAGTTCCTCGCGCACGAACCGGCTGGGTACGTACGCGCCGACGTCGTCGGGCCGAACCGGCCGGAGAAGCGCGGCCGGCTGGCCGTGGACCAGGACGACGACCTCGTCGCCGTCCTTCGCCCGTGCGAGGTACTCACTTAACCTGGGACGTAGGTCTTTGGAACCAACCACGTGCGTCATGACCAGACGCTACCGCGCTCGACTTCATCGGGTCAAGGGGTGTTGCGTACCATCGCGCGTACCATCGGGCGCTCCACAGCGCGGACATATCGTTTGACAGCAGTGTGTCAATGGCCAACTGAATTTGCCCATCCGCGGCCACTGAACTTGCCCAGTGGCGGACATCGAATCTGCCCACTGGCGGCCACGAAACGTGCACAGGCGCGGCCACGGGAGGCGAACGCTGGCGGCCACAAGAACTGGACGGATGCAGCGCGGCCGTTGCGGCGACGGCTCTCCTGTCACTGGCGCTTCGACGGCGACCGACATTCGCTCACTCTTGGTAGGATCGCCGAGCAAATGCGACGAGAGGAGGTGGTTGTGGGCAACACGGCGATTCGGGCCGCAACATCGGGGGATTTCGAGGTAATCGCTGCCCTCAATCGCGAGGTTCAGGACCTTCACGCGCAGCAGTATCCAGACCTCTTCAAGCCTTCGTCCGCGGAGACGCTCGCGCAGGATGCCTTCGAACGTTGGCTTGCCGACAGGCTTGTCTTCGTCGCCCTGGCCGATGACCGAGTAGTTGGCTACCTCCAAGCCCGCGTCATCGAGAGGGATGAGACGCCGTATAGATTTCGAGGGCGAACCTTCTATGTCGATCAAGTGGCCGTCGCCAGTTCCGCGCGCCACCAGGGGCATGCCCATCGGCTCGTCGAGACGGCGAAAGCGTGTGCCCGCGACCTCGGCTTTGCCTCCCTCGAACTCGACACATGGGCATTCAACGCGCCGGCGCAGGAGTTCTTCGGACGCGAGGGCTTTCGTCTGACTAACGCACGGATGTCTGCGTCGACCGGACCGTTGGATTCCGATTGATCAGTCGGCTCAGGAGGCGGGGACCAGCGGTTTGACACCGTGGCCCGCGACGGCTTCGGTGAGCCGGTGCGACTGGCCTTCGGTGACGATGACATGGGCGTGGTGCAGGAGCCGGTCCACAGCAGCCGTGGCGAGACCTTTGGGAAAGATCGTGTCGAACCGAGCCGGATGCAGGTTCGAGGTCACGATGAGCGAACGCTTCTCATAAGCCGCGTCGATGAGCCGATACAGGGCCTCGGCCTCTTCCGCACCGGCGGGCAAGAGCCCGATGTCGTCGACCACGACAAGCTCGGAGCGAACGATCCGCTCGACCACCTTGCCGGTCGAGGCGTCGATCCGCGAGCGGGCGATCGTCGCCGTGAGGCTCTCGAGGCTGAACCAGGAGACACGCAGATCGCGGTCGATCGCGGCGTGGGCGATGGCTTCGGCGAAGTGTGATTTGCCGGTGCCGGACGGACCGACCAGGACCAGGTTCTCGGCCCGACCCATCCAGTCGAGCGATCGCAGGGCCCACTGAGCGTCATCGGGGATAGCTGAGGCCTTCGGGTCCCAGGCATCGAAGGTCTTGCCCGATGGCAGACGGGCAGCCCGTCGGTGAAGCTCGCGAGTCGAGTGATCCCGCCCGGCTGCCTCTTCGGCGAGAAGCACCTTGAGGACCTGGGCGTGAGTCCCAGCCCTCCTCGGCGGCCCGAGCGAGGACGGCCGGCGCCGCTTCGCGGAAGTAGCGCAGACGCAGACGGTGCAGGAGCCGGGCGACGTCGATTGGCAGCGGCGCCGGCTCGACCGGCGCAAGCCGCGGCGGCAGGTCGCGCCAGCGGGCGAACTCGTCGGCTGACTCGGCGAATGAAAGCCTGTCGCGCGTTTCCATCGGGTCGTGGACGGGGCCGGTCACCATCAGCGCAACGATGCCCCGACCAGCTCCCAGGCGCTCGTTCCCGGCTGGAGAGTGTCATCGTCTGGCTCTAGCCGTTCGCTCGATCGCTCGCCAAGGAGTCGCAGGTGGTCGACGATCGACTCGAGATCGCCGTCGGCGAACCGGCCGGCCTCGGCAGCCAGACCAAGAGCTCGCTCGACCTGGTCCGAGCCGACGAGCATCGCGAGCTCGGTCGCCCGGCGGATCTTGGTTCGGATCCGCTCGGCACCAGAGGCGGCGGCGAGGATGAGCCAGCGCTCGGCGCCCGACCCAAGCGCCAGGAAGGCCGCTTCCTCCGGGCTCGCCGGCTTGGGCTTGGGATGGAGCGGATCGCTCGTGCGTTCCGGATAGTGGGCGGGATCGATCCGTGGGTTGCCCGGCGTCGTGAGCGCATGGCGCGCAACCTCGCGGGCACCGTCGCGGGCGGCGAATGTGACGACGAGCTCGTCGCCAGCGACCCGGACCCAGACCCGCTCGCCGACGAGGGTGATGCGGCACGGAATAGCGGGCCGAGCCGAAGCGGAGCGTGGCGTCGTCATCGACGAGCCGGGTGACGCCGAACGCGACTGTATGGCCTCGGCCGGGATCGGGTGCAGCCGCGCTCGTTCGGACGCGAGGCGGTCGACCGGGGCTTCGTGGGTCTCGCGGTGAACTCGAGCGTTGACCGTCTCGCAGAACCCATCGCATGCGGCGCGGAGCTCGGCAAAGGAGCCGTATGCCGCCAGCAGGTTCGCCTCTGTCGGCACGAGGTCGGCCTTGGCGACACGAACTGTCGCCTCGCTGCCGCCCTTGGACTCGGGATCGAATGGCACACAGGCGGTGATCTGCAGCCCATAGTGGCGGCCGGCGGCGACGATCTCCGGGTGGCGCACGCCGATGCCGGCGATCCGATCGATCGTGACCGTCCGCTCGTTGTCGGTCAGGGCATAGGTCGGGCTGCCGCCGAACCTGCGCAAGGTCTCGTCGATGCACGCGACCACGGTCGGCAGCGTCCTGTCCCAGGTCGGGATCACGACTCGGAAGCGGCTCCAGGCGAGCCAGGCGCACCAGAGCATCGCCTCGCGGCCACCGATCCTCGGACCATGGCCCCAGTCGAACTGGAGCCACATTCCTGGCTCCGGGATCCACGGCCGATACACCCGCCGGTGACCGGCGGCGAAGGCATGTCTGGCCTTGGCAACGGCCCGCCGAGTCGTCCGCTCAGAACCTTCAAAGCCCAAGGCGAGGAGCTTGTCGTGGGCGACGTCAGCGCGGACCTTGCCGTGGCTGCGCTCGACCCACTCCTCGACCTTGGCGAGATAGCCGTCGATCAGTCGGTCTCTGACCGCTCGCTCGGTCATGACCCGGCCGCTGGCCCGCAGCCGAACATACCGTGCGACTGTGTGGTGCGAGCAGCCGGCGAGTTCGGCCGCCGCCCGATAGCTGCCGGCTAGATCGAACGCCTCAAGTATTTCCACCACGCCCTCGGCCTTCTTCAACGCTGCCCTCCTTCGCCTGCTGTTTCCGACAAGGAACAGTCAAGCGGGCCGGGCAGTTTCAGTGGCCGCGGTTGGGCAGGTTCGATGGCCGCGGTTGGGCAGGTTCGTGTCCGGCTATGGGCAGTTTCTCGTGGCCGCCGTCACCACCCGGACTGCCGGTCCCACATAGGCTGGCGGTCGCTCCGTCGGTCGCGGGGCGAATTTGGTACGCCATGTTGTACGCACACACTATTGATTTCCGAGGTCGGTCGGCCTAGCGTTTTCGGTGGCGATTGGCGCAGGTCCCGGTAAGGCACACCGGACCAAGAGAGAGCGCTCGCCCCACTTCTCGGAGCCCCCTAAGAGCTCTTCCCGGCGATAGCTGTGAGCAAAGCGTCGGCTGTTTCTGGCTGTTCGAAATCACATAGGAGCGAATGTCATGGCACTTAGCAGGCACATTCCAATCACCAACGAGCTGTTGTTCCCGGCAGGTGCATACGCCGTTGGCGGCGTAGAGCAGGTCGTCGACTTCGAGGCCTCGACCCGTGAGCAGCGGGTCCAGGCGCACGATCGCGACTCCGGTCTGCCCCTGTGGGCGGTTTCGGTCTTCGACGCCGATCCCGAGGCGCGGACCAAGGTTGTGCGGGTCAAGATCGCGTCCCGCACGCCGCCCGTTCTTCCCCAGGCTCCGGCGGGGTCGCCGTTCCCGGCGGTGGCCTTCGAGGGCCTGACGGCGACGGGCTACGTGGACACCTCGGGTTCGCGGCCCAGGCTCGCCTGGTCGTTCCGCGCAACTGCAGTTCGCGGAGCGACGGCCAAGGCGCAGGCTCCGGCCGCTCCGTCCACGCTCCACCGCCTCGAGCAGGGCGGGTAGGAGCAGGTCCGTGCTTCCTCCTGCATCCCCATCGCTGGTCGAGCCGGCGTCCCTGGCGGTCCTTGCGCGCCGCTACGGCGCTGGCGCACCGGCCGTCGTCGAGTTGATCCGCCGGACCCGAGGCTGCACCTCGCCGATCCGCCTCGAAGGCGAGTCGATCGCCGTCTCGGCCCGCTCAGGAGCGGTGCTCGCCAGGCGGTCAACGCGAGCGCAGGCGCCGGGCTTTGTCCTCGTCGCCTGTGGTAACCGACGCGAGTCGCGCTGTCCTCCCTGCTCAGAGCGCTACCGCCGGGACGCCTACTTCCTCGTCGCGGCTGGACTCGCCGGGAACGAAGAGAAAGGTGTCCCGACTGACGTAGCCTCGCACCCGCTCGTGTTCGCGACGTTCACGGCACCGTCGTTCGGGGCGGTCCATCGCCGTGCGGTCGATGCCGGTGGCGGTGCTCGCCGGTGCAGGCTCGGTGGCCAGGCCGGTACATGCGAACACGGCATGCCGATGCGCTGCCTGGATCGCCACACCGACGGCGACCCCCGGATTGGCCAAGCCCTTTGTCCGGACTGCTACGACTACGAGGCCGCGGCCCTCTGGAACGCGAACCTCGGAGCCTTGTGGCGCCGGACGATCACGTACCTGCCGCGCGAGCTCGCGGCCTTGGGCGGACTTAGCGTCGCAGCGCTGCGAAGCCAGGTCCGTGTCGCCTACGCCAAGGTCGCTGAGTTTCAGTCTCGTGGATCGGTGCACATCCATGCGGTGATCCGGCTCGACGGACCAGACGGTCCCGACACCGCGCCGGCGGGCGGAGCGACGGCGCAGCGTCTAGCGGAGGCCGTCGCCCGCACCGCGGCGCGAGTAGCGGTCACGGTGGCGGGACCCGGTGGACGTGAGCTCGTGATCCGCTGGGGTAGCCAGATCGACACGAGACCGATCACTCGCAGCCCCGACGGCGGCGAGGGGCACGGAGCCGGCGTCGCGGGCTACCTCGCCAAGTACGCCACCAAGGACGCCGCGATTGCCGGAGGTCTTGATCGAAGGATCCGGGTCAGGCAGGTGATCGAGCGGACCGAGCTGACCGAGCATGCTCGAGCCCTTATGCGATCGGCCTGGACCCTGAGCCCGCGCTGGGCCCATAACCTCGGCTTTCGTGGCCACTTCCTGACCAAAGCCCGTCGCTACTCGGTGACGTTCGCCGCATTGCGAGCCGTCCGGGCGCAGTTTCGAGCCCAGGCAGATCCCTGGCTCACCCAGATCCGCGCCAAGGCCATAGGCGACCAGGTGGTGATTCGGCGGGACTTCCACTACACCGGATCCGGGCTTAGTCCCGCTGAGCGGGCCGTGGCAGCGAGCTTACGAGCGAGCCCAATCTGGCGAGTAAGCAGAGGAGGGCAAGAATCGATGCATCGCGCCCGACCTTCGCCATGACCTTCTCGCAAGTGGCAGTCCCGGCATGACCGAGCAACCGCTCCTGTCCGTCGCCCAGGTCGCAGGTGAGCTTGGCGTCCCGCCCGCCCACGTCCGCGTCCTGATGCGTCGCCACCCCGAAGCCTGCACGCGGATCAGCAAGCGCGTCGTATATGCGCGGCGCGACCGTCTCGCCGATCTATTGGAGGATGATGGAAGACATGACGAACCCAAACGGCAAGCATGGCAAGCAAACCCGCCATCGCGGCCAAGGTTCCGTCGTGGAGTCGACGGACAAATTCCGCGTGCGCCGCTGGCGCTGGCAGGGCAGCTACGTCGACGAGATCGGCACGCGACGACGACCCCGGACGGCCGGATATCCGACGAAGAGAGAGGCGGAAAGGGCCGGGACGAAGCTGCTTCGGGACCTCGTCGAGCTGCAGGAGTCGGGCGTCTCGTTGCGCGCGATCGATACGACCGTGGCTGACGTTGTCGACTCCTGGCTCGAGGGCTGCAAGGACCGTGTCCGCCCGCTGACGCTCGAGGCTTACGAGCTGGACGTGAAGCTCCGAATCCGCCCAACCCTCGGCGCTATCCGGCTGCACGAACTAACGGTTGAGGACGTCCGTGCCGCCGTCCGATCCTGGGGTGGGCCGGGCGCTCACACGCTGGTTCGGTTGTCGTCCGCCCTGCGGTACGCCCAAGCCCAGGGTCTGGTGGCGCGCAACGTCGCCGCCCTAGTTGACGCGCCTGCGGCGGCCGAGAAGCGGGAGGTCCCAACAATCGGACCCGACGAACTCCGCGCGATTTTCGACGCGACTGCACGGACCCGGCTCTACCCAATCGTCGTTCTGGCTGGCGCCTGCGGCCTCCGCCGCGGGGAGATCCTCGGCCTACGGGCTGGCGACGTCGATCTCGACGAAGCAGTCCTAACGGTCCGCGGCCAGTACGGCCGTGTGCCAGGCCAGGGTGCGCGGATACGGGACACGAAGACCGCTAGCAGCGTTCGGGCGGTTGCCATGCCGGCGCTCGCCGTAGAGGCCGTCCGCGAGTACCTTGCCTGGCGCGAAACGCAGCCCGCACCGATCGACGGCCGAATCTTCGCCTGGCATCCAAATACACTCGATCGCCACTTCCGCGACGCGATGCTGGCAGCGAGTCTCGGCGACATCCGGTTGCACGATCTCCGGCACGGGTTCGCGACCGTCCTCGCGGCGCAGGGCGTTCATCAGCGCGTAGCGATGGCGGCCCTGGGCCATGCTGCCGAGGCGATGACACACCACTACACCGGCGTCCTGGACGCTAGCCTGCGCGATGCAGCGGACCGCGTCGAGCTTGCGTTGAGGCGGACGTCGTAGGGGCTCGGCGCGCCATTTCCAGACGCGATGGGAACACCCATGGGAACACACTGGCCGTTTTCGGGGTGCTCCTGAGCACGATCGGACCCTCTCGGTGCCGACTCCCGCCGTCGGCACCAACGCTCCGCCACGAGTCAGTGTCCCAGCGAGGAGCCGGCGCGGCGAGCGGCCGACTCGGAGCCGACGCGGCGCCCAGCCGGCGCGGCGCACGAGCCCGGCAACCGCTAGCAGCTCAAGCCGCCGCCACCGCCGCCGCTGCCGCCACTGCCACTCGACGGAGGCACGTCGTCGAGGCCGTGGGCCACGATGCTGCGGACGGTCGCCAGTCGCGGAACTGTCAGGAACCCGACCGGATTGCCGGTCAGCGCCGGGACCAGCTCGATGCTCTTGACGTTGCCCGTGCCGACGCGCTCCGCGACTGCCGCCAGGGCCGGGGCGTCTTCGACCGGCATGTCGGTCCAGAAGGCGCTGCCGAGGGCGCTGATCAGCGACGGTATCTGCGGGAGCAGCGAGCAGGGCTGGAGCTTGGCACGCAGCGCGATGAGGACGGCCTGCTGGCGGGACATCCGGCCGTAGTCGGAGTCCTGGTGACGGCTGCGGGCGTATTCCAGGGCCACCAGCCCGTCCATGTGCTGCTGGCCGGGCTTGATGTCGATGGTGATGTCCTTGCCATCCTGGGGCCTCGAGTACTGCGTGTCCTTGACCTCCGCCGGAACGTTGATGTCGATGCCGCCGAGGGCGTCGATGAGGTGGACGAATCCCATCAGGTTGACGACGACGGCGCCGTCGACGTGCAGCCCCAGGTACTGGCCGACCGCGCCTTCCAGCGCCTTGAAGCCGCGCACGAAGTCTGTGCCGGAGTACGGGTAGGCCGTCGGCCGGTTGACCGCGTCGCGCCACAGGGCGTTGAGCAGGTTCGGGTACTGGAAGCAGTGGCACGGGAATGCGTTGGCGGACTCGGGCGGTAGCGGCACGTTCTCGAGGTTGCGGGGGATGCCGTACATCACCGCCCGCCCCGAGGCGATGTCGACCTCGAGCAGGATCATCGTGTCGGTTCGCAGGCTCCAGCGGCCGGTGCCCGCATCGGCTCCGACGAGCAGAACGTTCAGCTTGCCGTCGGCGGCCCACTCCGAGGGAGGGGTATCAGGTCCGCTGACGTCCTCGATCGGAAAGATCGGGATGCCGCTTGCGGTTGTCGGGCCGGGCGTCGGCAGGGGCACCTCGGAGCCGGACGCCGCCGCCGACGGCGAGCCGCCGACGATCGGAGACCCGGAGGAGGCTCCCGGCGTGTCGGGAGCGTCCGTCGCCCCGGGCTGGTCGGAGAACGGCTCCGCGGTCTCGCCCGAGGGCAGATCGCCGTTCCCGCCGAACCAGCTCGGCGCGTCCGGATTGAAGATCGAGCTGAGCGTGTCGCGGTACTGGATGTCGACCGCTCCGAACGCGAGGTGCGTTCCGATGGTGGCGACGATCAGCGCCCCCAGGACGATGACGGTCAAGGGACGCCTGGCTTTCGCCGCGGGGATCTTCACCTGAACCTTGGAGTCCAGGCGCGCTCGCGCCCCATCGGAGCCGGCAATCAGGAACGCGTCGACGATGGCCCACAGCCGGTACAGGAGGATCACGACGTCGAGCAGGAAGAAGGAGGTCAGGGCGTCGGTCGAGAAGAGGGAATCGAAGATCTGGTGGCGGGCGAAGACGAACAGGCCGACCGCCACCACGAACAGAGCCAGGGCCGGCAGCGCAACGAGCAGACCTCGACGGGGCTTGCCGGCCGCCGCCTGACCGAGCCCCGGGAACAGGAAGGAGAGGAACGCGGCAGCGGCCGGACTCCGCCACGTGGACTTACGGTTCATCGGCTTCAACCTTCGCGCTGGGCACCCAGACGGGCTCGACAGGCCCAGCCGGAGACGGACCAGGCGCAGGTACTATGCACGAATCCGTCGGGGGGCACCAAGTCGCGGGCGCGCCGGAGCCACTAGAACCAGACGACGCCGCCGGACGTGGCCATGCCGACGATCAGCGCCACGAGGAGCCACCCCGCGATCGCCAGCGCCACGACCAACCGGCGGTGACGCGACATCCAGACACGAAGGCGTTGCCCTCCGGCGTCGCTCGGTGAGTTCGTCATCGCCGGTCCGTGGTCGAAAGCTCGAGGTGGACGAGTCCTTCGCCCAGGCGGCGTCTCACCTCGGCGAGCAGTTCGGCATCGTAGGCGGCGCCGCCGCGAATCTCCATCGGAAGGGTGGCGCCTCCGGCCTGAGGCAGGTGGAATACCACGCGGGTAGCTCCCGGACGTTCCTTGAGCACCGCTCTCAACTCCTCCATCGCCAGCACGATCCGCGCCGTCTCGGCGCCGCGCGTGAAGCGCACGTTCAGGATGCCGGAGGCCGGCGCTTCCAGCGGAGCGGTCGGGGCGTCGGAAGCACGGGCCGCAACGGCTCGCGCCTCGTCGGGGAGTGGCGGTTCCTCGCGTTCCGGCGCCAGAGCGGCCAGGTCGTCCGGAGCGGGGATCGACGAGAGCGGCTCGGACGGCGGCACGGACGCGGCCGCCTGCGGCACAGACGAGCCGGACATCGGCTCCGGCGACGTCGAGAGCGGCGTCTGCGCGACGGCCGTGACGCCACCGCCGCGGAGGGGCGAGACCCTGACGGGCGCGGCGGCCGGGGTTCGTGGAGCGGTCGCCGCCGCAGGCCCGGATAGGTCAGACGCGAGGGCGGGAGACACGGGCGCAGCAGATGCGGCCGGCGCGCCGTACGCGTGACCGTTGCCACTCCCCCCGTAGCCGTTGCCACTGCCTCCGTTGCCACTCCCTCCATTGCCGCCCGGGGCGCCGACGGCGCCGGTCGGTGAGCGCCGGCCACCCCTGCCCCGCTCTCCGGCGGCCACTTCCTGCGCGATCGCCGAGGGTCCTCGAGAGGCGGCGTCCTCCCAGACCCAGACCGCGTCGGCCAGAAGCGACGCCTCTTCGCCGCGATGGTCGACCCGGCCGGCCACCAGCAGGATCGCGCCCTCGGCGAAAGTGCCGCCGCTGACGGCGTACATCCGCGGGAAGACGACGACTTCGAGCGTGCCCTGCAGGTCCTCCAGAGTGGCGACGGCCATGGTCTCCTTGTTGCGAGTGACCACCGTCCGTAGACCAGTCACGATGCCGCCCATGACCACCCGCTGGCCGTCGAGAGACTCGTCGCGCAGGTCGCCCGAGTAGGCCGTCACGTACTGCGCGATCTGCTCCGAGAGGGCCCCGAGGGGATGCTCGGACAGGTACAACCCGAGCAACTCCTTCTCCCAGCGGAGCCGCTCCCTCGAAGGCGCCTCGGGGACCTGCGGCAGAGGTCTGTCCAGAGCCTCGGGCTCCGATCCGATGTCGAACAACGACGTCTGCCCGCTCGTCCGGTCGCGCTGCGCCGCCTGGCCGGCCGCCATGGCGTCGTCCAGCGCCGCGAGCAGCTGGGCCGCGTGCCCGAACCGGCTCATCGCCCCGACCTTGACCAGCGACTCGAGGACTCGCTTGTTGGCCAGCCTAAGATCCACCCGCGCGCAGAAGTCGGCCAGGGAGCGGAACTCGCCGTCGGCCTCCCGCGCGGAGATGATCGACTCGATCGCCCCTTCGCCGACGTTCTTGACCGCCAGAAGTCCGAACCGGATGGCGTCGTCCTCGACCGTGAACTCGACGAACGAGCGATGCACGTCTGGCGGACGCACGTCGATGCCCAACCTCCGGCACTCGGCAACGGCGGCGGCGACCTTCTCCTCGTTGTCCCGAAACGCGGTCAAGACCGACGTCATGTAGTCGACGGTGTAGTTCGCCTTCAGGTACGCCGTCTGGTAGGCGATCAGCCCGTAGCAGGTGGCGTGGGCCTTGTTGAAGCCGTATCGCTCGAACGGCTGGAAGGCGGCGAAGACCGCGTCTATCACCTGCGGCTTGACGCCGCGCTCGGCCGCCTGGCGCACGAACTTCTCGCGCATGTCGCGCATCAGAGCGGCCTTCTTCTTGCGGATGGCGTAGCCGAGCATGTCGGCCTCGGGCCCGGTGAAGCCGGCCAGGGCCGTTGACGCGGACATGATGTCTTCCTGGTAGACGAAGACGCCGTAGGTTCGGTTGAGGTACGGCTCGAGGAGCGGGTGGAGGTACGTCACCTTCTCCTCGCCGTGCTTGCGCCGGATGTAGGCGGGGATGTTGTCCATCGGGCCGGGACGGTAGAGCGCGACCATGGCCGCCAGGTCGAAGACCGTGCTGGGTCGAAGCTCGCGGATGTATCGCCGCATGCCCGCCGACTCGAGCTGGAAGACGCCCGTCGTCTCTCCCGAGGCCAGCAGCTCGAAGGTCTTCGAGTCGTCGAGCGGGATCTTCTCGAGGTCGATCTCCTCGCCTCGATGCGCCCGGATCAGGTCGACCGCCTGGCGCAGGATGGTCAGGTTCGAGAGGCCCAGGAAGTCGAACTTGAGCAGGCCCAAAGCGTCGACGCCGTGCATCTCGTACTGGGTCATGACCGCGTCCGAGTTGGTGGCCCGTTGCAGCGGCATCAGCTCGGTCAGCGGCTCGCGGCTGATGACCACTCCGGCGGCGTGCGTGGAGGCGTTCCGGGCCACGCCCTCGAGTTGCTTCGCGAACTCGATCACCCGCCGCACCGGCTGCTCGTTCTGGTACATCTCCTTGAGCGCGGGGCTGGTCTCGATCGCCTCGTCGAGCTTGATGCCGAGCTGGTTCGGGACGGCCTTGGCGATCCGATCGCCCTCGCCGTATGTCATGCCGACGACGCGGGCCACGTCGCGAATAGCCGCTCGCGCCAGCATCGTGCCGAAGGTGATGATCTGGGCCACGTGGTCGGCGCCGTACTTGCGGCTGACGTAGTTGATTACTTCCTCGCGCCGCCCGTCCTCGAAGTCCACGTCGATATCGGGCATCGTGACCCGGTCCGGGTTGAGGAACCGCTCGAACGGCAGCTGGTAGTGGATCGGGTCGACCGGCGTGATGCCCAGCGTGTACGTGACGATGGAGCCCGGCGCCGAGCCGCGGACGGTGATCGCGATGCGCTGCTGGCGGGCGAACGCGGTGAAGTCGGCCACGATCAGGAAATAGCCGGCGTAGCCCATACGGCAGATGACGTCGAGCTCGTAGTCGAGGCGGTCCTGCAGCTCGGGAGTGACCGTGCCGTAGCGCCGCTCCAGACCCGCCTGGCACTCCTTGCGCAGCCACGACTCGATCGTCTCGCCTTCCGGCACGGGGAAGCTCGGGATCCGCAGCTGGCCGAACGGCAGCTTCAACTCGACCATCTCGGCGATGGCGCGCGTCCTTCGTATCGCGTCCAGGTTGTCGGGGAAGAGGCTCGCCATCTCGGCGGCGGATTTCAGGTAGAACTCGTTCGACTCGAAGCGCATCCGGCCGGGCGTATCGAGATTGCTGCCGGTGCCGACGCAGAGCAGGACGTCGTGCGCCTCCGACTGCTCGCGCCGGACGTAATGCAGGTCGTTCGTGACGACATGTCCGAGCCCCATCTCCGGACCGAGACGCAGCAGTTTCTCGTTGAGGCGACGCTGCTCGGGCAGACCGTGGTCCTGCAGTTCGAGGAAGAACCGGTCCGGGCCGAGTATGTCGCGGTACTCGCCGGCCAGCTTTCGGGCCAGCTCCCAGTCGTCGACTTCGAGCGCCTTGGGGATCTCTCCGCCAAGGCAGGCGCTCAGGCCGATCAGACCCTTCGAATGCTTCGCCAGGTGCTCCCGATCGATGCGGGGCTTGTAGTAGTAGCCGTCGAGATGCGCGTCGGTGACCAGACGGCACAGGTTCTGGTAGCCCTGCCAGTTCTCGGCCAGGAGAACGAGGTGGAAGGGCTGGCTGTCGGCCTTTCCCTCCTTGTCGCGCATGCTGCGCCGGGCCACGTACGTCTCGACGCCGACGATCGGCTTGATGCCCTTGGCCGTGGTCGCCTGGACGAACGCCACGGCCCCGTACAGGGCTCCGTGGTCGGTGATGGCCATGGCGTCGAAGCCGAGCTGCGATCCCTGTTCGGCAAGCTCGTTGATGCGGCCGAGTCCGTCCAGCAGGCTGAACTCGGAGTGGAGGTGCAGGTGGACGAAGTCGTTCGGGGCAACGGTCACGGGGCCTAAGGGTACCGCGTCGGCGGACCCGGGCGCGGGTGGGTTGCCCTGGGCGGCTCGGCTTTTCGCGCCGGCCGGCTCTTCGCGGCGCCGGACCGGTGGCTCGGCTTCCCGCCAGCCCGCGCCCTCGCCACTCAGCCCACGCGCTCGGCCGGGCGCAACTCCCAGGTCGTGCCGTCGGGCGTGTCGTGCAGCTCGATGCCGGCGGCCAGCAGCCGGTCGCGGATCTCGTCGGCGGCGGCCCAGTCGCGGGCGTCGCGGGCGCGAACCCTGTCGATGAGCAGCGCGTCGACGAATGGGCGGATCAGCTCGGCCGGATCGCCCGTCCCCTGCGCGGCCGCCTCCCCCAGGCAGACGATCGCCGATCGCAGGGCCGAGCGGGCGGAGGCAAGCGCATCGGACTGGTCCGTGTCGTGCGCCCAGGCCTGGATCGTCTCGTCGAGGGCGAGGATGGCCCGAACCGCGGCCGGTACGTCGCACTCGCCGAGCGAGACGTTGAAGATGCCTTCGAGCCGAGCCACTTCCTCGCGCAGCGGGGAGAGGCCGGAGACGGCCGCGACGACCGGCGGGCCCGATCCCTCGCCTTCCTCAGCCCCTTTCGGAAGCGCCGGCGCCCCACCGTGCGCCGCCGCGACGAGGTCGCCGATCGCGATCTCGGAGCCGGCCGGAAAGACCGTGCTCCGGCCGTCCTTGCGCACCGTGACGCTGCCCAGACCGAGCACCGAGGCGGATCCCGCGTCCAGGTCGAGGACGAGCGCCGTGTGCCCATCCACGCCCAGGACGAAGACCTCCGGCGGAAGCTCCGCCTCGAGGACTCGCAGGCGGCGCTCGCCCAGGTAGCAGAAGCGCGTGTCGTGGTTGCCGCCCTCGGCGTTGTCGTAGTGCGGCACGACCGCCACCGGCAGGCCGACGGTCGTCAGAAGGTCGAGCCCGTCGAGCCAGCGCGGAGCCTCGCCGACCTTGTAGATCTCGTAGACCGGGATCGTGTACCGGCCCAGCGTCAGGGCAGCGGCGCTGGCCATGGTCACGGCCCCGCCCTGCGCGAGCTTCGCGGCCAGCAGGTTCGGGATCTCCGAGCCCGCCCATTGCCGCAGCGCGTAGGAGGGGCTGCCCGGTCCGGTGAAGACCAGCCGCGCGTCGCGGATCCGGACCAGCGCCGTCTCCCGGGTGAGGGCGTCGGCATCCGCGGATCGGAAGGAAGCGATGGCGAACGGCGCCCCGACGGTCGCTCGGAAGTAGTCCACCGCTCGTTCCGTGATGTCCTCGGCGTTTTCCTGGAAGCCGTACGGAGTGTCAAGCACGACCGCCGGAACCGGCTTCTCCCCCAGCCTGTCGAGGACGGCCCGGTGGACGCGAGCCATGGTGGGCGTCGTCTCACCCGAGCCCATGATCGTCAGGATTCTCGGCAGCGCCGTCATTCGATTCCTCCCCCTTCGCCTGGCCCGGCCCCGGGACCGGTCACGAGACCGGCACCCCGGAGAAGAGCCCAGTGCGGTCTGCTTCGAGGATCGCCTCGGTCAGCTCGGCTGGATGCTGGGCGTGAATGTCGTGGTCGCCCTTGAACCACCGGACTCGGACCTCCGGGCCGGAGGCTCCGACCGCAGCCAGCGCCGCTTCCGACCCGGCCCGCTTCGAAGCCGTCCAGTCGTTCTCGCCGCCGTCGACCGGGACGATCAGCGCCGGAACCCGCAGAGACCGCCACAGGTCGGCGGTCCGCTGGTTCCACATCGCCTCCAGTATCGCCTTGTGATGGTCGCGTGAGAGCCACGGCGCGATGGTCCGATCCGGCCGGATCTCGAAGTTGCCGAGCGAGCCCTCGAAGCCCTCCTCCGGCCAGTCGGCATGAGCCGACCTGAAGTAGTCCTCGACAGACGAGAGCGGCATTCCGACCAGCTGCGGAGGCGCCAGTCGATCCCAGCAGACATCCCACGTCGGGAACGCGGCCCGGAGGTCGGTCAGGCCGCCGTCGACCAGGACGATGCCGCGCGTCAGATCGGGATTGCGGACGGCGAACTCGAGCACCACGTCGGCGCCCCAGGACTGCCCGACCAGGATCGGTCGGTCGAAGCCGGGTCCGAGAGCCTCGACCAGCCCGCACAGATCCCCGACGACGGTGGCGAAGTCGTAGCCGCTTTCGGGCTTGTCCGAGTGGCCGTGCCCGCGCAGATCGACCGCCACCGCGCGGCGCCCCGACGCCCCCAGCCGGCGCGCCACACCGTCCCACAGCCGCGCGTTGGACGCCAGGCCGTGGATCAGCAGGAACGGCGCGTCCGACGCCGCGTCCGCGCCCGCCACGAGCGGTTGCCACTGCAGGACGCGCAACTCGATGCCGGCGGGCACCTTGATCCGCTCGTCGACCGGTTCGATCGTGGAACTCACCGCTACCTCCTCGCGAGCCATCCTAATCCGCGGGGCAAGTCTCGCCCCAGGGGCCGAGTCGCGTCGAGCCCGCCGGCCCGGTCCCACCGCGCGGGCCGGCGGACGGGCGGGGATGCCGCGCCGGGGCGAGGCCGGGCCGCTCGGGCCCCCGCACGAGGGCCGCGGGTCGCGCAGGCCGCGGCCTCTACAATCTGGCAACGATGAAGCCTTCCCGGTCGCGGAACCTCAGCCTTGCCGGCGCTCTTGCGGTGGCCGCCGTCCTGCTAGCCGGCTGCGGCCTCTTCTCCAATCCGCCCGGCCCGACGGCGACCGGCGCGGCCTCGACCGGGCCGGCCTCCACCGCCACCGCCTCGAACGCGGGCACGAGCATCTCGACCGAGACCGCCACGCCGACCCTGGCTCCCGCGCTGGTCAAGAACATCACCCTCGTGGCCTCGCTGGGTCAGCCGGTGGACTGGACGCCAGCCGGTTTGACCTGGAAAGGCGTCCAGGCGGCCGGCGCGCAGGTCGGAGCCACGACTACGCTCGTGGAGCCGGTTTCGGCCGCCGATCTTCCGAAGGACGTCGATGGAGCCGCCGCAGCCGCAGCCGCGATCGTAGTCACGGTCGGGCCCGCCGCCGATGCCGCGGTCCAGGCCGCCGCGGCCGCCCATCCGGCGACGCAGTTCTTCGAGATGGACGTGGCCGTCGCCGGAACCTCGCCCGCGAACGTCCACGGAATCTTGTTCGACGAGGCCGAGGCCGGGTATCTGGCCGGCTACGTGGCGGGTGGTTTCTCCGGCTCGGGCAAGATCGGGATGGTCGGCGACGCCCAGACCGACCTTCGGACCGCCAACTACGCCGCGGGCTTCATGAGCGGCGCCTCGGATGCCAACCCCGCCCTCAAGGCGACGGTCGCCTACGTTGGCACCTCCAATTCGCCCGACAGGGGGAGGACGGCCGCGGCCGGCCTCGTCAAGGCGGGCGACGGCGTCATCATGGCGATGCCCAGCCTGACCGGGATCGGGGCAATGCGCGAGGCGTGCTACCGCAAGGCAAAGCTGGTCGCCGTGGACACCGACGCGTGGCAGACGGTGCCGGATATCCAGCCCTGCCTGATCGTGAGCGTCATGAACCGATACGACGTCGCCGTGACCGCAGCGATCCTGGCGGTCGCGTCCGGACGGACGCTCCCGCTCGAGACCGTAAACGACGTCTCGACCGGCGGAATCGCGCTGAGCGATTTCCATGCCGACGCCCCGGCGGGCTTCCAGGCGCAACTCGATGGGTTGGTTGCCACGCTCAAGAATGGACCCACCCGGGCCACGCCGGCGCCGCCGACCGCTGCCCCTTCCCCGGCCGCGAGCGCCTCGCCCAAGCCATAGCGAGCGTGAGGTCACCGATGAACCATCCCGATCCTTCCCCCCGGCCGATCCTTCTCGACGACGCGCGGATCTTCGAGCTTCTTCGAACCTCACGGCGGATCGCCGTCGTCGGCGCGTCGTCGAACCCGACGCGGCCCTCGAACGGCGTCTTTCGGACGCTCCTCGAAGCGGGCTACCTGTGCGTTCCGGTGAACCCGAACGAAACCGAAATCGAGGGCATCGCCGCCGTGGCAACCCTGGCCGAGGCGCAGGCGGCCCTGGGCGGCCGCATAGACATCGTCGACGTCTTCCGCAGGCCGGAGCTGACCGAGCAGACGGCCCGCGAGTCGGTCGCCGTCGGAGCCCGCGCGCTGTGGCTGCAGCTGGGCGTGGTCAACTGGGAGACGGCGCGGATCGCCGCCGAAGGCGGCCTGGCGGTCGTCATGGACCGCTGCACGGCAATCGAGCTCCGCCGACTCCCGCCTGGCTGACCGGATACGCGCGACGCCGTCCCGGAGGACGGCGTCGCGCGTGCTGCCTGGAAGTGTTCTCGTTCGTATGTCGCCCTTGTCGAGGCGGCGCACCAGAGAAGCACCGGATCTGGCTGCGGGCCCGCTTCGATCGGGCGAACGCCGGCATTGTGTCATCGCGGCCCGGATCTGCCGCTGACCCCACCGATCCAATCGATGGGCTCACCTTCGGCCCAGGGTCGAGCCGTGCGTGCGACGTAGGCTCTCCGCGACATTCTCAGCCGGCCGCGCCCTCGCCCGCAGCGGCGGTCGCGGAGACCGCGACGGCGGCCGCGCCCTCCGGATCGACCGTGGAGGTTCGGAGCCGATTCGGCATCCACGCCAATACGACGACGGTCCCGACGGCAACCACCGCGGCGCCGACCAGGGTGGACGTGGACATGCCCGATACGAACGCCTGCCTGGCCGCGGAGATCACCGCCGCGCCGGCATCGCCGGGCAACGCGCCCGCCGACACCGTGGCCGAGCCTATCGAGTCACGCACCGCGGCGCCCACGCCGGCCGGCAGACTCGCGATCCCGCCGGGCAGGTTCGCCAGTCCGGGCGCGAGCGCGTCGCGGTATCCGGACGAGACGATGCTGCCGAAGATCGCGACGCCCAACGCGGAGCCGAGCTCCCGGGTGGTGTCGTTCGTGGCCGAGCCGACCCCCGCCCGAGCCTTGTCGACCGCGCCCATGATCGCGTCCGTCGCCGGCGCCATCGCCAGACCCATGCCCAGTGACATGAACCCCAGCACCGCCCCGAAGGCCACGTACGGCGAGTCCACCGTCAGCCTCGAGATGAGCAGGAGCGCCAACGAAATGCCGGCCATGCCGGCCGCGATCAGGTGCTTCGCACCTATGCGTGGCAGAAGTCTGGTGGCGACGCCCGAGCCGATCACGACACCGAAGGCCACCGGCAGCATCGACAGGCCGGCCTGAAGAGGCCGCTGGCCCCACACGAACTGCAGGTATTGAGTCAGCGCGAACATCCCGCCGACCAGGGCGAAGTGCGCCACCGTCTCGGCAAAGCTGGTGGGCCCGAATCCCGGCCGCGCGAAGAGCCTGACGTCGAACATCGGCTCGCTGTTGTGAAGCTCCCACGCGCCGAAGGTCAGGAGCAGAGCCAGCCCCGCGCCGACGCGGAGGAACGTCTCCGGCGCCGTCCAGCCGGCCCCGGGGGCCTCGATGATGCCGTACACGAGCGTCGCCAGGCCGGCGATCGACAGCACTGCACCGATGGGGTCGAGACGGTCGGGGTGCTCGTCACGCGACTCGGGCAGGAGCGCGAACGCGCCGGCCAGCCCGACGGCCACTATCGGGACGTTGACGAGGAACACGGCGTTCCAGCTGAAGTTCTCGAGCAGCGCACCGCCGACGATCGGGCCCAGCACCATGCCCACGCCCGAGACGGCCGCCCAGGTCGCGATTGCTCGCGGCCTCTCCTCCTCGGAGAACAGGTTGGTGATCAGCGACAGCGTGGCGGGCATCAACAAGGCCCCACCCAGGCCCATGACACCGCGGATCGCTATCAACTGGTCCGCGGACTTGACGAGCAAGGTGGCCGTCGATGCCAGCCCGAAGACGCTCAGGCCGGCAATCAGCATCCTTCGGCGCCCCATTCGATCGCCCAACGTGCCGGAGGTAAGCAGGAGCCCGGCGAAGACCACGATGTAGGCGTCGACCATCCACTGCAGCTGAGCGCCACTCGCGGCCAGCTGCCGCGAGATCGTCGGCAGGGCCACATTGAGAATCGTGTTGTCCATCGTGATCACGAGCAAACACAGGTCGATGATCGCCAGAGCCCACCACCGCCGCGTACTCGCCTCCCCGATTCCCGTAGCGGTGCTTGCCGGGCCCGGCTCTTGCCGCCCGTTTCCGCCGGAATCGCCTCTTCCACCCATCCCGTGCACCGTCGAATCTCCTGTCCGTCTGCGCCCGCCTGGCCGACCGGCGCCCGTCGCACCACGCGCCTGCCGCCTGTGCGTACGCTGTTATCATAGCGTACGCTGTACGCTATGCGTCAAGTGTTCGCAACGGTGGCACTGGCTACAATCGACGGGAACGCTCAGGAGGCGCCCGACCGTGAGCCCAGTCGAACATCCGCCCTTCCTGGGAGCCTGGTCCGATCCGTCCGAGCCTGAGGACCGCTCCCCTCGCGAGCCGCTGAGCCGGCCGCGCATCGTTGCCGCCGCGGTGCGGATCCTCGACCTTCACGGAATCGACGGCCTGTCGATGCGGACGCTGGCCGGCGAGCTTCACACGGCAGCCACGTCCCTGTATCGCCACGTCCATAACAAGGGCGAGTTGCTCGACCTGACGGTGGACGCGCTGATGGCCGAGGTCGAACTGCCGCCGGAGGGGCCCGACTGGCAGGCGAGCATGCGGGCCGTGTCGCTCAACCTGCGCGCCGTCCTTCTGGGCCATCGGAATGCGGCCGTGCTGCGGGGCACACGCCTGGCCATCGGTCCCAACACGCTGCGAGTAATGGAGTACGTCTGCGCCACCCTGATAGCGGCGGGCTTCTCCGAGGACGATGCCGGCGCCGCGGGGGCGACCATCTTCAACTACACGATCGGTTGCGTCCTGGGGGAGGTCCTGCCAACCAGCGAGATAGAGGCGTCGGGCTACACCTGGGACGAGTTCGAGGCGGAGATGAGGGCGCGCGTCGCCGCGCTGCCGATGGATCGCTACCCGGTCATGCGGCGGATGCTTCCGATGCTGCTCGGACACCACCACAGCCAGCCGTTCGAGTACGGCCTGGACGCCCTCCTGGACGGCCTCGAGGTCAGACGCGCGACCGCCGGGTCGATAGAGCCGGGCTGACCCGATCCGCCGATCAATTCACCACCGGCGAGGCCTAGCGACCTTCCGGAACGGTGTTGATCTCACTCCAGGATTCGACGCGGTTGCCGCCCGTCCCCTTGGCGCGATACAGGGCCGTGTCCGTCGCGGCCACGAGGGCACCGGCCGTCCTGGCATCCCCGGGCGCGGTTCCCAGGCCCACGCTGGCGGTGACGCCCAGCTCCCCACTCGATCCAGCAGCGGCGATGGCCAGGCGGACTCGTTCGGCGATCTGCCGGGCGCTCTCCTCGTCGGTTTCAGGGAGCAGCAGGGCGAATTCGTCGCCGCCGTATCGGAAGCACAGATCGCCGTCGCGGACCGCACCGGTGATCGCCCTACCGGCGGCCTGCAGGAGAGCGTCGCCGGCCGGATGCCCGTGTACGTCGTTGTACTGCTTGAAACCGTCCAGATCGAGCATCACCAGCACCAGCGGCTGGACTCTCGGGTCGTCGATCAGCGCTGCCAGCCTGAGGTCGAAAGCCCCGCGATTGCGCAGCCCGGTGAGAGCGTCCGTCTCGGCGCGAGTCTCGACGGCCTGCAGGGTCTCCGAATTGCGGAGGGCGATGGAAGCCTGGCCGGCGAAGAGGCGCGCCAACTCGAACTCCTCGGGGCTGAAGTAGGCCTCGCGTTCGCCCATGCGACCGACGTTCAGGGTTCCCGCGACCTCGCCGCCGACCAGGAGCGGCACGACGATCAGCGACTCCGGCTCGTTGGGAGTCCCCGGGATGATGCTGATTCGCGGGTCGTGCTGCGAATCGTTGACGCACTCCGCGGTGCCGTGGGCGACCACCCAGCCGGTCAGGCCGCGGCCGATCGGCATCGTCGAGTCCATGATCAGCTGGGCGAACCGATCGCGGGCCAGCACCGGGCGCAGGATGGCCTCGGTCCTGTCGACCCGATAGATTGTCAGATTGTCGTAGGCGACCACCGACTTCAGCGAATCCGCGATCAGATCGAACACGCCCTGTGGATCCAGCGTCGAGAGCAGGCGCTCGTTCACTTCGAGCAGCCGGCGGCGGCTCGCGAGAGCTCGGCGTGCCTGCTCGTCCGCCCTCCACCAGCGATCGCCAACCCACCACAGCAGGCTGTAGGCGAAGGCCAGCATGACCCCCGACTCGAGCAACGAGGGCAGCGTCTCGGCCGGCATCGCAGCGCCTTCGTCGAAGTATCCGATCGCCTCGCCGACCATACCCGCCCCAAAAGCCACGGCCAGCAGGAGGAGCAACGGCCGTCCACGCACAGCCGGGAGCGCCAGCACGGCGCCGGCAAGGGGCAGGATCACGGCGGCATCGAGGCTGCCCGGCAGGTATGCCGCCGCCGCCACACCGACCACCATGAGCATGACCCCGGCCGACATGAGAATGCGCGGCGTGAAGCCGCGCCTCACGAACCAGACCGCGGCCAGCAATGTGACACCCAGCAGCGCGGCGACCACGAACTGCTCCGAACTACGATCCGAGTGGGCCGTCGCTGCGTCCACCAGACAGAGAACGGCGGTCAGGACGGCGCATGCGGCGGCGAAGCCGGCGAACTTGCGGTCCTGGGACGATCCCGGGGTAAAGGCTCGCTCACTCACGGCACTGTCCACGACGGGCACACCGCCTATGGCGGCTTCCGTACCTCGGTTGCCGACCAATCGGGCGAAGCGCGGTCCGCCTCTCATTTCACCGCCGCTCCAACACTGACTGGGCGCTGCCCCCGAAAGCTGGCGCTGAGGCCCATTACTCGATCAAGGATCGCACATCCGGAGCTTGCCGCGCACAACTTGTTGAGACGCGCGCCAGTTCAGATTCGACCCGCCGCGGCAGCGCTCCCGCTAGTGAACTGCGAACCCGACGAAGACCAACACGAAGCCGCCGATCATGATCAGACCTGCGATCTGGGCTCGACGGCGCAGCTCCCGTGCCATGATCGAGGCGGCGCTGGGACCGTCGTCGCGCAGCCGGCTCCCGCGCCAGCCCTCGTACCGGGCAATGTTTGCCTCCTGGGACTTGAGCTCCTGGTATCGGCCCCACGGCCCTCGGGCCCGGAGGTACCCGACGGCGATGAGTGCCACTCCGAGCACCCAGCACACCAGATTGATCGGACCCATTGGCCCTCCTTGGTCCCGGCTACTCGACGCTGTCCAGCCGCTCGCGCAGGGCGGCCTGGACCAGAGCCGCGTTGGCTTGACCCCGCGTCGCTTTCATGACCTGACCGACGAGGAATCCGACGGCGGCCGCCTTGCCAGATCGATAGTCCGCCACGGCGGCCGGATTGGCCGCCAGCACGTCGTCGATCGCCGTCCCAAGAGCGCCGGCGTCCGAGATCTGGCGAAAGCCGCGCGACTCGACGATCGAGGCAACCGGCCGGCCGGATGCGAAGTGATCGGCGAAGACTTCCTTGGCGTTCGTGCCTGAGATCGCTCCGCCGGCCACGAGCTCGACCAGGGCGGCAAGCTCGACCGGATTCACGGCTCCGGCGCCGGATCCCCCCTTCGCCAGGCGCATGTACTCGCCGGTCACCCAGTTGGCGAGAAGCTTGGCGGGTACTCCCTCGTCTGCCGCCAGAGCGCCTTCGAACAGGGCCGTGGCCGCCGCATCGTTGACAAGCACGCCGGCGTCGTAGGCGGAGAGGCCGAAGGCGTCACGGTAGCGCGCTCGCCGGGCGGCCGGCAGCTCCGGTAGCCGGGCCTCGATCTCGGCCAGCCATTCGGGCGTAGTCAGCAGCGGCGGCAGGTCCGGCTCGGGGAAGTAGCGGTATTCGTTCTCCTCCTCCTTGAGGCGCATGTGGTACGTGGACTGACTCGGCTCGTCCCAGCCGCGCGTCTCCATCCGGACGGCGCCGCCGGCGTCGATCAGCGCCGCCTGGCGTTCGATCTCGAAGGCAATCGCCCGCTCCACGGCTTTCATCGAGTTCATGTTCTTCACTTCGACGCGCGTCCCGAACGCCTCACGGCCGCGCGGCCGGACCGAGACGTTGGCCTCGACGCGCATCTGCCCGTTCTCCATCTCCGCGTCGGACGCGCCGACGGTCCGCATCAGCAGGCGCAGCTCCTCCGCGTACCGGCGCGCCTGTTCGGCCGTGCGAACGTTCGGCTCGGTGACTATCTCCATAAGCGGCATGCCGGAGCGGTTGTAGTCGATGAGGCTCACTCGCCGCGTGCCCTCATCCGCGTGGATCAGCCTCGCCGTATCCTCCTCGAGGTGAGCCCGCCGCACCAGGACGGTGAACGGGCCCTCGCTCGTGTCGAACGTCAGCCGGCCGTTTGCGACCAGCGGCAGCTGGTACTGGCTGATCTGGTAACCCTTGGGCAGGTCCGGGTAGAAGTAGTTCTTTCGATCCCAGCGCGTCGTCGCGGCGAGATCGCCTTCGATCGCGAGACCCGTGGCCAGTACCAGCTCCACGGCCGACTTGTTGATAGTCGGCAGGACGCCCGGCAGGCCCAGGCAGACCGGGCAGCAGTGGCTGTTCGGGGCTGCCCCATCGATCTCCGTGGAGCAGCCGCAGAACATCTTGCTGGCGGTCTTGAGCTGACAGTGGATCTCGATGCCGATGACGGCCTCGTACCGCTCCAGCGCGGCACCTTTCCCGGCGGCGGCTGCCGCGGGGGTCACGCCTCGCCCCTCCGCCGCTTTACGAAGCGGTCGATGCGGACCAGGGCCTCGCGAAGCTCGGCCTCGCTGGTCGCGTAGCAACAACGGACGTGCCCCTCGCCGGCCTCGCCGAACGCGGTGCCCGGCACCACGGCCACGGACTCCTCCTCGAGCAGACTCTCGGCGAACTGGTCGCTCGTCAGGCCCGTTGAGGTGATCTGCGGAAAGGCGTAGAAGGCGCCGAGCGGTTCGAACGTCCGCAGGCCGATGGCGTTGAGGCCGTCGACCACCAGGCGCCGGCGCGTGTCGTACTGGCCGACCATGCGGGCGACGTCGGGCTCACCCGTCTTGAGCGCCTCGAGGGCGGCGTCCTGGGCGACGGTCGGGGCGCACATGATCACGTACTGGTGAACCTTGAGGATCCCTTCGAGGATCTCGGACGGGGCGCAGATGTAGCCGATGCGCCAGCCCGTCATGGCATACGCCTTGGAGAAGCCGCCCATCAGGACGGTGCGCCGGCGCATGCCGGGCAGCGAACTCATCGTCCGCATCTGGTACCCGCCGTAGACGAGCCGGTCGTAGATCTCGTCGCTGTAGACAAGCAGGTCGTGGCGCACCGCGATGCGAGCGATCTCGTCCTGGGCCTCGGGCGGCAGGACGGCGCCGGTCGGGTTGCACGGGTAGTTGAGCAGGATGGCTTTCGTCCGCGGCGTGATCGCGGCCTCGACCTTGGCCGGGTCGAGCGAGAAATCGTCGTCGATCGTCGTGGGCACGCCGACGGGGACGCCGCCCGCGAAGATGACCGCAGGCCGGTACGAAACGTACGAAGGCTCGTGCAGGATCACCTCGTCGCCCGGGTCGATGGTGGCCCGGATGGCCACGTCCAGCGCCTCCGACGCCCCGATCGTGATCAGGATCTCCTCCGTCGGGTCGTAGCGGACTCCGTACATGCGCTCGATGTGATGGGCCAGGGCGCGGCGCAGCTCGAGCGTGCCGTAGTTGGAGGCATAGTGAGTCCGGCGCGAGGCCAGGCTGTGGCGGCCGGCTTCGATCACCTGCTCCGGCGTGTCGAAGTCGGGCTCGCCCACGCCCAGGCTGATGACGTCGGTCATCGTCGCCAGGATGTCGAAGAAGCGGCGGATGCCCGAGCGCGGCACCTCGTCGACGCGGCGCGACAGGACTCGCGTCGAGAGCGGAGGTCGCTCCGGCTCGGATTCGGAGTTGAGGATCGAGGGATCGGTGGTGAGCCGGTTGCCGCCGGGGCGGGTCGTCGGAGTGGTCATCGGTGCGTCCTCAGGCTTGGCCGCCGGGGCCCGGGACGGTGGCGCCTGACTCCAGGCGCTGCTTCCGCTCCATCGGGCCGGGCGTAGTGGGATCGTCGGTCAGCGTCAGCTCGGCGGGCTCGAGGGCCCGCCAGGGTGCTCTGGCAGTGACCCCTTCGTAGGCGCGGGCCAGACGAAGCATCGAGAGCTCGCTCCAAGGCGCTCCGATGATCTGGAGACCGACCGGTAGCCCGGCCGAAAGCCCGGCGGGGATCGACGCGCCCGGCAGGCCGGCCATGTTGACGGGAAGTGTGCAGACGTCCAGCAGGTACATCGCCACCGGATCGTCCGTCTTCGCGCCCAACGGAAAGGCGACCGTCGGGCTGACCGGCGCGCAGATGGCGTCGAAGCCGGCCGACCAGACGGCGTCGAAGTCCGACTTGATTAGGGTCCGGACCTTCTGGGCCTTCAGGTAGTACGCGTCGTAGTAGCCTGCCGAGAGTGCGTAGGTGCCGAGCATGATCCGGCGCTTGACCTCGGGTCCGAAGCCGGCGCCCCTCGTCCGCAGGTAGTCGGCGATGTACTCGCCCGAGCTTCTGTCGGCGTGGCCGTACCTGACGCCGTCGTAGCGGGCGAGGTTGGAGCTGCATTCCGCCGGGGCGATGATGTAGTAGCTGGCCAGGCCGTAGTCCGTGTGCGGCAGCGAGACCTCCTCGACGATGGCGCCGGCCCCCTCCATGGCGGCGACAGCCTCGCGTACGCAGGCGGCGACGCCCGGCTCCATGCCCTCGACGAAGTACTCGCGAGGCAGGGCGATGCGCCGGCCCTTCAGGTACGAGGCCGCTTCGTCGTCGCCGGCAGGGAGGCGCAGCAGTTCCGAAGGAACCGGTTCGGGCGCGCTGGTGGCGTCGCGCTCGTCGCGACCGGCCACGGCGTGCAGCAGCAGGGCGGCGTCGCGGGCATCGCGGGCGAGCGGCCCGACCTGGTCCAGCGAGCTGGCGAAGGCCACGATGCCGAAGCGGCTGACCCTGCCGTAAGTGGGCTTCAGCCCGACTATGCCGCACAGCGAGGCGGGCTGGCGGATGCTTCCGCCGGTGTCCGTGCCGATTGCCACCGGGACGTGGTACGCGGCCACCGCGGCGGCTGAGCCGCCGGAGCTGCCGCCGGGGACGCGAGTGAGATCCCACGGGTTGGCCGTCGGTCCGTAGGCCGAGTGTTCCGTGGACGAACCCATCGCGAACTCGTCCATGTTGGTCTTGCCGACGATCACGGCGCCGGCTTCTCGAAGTCGGGCGGTCACGGTGGAGTCGAACGGGGCGACGTAGCCCTGGAGGATCTTCGAGCCGGCAGTGGCCTGGCCGCCCTCGACCGACACGAGGTCCTTGAGGGCCACCGGCACGCCGCACAGGGGATGGAGCGCGTTGAGGGCCGCCGCCCCGGCACGGCGAGCCTCGGCGAGGCGTCGATCGGCGGCGTCGGCCTGGGCGAGAGCGTCATGGCGGTAGATGGCGAGCCAGGCGTTGAGGGCGCGGTTCTGCCGCTCCGCGGCGTCGAGATGGGCCTCGGTCAGGGCACGGGACGATACTTTGCCGCCGCGCAGCAGCGCCGCCATCTCGTGGGCGTGGAGGCGAGTCGGGTCCGTCACGGCCTACTCGCCCCCCTCGCCGCCGCCCAGGATCGCCGGAACCGCGAAGTGGCCGCCACTTCGCTCCGGGGCGTTGGACAGGGCTTCGTCCTGCGTCAACGAGGGGCGGACCACGTCGTCGCGCAGGATGTTCGCCAGCTCGATCGTTTGGGCGGTGGGCGGGATGTGCTCCGTGTCGAGCGTAGCGAGCACGCCGTACTGGTCGAGGATGTGATTGAGCTGGCCCTCGAAGCGCACCAGTTCATCCTCTGTCAGCCCGAGGCGGGCGAGATGGGCTACGTGTTCGACGTCGGCACGGGACAGGGTGGCCATGCCGGGATGATACCGGACGGGACCCGGGCCGAGCGCCGCGGGCCGAAAGCCGCCGCCGCGCGGTCCGGAGCGGGAGAGCGGCCGGCACGTTTGCGTCATGCCTCCGCGCCGGGCCGGCGCATCGTAAAGTGATCCCTCCCCAGCCCAGACGCGAGGGATCGATGACCGATTTCGAAATCCGCGCGATGAACCCCGCCGACATCGACGCCGCCGTCGACCTGGCGCTCGCCCAGGGGTGGCGCGACAGGCGGGCATTCTACGCGCTGACGCTGCGCACTCGTTCGTGCCAGCCCCTCGTTGGGGTGCTGGACGGCCGGGTCGTGGCCACCGGCCTGGCCACGGTAAGCGCCCCGGTCGGCTGGCTGGGCGCCGTGATCGTGGACGAAGCGGTGAGGGGCCGCGGGTTGGGGCGAGCCATGACCGAGGAGCTTCGGCGGAGGCTCCGCGCGGCCGGCTGCGAGACGCTCGCCCTGGTGGCGACGGCGGCCGGCCAGCCGCTGTACGAACGGATGGGTTTCCGGGTCGTTACCCACTACCGTCAGATGGAGGGCGACCACCTCGACGCGGCGCCCGAAGCGCCCGCCGGAGCGCGCCTCCGGCCGCTGACGACCGACGATCTGCCTCGCGTCTTCGAGCTCGACCGGCTGGCAACTGCCGAGGACCGGCGTGCCGTGCTGGCAGAGCTGGCGTCCGCCGGCGGGTGGGTGCTCGAGAGTGCCGCCGGCGCCTCGGCCGGGTTGGCGGCCGACGCCGCGGCCGGTCAGGCGACCCGACCCGAGGCCGGGGTCGCGGCCGGGTTGGCGGCCGGCGCTACGGCCAGCGCCGCGCCCGGATTGGCGGCCGGCGCTACGGCCAGCGCCGCGGCCGGGTTGGCGGCCGACGCCGCGGCCGGTCAGGCGACCCGACCCGAGGCCGGGGTCGCGGCCGGGTTGGCGGCCGGCGCTACGGCCAGCGCCGCGCCCGGATTGGCGGCCGGCGCTACGGCCAGCGCCGCGGCCGGATTGGCGGCCGACGCCGCGGGCGGGTTGGCGGCCGACGCCGCGGGCGGGTTGGCGGCCCGACACGAGGCCGGTCAGGCGGCCGACGAGGCGGGCGGGTTGGCGACCCGACACGAGGCCGGTCCGCCGCCCGGGTTGCGCGGCTTTCTGCTCCCGTCCGACCGAGCGTATGCGGCAATCGTCGCGCCCGCGTTCCAGGACGGGCTCTGCCTGCTGGAACTACACCGCCACCTGGCACCGTCCGGTGGTCACGCGCGCGCCGCCATCCCCGAGGAGCATGCGGCCGCCTGGCACGAACTCGAGGCTCGCGGCTGGCGCCACGCCTGGCTCGCGCCGAGGATGCAAGAGGGTCCCGACGTTCCCTGGCACCCGACGTGGATCTGGAGCCTGATCAACTCCGCGATGGGCTGAGCCGCAGCGGGCACGCGCGGCCGGAGCTGGCGGGCGAGGCTCTCCTAGCGGGACGCGCGGCCGGGGCTGGCGGGCGAGGCTCTCCGGGCGGGACGCGCGGCCGGGGCTGGCGGGCGAGGCGCGGCAGCCGATGCGCGGGGCATGCCGCTGCAGGCGGCCGAAGCGCGGCGTGCCGCGACAGCCAGAGAAGCCGGCGCTGCCGTCGCCCGGATTGCCGCAATCTAGCCAGATGCCGGCCGGGGTAGCGCGAGGCGAGGCTTTCGGCCGGCAAACGCACTTCGGGCGGCCGCGGACCCTCGCCGAGCGGCCCGGTTCCGGCCATATGCCAGCCGTTCGGGCCTTCAGGCCAGGATCCAAGCGGTCCCGGACGCCAATTCGCGCCTCTGCTTCAGTTGCGGATCGCCCAGACTCATCCTCGCGCTACGGGAGCCGGCATTTGGCTAGCTCGGCGGCGCGGGCGGGTGGCCACGGGGCGCGAGGCGCGGCCGGCGGGCGGGCACGGGTCGCAGGGCGCGGCCGTGGCCACGGGCGCGGCCGGCGGGTGGCCACGGGGCGCGAGGCGCGGCCGGCGGGCGGGCACGGGGCGCGTGAGGGAGTCCGGCGGGCGGGCACGGGCGCGGGCGGGTGCCGCGGGGCGCGGGGCGCGGCCGGGGCGGCCAGAGTCGGCCGCGCCGGCGGCCGACTGGTCTCCGCCCACGCCGGGCGCCGCCGCTCCCCTACGGCTCCTCCCCCGCCAGGAACCGCCGGAACCCCTCCTCGTCGAGGACCGGCACGCCGAGTTCCTGGGCCCTGGTCAGCTTCGATCCGGCGTTCTCGCCCGCCACCACATACGAGGTGTTCTTCGACACCGACCCCGAGGCGCGTCCGCCCGCGGCGCGGATCGCCTCCTCGGCGGCGGCGCGGTCAAAGCCGGCGAGAGTGCCCGTAACCACCACGGTCTTGCCGGCGAGAGGACCGGCGGCGCCACTCCCCGGGCCACTCCCGGCGCCACTTCCCGGAGCCACTCGTCTGGCGGGCGGCTCGGCCACGACATTCGCGGACACCAGGTCTGCCAGCACGGCCGCCGTCTCGGGAGCGGCAAAGTAGCCGGCGACGGCCGCCGCGACCACCGCACCTATGCCCGGCACTTCCTGGAACTCATCGGCCGTGACGGAAGGCAGGGACCGGGCCACGAGGGCCGTCCAGTCCGCCGGGTCCATGCCCTCCGCCGGCCAGCGCTCCCCGATCCACCCGGCAAGGTCGATGGCGGTCTGCTCGCCCACCTGAGGAATGCCGAGCGAGTTGAGCACACGGGCGAGCGGCCGCCGACGCGACCTTTCGATCGAAGCCATGAGGTTCTCGGCGCTCTTGCGGCCGAACCGGTCGAGGCCCGCCAGGTCCTCGACCGTAAGCCGGTAGAAGTCGCCCCGAGTCTTGACCAAGCCGCGCTCCAGCAGCTGCTCCAGCACGGCCCAGCCCGCGCCCTCGATGTCCATGCCGCCGCGCCCGGCGAAATGGGCGAACTCCTGTGACAGGCGCGCGGGGCAGCGCTGGTTCGGGCAGTAGTGGCGGACGGCGCCCTCGTCGCGGACGACGGCCGTGCCGCAAACCGGGCATGACGCCGGCATCTCGAAGACCCGCTCCGAGCCGGTTCGGCGCTCCGGCAATGACCGCACGACCTCCGGGATCACGTCGCCCGCCTTCTGCAGGACGATCCAGTCCCCGATGCGCAGGTCCTTGCGACGCACCTCGTCGAGATTGTGGAGAGTGGCCCGGCCCACCGTGGAGCCGGCGACCCTGGCCGGCCGCATATGCGCCACCGGGGTCAGCGTTCCGGTCCGGCCGACGTACGGCACGATGTCTTCGAGCACGGTCTCTACCTGCTCGGGCGGGAACTTGTAGGCGATTGCCCATCGCGGGGCGCGAGCGACCATCCCCAGCCGCTCCTGCTGGTCGAAACGATCGACCTTGACGACCACCCCGTCTGTCTCGTACGGCAGGTCGTGGCGCTTCTCACGCCACTTTTCGAGAAAGCGGCAGACGCCGTCGATGTCGAGCCCCTCCTCGCGATCCGGGTTCACCGGCAGGCCCAGGGCGGCGAGGCGGGCGAGAGCCGCGGACTGGCTCCCCACTACCGGCCGGCCGTCCGGTCCGTCCTCGATCAGCTGGTACGTCCAGGACGAAAGCCTCCGCTCGCCGGTCACGCGGGGGTCCTGCTGCCTCAGAGAACCCGCGCCGCTGTTCCGAGGGTTGGCGTACGTCGGCAGACCGGCTTCCTCGCGCTGGGCGTTGATCCGGGCGAATTCCGCCTTGGGCATGTATATCTCGCCCCGGACCTCGGCCGAGACCGGATCGCGCAGACGTTCCGGCAGACACGGAGATCGTCCTCAGGTTGGCCGTCACGTCCTCGCCCGTGGTCCCGTCGCCGCGCGTCGCGCCCTGGATGAAGCGGCCGCGCTCGTAGCGGAGCGAGATCGCCAGGCCGTCGATCTTGAGCTCAGCCACGTAGCGAAGCTCGGCAGCAGGCTCCGGTGCCGGCGGCAGGCCCAGGCCGCGCCTGACCCGCGCGTCGAACGCCCGCAGTTCGTCCTCGTCGAACACGTTCCCCAGCGAGAGCATCGGCCGCCCGTGGACGACCTCGCCGAAGGCGCCGGCCGGCGCCGCGCCCACATGCCGGGTCGGCGAGTCGGGCGCCGACAGCGCCGGGAAGGCGGTCTCGATCGCGACCAGCTCGCGCATCAGCCCGTCGTACTCGGCGTCGCTCAGCTCGGGGGCGTCCGCAACGTAGTAGAGCTCGTTCGCTCGACGGATGATCGGAACCAGCTCGTCGCGGCGGCGGGCGGCAGCCTCCTCGCCCATCGCCCGTGCGGCCGCCACCGCCTCGTCCGCGACCGGCAGACCGACCGACCCTTCGCTCGCCTCAGTCACCTGACGATCCTCCGTCCGCGTTCGTCTGGCACGCCCTTTCGTCGGGCCGATTCTCGCCGATGCGTGGCTCCGCCCGCAGGACCTCGCGCATCAGGAGGCTCATGCGCTCGAAATGCGAGCCGGGCCAGTAGATCGCGTCGCAATCGTCGCACCGGCCGAACGAATCGAAGAACCGAAGCGTTCGAGGCTGATCCGCCAGGCGGTCGACGACGTCCGCCCGATCGACCGGCCGGATGGCGCCGTTGCAGCGGACGCATCTCGTGAACGGGGCCGCTCGCGAGGCAAGCCCGTAGCGACGAACTACCTCCACCAGCTGGCGGCGCGGGTCGTCGTCGCGGATGAGGTAGCCGAGCCGGACGATCGAACGCTTCAGCAGGCCGCGATCGCGGGTGAGCAGGATCCGATCCTCCGCGGCCGACGCTCGCGCCAGGTCGGCATCCTGGGCACGACCGTCATAAAGGGTATCGAAGCCGAGCATCCGAAGGTAGCGCGCCAGACGGCCGAGGTGGCCGTCGAGAACGAAGCGTGGCGGCTCGGGCGGCGGCGGGATCAAGCCACGCCAACCACGCAAACCGGCCGGGGCCTGCGGGCGATCGAGCCCGTAGACGTAGATCCGGTCGCCCGGCAGGAGCCGGTAGTCCAGTCCCACCGAGACTTGATTGGCGACGACGAAGTCGATCTCGGGGTGAGGGACGCCGAGCGCCTGCACAACGTCTTTCACACCAGGCGAGTCCTCGAATTCGCGTTCCACCGGCCGGCCTCTACAGGCGGCGGGCAGAAAGTCGTTCAACGACCCGTTGAACCGGAAGGTGGCCGTCGGCATGCCCGAATAGTCGCGCATTGGAGCTCGCAGGGAGCAACGGACCACGCGTCGGAGGGCGGGCCAGCTTCGACCGCAAGGCGGCTGCCCGACTACCCGCCCCCGTCGTCGGAGACCCGGCGATGCCGGTACGGTGGAGCCGCAGTGATGTACTCCATGACCTCGCTGAAGCGGGCGATGGCCAGGCCCACGACCGAGTCGCCGGCGCCGTAGTAGAGGTACAGCCGATCGGCGGGCTCGTCGAGCACCCAGCCGTTCGGGAAGATGACCTTGTCGACGTCGCCGACAGCCTCGTATTCCATCGTGGGCGCCATGACCCACTCGTCGGAGCGGCGTAGCACGATCTCGGGATGCTCGAGATCCAGCAGGGCGAGGCCGACGCGGTAGATCGGTCCGGAGGCAGTCGTATGGGCGCCGTGATACATGACGAGCCAGCCCGCCGACGTGGCCAGAGGCGGCGGCCCCAGCCCGATCTTGTCGGCGTCCCACCATGCTCCTTCGCGCGCCTCCAGCAGGAGAGTGTGGTCGCCCCAATGGCGCAGGTCCGGCGAGTAGGAGATCCAGATGTGGGCCAGACCGCGAAGCGGCGACGGGCGATGGACCATGATCCAGCGGCCGTCGAACCGGTGCGGAAAGAGCGCCGCATCCTTGTCGTCCGGCGGCATCACCGGCCCGAGTCTCCTGACCTCGCGGAAGTCTCGGGTCATCGCCAGCGACACGAGCGGGCCGCGGTTGCTGTAGGCCGTGTAGGTGATTGCCCACTCCTGACGTTCGGGCAGATAGACGATGCGCGGATCCTCGCAGCCCCAGATCTCCTCGGGACGGGCATGATTGGGCGAGAGCAGTGGGTTCTCGTCCATCCGCCAATCGCCGATCCCGTCCGCGCTCCGAGCCACCTGCAGACTGGAGATTCCGCGCAGGTCCTCGACCCTCATCAGCAGCACGGTCTCGCCGTCGACGCGAGCGGCGCCCGGGTTGAAGACCGTGTTGGCCGCATACGGCAATTGTTCGGCCGTGATGATCGGGTTGGTTTCATGTCTGACGAACAGACGTCTGCCGCTCAAGTCGGTCACGCTCGCGTCCCGGGTTCGAGGGATGCGCCAGCCTGGAGCGCCGGCCCCGGCGGCGCGGCGGTGGCGCGGCGGAGCGCCCTCATCTGCTCGAGGGCGGTCAGCCACATGAGGGTCGACTCGGCGCCCTGGTTCTCGTTGGGTCCGCGAGGCGTCAGGCCATCGCAGCAGCCCCCGGTGCCCGGTCTGGCCAGCGCGACGCCCAGATCGTTCCCGCCCAGGAACCAGCCGTAGGCGGTCTCCGCGGCATCCAGGTAGCGTCGCCGGCCGGTTGCGCGAAACGCGTCCGAGGCCGCCGCGACCATCGAGGCCGCCTCGATCGGCTGCTGGTCGAACCGGCTCCGCTGGCCCGACCGGCGCCACCAGCGCTCGTTGCCGATCGGCGAGAAACCGCCCGATTCGCCCGCCTGAATGTCGATGAGCCAATCGAGCACGGAGCAACCTTTCGCCACCAACGCGGGCCGGCCAGCGCGCCGGCCCGCGGCGATGAGCGCGCGCGGCACCAGGGCGTTCTCGTACGTAAGGACCGGCTCGGGCCAGGGCCACTCACCGGCCGGGTCGCCGAACGCCTGGGCCAGCCGCACGGCCAGCCGATCCAGAGAGGGCCCGACGTCGGCGGACAACCCGGCATCGATGGCGGAATCGCAGGCCATCACGGCCGCCGAGATCGAGCGGAGCGCGACGAACAATTCGGCAGCCGGAAGGGCTCGATTGAACAGCTGTCGCGACCGATCCGCGACCTCGGTGCCGGGCACTTCGCGCATCAACTCTGCCAGCCCAAAGAGGGCGCGGGCGTGACAGTCCTCGGACGCGTCGGCCTCGAGCCACCCGCCGTCGGCCTCGCGCAGGTTCAGGAATCGCCCCGACGTGCGATCGAATGCCTCGTGCAGAAACCGAAGTGAGCGTCCGACGCTCGCGTCGACTACCGCCCAGCCCAACTCGCGTGAGTGCAGCACGTCCACCGTGATAGACCGCGCGACGTCGTCCGTGCAATAGCCGAATCTCGGATCGGGCTCCGCTCCTCGGGCGTGCTGCCACAGCCCCGTGGCGGTGGTCATCGCGTCGAGGTGGACCCTCGAGACAGGGTAGAGCGGCAGTCGTGCGGCGTCCGGCCGCCCCGGCGGGGCGCCGCTACGATCCAGCATCTCTCGCACCCGCTCGCACGCTGCCCATGACGACACGCTCCTCGACCGCGAGCGAACGCTCCCTGCCGGCGCCGACGCGCTCGAAGATCCGTCTGTACCTGGCCCCGACCTCCGGCCAGATCATGGTCCTGCTGAACTCGTACGCCGCCCTCCCGAGCCGGTTGCGCAGGTCCCGGTCGCGGATGACCTCGGTCAGCGACTCCGAGAGAGCCTTCGGCGAGTTGAACTCCACGAGTCTGCCACGGCCGGCCTCGAGCATCTCGACCGCGTAGCTGTAGCGCGTCGAGACGATCGCCTTGCCGGCGCTCATGGCATACGCCAGCGTGCCGGAAACGATCTGGTCCGGGTTCGGGTAGGGAGTGACGAAGATGTCCGCCGCCGCCAGCCACACCCCAAGTTCGGACCGGCTCACGAAGCGATCGACGAAGAGGACCCGGTCGGCCACCCCGAGAGCCTGGGCCAGGCGCATGAGCTTGCTGCGATACGCCTCACCCTCGCGACGCAGCAGCTCCGGATGCGTGGCGCCGAGGATCACGTAGTAGGCAGTCGGATCGACCTCTATGACCGACGGCATCGCCTCGATGGCGGACTCGTAGCCCTTGCCCGGCCCGAGCAGCCCAAAGCTCAGGATCATCGGACCCGGCCCCATGCCGAGCTTCGGCTTGACGGAGTCCGGCGCCACGAGAGGCAGGCTGGGAACGCCGTGGGGCACCACGTCCACCAGGTACGGGTCCACTCCGTAGACTCGAGACAGAAGCGCCGCCGCCGAACGCGACATCACCACGCTCGCGGCGCTGACGTCGATCAGGTTCACGAGGACGCGGCGCTGCCCGCGCGTCGGGTTCTGCGGAACCGTGTGCAACGTGGCGACCACGGGTTTGGCGAGGGCGCCGACGAAGTCGAGCACGAACTCCCCGTCGTCTCCGCCCCAGATCCCGTACTCGTGCTGGATCGAGACCACCCTTGCGTCCGAGGCGTTCAGGGCGCGGGCTACGCGGAGGTAGTCGCCGCGGACGTCCCGCCTTATCCGATGTCGAACCTCGATCGGATACACGTCCGGACCGTCGGGCGGGTGCAGGGCGACGACGTCGCGTCCGCCCGTCGCCCCTGCCAGGTCGAGCGTGAAGGTGGCAATGCCGCATCGACGGGGCGGGTAGGTGGAAACGAAGACGTTGTCTGCACTCATTGCGCCCTGCCAGGCTCAGCGACCGGCACGTCGCGAGCCCGACCCTGTCATGCCGGAACGTTCGAGTGCCCTGGCCCTATCCAGCCCGGGGTCGGCCAACGGCCATTTGCCATTTCGGGGAGCGCTCAGTTCCGGAACTGTCCGTCCCGCGAAAGCCGACTAACTAAGTGTTGGTGTGGTCATGATACGCCCTCCGGAATCCGTCACCAGATTTCGCCCGGACAGCGGAACGCGCACGGCCGAATGGCGATGGCGGAGCTGGATGCGGCGGCGGGCGCCGGACGATCGCCGACGCGAAAGGGCCGTGAATCGGGTAGGGGCCGGGGTTAGCCCAGCCCCTCCCACACCACCGGACGTGCGGGTCCGCATCCGGCGGTTCGCCAGTGCTCCCGAAGACGACGGACACGTTCGCCGATCGGCACCAGGCCAAGCTTGGTCCAGTACGCGGTCGGCATGGCCCACTGCAAAGCAGGCGAACCCGACATGCGCCAGTAGCCCTTCCGGCTGCTCGCCCACTGGCGAGCTTTGTGGTCGGGGATGCCCAGCGCCCGAAGGTTTTGCCGCCGCGTAGGGCAACGCTTCCATTCCTTCCAGCGGACCTGCCGGAGACGACGCCTCAGCCACTCGTCGAACTCGTTGAACACCGAAGGCGTCTCGGCCAGGGCGAAGTAGGCCGTCCAGCCAGCGAGGAACCGGTTGAGAAGGGCAACTCGGTCAGGCATCGCGATCGAGCGGTGCCGATCGGTGATCTCGCGTAATCGGGCACGCAGACGAGCTTTCGTCTTGGGCCCGAGTCTGATCGCCATTCGACCGTGCGATCGATAGAAGCCGAAACCGAGCAAACCCCGGACGGTGGCCGGGGCGGTGCCGCTCTTGGCCTGGTTCACCCGCAGATGGAGCCGTTGCTCCACAAAGACCGTGATGCCGTCGAGTACCCGCTGAGCCGCCCGCTCGGAAGCCACGTAGACCCGGAGGTCGTCGGCATAGCGGACGAACGTATGGCCGCGCCGCTCCAGTTCGTGGTCAAGGTCGTCGAGCATGATGTTCGCCAGGAGCGGCGAGAGGGGCGATCCTTGCGGGGTGCCCTCCGTCCGCGCGATCCTCACGCCTCCGACCATGACGCCGGCGTCTAGATAGCGTCGAATCAATCGAAGTACTCGGCGGTCGCCGACCCGGCGAGCCACACGCGCCATAAGCGCGTCATGCTGGACCCGGTCGAAGAACCGTTCGAGATCGACATCGACGACCCAGGTTTCACCTGCTTCGATTGCCGCCCGGGCAGCCATGACCGCCTGGTGGGCGCTTCGTCCTGGACGGAAGCCGAAGCTTCGATCCGAGAACGTTGGCTCGAAGATCGGTGAGAGGACCTGGCTCAACGCCTGCTGGAGGAAACGGTCGGTGACCGTCGGCACGCCCAGCTCACGCTCGCCGCCATCGGGCTTGGGGATCGTCACCCGACGGACGGGAGCTGGGCGGTACGTGCCAGCGTCAAGGGCTTTCCGGAGCTCGGGCCAGGCGGTCTTCAGGTGCGGGCGAAGCTGCTCGACCGTCATGCCGTCAGGACCTGGAGCGCCGCGATTGACCTCGACGCGCCGGAGCGCCCGGGTGAGGTTGTCTCGCGAGAGGAAAACCTCCCAGACATCCTCAACTCGGGCGGGGTGAGGGGTGGTCTCAGGAGACGCCGGATCGGCGCTGCGCTCTGTACCCGGACGTGGCGGCTTCACCGTCGTTCTCCAGATGCAGACCCATCACAGAGACGGGTTGGCTGCGGTCGTAGCGCCGGTCGCGAGTCTGTCCGGGTCGTCCCTCGGACTGACGTTTGGCCCTTCCCGGCGATCTCGATCCCCGCCGGTACTATGGCCGCTGCTGACTCCTCGTCGGTCCGCTCCCACCTTGGGATGAGGGCGGCCGGATCACTCCGGCACCCGGCGAGGTCTCCCCGGATAAGAGCAGCCGCCTTCGCCCCAGCCCCGCCGCATTTACCTGACAGCCTCTTGGTGGTCGCGGACGTCACCGTGCAATGCCGGCTCATCCAGGCTGCCCAGCCTTGTATGCGGTTCGTGTTCCTCGGGTCGGAGCTTTGCCTCGGGCTTCCTTCCGACCCCACCTCACGGTGACGCCGTTGCCTCTGGCTAGCAGTTAGCACCACCGCCTCCTGCAGAGGACTTTCACCTCCAGGCTGCCGCCCATGCCGGGCGTACAACAGGACCGACCCGGGTTTGCCCGGGCCGGTTCGAGCTACGCGAGGCCTCGCTCAGTCTTCGGCCGGAGGGTCGGACTTGAGCATGTGGGCATAGGGCGTCAGGACTTCGGCGTGCGGCCACGTGTCGCCCAGGATCTTCGACATGCGCTCGTCGTTGCACGAAGTCAGGTACGGCACCTGGGCGACGTCGCGGACGGTGGCGCGAACGAGCGTGTGCGGCAGCTTCTTCCAGGGTTCGATGGCGTTGGCCACGTAACCCTCGATGGACAGATCGGCGTACTCGGGCATGTTCCAGGTCTGCCAGGCCGTCCGGAAGTCCTCCGAATGGACCTCCAGCCAGGTCCCGAAATCGACCGAGAAGCCGTCGCTCAGCTTGACCGGAAGGATGACCCGGACAAAGAAGCCGATGGTCTTGATCGCGAGGAACGGGTCCTGGCCCCAGACGTCGAGCAACTGTTCCGGGATCTCGTAGTAAACGTCCGGCAGCTCGAAAGTGATCGGGAACGGGCGGCCTTGGGGGTCCGGGGCGATGCCGCAACAGGCGCACGGCTCGAGTAGGGCCTTGCCGCCGACCTTGGTGCGGCCGGCTCGCGTTACGTTCGACTTGGTCATGTTGGCGATATTCCTACCTGGCTGGTGTTCGACTGGACGCCGGCCTTGCCTGGCCGGTGAGGTGCCATCTTAACCGGCCGCTGCCTTGCGAGTTGGACGTCCCGGCCGGGACCCGGCTCAACCGAGCAGTTCCAGGTTGGCCATGCTCGCCAGCAGAGTCTTCACTCCGCCGCCGTTCGAGAAGGCGACCGTGACCTCCTCGTCGCTCCTGGTCAGCTTGGAGGTGACGACGATGCCGTCGCCGAGGCGCGGATGCCGAACGCGGTCGCCGTCGCGGAACTGCCGCTCCCCGGGGATGCGGGGACGGGACGCCGGTGCCGGGCGCAGCGACGTCGGAGCTTCGGAGGCGACGCGGCCGGGTGGCAGCCCGCCCGGTACGTCCAGACTGCCCGAACGCGCGCCCGAGTCGTAGGCCTGGCGGCGCGCCCCGAGGTCGCGAGTCGGACGGAACCCCTCCCCTGCCCTGGGGGCCCCGGGCTGGCCGCTGCCGGCCCGGTACGCACCGCCGCCCGCGCGGATCGGCGTTCCGAACCGGCTGCCCAGACGCCGCCCGAAGACCAGGTCCGGATCGACCGTGCCGATGTCGTCGTCGAAGTCGTCGGTCCGGTCGAGGTGCGGCCCGGACATGAGCTCCGGCGGGATCTCGAACAGGAACCGACTCGGAACCGACAGCCCGCCGTTTCCCCACGTGGCCCGACGCGCGGCGTGGGAGAGGAACAGCCGCCGCTTGGCCCGCGTGATGCCGACATAGGCCAGGCGCCGCTCCTCCTCGAGCTGCTTCTCGTCGTCGAGCGACCGGCTGTGAGGAAAGACGCCCTCCTCGAGGCCGGCGATGAAGACGATCGGGAACTCCAGGCCCTTGGCGGCATGAAGCGTTATCAGGGTGACCGCGTCCGCGCCGGCCTCGTACGAGTCCTGATCGGCCACGAGCGCGGTCTCTTCGAGAAATCGATCCAGCGCGTCGTCCGGCGTCAGGTCGTCGTAGCGGGTGGTGACCGAGCGGAGCTCGAGCAGGTTGGCCCAGCGCTCCTCGCCTTCCTCCGAGCCGTCGGCGAGCATCGCCCGGTAGCCCGACTCCTCCAGTACGGCGTCGAGAAGCTCGGGCAGGGGCAGCAACCCGATCCGGCTTCGCAGCCTCACGATCAGGGCGGCGAAGCCGCCGAGCGCACTCCGGGCCCGCGAACCGAGAGCCTCCAGCCGTCCTTCGGCGCCGGCCAGGATCGCGGCCCAGTAAGTGTCACCATCGGAGGCGTCACCGCCGCCGTCGCCGCCTTCGACCACGAGGCGAATCGTCCGTCCGCCGGCCGCCGCGACCCGCAGCTCCTCCAGGCTCTTCTCGCCGATGCCGCGGGCGGGCACGTTGAGGATCCGCTCGAAACTGACCGTGTCGGAGTCGTTGCGCAGCACGCGCAGGTACGCCAGCGCGTCCTTGACCTCGCGGCGCTGATAGAAGCGCGTCCCCCCGACCAGCTGGTAGCGGATGCCGTACCGCAGGAACGCCTCCTCGATCGAGCGGCTCTGGGCGTTGGTCCGGTACATCACCGCGACGTCGCCGCGCTCCCAGCGCTCATCCTCCTCGTCGGCCCGCCGTGTCAGGATCGAGCTCCGGCCGCCGGTCAGTTCACCGATCTGGCGGGCGATCCACTCGGCCTCCTCCTCTTCGTTGTAGGCCTCGAAGCGCGCGATCGGGCGACCGCCCGAGCGGTCGGTCCAGAGCTTCTTCTCCTTGCGCGAAGAGTTGTGAGCGACGACCGCGTGGGCGGCGTCCAGGATCAGCTGCGTGGAGCGGTAGTTCTGCTCGAGCTTGACGACCGTCGCGTCGGGATAGTCGCCCTCGAAATCCAGGATGTTGCGGATGTCGGCGCCGCGCCAGGAGTAGATCGACTGGTCGTCGTCGCCGACCACGCAGACGTTGCGATGGCCCGCCGCGAGAGCCTTGACCCAGAGGTACTGCGGCCGGTTGGTGTCCTGGTATTCGTCGATGTGGAGGTAGCGCCAGCGGCCCTGATACCGCTCCAGCACGGATGGGGCGGCGGTGAAGAGCCGGACCGCCTCGAGCAGCAGATCGTCGAAGTCCAGGGCGGCTGCGGCCTTCAGGCGGGCCTGGTACCGCCGGTATAGCCGGGCGATCTCGCGCTCGCGGTGAGTGTGCGCGTTGGCCGCGATGAAGTCGGCCTCGAGCATCTCGTTCTTGGCCCGCGAGATGGCGCTGAGGATCGCGCTGGGCTTGTACTCGCCGGTGATCGGCAGGTCGTCCTCGCGCAGGATCTGCTTCATGAGGGCCTGCTGGTCGTCCGAGTCGTAGACCACGAAGTGGGGGTCGAGGCCGATGGCGGCGCCGTCGCGCCGCAGCACTCGCGCGCACAGGGCGTGGAACGTGCCCATCGCGACCTCTCGACCGGCTTCCTCCCCCACGAGGCCGGTGATCCGGGCACGCAGCTCGGCCGCCGCCTTGTTCGTGAAGGTGACGGCCAGGATCTGCCACGGCCGCACGCCTTTGACGCCGACGAGGTAGGCGACTCGATGGGCCAGCACGCGCGTCTTGCCGCTGCCGGCGCCGGCCAGGATCAGAACGGGACCGTCGGTCGTTCGGACGGCCCGCTGCTGCTCGGGGTTGAGGCGGGCCAGGATTCGCTGGGCGAGCGCTTCGGTTGCCGCCTGCCGCTCGGCCAGCGCGACGGGCTCCGGCTCGAATGGGGACGGCTCCGGCGGCTCGATGCGCGGTCCCCCGAACGCCTCCGGCGGCGCCTCGTCCGGAAGCGGCGGCTCTTCGCCCGAGAAGGCCGGCTCGGCCGACAGACCTTCGCGGCCTCCGCCGATCGACGCTTCCCCGCCGGCGACCGAACGGCCGTCAGGCGCGTCCCACGGGATTTCGGACGGCTCCGAATCCGCCTGGTCGCGGCCGTGCTCGGTTCGGGCCCGCCGCCCGTGGCTCTGCAGTGGACTCACTCGCGAATTGTAGGGGCGCCCTCTTCGCGCGGGCTCGGCGGGCTCCCGCGAACTCTACGAGCCGCTCGGATTCGGGCCCGAGTTGATCTCGCTCATCGGAGGCGCCGAGATCGGGGCCACGTTGTTCCAGTTCGAGAGAACCAGGCGAACGGCGGCGGCGCCGGCATTCGGATCGCTGGTGGCGAACTCGAGCCGCTCAAGCTCGAAGGTACCGGTGGTGATCCAGAGATCGAGCTTGCCGCCACCGAGGGCCTGCACGACGGCCGTGCTCTGCAGCTCGGAGTTGAGGGCGCTCTCGGTCACGTCGACGCGAATGTGGTAGCAGGACCCGTACTGCTCCTGCTCGATCCCCACCAGGACGGGGCTCATGCCGGGGTCGTTGGCCACGGCGAGCATCTCCGTCACGACGGACTCCGGGCCGCTGGACAGCACCGGATTGATCACCAGCGTCGAGTCGCCGTCCGTCGTGTATTGGGTGGCACCGTACGGCCGGCTGTAGGTGTACGGGTCTACGACGATCAGCTCACCCGAGTATCCGGGCAGCCCGGGCAGGCCGCCGGACATGTGGGCGGTCTTGTTGGCGAAGTCGATGTCGCCGTCCAGGGTGGTGCCCTGAAGCGAGATCGGGAACGCGGTGAACAGGGGCGTCGGCGTCGGGCCGGCAGAGGCGGACGCGACCGGCGACGGAGACGGAGAAGGCGTGGGAGTCGGCGTAGGTGTCGGCGTCGGGGTAGGAGTCGGCGTGGGCGTGGGCGTGGGGTGTGTCGCGGTCGGGGAGGCGCTGGCGCCGGCCGAATGGCCGGGCACGGCCGAGGCGGACGAGCCGGCGGAGGCCGATGCGGCCGCCGTGGACGTTGCCGTCGGAGTCGCCGTCGTCTCGGGCGTCGCACTCTCCGTGGGCTCCGGCGTGGGCGTGTCCGTCGGCGTCGCACCGACGCCGAAGATGAACTGGCCGCCGGCCTCCAGGTGGAAGTGGACGGATTGCAGGTTCTTGAGGGAGGTCTGCGCGTTGGACAGGATCTGGTGGGGGTCGGTCAGCGACGCCGACGTGCAGCCGGCGACGAGTGCCACGACGGCAAGAACTCCTGCGGCTGTTGTTGCGAGCGACTTCCGTCGAGACACCTGGATCCTCCACACGTCGTGCCGGCTCATGACTCTCGCGTCACAAGGTCGCCGGCGCAGGGCAATACCGCATATGACGGCCGTGCGCAGTGTAGCCGGAGCGGGCCCGACGCGACCTGAAAGACCGGCGAACGCCCCCAACCGCAGGCCTCGGGCCTTCGCCCGCGGCCTGCGAGATCGTCCCTCGCTTGGTCGGGAAAGCTTCAGCCCGCCTGGATCTCGCTGTCGGGCGGCGCCGTGATCGTGACGGGCTGGCCGTACTTCGTCAGCGTCATGGTCACGTCGAGGCTGCCGAGCGAAGCCGAGCTGGCCTTCACCTCGAGCTTTGCCGGCTGGAGGCTGTCGACGTACACCCAGTAGTCGAACGAAGCGGTGTCGACCGTGACGCCGCCGGCCGCGCCGCCGCCGGCCGCGCCGATCTCCTGGTTCAGCTTGTCGGTCGGCACGGTCACGGTGACGTGGTACGCGTCACGGCCGTCGACCTGGTCCTTGCCGACGAGCGTGGCCTTCGCGCCGATCGCGTCCAGACCCGCCTTGAGCTGATCGACCGTGTCGGCGACGTTCAGCGTCGCCGAGGGCGCGGCGCTCGGGATGGGCAGGAGCGCCGACGACTGGGACTTGGTGTACTTGTCGCCCGACGTGCTGATCCTCGTGTACGTGTAGCCGTCGACCTGGATGATGTCGGCCGTCAGGCCGAACAAGGTCGGGAGCGACGCGGAGATGTGGTAGGCCTGCTTGGCTATGTCGACGTCGCCGGTCACAGAGGCGCCGTCCAGCTTGATCGAACCGGACAGGGCGCTCGAGCCCGAGCCGGTCAAGCCGCTCAGCGCGCCCATGTTGACCGAGCCGACGATGGCTACGTCGAAGTGGAGCGTCTGGACATTCTCGAGCCCGGTCGCGCTCCGAGTGATGATTTCGTTGGGATCCGAGACCGGGGCGGCAGTCGGCGTGCCCGAGCTGCTCCCGCAGCCACTCGCGGCGACCGCGACCACGAACGCGCACAGCGCGAGTGCCGGCCTTCTGAAACGGATCAAGTGGAGCCCTCCCTCTATGAGCGCCGATGCCTTCGTCCGGAAAGCTTGGGAGGCCCCAACCCGGCTGTCAATCCGGCCGGCAGTACCCCTTGCTGCCCCACGCCCGGCTCACGAGCGGAGCCCCGGGCTCTCGCCCGGGGCTCCGTAGAGTCAAACTCGCGGGCGCCAGAAGGCCCCGCCGAAAGCCTACTGTGCGGCGGCCTGGATCTCGCTCGGGTCCGGAGCGGTGATCGTGACCGGGGCGTTGTAGTTGGTGATCGTGATGGTCATGGTCAGATTGCCCAGCGTGGACGATGCTCCGGCGATCTGGACCTTGGCCAGCTGGTAGTTCGACTTGTAGACCCACACGTCGACCGAGGCGGAGTCGATCTTCATGGCCGGGGCGGCGCTGGCCTCCGCGGCGATCTCGCTGTTGAGCAGATCGAGAGGCACGGAGATGTTGATGTGGTCGGCGTCCTGGCCGCCTATCTGGTCCACACCGACAAGCGTCGCTTTGGCGCCGGCCTGGTCCAGGGCCTGACGAACCTGGGTGACCTCATCGGTCAGGCTCGTCATCTCCGAGGCGCCCGGCGTCGGGACCGCTACCGGCAGGCTGCTTTCCAGCGAGCCGAGATCCATCTTCGTGTACTTGGTGCCCAGAAGGCTGACCTTGTAGTAGAGGACCTGGTCCTTGACGATGAGGTCTCCGGTGATCGGCACGTTGCCCAGCATCGCCATCGCGGGAACTGAGAGCGTGAGGTGGGCGGCCTGGTTGGCCACGTCGACGTCGCCCTCGATCGCCGTGCCGTCGAGCTTGACATCGCTGGTGATGGCCGCGCCGGCGCTGCCGGCGGCGCTCTGCAGGGCCGCGGCCTTGATGGTCCCGGCGACCTCCAGCTTGATGTGGAACGACGTGGTCGCCGTTTCGCTGGAGAGCGCCTGGGTGATGATCGAACTGGGGTCGTTGGGGTTGGCGGTCGCCATGGCCGATGCGCCGGCCGAGGCCGCCGCCATCGCCGAGGGCATCGCCTGCGGCGCGCCGCTCGCACCCGCCATAGCCGGTGTGGACGCGGCGCTGCTGCAAGCGCCGGCGATCACTACGACGAGCCCGGCAAGGATCGACAGCGCCGGCTTGGGAACGCGAAACACGATTCAAACCTCCTCTGGGACGAGAGTGCGCGGCCAGAGTGGCCGCGCTCCCCGGTCGTGTCAAACGAGCATCGGACTACTGCCCATTTGTCTCACTCTGCAAGCAAGAGCCCCGGGCTGTGCGCCCGGGGCTCTTCTCGCCGGTCGGCTTGCGTTCGTCAGTCCGGCGTAGCCGTGGATCGGGAGCTAGAAATCCATGTCCCCGCCGCCGTGGTTGTGGCCGGCGCCGGCAGGATCCTTCTTCTCGGGGATGTCGGTGATCAGGGTTTCGGTCGTCAGGACCATCTTGGCGATCGAGGCCGCGTTCTCGAGGGCGGACCGGGTCACCTTCGCGGCGTCCACGATGCCCTTCTCGAACATGTCGCCGAACTCGCCCTTGAGCGCATCGTAGCCGAAGCCGACCTTCATGCCTCGAACCTGGTCGACGATGACTTCGCCGTGTGCGCCGGCGTTGTCGGCGATCTGCCGGATCGGGTACTCGAGGGCTCGGCGGACGATGTCGACGCCGACCTGGGCGTCGTCCTCGCCGACCTTGAGCTTGTCGAGGACGCTCTGGCAATGGAGGAGGGTCGCGCCGCCGCCGGCGACCATGCCCTCTTCGATGCCGGCCCGCACGGTGGACAGGGCGTCCTCGATGCGGTGCTTCTTCTCCTTGAGCTCGACCTCGGTCGCGGCGCCGACCTTGATGACGGCCACGCCGCCGGCGAGCTTGGCCAGGCGCTCCTGGAGCTTCTCGCGATCGTAATCGGAGGTGGTCTCCTCGACCTGGGCGCGGATCTGGGCGATGCGAGCCTTGACCGCGTCCGGCGCACCGGCGCCGTCGACGATCGTGGTGTCGTCCTTGGTGGCGACGACGCGGCGGGCCTCGCCGAGGTCCTCCATCGTCACGGAGTCGAGCTTGCGACCGATCTCCTCGCTGATGACGGTGCCGCCGGTCAGGATGGCGATGTCGCGGAGCATTTCCTTGCGCCGGTCCCCGAAGCCCGGGGCCTTGGCGGCCAGGACCTGGACGGTGCCGCGGAGCTTGTTGACGACCAGCGTGGCCAGCGCCTCACCGTCGATGTCCTCGGCGATGATCAGGAGCGGGCGGCCGACCTGGACGGCCTTCTCGAGCGCCGGCAGCATGTCCGGAACGGCCGAGATCTTCTTGTCGGTGATCAGGATGCGCGGGTTATCGAGTACCGCCTCCATCCGATCGGAGTTGGTTACGAAGTAGGCGGAGATGTAGCCGCGGTCGAACTGCATCCCCTCGGTGTATTCCTTCTCGAGCCCGAGGGACTGGCCTTCCTCGACCGTGACGACGCCGTCCTTGCCGACCTTGTCCATGACCTCGGCGATGATGTCGCCGACTTCCGGATCGGCGGCCGAGATCGTGGCGATGGCCGCGATCTCCTCGCGGGAGTCGATCGGGCGGGACTGCTTCTTGATCTCGGCAACGACGGCCTCGACGGCCTTCTCGATGCCGATGCGGATGAGCATCGGGTTGGCGCCCGCGGTGACGTTGCGGATGCCTTCGTTGATCATCGCCTGGCCGAGAACCACGGCCGTAGTCGTGCCGTCGCCGGCGACGTCGTCGGTCTTGGTCGCGACTTCCTTGAGGAGCTGTGCGCCCATGTTCTCGAACGGATCTTCGAGCTCGATGTCACGGGCGATGGTGACGCCGTCGTTGGTGATCGTCGGCGCGCCGAACTTCTTGTCGAGGACGACGTTGCGGCCCTTGGGGCCGATGGTCACCTTGACCGCTTCGGCAAGGCGGTCGACGCCGCGCTTGAGTGATCGACGAGCGGTCTCGTCGAAGACGAGCTGCTTAGCCAAGTCTGTATGTCCTCCGCATTGCTCCGGCCGCCAGGGTTACCCGGGGCCGAGTCCGTGATCGGTGCCGTCTCGACGGCAGCCCCTGGCCTTCTACGATGCCGCGCCGGCAGTGGCGGCCGGCGGCTCATTCTCCACGATGGCCAGGATGTCCTTCTGACTGATGATCAGGAGATCCTCGCCGTCCACTTTGAACTCGGTTCCGGCGTACTTGGCGTACAGAACCCGCTCGCCGACCTTGACGTCCATGGGCTCGCGCTTGCCGTCCTCGAGAATCTTGCCGGGTCCGGCGGAAAGGATGACTCCCTCCTGCGGCTTCTCCTTCGCCGTGTCCGGCAGGACGATGCCGCTCTTTGTCACGTCTTCGCGAGGGGTCGGCTTGATGACGACACGATCGCCAAGGGGCTTCAGCTTGTTGCTGGTCGCAGTGGCGGTTGCCAACGCGCAATCCTCCTGAAGACGGCGGCGCACGCCGACCGTCCCAACTCCTTGGATGTGGTCCGCTGCGCACCGGCCGGAGCCGGCGCCAACGATCTATCCCGATGCTCGACCGGCTCAGGCAGCCAGGGCCCGCAGACCCCCGCGGTGCGTTCTGGCGGACCCCGAGGGTCTGCTCCGCCACGCCGCGGCGATGCCCTTCCGTCGAATTAGCACTCTACCATCGAGAGTGCTAACAGCCTAGCGAGGCCAGTTCGGGCTGTCAAGCGCACCGGTGGGCGCGGCGCGGGCGCGGCGCGGACCGGGGGGCGGCGGGGACGGGGGCCCCGGCGGGGAGACCCCTGGACCGGCCTTCACGGGGCGGAGACCGGCGGCCGGTCGGCTAGACTGCCCGAGATGGACGAAACGGAACTGCCGGACCACGTTCTGCGCAATCGCGCCGTATGGGATCGCTGGGCTCCAGATTGGGTCGCGGCCGGCGAGCGAAACTGGGCGGCGGTCGAGCCGACCTGGGGAATGTGGGGCATCCCCGAAAGCCGGCTCGACTTGCTGGCCGACGTCGACGGCCTGGACGTGATCGAGCTCGGCTGCGGCACCGCCTACGTCTCGGCCTGGCTGGCGCGCATGGGCGCCCGACCTGTCGGCATCGACAACTCGCCGCGACAACTCGAGACCGCGCGCCGGCTGCAGATCGAGCACGAGATCCAATTCCCGCTCTTGCTCGGGAACGCCGAGTCGGTCCCCTACCCCAACGCCTCGTTCGACATGGCGATCTCCGAATACGGCGCGGCGATCTGGGCCGATCCCTACCTGTGGATCCCGGAGGCGGCCCGGCTGCTGCGCCCGGGCGGACGGCTCGTGTTCCTGGTCAACGGATACCTGCAGATGCTGTGCGCGCCCGACAGCGACGACGCCGCAACCGATCGCCTGCTCCACGACCAGTTCGGGTCGTATCGATTCGAGTGGTCGAGCGACGAATCTGTCGAGTTCCACCTCGCCCACGGCGAGATGATCCGGCTTCTGCACGACGCGGGCTTCGAGGTGGAGGACCTGATCGAGATTCAGGCGCCGGAAGGGGCGACCACCCGGCACGAATACGTCACACCGGAATGGGCCCGGCGCTGGCCCAGCGAGGAAGTCTGGAAGGCCCGCAGGACCCGCTGACCGGCCGCCGGCCGCCCGATCTCGACGCCGGCGCGCGACCGCCCGCCCGGCAGAGCAGCGGCTAGAGCTGGGCGCCGGCCTTGCTCAGGATGCTGTCGATGCCCCCGCTCAGGTAGAGCAGCGCGCTCACGGCAATGATCGCTATCAGGGCCAGGACGAGCGCGTATTCGGCAAGCCCCTGGCCGCGACGGCTGAACCTACGCCGGACGCGAGTCATCGACAACTCCTGCGAACTCGAAGTCGGGTCCGATGGTACGGCGTCGCGACCAGCGCGATCAGCCTCGACGCGCCGCGAGGGCCTTCTCGATCTCGGCGACGTGCTCCCGGCGGTGTGTGGATCGATCGAGCAACGCCGGGCGCTCGGCCAGGACGACGCCTATCGCCGCCGACTCCGGCAACGCGGCGATGATCGCGTCGATCTCCTCGGCCGCCGAGAGCGTCTCGGCGATGGCGGCCTCGGGAGCCGCCGCGGCAAACGCCAGCCAGGTGGCGGGCAGTCCTCCGTTGATCAGGTCGGCCAGTTCGTGGGGAAGGAACGTGGGCTGCCCGCCCGGCCCCGCGGCCAGGGCCGCACGCCAGCGAGACGCGAGGAACCGGTCCCAGAAGGCGAGGTGTCCCAGGATCTGTCCCACCGTCCAGGAACCAGCTCCCGACGACTCGGCCAGGTCGGCCGCCAAGAGGCGACCCAGAAGCCCGCGCAGGCCGGCAAGACTCGCCTCGTTGCGGGCGACGAAGGCCCGGTCGACCGGAGCGGCGGCGGGACGGGCGGTCGAGAGCACCCGCTCGATCTGGTCGATGTGCGCCTCGCGGTGCAGCCATCGATTGACGGTTCTCGGGTTCCGGGCCAGGTAGGCGGCCGGCGCCCGTCCGGCCAGCTCCTCCGCCGCGATGTCCGCGGTCTCGGCCGCCGCCAGCGCCTCCGAGCCCACGGCCGCGCCGAGCCGAGCCGTCCAGGAAGCGAGCATCTCCGCGATAGCCGGGTTGATCGCGTCGTCCGCGCTGCTCGGGAGGTACACGGGCTCGATGGCGCCGGTCTCGCCGGCCGCCTCCGCCGCCGCTCGCCAGCGGGCGGCCATCGAGTGGTCCCAGAACGCCATGTGGCCCAGAACCTGGGCCACGGTCCAGCCGCCCTCCTCCGTGGGGAGCGTCAGGTCCGAGTCGCGAAGCCGCTCGACGAGCGCCGCCAGACGCCGCCGGCCGGCAGCATTCCGCTCCACGAACGAGCGATCGAGCGGGACCGCCGCCGCCGCGAGGACGCGCTCGATGTGGTCGAGATGCTCGTCGCGATGACGGTGGCGGTGCAGCAGGAACGCGATCGACGTCCCCTCGAGCGAATCGACCAGGGCCTCGGGCGCGGAGGCGATCAATGCGTCGACGTGAGCGGCGGCCTCGACCGCCAGGCTCGGGACATCCTCCGCCGAGACGCCAGCCCAGTACGCGTGAAGCGCGTCGTTGGCCAGATCCTCGGCCGCCAGAACCGAGTCGGTCTCTGCGGTCCACGTCCCGGCCAGCATCCGCGTCCACCGCTCGGCCTGCCAGCGGTCCCAGAAGCCCATGTGGCCCAGCGCGGACGCGACGGTCCAGCCTGCGCCGAGATCGACTTCGAGCAAGCTCGGGGTCAACGACGCCACGAGCCGCACGAGGCGCTCCCGCGATTCGTCGTTGGCGCGCCTGAACTCCGTCCGTCTCCCCGGGACCGGCGTCCGGTCTGTCATGGTCGCCTCCTCGATGGAACGCAGCCGGCGTCACCCGACACTGGATGGATCCCGGCCGCGGTCAGCCGCGCCGGAATGTGGCCTCGTAGGCTGCGACGAGTCCGTCGCCAATCGTATCGGGGGTTTCGTTGCGTCGCTCCGCGAGCCACGCGGCGGTGACGCGAACCCATTCCGGCGAGTTGCGCCGGCCGGAGAACGTGGGAGGCGCGCCGGGTGCGGGCGGCGGCGCCGAGTGGCGCGGCACGCCCGGAGGAGCAAGGTACGGCGAGTCGGTCTCCATCAGCAGCCTCTCCGTGGGCACGAACCCGGCCACGACGGCGGACGACTCCTCGCCGCGGCGGAAGACCAGGCCGCTGAACGAGATCGCCAGACCCAACTCCAGGGCCGCGGCGGCGTAGTCGACGGGCCCGGAGAACGAGTGGAGGACGGCTGGCGGACGATCCCCGAACGCGTCCCGGGCCGCCACTCCCCCAAAGCCGGCGGCGCGGAGCTCGGCGATCAGCGCGTCCTGAGCGTCGCACCGACCGGCGGCGGAACGGCAGTGCAGGATTGCCGGCTTGCCCGTGTCCAGGGCGAGGCGCAGGTGGCGTCGGAGGTTGGCGAGCTGCGCCTCCGGCGGGGAGTGCATGCGGTCGAAGTCCAACCCGGTCTCGCCGATCGCCACGACCCGCGGGCTCGCGGCAAGCTCCACGACGGCGCCCCAATCCTCGTCCGTAGCCGGGGCCGCGTCGTGCGGGTGGATTCCGACGGCCGCATCGATCCAGCCGAACTCGGTGGCGACCCGGACGGCCGACGACGACGACCCGGCATCCCAGCCTGGCACGAGAAGCCGTTCGATGCCGGCCGCGCCGGCAGCTGCCAGCACCTCGGCCCTGTCGGCGTCGAACGCCTCGGCCTGGATGTGCGCGTGGCTGTCGATCAAACGCATCGGCGTCCTCGCTTCGCAGCCCGGCCGGCCCTCAGCCTACCGCCGGGGTCGCGGGCTCGGTTTCGATGCGCGGGAAGAGGGGCTCGGCCGCGGCCACGCGCCCGGGTTCGCCTTCGCGGGCGCCCCACCGCAGCTGGTCGAGCAGGGCCGGTCCACCGTTGCCGTCGGCTCGATAGGCGTAGTCGTAGCCCAGCTGGGCGAGTATCCGCGGCGCACCGGTCGGCATGAACGGCGCCGCGGCCAGGCCGATGAGACGGCAGGCCTCGAGCAGGTCGCCCAGGACGCCGCGAAGCTGCTCGGCCTTGCCGTCGACTCCCGCCTTGGCCTCTTTGGCGAGGACCCAGGGCTGCTGGAGATCCACGTCCCGGTTGGCGGCGTCGACGAAATCCCACAGTTCCGCCAGCGCCTCGCTGAGCTGGCACGCCTCGAGCTTGACGCCGTATGCCGGTAGCGTCTCCTCCCACCTGGCCCGAAGGCTGCCGTTGGCCGGCGCCGGGCGCTCGCCGCCCAGATATCGATTGACCATCGAGACGGACCGGTTCAGCAGGTTCCCGAAGTTGTTGGCCAGGTCGGCGTTGTAGCGTCGGACGAAGGTGTCCCAGGAAACGTCCGCGTCCCTGTCGAACGGAACCTCTCGCAGCGTGACGTAGCGCGCGCCGTCGGCGCCCAGCGTCTTGACCACGTCCACGGGATCGAGGAAGTTACCGAGGCTCTTGCTCATGCGCTCGCCCTGGGCCAGCAGCCAGCCGTGGATCCAGACGTGGCGAGGCGCCTCCAGGCCCGCGCTCCACAGCATCGCCGGCCAGTAGATCGTGTGGAAGCGGGCGATGTCCTTGCCGATGACGTGCAGGTCGGCCGGCCACCAGCGCTGGAACGCGGCAGGGTCGTCGGGGAAGCCGGCGCCGGTAACGTAGTTGATGAGCGCGTCGTACCAGACGTAGACGGTGCCAGCCGCGGGATCCCACGTTCCGTCTGGCCGCCGCGAGGAGGAGCCGTCGGGCATGATCGGGAACGGGATGCCCCATGTCGCCCCGGCTCGGCTGATCGAGAAGTCCTCGAGCCCGCCGCGAATGAAGCCGAGCATCTCGTTGCGCCGGTAGTCCGGCTGGGCGAAGTCGGGGTGCTCCTCGAAGTAGCGCTCCAGCCGCTCCTGGTAGGCCGACAGGCGGAAGAACCAGTTGTGCTCCGATAGCCACTGAAGCGGCACGGTTGGGTGGTTCGGACAGCGCGTACCGTCGGGAGTCTCGATCACGTCCGAGGGCGCCTTGAAGCCCTCCGCCGGGCAGTACCAGCCTTCGTAGTCGCCGACGTAGATGTCGCCGTTTGCGTAGGCGCGCCGGACCATTTCCTGGGCCGCGTGGACGTGATCGGGATCCGTGGTCCGAATGAAACGGTCCGGGCTGATCAGGAGCGCGTCCTCGGCGGCCCGGAACAGGGCTACGTTCTCGTCGACGAAGTCCTTGGTCGACTTGCCGAGCTCGGCCGCCTTCTGGGCGATGTTGACGGAGTGCTCGTCGGTGCCGGTCAGGAAGCGGGTGTCGTCGCCCTTCATCCGGTGCCAGCGCGCGATCACGTCGGCCCCGATCACTTCGTAAAGGGTGTGCAGTCCGGGCCTGTTGTTGGCGTAGGCGATGGCGGTCGTGACGTAGTAGCGATCGGCTGGGCTCATGGCGCCCGATGGTAGCAGGCGGTGCGGCGAGGGGCGGTGCCGGTGCGCCGGGCAGGCGGCGGATCGTGCGCCGGATCGGTCAGCTGGGCAGTACGAACCAGCGTCGCGGTCGTCGCTGGGCTGATTTCGAGCTCATCGGACGCCGTCGGGGCATCTGAGTCAGCCGAATGCGACTAACTGTCACCCGGAAGAGAGCGCTTGCCGTGCCAGTCGTTCACGTATCTCTATCCGGGGTAGCTTTGAGCAGAAACTCAGACCCGCCGCGGGACGCGACCGGCCAGAACCTGCATGGGGCCTGGCATCCGTTCGCGGGCCGTCGCAGCTTCCCCGGACGTCACGGATGCCGGCGAGCCGTATGCTTCGGAGGCAGCGCGGACACGTCCTCACGCGCGCCGCCGAGCTTTGCGTCCCGGCCCGTCGCTCCCCCCGCGCCCGGGCTTGACTTCGGACTCTTGGTCGCCAGCATCTGCGCAGAATCGCCGAACTCTCGAACTGGAGTCGACATGTCACCGACTGAACTGCCGCACCTTGATCGGGAGACCGAACGCCGACTGGCCGCCGGCCTGTACAACGAGACGTGGCGGTTCATCGAGCTGCCGGCTCGCTCGGCCGCCCAGGACGACGAGATGATCCACATGGCCCACGCCTCGCGCTACCACTGGGGCAACGTCGGCGAGGCGGTCAACCTGGCCCGCGGCGAGTATCTCTGCTCACGCGTCTATGCCGTGCTCAAGCGGCCGGAGCCGTCGGTCTGGCACGCCCGCCGCTGCCTGGAGATCCTGACCGCTGCCGGCGGCGGCGAGGATCACGACCTGGCCGCGGCCTACGAAGCCCTGGCCCGGGCCTATGCCACGAGTGGCGACCGGGCCGTGTCCCGCGGCTGGATCGAGAAGGCACGCGTGGCCCTGGACGCGATCTCCAATCCGAAGGACCGCAAGCCTATCGAGGACGATCTGGCCACGATCGAGTAGGGCCGGCGCCGCGGATCGGCAATCGGAGGGGCCGGCGCCGGGTTGTCCAAGGCATGGGCGGCGGCTGACGGCATGGGCGGCGGCTGACGGAGCGCGTCACCCATGACCTGGGTAGCCGGCTCTTTCAGCCAAATGCCGATGGGAATAGCAGGGGGCGAGGCGGCGGTCGCGATCGTCCCGCTCGACCGACCCCGCCCATGGCCAGATTCCGGTGGGGGCGGCACGCGGCCAGGTCGGCCATCGTCGGCACCCTCGGAAACGCCCGGATTCGTACGAACAAGCCCGGTCCGCGGTCTCCGAATGGCCGGCGACGCCGGCTTCGGCACGTCCCGGTCGACCGAACGCGCGTGCAGCCGTCCCCGCGCTACCCGGGCTGGAATCTGGCCAGAATCCCGCGGCGCCCGTCCGCGGCGCCCGGCGCCGCAATCCCGCGCGGCGCCCGTCCGCCCCGCCCCGCGCCGACACGCACCGCTCCCCGCCCCGCGCCGCTCAGTGGCGGAAGTGGCGCACGCCAGTGAGCAGCATCGACGCGCCCGCCTTCTCCGCGGCTTCGATCGCGTCCTTGTCGTGGATCGAGCCGCCGGGCTGAGCGAATGCCGTCACGCCCGCGTCCAGGCAGACCTGGACCGCGTCGGGGAACGGGTAGAACGCGTCGGAGCCGCACGCGGCGCCTACCAGAGCGTCCGGCCCCTGGAAGGCGATCGCCTTGGCCACCGCCTGGCGGGCGGCGTCGACGCGGCTGGTCTGCCCGGAGCCCAGGCCAATCTCCATCCCGTCCTTGACCAGCACGATGGCGTTGGAGACGACGCCGCGGCAAAGGCGCCAGGCGAGATCCAGATCGCGCATCTCGGCGTCGGAGGGCGCACGTGTCGTCGCCAGCTTCCACGTCGACGGGTCGTCCGGGAGAACGTCGGGCGCCGTGACCAGGACGCCGCCGCCGGCCACTCGGATCGACCCGAGCGGATCCGGCACAGGCGCGGCCACCGCGGAGCCCAGCAGGACATCCTCCAGCAGCCGAAGGTTCGTCTTCCGGGCCAGGATCGCCAGCGCCTCCGGCGAGTACGACGGGGCCACGATCACTTCCAGGAAGATCGACGCCATAGCCTCCGCGGTGGCGGGATCGACTTCGCGGGTCAGCGCCACGACCCCCCCGTAGGCGGAAACCGGATCTCCGGCCAGGGCCGACCGCCACGCCTCCAGCAGTGTCCCTCGCTCCGCCGCCCCGCACGGGTTGGTGTGCTTGACGATCACGCACGCGGGGCCGCGCAGCTGGCGAGCGGCGGCATCGGCGCCCGACGCGTCCAGTACGTTGTTGTACGACAGCGCCTTGCCCTGCAGGATCGTGCCGCCGAGCGCGAACGGCCCGGCCCATTTGCTCGTGCCGGGGCGGCGATAGCGGGCCGCCCGCTGGTGCGGGTTCTCGCCATAGCGCAGCGTCTCTACCTTCTCCAGGCCCACGACCAGCGTCGGCGGGTACGGGTCGGCGGAGCCCGGGAGACCCGGCTCGTCCGGTAGTTCGACGCCGGCCGCGGCCATTCGACCGGGCAGCTCGGCGGCGATTCGCGCGTCGTAGGCGCCGGTGTGGCGGAATGCCTCGACCGCCAGCGCCGAACGCAGACCCTCCCCCACCCGTCCGTTCTCTTCGAGTTCCTCCAGCACGGCCGAATACCGATCGGGCGAGGTCACGACGGCCACCGACGCGTGGTTCTTGGCCGCCGCCCGAACCATCGACGGCCCGCCGATGTCGATCTCCTCGACCAGCGAGTCGAACGTGATGCCGGGCTTTTCGGCCGCCGCGGCGAACGGATACAGATTGACCACGACGAGATCGAACGGCTCGATGGCGGCCGCGGCGAGCTGCTCGCGATGGCTGGACAGCCGCCGATCGGCCAGGATCCCGCCGTGGACCCGCGGGTGAAGCGTCTTGACCCGCCCGTCCAGCATCTCCGGGAAGCCCGTGACCGCGGCGACGTCGGTGACCGGCAGGCCGGCCGAGCGCAGCGCCTTCGCCGTGCCGCCGGTCGACACCAGCTCGAAGCCGAGGCGGACGAGCCCGGCGCCGAACTCGGCCAGGCCGGTCTTGTCGGAGACCGACAGGAGCGCCCGCTTGGGGACAGGCATCCACTCGGCCGCCCGGGCGGCGTCGATTCGAACCGTTCGACCGTCCGGCTCGATCGACAGCGCGCCGGCCAGCCACAGCCCCGCCGCCCTCGGCAGCAGTCGATGCTCGACCGCGTGGATCCGCTCGAAGAGCGTCTCCTCCGTGTCGCCGGAAAGGACGGGCACGGAGTCCTGGACGACGATGGGGCCGCCGTCGAGCGTGGCGTCGACGAAATGGACGGTCACGCCCGTGACCTTGACCCCGGCCGCCAGGGCGTCGCGCACGGCATGGGCTCCGGGGAACGCCGGCAGCAGCGAAGGATGGAGGTTCAGCATCCGGCCGGCGAAGGCGGCGAGCATCGCGGGCCCGGTCATGCGCATGTAACCCGCCAGTACGACCAGCTCGGGACCGACGGCCGCGACCGACTCGGCGAGAACCCGGTCTTCCTCGGCCCGTGCCGCGTCGTCGCCCCGCGGCGCCGCCGGCACGAGGAGCGTCTCGATCCCCTGCTCTACCGCCCAATCCATGGCGGCGCACGGACGGTCGGCAAAGACCATGACTATCTCGGCGTCGAGCGCCCCACGCGACGCCGCGGCATGAAGAGCACGCAGGTTGCTGCCGGTTCCAGAAACGCCAACCGCGATCCGATGCGCCACGCCTCTGCTCCTCCATGCCGGCCGTTCGGGCGCCCCCGGGCACCGCCGAACGTCACCGGAACTGCGTCACGACTCCGAATAGCGCGCCCCCGGCGCGTCGATTGCCACGACCTCGCCCACCTCCCAGGCGGTCAGACCGTTCTCCGCCAGGCTGGAAACCGCCGCGCCGACGCCCCCGGAAGGCACGACGCAGACCATGCCGAGGCCGCCGTTGAAGGTCGACCGCAGCTCGGCGTCCGAGAGTCCGCCCAGCGCACCCATGAGCCGCATGACCGACGGCATCGGCCAGCGGCCGGGATGAACCCGCGCGGCCAGCCCCTCCGGCAGGACCCGAGGCACGTTGCCGGGCAGTCCGCCGCCCGTGACATGGGCCACTCCCGCCAGGGGCGCGCCCGCCTCGTCGAGCCGGCGCCGAAGCGCGAGGATCGCCTTCGAGTAGATCCGCGTCGGCGTCAGCAATACCTCTCCAAGGCTGAGGGGAAGCGTCTCCGCCTCGGGCGCCGTCGCCGGTCCCAGGATCCGCCCGACCAGCTCCGCGTAGCCCTCGCCCAGCGGCACCTCCGTCTCGGCCAGGATGCGCCGCACGAGCGAGAAGCCGTTGCTGTGCAGGCCCGAAGAGGCGATCCCCACCAGCGCGTCGCCCTCCCGGGCGGCCGTGCCGTCGAGCAGCCGGTCTCGCTCGACGACCCCGACGCAGAAGCCGGCCATGTCGAACTCGTCGGGCTCCATCAACCCGGGGTGTTCGGCCGTCTCGCCGCCGATGAGCGAGCAACCGGCCAGCGTGCAGCCGTCGGCTATCGAGGCCACCATCGCCGACACGCGCTCGGGGAATACACGCCCCACGGCGACGTAGTCCAGGAAGAAGAGCGGCTCCGCCCCGGCGCAGACGAGGTCGTCTGCGCACATCGCCACCAGGTCGTGGCCGACGGTGTCGTATCGGGCCAGCGCCATCGCGATGGCCGTCTTCGTGCCCACACCGTCCGTGGAGCTGACCAGGACCGGCTCGCGCATGCCCCCGGGCAGGGCCATCGCGGAAGCGAATCCGCCGAGCCCGCCGATCACCTCCGGCCGGGTCGTGGCCGCCACCGATGCCCGCATCAACTCGACGGCTCGCTCGCCGGCATCGATGTCCACGCCGGCACGGCGGTAGGCGTCCCAAGCGCCGCCCCGCTTGGCACCCCGAGCGTCACTCATGGGGATGCATCGTGGCGATCGCCTCTACCTCTCCCTGCGAGACTGGCTCGCCGGCCGCGTCCTCCAGGACGAACTTGTGGCGGGCCGTGTCGTACGGGACCGGCACCGGGTAGCGCCCGTCGAAGCAGGCGAAGCAGAACCTGTCGTACGGCAGGTCGAGCGCCTGCAGGACCCCGCCGATCGAGAGGAACGTCAGCGAATCCGCCCCGACGAACTCCCGGATCTCATCGACGGAGTGCGTCGACGCGATCAACTCGGTCTCGATCTGGGTGTCGATGCCGTAGAAGCAGGGGTGGTGGATCGGCGGCGAGCTGATGCGCAGGTGGACCTCGGTGGCGCCGGCCTTCCGCAGCAGAGCCACTATCTGGCGGGTGGTGGTGCCGCGCACGATCGAATCGTCCACGACGATCAGCCGCTTGCCCGCCACGACTTCGCGCAGCGGGCTCAGCTTGACGGTGACGCCGCGCTGACGCATGCCCTGGGATGGCTGGATGAAGGTGCGGCCCGAGTAGCGGTTTCGGACCATGCCCTCGCGATACGGCAGCCCGGAGCCCTCGGCGAACCCGGCGGCCGCCGGCGCGCCCGTGTCCGGCACCGGCATCACCAGGTCGGCCGCGACGGGCGCCTCCGCCGCGAGGGCGACGCCCATCCGGCGCCGCGACTCGTACAGATTGCGGCCGAGCATGTACGAATCAGGCCGGCCGAAGTAGATCAGCTCGAAGACGCACAGCTGTTCGTGGCCCACGGCAAAGCGCGTCGAGACCGGATCCCTGCCCTCCTCGAGGATCACGATCTCGCCCGGCTCGATGTCCCGAACCACCGTTCCGCCGGCCACCTCGATCGCCGCCGACTCCGAGCTGATGAGCCAGCCGCCCGAGTGCTTGCCCTCGGGGTCGTCCGCCGCCGGCTCGAGCCTGCCCAGGACGAGCGGACGGAATCCGAAGGGATCGCGCACGCCGATGACGCGCTTCTCGTCGAGAATGGCCAGCGAGTAGGCGCCCTGGACCGCCGGCAGGACCCGCTTCAGCGCTTCGACCGTGTCGCCCGACGGGTCGTCCGCCAGCAGCGCGGTCAGCAGCTCTGTGTCGGTGGACGCGGCAAGGCGCGACTTGCCGCCCTCCAGCCTTGCGAGCAGCTCGCGAGTGTTCACCAGGTTGCCGTTGTGGCCGATGGCGATCGACTTGCCGCGGCCCATCCGGAAGGTCGGCTGGGCGTTCTCCCAGACCGTCGATCCGGTTGTGGAATAGCGGCAGTGGGCGATGGCCAGGGAGCCGCGCAGGCTGGGCAGCCGCCGCTCGTCGAGGACCTGGGCGATCAGTCCCAGATCCTTGTACAGCATCAGCTGCTCGCCGTCGCTGACGGCCAGCCCGGCGGACTCCTGACCTCTGTGCTGCAGCGAGAAGACGCCGAGCGCGGCCATCCCCGCGGCATCTCTGCCCGGAGTCACCGCGCCGAAGATGCCGCACACGGCTAGGCCACCCCGCCCGCGGGAGCATCACCGCCGGTCGGTGAGGCCTCGCCCGGCGAGGCCGTTTCCGCCCCATCCTCCGCGTATACCGGACCGGGCTCCACGCCGAGGGCGCGGGCCAGGCCGTGGTCCCAGGTGTGGCGCAGGTCGGCCAGGGATACGTCCAGCGCGTCGGCCACGCGAGAGCCTCGCTCCTCGGCCGCGCCCGTGGCGCCCTGCCCGGTCAGCTCGATGCGCAGCCGCTCCCCGCCGACGGTGCCGAGCGTCTCGGCATGAAGCCCGAACTGACGGGCCAGGAGCTCGATCGCCGGGGCATGCCGCTGTCGGCAGGACAGGACCAGCCGGGACGGGCTCTCCCCGAACAGTTCGATCGCGGGCGAGCCCGAGACGCCGAGCCGGAGCGTGGCGCCGAGGCCGCTCCACATGCAGCATTCGGCGACGGCCACGGCCAGGCCGCCGCCCGAGACGTCCTGGGCCGAGGCCACCAGGCCCCGGCCGATGGCCTCGCGAACGAACGACTGGAGAGCGGCCTCGCGTTCGAGGTCGATTCCGGGAGGCGAGTCCTCCGACGAGATCCCGGCCAGGGCCGCGTACGCGGAACCGGCCATGCCGGGCGTGCTCTGGCCCACCAGGAGGACGCTGTCGCCCGCCGTCGTGAAGGGCGGTCGGACGAGCAGGGAGATGTCGTCCAACAGGCCGACCACGCCGATCTCCGGGGTCGGGGCAATGGCGCCGCCGGGATACTCGTTGTAGAGCGAGACGTTGCCGCCGGTCACGGGGACGCCCAGAATGCGGCAGGCTTCGCCCATCCCCCGGACCGCCTCCTGCAGCTGCCAGAACGCTTCAGGGCGCTCCGGGTTGCCGTAGTTGAGGCAGTTGGTGATTCCGAGCGGGCGGGCGCCGGTGATGCTGACATTCCGCGTGGCTTCCGCCACCGATAGCTGTGCGCCCAGGTGCGGATCCAGCGCGCTGACGGTCTGGTTGCCGTCGGTCGTGGCCACGAGCGCCTTCCGCGTGCCCTTGACCCTCAGCACCGCTGCGCCGTGTCCGGGCCACTCGACGGTGTTGCTCTGGACGCAGGCGTCGTACTGCTCGTACACCCATCGGCGGCTGGACAGGTTGGGGCTGCCGAGGAGAGCCGCCAGGACGGCTGCCGGGTCCATGCCACGCTCCGGGAGGCCGTCGTGGGCGGTGAGCGGAATGCCGGGCGCCGGCGCCTGGCGGCGTCGAGCCGGCGGCGTGGCCGCGCGGTAGTGGACGATGGCTTCGCTCGTCAGGGCCTTTGCCGGGATGCGGGCGATCTCCTTCGCGCCCGGGTTGGGCGTGCCGTCGGGGCCGATGCCGCCCTCGACGATGGCGATGTCGCCGTCCGTCGGTGACCCGACCGACCAGAGCGATCGGGATGCCCCAACGCTCGCAGACCTCGCGCACCGCGGGATAGTTCTCCGGCAGGCACGTGGCCAGCATGCGTTCCTGTGACTCGGAGATCATCACCTCCCAGGGCGCCATGCCGGGCTCCCGCCGCGGGATGGCGTCGAGGTCGAGGAGGATTCCGGTGCCGGCCTTGTCGGCCGACTCGGAGGTGGCGCAGGAGATGCCGCCGGCGCCCAGGTCCTGGATGCCCTCGACCAGGCGCCGATCGATCAGCTCCAGGCTGGCCTCGATCAGCAGCTTCTCCGCGAACGGGTCCCCGACCTGGACCGTGGGCCGCTTGTTGGGGTCGTCGTCCTGGAAGGTCGCGGAGGCCAGGACGCTCGCGCCCCCGATGCCGTCGCGGCCGGTCGTCGATCCGAACAGGACCACGTAGTTGCCGGGTCCGGGCGCCTCGGCCAGGATCAGCATCCGCTCCTCGAGCAGGCCGATCGCCATCACGTTGACAAGGGGGTTGCCCTGGTAGCTCGGGTCGAAGACGAGCTCGCCGCCCACGGTCGGGACACCGACGCAATTGCCGTAGCCGCCCACGCCGCGGACGATCCCATCGACCAGGTGCCGGGTGCGCGGGTCCGCCGGGTCGCCGAAGCGAAGCGCGTCCAGCACGGCGATCGGCCGGGCTCCCATGGTGAAGATGTCGCGCAGGATGCCGCCCACACCGGTCGCGGCGCCCTGGTACGGCTCGACCGCGGACGGGTGGTTGTGGCTTTCGATCTTGAACGCGACGGCCAGCCCGTCGCCGATCCGGACGACTCCGGCGTTGTCCCCGATCCCGGCCATCATGCCTGTGCCGCGCGTGGGGAGGGTCTTGAGGAGCGGCTTCGAGCTCTTGTAGGAGCAGTGCTCGCTCCACATGACGCTGAACATCGCCAGCTCGGTGTGGTTCGGGTCGCGGCCGAGCTTCTCGCGGATGACGTCGAGCTCCTGGTCGGTGACGCCCAGCCGGCGGTGGAGGGGCTCGGGTCCGGCCGGGGCCGGCGGGGTCGTCGTCGCGTCGGTCATGCCCGGGCCTCCGTGATTGCCTTCGGGGCCGGCCGGCCGGCCGCCTCCCAGTCCTTCGCGCTGTCCACCAGTGAGCGGATCAGCTGCATGCCGTCGTCGCTGCCCAGGATCGTCTCGGACATGCGCTCGGGGTGAGGCATCAGGCCGGCCACGTTTCCGGCCGAGTTGCAGACGCCGGCGATGCCCCGCAGCGAGCCGTTGGGATTGGCCGGGTCGTCGGGATCGAAGGCCGGAGAGCCGTTCCCGCGGACGTACCGGAACAGCACCTGGCCGCTGGTCTCGAGCGCGTCGAGCGTGGCCTCGTCGGCGTAGTAGCAGCCCTCGCCGTGGGCGATCGGGATGCGGATCGGGGCGCCGTTCGCGGCGCGCGTGAAGGGCGAGTCCAGCCGCTCCGGCTTGATGGCAACGATCTTGCTGGCGAAGCGGAGCGAGCGGTTGCGCAGCAGAGCGCCGGGTACCAGCCCCGATTCCGCGAGAACCTGGAAGCCGTTGCAGATTCCCAGGACGTACCCGCCTGCCGCGGCGAAATCCTTCACGCCCCGCATGACCGGCGAGAAGCGCGCGATCACGCCGGCCCGGAGGTAGTCGCCGTAGGCGAAGCCGCCCGGCAGGATCACGGCGGAAACGCCGCTCAGATCGGGCGACTCGTGCCACAGCGTGACCGGCTCGACGCCCGCGACCGCCAGCGCGTTGAGCGCGTCGACGTCCGAGTTCGAGCCCGGAAAGGTGACGACCCCTACTCTCACTGTCCCGGAGCCTTTCCCGATACCGCCGAGGACGTGGCTTCCAGGAGCTCGATCGCGTATGTCTCGATCAGCGGGTTGCTGAGCAGCTCTCCGGCAAGGCCGTCGACTACGGAACGCGCCTCGGCTTCCGATGCGGCCGTGACCGTGAGCTCGGCCCGGCGCCCGACGCGGACGGCCGAGACGTTCGTGACATTGAGGTGGGGCAGGCTCAGCTCCACTGCCCGACCCTGCGGATCGAGGATGCCCGGCTTGGGCAGAACGTTGACGGCATACCGGAACTCGCTCATCGGGCGACCACGTCCTCCTTCAGGTAGCGATCGAAGCTGGCTCCGCTGATCCGCTCGAACGCTTCCACGTACCGCCGGCGGGTCCCGGCCACGATTTCGGCCGGGAGCTCGGGTCCCGGATAGGTCTTGTCCCACGGCTGGGATTCCAACCAGTCGCGCACGGGTTGCTTGTCGAAGCTGGCCTGGGCGCGCCCCGGCTCGTAGGTCGAGGCATCCCAGAAGCGGCTGGAGTCGGGCGTCATGACCTCGTCGATCAGGATCAATTCGCCGTTGTCCACGGCCACGCCCAGCTCGAACTTGGTGTCGGCGAGCAGGATGCCGGCCTTCTCCGCGATCTCGGCGCCGCGCTCGTAGAGGCTGAGCGCCACCTCGTGCACCTTCTCCGCCATCTCGCCGCCGACGAGCGCGACCATGGCGTCGAAGCCGATGTTCTCGTCGTGGCCGACCTCCGCCTTCGTGGACGGCGTGAAGATCGGGTGTGGCAGGCGATCCGACTCGCGCAATCCCTCCGGCAGCTTGATCCCGCAGATCTCCCCGGTCCGCTTGTAGTCCTTCCATCCGGAACCGGACACGTAGCCGCGCACGATCACCTCGACCGGCAGCACCTTCGCCCGGCGGCACAGCATCATCCGGCCGCGCAGCTCTCGTAGGCCTGCTTCGTCGGTGAAGCCAGCCGGCAGCTCGGCGGGATCCGTGCCCAGGAGGTGGTTCTGGACGATGTCGGTCGTATGGTCGAACCAGAAGCGCGACAGCCCGGTCAGGACGCGGCCCTTGTCGGGGATCGGCGTCGGCAGGACCACGTCGAACGCGGAGAGGCGGTCGCTGGCGACCAGCAGCAGCCGATCGCCCACCTCGAACAGGTCGCGCACCTTGCCCGAGCGCACGAACCCGCCCGAGGCGTGCAGTGCAGGCCCGGTCGTTCGAGGATCGCCCGGGTTGGTGGTCTCAGCGCTTGGCACCTGCGGCCTCCTTTCGAGTCGGGACCAGATCGTCGAGCCGTGCCATCGCCGTGGCCACGTTCCGCAGGAAGTTGCTCTCGTCGAAGCAGGCGGCCAGGGCTTCGTCGGACAGCCTCGCGGCGACGTCGGGATCGGCGGCGAGCAGGTCGCGCAGCTGGCGGCGCTCGTCGGCCGCCTTCATCGAGTTGCGCTGGACGACCGCGTACGCGTCCTCGCGAGACATTCCCGCCTCCTCGATCAGCGCCGCGAGCACGCGGCTGCTGCAGTGGAGACCCAGGCCGCGCTCGATGTTCTCGCGCATACGCTCCGGGCGGACGACCAGCCGCTCCACCAGGCCGCGCGTCTTGACCAGCATGTAGTCGAGCAGGATCGTGGCGTCGGGGAGCAGCACTCGTTCCGCGGACGAGTGGCTGATGTCGCGCTCGTGCCAGAGCGGCTGATTCTCCAGCGCCGCCGCGGCGTAGCCGCGCAGCAGACGGGCCATCCCGGCGATGCGCTCGCACAGGATGGGGTTGCGCTTGTGGGGCATGGCCGAGCTGCCCTTCTGACCGGCCCGGAACGGCTCCATCAGCTCGCCGATCTCGGTGTGCTGGAGGTTGCGCACTTCGGTCGCGATCCGCTCCAGGCTGCCGCCCGTGACGGCGACCGCGGCGACCAGCGCCGCGTGCCTGTCGCGCTGGACGATCTGCGTGGAGATCGGATCGCGACGCAATCCCAGGTCGGCCAGTACGTCCTCCTCCAGGTCCGGGTCGAGATGGCTGTACGTGCCCACCGGACCGGAGATCTTGCCGGTCGCGGCGTCGTCGATCGCGGCGGCAAGGCGGTCGCGGTCACGCGCGATCTCGAAGGCCCAGCCGGCGATCTTCATGCCAAGGGTCGTCGGCTCGGCGTGGACCGAATGGGTGCGGCCCATCATCACCGTGTTCGCCTCGGCTCGGGCGCGCGCGACCAGGGCCTCGACGAGCGCGTCGCAGTCTTCGACCAGACGCGCTCCGGCGGCCTGAAGCTGCAGCGCCAGCGCGGTGTCGAGGACGTCGCTGCTCGTCAGGCCGAGATGCAGGTAGCGGCCCTCCTCGCCCACGGTCTCCGCGACCTGGCTGACGAAGGCGATGACGTCGTGGTCCGTGGTCTTCTCGATCTCGGCGATCCGGTCGACGTCCACCCGTGCGCGGGACTCGATGGCACGGAGCGCCGCGGCCGGAACCATGCCCCGCGAAACCTCGGCTCGGGCGACGGCTATCTCGACCCGCAGCATCCCCTCGAAGTGGGCCCGATCCGTCCAGATGGCGCCCATCTCGGGCAGTGTGTATCGCGGAATCATGGGGCGCCGCCTTCGGTCCAGGCCTTCTCGGAGACGGGATCCGGCGACTTCGCGCTCCCGGGCGCCGCCGCCGGAAGCTTCGCGGCGATGTCGTGGCGGCGCTGCATGCCGGGCCACGTGACGAGATCGGCGGCCCGCTCGGCGTTGGCCCGGGCGGCCGGGATCGTGGCCCCGAGCCCGACCACCGCCAGAACGCGGCCGCCGTTGGTGCGGAATCGCCCCTCGGCGTCCCTGACCGTGCCGGCGTGGAACACCGTGGCGCCGGCCGCGGCCGCCTCGTCCAGACCCGAGATCGCGTCCCCCTTGCGGGGCGTCTCCGGGTAGTTCTCCGCCGCCAGCACCACGGCCACCGCGGCGTCGCCCGTCGTCGGGAGCATCCGCCCGGTCAAACCCAGGGCGCCGGCCGCGCCGGCCAGGTCGCCCTGGGCGGCGCCAAGAAGCAGCGGACCGAGAGGCACCGCGAGTCGCGGCAGTAGAGCCTGCACCTCGGGGTCCCCGAAGCGGGCGTTGCACTCGATGAGGACAGGACCTTCCGGCGTGAGCATCAGGCCGGCGTAGAGCGCGCCGCGGAAGGGCGCGCCCCGGCGAGACAGCTCGGCCAGGATGGGCAGGTGGACGACGTCGACGAGCGTTGCGCAGAGGCTCTCCGGTAGATCGGGCACCGGGCTGTAGGCTCCCATGCCGCCGGTGTTCGGACCCTTGTCGTCGTCTCGCAGCCGCTTGTGGTCGCGCGCGGGCGGCAGGGCCAGCGCGCCGTGGTCGTCGCACAGGGCGATCAAGCTCGCCTCGGCGCCGCTCAGCCGCTCCTCGATCACCACCACCGGCCGGGCGGGGTCGCCTTCGGGCAACGCCGCGAAAAGCGCGACCAGCGCGGCCCGCGCCGCTTCCAGGTCGTCGCAGACCGTCACGCCCTTGCCGGCGGCGAGGCCGTCCGCCTTGACGACGACGCCCCGTGAACCCGGCGCCTCGACCAGCTCCGCGGCGAAGGCCAGCGCCGGCTCCAGCGCCGTGAAGTCGCGCCCGCGGGCCATTCGGACGCCGGCCGCCGCGGCCACGTCGCGGCAGAAGGCCTTGCTCCACTCGATGCGAGCCGCCGCGCGGGTCGGCCCGAAAGTGGGCACGCCCGCGTCCGTCAGCGCGTCGACCACTCCCGCCGCGAGCGGCGCTTCCGGCCCGACCACGACCAGGTCCACGTCCTCGCGCGTGGCCAGGTCCAGGACCGCGGCCGGGTCAAGCGCCGAGACGTCCGGGAAGCAGCGGACCTTGGGCTCGTCCGCTATGGCGTCGCTCCCCGGGGCCACGAGCACCGCCTCGACGTCGGCCTCCCTGCTGAGGCTCCAGACGAGGGCGTGCTCGCGACCGCCGCCGCCCAGGACGAGCAGTCGGGCGGGCCCGCTCAGCGCGGCGTCCTTGCCCGGCGAAGCCTTCGTACTCACTTCTCGGCCGATCCCGCCGCCGGAGGCGCCGCCTGGTTCGAGGCGCCTGTCGCCCCGACGGACAGCGGCTTCGGACGCTGCGGCCGGGGCATCCGCTCGATCGTCTGGTGACGCTCCGGCCCCACCGAAACGAAGCAGATCGGGGCGCCGGAGAGGCGCTCGACCGCATCCACGTAGCGCCTGGCGTTCACGGGCAGATCCGCCATCGAGCGGCAGTCGTGGATCGGCTCGGTCCAGCCGGGGAAGCGCTCGTAGATCGGCTTCGCCCGCGAGAGCACGTCGGCATCGGAGGGCCACCAGTCGACGCGCGTGCCGTCGACCTCGTAGGCCATGCAGATCAGGACCTCGTCGAGGCCGGACAGGATGTCGATCTTGTTGAGCATGATCGAGCTGACGCTGTTGACCGCCACGGCATAGCGCAGCGGCACGGCGTCGAACCATCCCACCCGGCGTCGCCGACCCGTGGTGGTCCCGAATTCGCGGCCCCGGTCCGTGATCCCCTCGCCGATGGCGTCGGTCAGCTCGGTCGGGAACGGCCCGGCTCCGACGCGGGTTGCGTAGGCCTTCATGACGCCCAGCACTTCGTCCACCTGAAGCGGCCCGATGCCGCCACCGGTGCAGGCGCCGCCCGCGATGGGATTGGAGGAAGTCACGAACGGGTAGCTGCCGTGGTCCAGGTCGAGCAGCGTGCCCTGCGCGCCTTCGAACAGGAGGTGCTCGCCTCGAGCGAGCCGCTCCTGCACGAGCTGCGTGGTGTCGGCCAGGTGGGGCGCCAGGCGGCGGCCCCACTCCGTAGCCTGGGCCACCAGCTCGTCGAGGTCGAAGCCGTCGACGCGGTGCTGGCGCTGGAGGGTCGCGTTCTTCTCGGGCAGAATCCTGGCCAGCTTGCTCCGCAGCGCGGGTCCGTCGAGCAGGTCCTCCATCCGGATGCCGATGCGCCAGGCTCTGTCCGCGTAAGCCGGCCCGATTCCACGCCGCGTGGTGCCGACGGCGGCAGCCGCCAGCCGAGCCTCCATGGCGCCGTCGAGGGCGATGTGGTACGGCATGATCACGTGGGCGTGCTTGCTGACGCGGACGCGGTCCACCTCGATGCCGCGGCCGGCGAGCATGTCCAGCTCCGAAATGAGCGTGGCCGGGTTGACCACGACGCCGTTGCCGATGATCGGCGTGATGTGCGGATACAGGACGCCCGATGGGACCAGGTGGAGCTTGAAGACCTCGTCGCCGAGCACGATCGTGTGACCGGCGTTGTCGCCGCCCTGGTAGCGCACCACGGCCGTGACGTGCTCGGCCAGCGCGTCGGTGGTCTTGCCCTTGCCTTCGTCACCCCACTGCAGGCCGACGATCACGGTGGCGGGCATCTATTCCTCCCCCGAGGGCAGCATCAGGGCTGCCCCGTGCTCGCCCCGGCGGTCTTCCGATTGAAAGCCCGGGGAAACGAAAAGGCCCTCGGCCGTCCGGCCGGGGACCTGGGTAGACTGCCCCTCCGTCGGAGCCGCGGCTCCTGAGGGAGCGAAGGTGGTGGTCCGTCTCACGGGGCGAACAGCACGCCTTCCTGGGGCAACGTGGCCTCCTTGGCGATGTTGTCTCTGGAACCCGATGGCGCTCGGCCGTGGGCAGTCGGCAGTATACCAGGCGCGAACGCCCGATCCGGCACCTGTTGCGACCGGCTCGCCCGGCGGCGGGCCGGTCGAGCGAACGTCAGGGCCTCAGTACTCGTCGCCCGGGGTGAGTGTCGCCGAGGGCCCGCGATCGACGACCGCGCGTACCGCTTCGGGACCGCGCGCTCGCCACTCCTCGGCGATTGCCGCGGTCGCGGTCGCGCCGACCCGGCAGGCGCCGGCGGCGAGCATGCCGAGCAGCGCGTCGAGGGTGCGCACTCCGCCGGCCGCCTTGACGCCCACGCCGTCGCCGACGACACGCCGCATGAGGGCGATCTCGCCCATCTCGGCTCCGCGCGGCGAGTAGCCGGTGCCGTTCTTCACGAACGCGGCCCGCGCCTCGACGGCGACGCGGCAGCCGGCCTCGACCTGTTGCGGGGTGAGATAGGCGGTTTCGAGGATCACCTTCACCGGCGTCGGGGAGACGGCGTAGACGAGACCGGCCAGCTCGTCGCGAACGTAGCCCAGGTCTCCGCCGCGCAGGGCGCCGATGTTGATGACCACGTCGAGCTCGACGGCGCCCTGGTCGACCGCCACGAGCGCCTCCCGCTCCTTGATCTGCGAAACGTGGGCCCCGTGAGGGAAGCCGATGACGGTAGTCGGGCCCACGTTGGACTTCCGCAAACGGCCGACCACCAGCGCCAGATCGGCGGGCCGGCAGCAGACCGTCGCCGTCTCCCATTCCATCGCGACGTCGCAGCCGGCCTCGACGTCGGCGCGAGTCAGTTCGGGCTTCAGCAGGGAGTGGTCGATGATGCCCATGAGGGCCTTCTCGTCGAGCGTGGCGAGATCGATCGGCGCCCTGTTGGCGAGTCTCACCTTGATGGCTTGCTTCACTGCTGGCACTCCTACGATCCCGAGGCGACTACGGCCAGGGCGTGGCTGCCACCGGCATCGATCGCGATCACTTTGGACAGACCGGCCGGCACGGTCGCCTCGCCGGCCCCGTTCCCGCCCCAGGCGACGACGGTTCCGTCTGCCTTGAGGGCCACACTGAAGTCGCCGCCGGCCGCCACCGCGACGGCCTTCAGTCCGGCCGGGATGGTCGTCTCGCCGTCCTGGTTGGTGCCCCAACCCACGACCGATCCGTCGGACTCGATGACGAGGTTGTGGTAGTAGCCGGCCGAGATGGCGGTCACGCCGCTGAGACCGGCCGGAACCTTGGCTACGCCGGTGGCCACGTCGGTCGGGTACTTGTCGCCCCAGGCGACCACGGTGCCGTCCTTCAGCAGGGCGAGGCTGTAGTCGTAGCCGGCCGAAATGTGGGCCACGTTCTTGAGGCCGGTCGGAACGTCGGTCTCGCCGTTGGGGTCGCCGCCCCAGGCCACGACGGTTCCGTCGGCCGTCAGCGCCAGCGAGTGGACACCCGCGGCCGAGATCTCGACGACGTTCTTCAGACCGGCCGGAGGAGTCGCCTGGCCGTAGGTGTTGTCGCCCCAACCGATGACAGTCCCGTCCGACTTGAGGGCCAGACTGAACGTGCCGCCCGCCGCGATCTGCGTGACGTTCGTCGCGGCGGCGGGGATCTTCGTCTCGCCGACGTCGGCGTCGGTGGCGCCCCAGCCAACGACCGTCCCGTCCGACTTGAGGGCCAGGCTGAACTCGTCGCCCGCGGCCACGGCCACGACGCCGGTGAGTCCCGCCGGAACGTCGGTCTGGCCGGCGCTGTCGTCGCCCCAGGCGACGACCGTCCCGCTCTTGACGGGCGTCGGTGCCGGGGTTGCCGCGGGCGTCGGGGCCGCCGTGGGTGCCGGCGTTCTGGCAGCGGACGTCGTTCGCGCGGGGGAAGCAGCCGGGAAGCTGCACGCACACGACGGGACGACCGTGGCTCCCGGCGCGAGGGTTGCGCCCGGCGCGAGGGTTGCGCCCGGCGCGAGGGTGGCATTCGACAGCGGAGCTCCGGAGCCGCCCGGCTGCGACGTCGAATTCGTGAGAGTCGGCGTGGCGCCCGAGCTGCTGCAGGCGGCCGACGCAACGAGCAGCATGCCCGTCAGCAGGAACCGACCGATCCGGGACACGGCTGGCCTCCTCCTATCCATTGGACATCCTCCTGGGACGCCGGCTGGCGCACCCGCCGGCTGCGCCGGTGGCCAGCATAGCGCTGTACCCGCTGCCCGGCTCACCGGGCCTTTCTCGTTGGAAGCGCCCACGACGGGCCCACGGGCAGCGCCGCGCGCCGTCGACCCTTCCTGGTGACTGGCAGGGCCCGCCTCACATCGTGCCTGCGTCCACTTCAGAGCGCCAGTGCCGTCATCCAGCATGCGGGTTCGCATAAGCCCCGGATGAGTCGCGGTTGATCGCTCGTGAGTAGGGTTCGGCCACCCGCCGTCACAGAGAAGCGCCGCCATCGAGCGGCGCCGGAATAGGAGAACCGGACCGTGAACAAGGTCCTACTGACCGGTCGCCTCACCCGCGACCCGGAACTGCGATCTCTGGCCAGCGGATCGAGCGTCGCCACGTTCGCCGTGGCGACCAACGAGTTCCGAGGCAACGGCAAGGAGCGCGCGGAGTATCACAACGTCGTGGTCTGGGACCGACTGGCACAGGTGTGCGGCCAGTACCTCGGCAAGGGCCAGCAGGTCGCCATCGAAGGTCGACTTCAGACGCGCCAGTGGGATGACGACCGCGGCGCGCGCCACTGGAAGACTGAGGTCGTCGCCACCTCGGTCGAGATGCTGTCGGGCCGCCACAAGCGCGACTACGAGGCCGAGTCGCTGGCCGGGCAGGCTGCGGCCGACGAGGCCGCAGCGGTCGATACGGCGGAGCCGGCCGACGACGACGACACCGACGACGAGCAGCCGGCAACCTCACCCGACGACGAGCAGGTGCTCGTCCTGGCCTGACAATCGGACCCCCGGGGCGCTGCGCATCACCCCAGGCGCGGCGCCCCGGCCATCCTGCGCAGGTGCATCGCCCGGGCCGGCCGCGCCCCGCGTGGGCGGCTCGGTCCTACTCCAAACGCAACTCCCCGACGAACCGGGCGAGGACCCGGGAGAGCCGCGGGCCGGCTGCCTCGGCGGCCGCCAGCACTTCCTCGTGAGTCAGCTCCTCCGCCCCCAGCCCGGCACCGGCGTTGGTCACCAGCGAGACGCCGCAGACGCGAAGACCGCACCAGTGGCCGGCGACGGCTTCCAGCGCTGTGGACATCCCCACGGCGTCGGCCCCGAGGGTCCGGGCCATCCGCAACTCTGCCGGGGTCTCGTATGTGGGCCCGGTCAGCGCGACGTAGACGCCTTCGGTCAGCGACACGCCCTCGGCCCGGCCGGCCTCCAGAAGCGCGGCGCGCAGGTCCGCGTCCCAGACGTGGGTCATGTCCGCGAAGCGCGCCCCGAGCTCTTCGGCGTTGGGACCTATGAGCGGGTGCCGGCCGGTCATGTTGATGTGGTCGACGATGACCATCAGCGTCCCCGCCCCGTAGTCGGGATTCACTCCGCCGGCCGCGTTGGTGAGGACCACGATTCCCGCCCCGAGGCGCCGCATGAGCAGCACGGGCTGCACGACGAAGCCGGCGGAGTGACCCTCGTAGAGGTGGAAGCGGCCCTGCTGCACGACCACCGGCACGCCGGAGAGACGGCCGATCAGGAGCCGTCCGGCATGGCCGGGGGCGGTGGCCGGAGGCCACCCGGGCAGCTCGTCGAAGCCGACCGAACACTCGACCTCGACGGCATCCGCGAGCCCTCCGAGCCCGGACCCGAGAACCATCCCCACGCGTGGCACCACGTCGGTTCGGCGGCGGATCTCCGCCTCGATGGCGTCGAGCCTGGCCGGCTGATCGGCCGGCGGAATCTCGCGACCCAGGGCGAACTCGAACCGCGTCTCGCTCATTGCGCGGCCTCGTCCAGATCGGCGGCGTCGAACGACAGCGGCAGCAGCTCGCCCAACGTCGCGGCAACGACTACGTCCGAGACGCTCGAGGCCATGAAGACCTGCACCGCCGGCCCGAACTCGGCCAGCAGCTGGCGGCATATGCCGCACGGGCTCGACGGCTCTCGAGTGGGCGTGACCACTACGCAGGCCCGCACGGCCGTCTCGCCGCCTGCCACCGCCGCGACGATTGCGCTCCGCTCGGCGCAGATCGTGGCCCCGTAGGATGCCGACTCGACGTTGCACCCGGGGTAGACGGCTCCGCTGCCGCCGAGCACCGCCGCGCCCACCTGGAATTTGGAATAGGGAGCGCGCGCCCGTCCTTGCGCCTCCAGGGCGACGCGCAGCAGCCCGGCGAACTCGGGCAGGTGCGCCGGCGCCTCCGCCCGGTCGATGAACTCGATTCCACTACCCGTCATCGTCGACACCTCACCGCGCGACCGCCGCTTCCAGTAGTGATAGCTTCTGCACCGACCACCGAGCGAGTGCGACCCGAGGATACGACCGATGGACGCCAGCGGCCCAAACAAGTCTCCGGCCGGTTCGGTCGGGCGTAGCGCCGACGCTCCGACCGACGAAACCGGGGCCCAGTATCACCTGCATCTCTCAGCCGGGCAGATCCCGTCGACCGTGCTGATGCCGGGCGACCCGGGGCGCGTCCTCAGGATGATGGCGACGTGGGACGAGGCCGAGGAGCTGGCCTTCCACCGCGAGTACCGCTCGGCTCGCGGCGTCTTCAAGGGTGTGCCGATCGGGGCGATATCCAGCGGGATCGGCGCTCCCAGCCTCGAGATCGCGGCCCACGAGTTCGCCACGATCGGCGGCCGGACGATCCTTCGAGTTGGCACGTGCGGGGCGCTGCAGGCCGAGATCGAGCCCGGCGATCTCATCGTCCCCGTCGCCGCGGTCCGGCGAGACGGCACCTCCGATCGCTACCTGCCGCTCGAGCACCCGGCCTTCGCCGATCCCGAGGTGCACATGGCGCTGGTCGAGGCGTGCGAACAACTGGGCTACCGATACCACGTCGGCGTGGTGTGCAGCGTCGGCTCGTTCTACCTCGGCCAGGAACGCCCCGTCACGGGCGGATTCTGGCAGTCCGGCGTGGACGGCCTCGTCGACGACCTTCGGGCGGCCGGCGTCGCGTGCCTGGAGATGGAGTGCGCGGCGCTGTTCGTCCTGGCCAGGCTCTTCGGCATGCGCAGCGGCGCGGTCCTGGGGGCGGTGGCCAACCGCGTCACGAACGCCTTCGGCGACAACGGCGCGGAGGAGCGGGCCATTCGCGCGGCCAACGAGGCGGTGACGATCCTCGACGAATGGGCCCGCCTCAAGACGGCCGCGGGCAAGACCAACTTCTATCCTTCGTTGCTCCGGAAGGGCTGACGACCGCGGGCGACCGCGGGCGGCCGCGGACGACCACGGGCGACCGCGGGCGGCCGCGGGACCGGCCGGCCCGTGCCGGAACGTCGGTTCGACCCGACCGCGGCCCCGACTGTCACGTGGCCGATTCGCGCTCGTAGGGCTGTCCGTCGGCGGCCGGGGCGACGCTCCGACCGATCAGGCCCGCCAGGATCACGATCGTGATGATGTAGGGCAGCGCTTCCCAGAACTCGCCCGGGACGTGCCCCATGAGCTCGCCCAGCTGGCCGGTTGGCGGCGAGATCTGGAGGGAAGTGCTGAGCCCGGTGGCCGACGCGAAGAGCAGCGCGGCGCCGAAGGCTCCCAGCGGAGTCCAACGTCCGACGATCATCGCCGCGAGGCCGATGAAGCCGCGCCCGGCGGTCATGTTCGCGTTGAAGTTGTTGGTCTGTTCCATGCTCAGCCAGGCGCCGCCCAGTGCCGCCAGCGCGCCGGACATGACCACGTTTCGATAGCGAAGCCGGATGACGTCGATCCCGACCGTCTCGGCGGCTCGCGGATGCTCGCCCGCCGCCCGCGTTCGCAGGCCCCAGCGAGATCGGAACAGCATGATCTGCAGGACGATCACGATCACGATCGTGGTCAGGCCGATGGGTCCCTGCGAAAGAACGGCGTTGATCAGCCAGCCCACGACCGGCAGGTCGGCCACCTGCTGTGGAACCTGGTACGCGGCGAAGCTGCCCGCGCCGGTCGGAGCCTGGGAAGCGATGAGGGTGTACATGTAGCCGGTGATCCCGGCCGCGCCGATGTTGATGATCGTGCCACTGATGATCTGGTCCACGCGCAGCGAGATGGCAAGCCAGGCGTGCAGCAGGGCGACCAGCATCCCGACCGCGATGGCCGCCGCCAGGCCCAGCAGGAGGGGCAGCGTCACACCGAAGAGCGGCAGCGGCGTGCCAACGCCGAGGGCCGCGGAGGCGGCGACGCCGACTATCCAGCCGACGAACGCGGCCGTCAGCATGATCCCCTCGATGCCGATGTTGACCACTCCAGACCGCTCGCACAGGACCCCGCACAGGGCCGCCAGGGTGATCGGAACCGCGACCGCGACCGTCGTCTGGGACATATAGCCCAGGTTGGTGAGCGTGTAGCCGAGGAACTGGAAGACGATGCCCAGGACGGGGATGGCGTCGAGGGCCTGCGGGATGCCGTTCATGCGACGCCCTCCGAGGTCAGCGCGGTGCCGGCTTCGACCGACGGCGAGGAGTCGCCTTTCGCCGCTCTTCGACCCAGCCAGCGCCTCAGCACGTTCACCACGAGGAAGACGAGGATGATGGCCTGGAGCGCGTCCACCAGTTCTGCGGGAACGCCAGCCTGGACCTGCATGGTCTGGGAGCCGGCCCGCATCGCCCCCAGCAGGAGGCCCGCGAAGAGAACGCCCACGGGGTTGGAGCGGCCGAGCAGCGCGACGGTGATCGCGTCGAAACCGACGGTCGTGTCGTAGCCGGGCTCGATCTGGTGGACGACGCCCAGGAGAGTCGTCGCGCCGGCCAGACCGGCCATGAGGCCGGCGATCGACATCGTCAGGACGATCAGGCGGTTGGTCTTCATGCCGCCGTAGCGGGCCGCGTCCTGGTTGGCGCCGGCCGCTCGGATCTCGAACCCGAGCGTCGTCCGGTAGAGCAGGAACCAGACGATCGGCACGGCAAGCAACGCGATCAGGATGCCGAGATGGCCGCCCCTGCCGAAGTTGATGAGCCCATCGGGGCCGAAGATGATCGGCAGCGCCGCGTTCCGAGTGGTCACGTCGGCGGTGATCGGTTGATGGGCGTTGGGCAGGACCAGTGGACCGCTGATGGCCCAGTAGGTCACGAACACGAAGACGTAGTTGAGCATGATCGTGGTCACGACCTCGTGGGCCCCGGACGTGGCCTTGAGCCAGCCCGGGATGAACCCCGCAAAAGCCCCGAACGCCGCGCCGGCCAGCAAGGCCAGCGGAACGGTGATGTAGGAACTCTGGGAAGGGCCGACCACGGTCGCCACGGCCATCGCCCCGACCGTGCCGAACAGGAACTGGCCGCGTCCGCCGATGTTGAACAACCCGGCCTTGAAGCCCAGTGCCACGCCCAGGCCCGCGAGGATCAGCGGCGTGGCGTAGACGAGAGTGGACGTGATGCCGTTGGGGGTGGCAACTCCACCCAGCAGGGCGCTGTAGGCGACGATCGGCAGGCCGACGTCGAAGTTCGAATGGCCGGCCAGGAGCCCGCTGAACATGGTGATGCCCGCAGCTCCGACGAGCAGGGCGAGCAGGATGGCAACGGCCGGCTCCGCGATCGGCTGAGCCACCGCGACGATGACGCGGACGATGGCCTTCCGAGCACGGGCGACCGCGCCCATGGCTGGCGTGACAGACGCCCCGGAACCGCTCACGCCAAAGCCTCCTTCGGGGATGCCGCCGCCTGGCCGCCGGTGGCCATCAGCAGGCCCACGTCACTCTTGTCCGCGGTGCGCCCGTCCAGCTCGGCCACGATCCGGCCCCGATACATCACGGCGATCCTGTCGGACATCTCCATGACCTCGTCGAGTTCGGCCGAGACGAGCAGCACCGCCGTCCCGGCGTCGCGCTTGGCGATGATCTGGCGGTGGATGAACTCGATGCTGCCCACGTCAAGGCCCCGAGTGGGCTGGTCGAGGATGAGCAGCTTCAACTCCCGGTCGAACTCCCTGGCCACCACGACCTTCTGCTGGTTGCCACCGGACAGCGTCGACGTGGTGGCCCGCGAGGAAGGGGTCCGGATGTCGAAGCGATCCACCTGCGCGGCCGCCGACTCGAGGATGGCCGAGTCGTTGCGCAGCAGACCGCGCGCAAACGGGGCGCGGTAGTAGCTGGTCAGGACGAGGTTGTCGTAGACGGGGAACGCCAGTATCAGACCGAACCGATGCCGGTCGCCCGGAACGTAGCCGACTCCGGCCTCGTTCATCCGCCGCGGCGACAGCCCGGTCACGTCCTGCCCCAACAGTGTGACCTTGCCGCCGAGGCTTCGGCGCAGCCCGATCAGCGCCTGAACCAGCTCGTCCTGGCCGTTGCCGGCGACACCGGCGACTCCCAGGATCTCACCCGCCTTGATCTCGAATGTGGCGCCGGGGACGACCTCGTGACGGCGATCGTCGGCGACGCGCAACCCTTCGACGCGCAGCACCGGTCCGCCGACGCGCGAGACGCCCCTGTCCACGGTGAGCTCGACTTCGCGGCCGACCATCAACTCCGCGAGCTCCTCCTCCGTGGTCTCGCCCGGTCGCCGCTCGCCGATCACTCTCCCGCGCCGGATAACGGTGATCCTGTCCGCGACTTCGAGGACTTCGTAGAGCTTGTGGCTGATGAAGACGATCGAGCGTCCATCGGCGGCCAGGCGGCGGAGCAGGGCGAAGATCTCCTCGGTCTCGTTGGGGGTCAGCACGGCCGTCGGCTCGTCGAGGACGAGGATTCGGGCGTCCCGATAGAGCGCCTTGAGTATCTCCACGCGCTGCTGCTGCCCGACGGACAGCGAGCCCACCTTCGCGTCGGGATCCAGGTCGAAGCCGAAGCGCGCGGCCAGCGCCCCGATTCGGAGGCTCGCCTCGTGCCGATCCACGAACACGCGGTTCGACATCGTCTCGGCGCCGAGGATCACGTTCTCGGCGACGCTCAGTACCGGCACGAGCATGAAGTGCTGGTGGACCATGCTGATGCCCTGGGCTATGGCATCGGCAGGCCCGGCGATCTGGATCTGCCGGCCGTCCAGCAGGATCCTGCCCTCGTCCGGGCGAGCCAGCCCGTACAGGACGTTCATGAGCGTGGTTTTGCCCGCGCCGTTCTCGCCCAGCAGGGCGTGGATCTCGCCCCGGCAGACGTCGAGGTCTATGTGGTCGTTGGCCACCACCCCGGGGTACCGCTTAGTTATCCCCCGCATCTCGAGAGCCGGCGCGCTCCCGCTCGTGGCGTCTTCCATCATCGCTTCCTCGATCGGCGTGAAGCCGGGGCGGATGCAGCGAGCGGGCCGCGCCGTGAAGGCGCGACCCGCTCGAGAACGTAACAGAAGGCTACCGGGTGTGACTACTGGCCGGTCCAGGTCCCGCACTGGGCGGGGCAGGTCGTGAGGGTGCCGGCCTTCATGGCCGTCAGAGCCGCATCGAGCTTGCCCTGAAGATCGGACGGATAGGTCACCGAGGTGTTCTCGCTGAGGGGCGCGTAGCCGACGCCGTTGTTGGCGGCGTTGAACTTCGCGATGCCGCCCTTGGCGGTCCCGCCCGAGATTGACGTGATCGTCTGGTTGACGGCGGCCGAAACGTTCTTCTCGGCCGACGTGACGATGCACTTGTCGGCGCTCGGATAGGTCAGGTACTCGTCGACGTCCACGCCGATGCCGTAGATGCCGGCGGCGCAGGCGGCGTCGAGGGCGCCGTTGCCGGTGCTGCCCGCGACCTGGAAGACGACGTCAACGCCCTGCTGGGCGATGAACTGCGTGCTGAAGGTCTTGCCGTAGACCGGGTCGCCGTACGCCTTGGTGAGGTCGCCGGTCGAGAACCAGGCCGTCTTGACCTGAATGCTCGACTTGTACGACGCCGCGCCGAGCTGGAAGCCCTGCATGTAACGGACGACGGCCGGGTTGTTGTTGATGCCGCCGATCTGGCCGACGACGCCGGTCTTGCTGACCGCCGCCGCGACGATACCGGCGAGGTATCCGGCCTGATCCTCCTCGAACTGGATCCCGATGAGCTTGGGCAGCAGAGTAGCCGCGTCGCCCTTGCAGGCGAACGTGTCATCCGGGGCGCCGGTCGCGTCCACGCACGGGTCCACGTCGACGGCGATGAACCAGATGTTCGGGTTGGCCTTGGCGGCGGTGATGGTCGCGTCGCCGAGGTTGAAGCCGACCGTCACGATGATGTTGTAGTTCTGGTCGACGAAGGTCTGGATGTCCTTCGTGTAGTCCGAGGCGTCGGCCGGAACCACGTAGTTGGCGGTGGCGCCGAGAGCCGCGGCGGCCGCCTTGGCGCCTTCCCACGAGTACTCGTTGAAGGTGTGGTCCGTTACCGACCCGACGTCGGTGACCACGCCGATCTTCAGGCTCGAACCCGATGCGGCGCTCGGCGCCGAGGTGGCGCTCGAACTCGAACAGGCCGCCACGAGGGCGGCTGTGGCAAGCAGCGCTAAGGCTGTCCGGAGCTTTCCGGTCATATGGCTCTCCCTGTCATCACGCGGGCCGAGGTCCTTGGGCGAACCTCCCTATGCAGGGAGTATAAGCCGCATCCGCCCATTCGCCATCCGGCCGACCGCCGAGACATACGGCGTCCCCTGGACCCGGCCTTGACGCCGAGAAGACCGCCTTCAGCCGGGCCTGTAGAGCTCGCGGCGATCGAGACCCGTGGCCGCCGCGACCCGCCGGACGGCGTCGGAGCGGCGCGCTCCACCCTCTATCAGGCGCGCTACCTCGGCCCGGCCGTCGGCCATCGAGGCCTGCTCCTCGCCGGCCGGTCGCTTCCCGGAGTGGCCGGCCGTGACCGCCTCGACGACGATCGCGAACTCGCCGCGGAGCGTGATCTCGCCGCCCGCCGCCCTCGCCGCCAGCTCCGCCAGCGGACCGCGCACGACCTCCTCGTGGATCTTGGTCAGCTCGCGGCAAACGGCCGCCCGCCGCTCCCCGCCGGCGGCGGCCGCGAGGTCGGCGAGTGTCGCCGGAACGCGGGAAGGGGCCTCGTATACGACGCAGGCCCGCTCGTCCGCCGCGATCCGGGCAAGGCGATCGCGCCGCTCCCTGCCGCTCCGGGGCAGGAACCCTTCGAAGCTCCAGCGGGCCGCGGCGAGGCCGCTGGCTACGAGCGCGGCCAGCACCGCCGAGGCTCCGGGAATCGGTACGACGACGCCGCCATCCGCCGCCCACGCCGCCGCCAGCTCGCCGCCCGGATCGCTGACGAGCGGCGTGCCGGCGTCGGTCACCAGGGCCAGGTCGCGCCCGGCGCGCAGGTGCTCGATCAACTCCAGCTCGCGACCCCGGCCGCTCCGCGCGTGGTAGCTCACCAGGGAGGTCGCGATCTCGTACCGCGCGAACAGGCGTCTCGTCAGCCGGGTATCCTCGGCCGCGACCAGCGGAACGCTCTTGAGCACTTCGATCGCCCGGAAGGAGACGTCGCCGAGGTTGCCTATCGGCGTGGCCACGACGAACAACCGGCCTCGCTCGCCGCCGACCGCGCGCTCCCCGGGGCCGCCGACCGCGCGCTCCCCGGGGCCGCCGCCGGATCCGGCCGCGCGGCTCACGGCCGGGCCGAACCGGGCCGCCGTCGCGGATAGAGGTAGTCCACGCCCGTGGTGCGCGGCCCAAGCTTGGCCACCGGCGGAACCTGCCGCTTGAACTCCGAGACGGCGACCATCCGCTTCACCCGTTCCATCTCCGGCCCGGGAAAGCCCATCGCCAGCAGCTCTTCGTCGGTGCGCCGCTTGTCGATCATCCAGAAGAGCAGCCGGTCGAGCTCGGGGTACGTGAACCCGGCCTCGACCTCGTCGGTCTGGCCGGGCCACAGGTCGGCCGAGGGCGCCTTGCGGATGATCTCCTCGGGCACCCCGATCGCCGCCGCAACCTGCCGCACCTGGCTCTTGTACAGGTCGCCGATCGGATTGAAGGCGCAGGCCGAGTCGCCGAACAGCGTCGAGTACCCGATCAGCGCCTCGGTCTTGTTGCCGGTTCCGACGACCAGGCCGCCCCACGTCACCGAGCGGTCGTACAGGACGCACATCCGGGCTCTGGCCATGAAGTTGCCGCGCCGCAGCGAAGCCGCATCGCGCGCCAGCTCGCCCCCGGCGCCCGCCTCACCGTCGCGCCCGAAGTAGCCGTCGACGATCGCGCTGATGTCGACCAGATCGCAGGCACAGCCGAGCCGATCGACTACCAGCCGGGCGTGGTCGACCGACTCGGGCGAGGAGGTTCGGTACGGCATCAGCACGCACAGGAGGCTCTCCGGACCGACGGCCTCGGCGACCAGGAACGCGACGAGCGCCGAATCGATCCCGCCCGACAAACCAAGCACGCCCCGGCTGAAGCCGGCCTGGCGAAGCTGGTTGCGTATGAAGCCGACCATGACCCGCCGGGCGACGTCGGTGTCGATCGCCAGCTCGGGCGGCAGCTCGAAGAGCGGGTCTCCTCGATCGTCCCCGTCGCCGGGCCCTGGAGCCGCGCCCGAGGCCATCAGGCCGGCTCGGACCCGCCGGCAGCCGCGCCGGTCCCGGGCGGTTGCTCGGTCGGCCCTTCGGGCGGCTCGCTCGCCTGGTCGATCGCCATCTCGGTCCGCTCGGCGAGGATCCGGCGAAGCTCGCGCAGATGAAGCTCGGGTCTTTCGTCTCGCAGCAGCGGCAGGCCGATGCGCTCCCGCCGCACGTCGCCGAGCTCTAGGTCCACGAAGTACAGACCCTCGTCGAAGAGCGGCGCCGTGAAGAGCGGCTCGCCGCTCGGAGCGATCACCTCGGACCCGCCCCAGAAGCTGATCGTCTCGTCGGTTCCGACGCGGTTGCAGAAGACCGCGAAGCTGGTGGTGAGCTGCGCGTACGTCCGCATCAGGGTCCGCCACGAAGCGGCCGTGCCCAGCCCCACTTCGTGAATCGCGGCCAGGTCGCGGCCCGGCGACGACGACACGTTGACGAGGATCTGGGCGCCGTCCAGGGCCAGCGTCTCGGGCACGGCCAGATGCCAGAAGTCCTCGCACACGCCGATCCCGAGCCGGACGCCCAGGCGCGAGTCGACCGTTCGCAGCCGCTCGCCCGCCGCGAAGAACCGCCGCTCGTCGAAGAGCCCGTAGGTGGGCAGGAAGAGCTTGCGGTGGACGAAGCGCACGGCGCCGTCCTCGAGAAGAGCCGCGCTGATGAACAGCCTGTGATCGGCCGCCTCCTCGACGAACGAGACGATCGCCGACATCTCGCCGGCGTCCGCGGCCAGGCTCGCCAGCCTCGGATCGTCCGCCCGCATCGCCACCTCGGCGGCGAGATCCTGCAGCTGATAGCCGGTGAGGCCGAGTTCCGGGAACACGGCGAGGGCGGCGCCTCCAGCCCGAGCCTCGGCCAGAAGCTCGCGGTGCCGCGCCAGGTTGTCGTCGAGCAGCCCGAGGCGCGGGGCCAGCTGGGCCAGGGCGATCCGGAGCGGCTTCATGTCGCTAGCCCCGGTCCGGCCGCCGCGACCCCGCCGGTTGGGGCACCGTCGGCGCGGTCGCGGACGAAGATCCGCCCGTGCCTTCGCCGGTGACCTGGAGGCCCTGCTCCGGCGAGCCGTCCACCTCCTCCGCGAAGTGGCAGGCCACGGCGTGACCGCTCGCCAGTTCGCGCAGCACGGGCGCCTCGGCCACGCACCGTTCCGGGTTGCCCAGCCGCGCTCGCAGCCAGCAGCGAGTGTGGAAGTGGCATCCGGGCGGAGGATCCGAGGGGCTCGGAACGTCGCCAGTCAGGATGATCCGCCGACGCTTCCGCTCGATCACCGGGTCCGGAATCGGCACGGCCGAGAGCAGGGCCACGGTGTAGGGATGGATCGGGCGGTCGTACAGCTCGCGCGAGGTCGCCGTCTCGACCAGACGGCCCAGGTACATCACCGCGATCCGGTCGCTGATGTGGCGGACCACCGAAAGGTCGTGGGCTATGAACAGGTAGGTAAGTCCGAACTCGCCCTGGAGTCGCTCCAGGAGGTTGATGATCTGGGCCTGGATCGAGACGTCCAGGGCGCTGATCGGCTCGTCGGCGACGATCAGATCCGGGTGGAGGGCCAGCGCCCGAGCGACGCCGATGCGCTGGCGCTGGCCGCCGCTGAACTCGTGCGGGTAGCGATCGCCGTAGTCGGGATCGAGACCCACGGTAGCCAGCAGGTCGCGGACGCGCTCCCGGCGCTCCGACGCGGCCCCGACACCGTGGATTTCCAACGGCTCCGACACGATTCCCGCCGCGGTCATGCGGGGGTTCAGGCTCGCGTACGGATCCTGGAAGATCATCTGCATCCGCCGCCGGACTCCGCGCAGCGTCGAACCTTCGGCCCAGGTTATGTCCTGGCCTTCGAAGACGATCCGGCCGGACGTCGGCCGGTACAGGCGCAGGATCGTACGGCCGACCGTGCTCTTGCCGCAGCCCGATTCCCCGACCAGGCCGACGGTCTCGCCCTTCTGGATCGCCAGCGTGACGCCGTCGACCGCGCGAACGTCGCCGACGTGGCGGCTGATGAGGATGCCGCTGTTGATCGGGAAGTACATCCGGAGGTCGGTGATCTCGAGCAGCGGCCCGCCCGGCTCGGTGCCGGTCGAGGCGACGCCGGCGGACGCCGCGGTCTCGGGCTGGCCGGTCACGCCGCTCACGCCACTGCCCCTGTCGGCGCGGCGGCCGGCGCAAAGCCCTCGCGGAGAGGCCGGGCGGCGGTCGCCTCGTCGGGCGTGGCCGGATTCCAGCATGCGATCCGATGCGTCGCGTTCGGCCCGGTGGTGACGATTTCGGCGATCTGATCGATCGGTTCGAGGGACGGCATGGCGGTCCAGCAGCTCTCCACGCGCCAGGCGCAGCGCGGCGCGAACGGGCACCCGACGGGGGCGCGGCGCAGGTCGGGCGGAACGCCCTCGATCGGGATGAGAGGCTCGCCCGGCTGAGCGTCCAACCGCGGCATCGAGTGCAGCAGGCCGACGGTATAGGGGTGGCGCGGACGGGCGAAGAGATCGGGGGTCGTAGCGCTCTCGACCACGAAGCCGGCGTACATCACGTTGAGCCGGTTGGTCATGCCCGCAACGACTCCAAGGTCGTGGGTGATCAGGATCACGGCGGTGCCGAGGTCCGCCGCCAGGCGCTGGAGCAGGTCCAGGACCTGGGCCTGGATCGTCACGTCGAGGGCGGTCGTCGGCTCGTCGGCGATCAACAGCTTGGGCTCGAGCGCCAGAGCGATCGCGATCATGACTCGCTGCCGCATGCCGCCGCTGAACTGATGCGGGTAGTTGCGAAGCCTCGTCTCCGGCTGCGGGATGCCGACCATCGTCAGCAGCTCGATGCTGCGGGCCCGCGCCTGCGACTTGGAAACGCGGCGGTGGGCGCGGATCGTCTCGACCAGCTGCTCCTCGATGGTGAGAACCGGATTCAGGCTCGTCATCGGGTCCTGGAAGATCATGGCGATCTCCTTGCCCCGCAGGTCGCGCATCTCGGACTCGTCGAGCCGGAGAAGATCCTGGCCCTGGAAGACGACCTCTCCGCCTTCTATGTGCCCGGCGGGCTTGGGCAGGAGCCGCATGACCGCCAGGTTCGTGACCGACTTGCCGCAGCCCGACTCGCCGACAAGGCCGAGCGTCTCGCCCTCGTCCAGGTCGAAGGAGACGCCGTTGACGGCGTGGACTGTCCCGTCGTGGGTCCTGAACTTGACCACGAGGTCGCGGATGGACAGCAGGTTCATGCCCGTCCCTATCGCTTCAGCCGCGGGTCGAGCGCTTCGCGCAGCCCGTCGCCCAGGAGGTTGAAGCCGATCGCGCTGATCACGATCGCGGCACCCGGGAAGAAGATCAGATACGGGGCGCTCTGCAGGAAGCGCGACGAGTCGGTCAGCATCTCGCCCCACTCGGCAATTCGCGGATCGCCCGGGCCCAGACCCAGGAAGCCGAGCCCTGCAACGTCGATGATGGCCGTCGCCGCGGCCAGCGTGGCCTGAACGATCAGCGGCGTCAGGGCGTTGGGCATCATGTGCCGCAGCAGTATCCGGACTGGCGAAGCCCCCATCGAACGCGCGGCGATGACATAGTCCGACTCACGTAAGGCCAGCAGGCTACCTCGCAGCAGCCGGGCGAAGATCGGCGAGTACGAGATGCCCACCGCAAGCATGATCTGCACCTCGCCGTGGCCGAGCCAGGCCACGATCCCGATCGCGAGCAGGATGCCGGGCACCGCAAGCAGCACGTCGATGACCCGCATCAGGATGCCGTCGATGATGCCGCCCGCTCCACCGGCGATGGCGCCTACCGTGGTGCCGCCGATCAACCCGAAGAAGACGGCGACCACGCCGACGGAAAGGCTGATCCGAGCTCCGTAGAGGATCCGGCTGAACTCATCGTTCCCCTGGGTGTCCGTACCCATGATGTGAGCCAGGCTCGGGCCCTGCAGGGCGTTGCCCAGCTGCCCGGGCACGTTGGGGGGGTAGGGAGCGATGATCGGAGCCAGGATGGCGCCAAACACGAAGATCGAGATGAAGACAATGCCCACGATCGCCGGACCGTTGCGCATCAGCCTCCGGAAGGCATCGTGCCAGAGCCCACGACTGACCCTCGTGGTCGACGGGACGGCGACGGCCGTGGAAGTGGCCATGTCAGCTGTACCTGATGCGCGGGTTGAGGAAGGCATAGCCCACGTCCACGATCAGGTTCACCACGAGGAAGATCGAGGCGAAGATCAGTATCAGCGACTGGACGACGATGTAGTCGTGGTTCTGGATTGAGCTCACAACCCAAGAGCCAACTCCGTTCCAGCTGAAGACGGTCTCGGTCAGCACGGCTCCGGCCAGAAGCGCCCCGGTTTCCAGGCCGATGACGGTGGTCACCGGCAGCCAGGCGTTGCGCATGATGTGGCGGTCGTTGACACGCCGGTCGGTGAGGCCCTTTGCCCGCGCCGTCCGGACGTAGTCCTCGTTGCTGACGTCGATGACCGAGGCGCGAGTGATCCTGGTGAACACCGCGAGGGGAATGGTGCCCAGTGCGATCGACGGCAGGACCAGGTGCGAGACGGCGTCGATGACGTACCAGTGCCCGGCCAGGATGCCGTCGATGATCGCGAAGTGGGTGACCGGATTGACGCCGAGGCGAGGATCGTTCTGGCCCAACGTGGGCAGCCAGTGGAGTTCCACGCCGAAGATGAAGGCCAGGGTGTAGCCCAGGACGAAGACCGGGATGGAGATCCCGAAGAGCGAGATCGCGGTCACGACGCCGTCGATCCAGCTGTTGGGGTGGCGGGCGGCCAGCCTGCCCAGAGGGATCCCCAGGCCGATGGCGAAGATCATGGCCCCGATCGTCAGCTCCACCGTGCCCGGGAAGCGGATCAGGAACGTGCCCGCGACATCCCGGCCGTCGATGAAGCTCGCACCGAAATCGCCGTGCAGCAGGCGGCCGAGATAGTCCACGTACTGAACGTAGAGGGGCTTGTCCAGACCTTCCGCGGCCGTGATCTGAGCGACCAGCTGGGGCGTGGCGTGCTGCCCCAGGATGGCCTCCGCCGGTCCCCCGCCGGGCAGCAGGCGCAGGAACAGGAAAAGGATCACCGACAGACCGAGAAGTACGGGAATTGCGACTAACAGGCGCCGGACGATGAACCTTGCCACGCTGTCAGGAGATTCCTCCGCGGATAGCAGCCCCCCGGGGTCTGGGTCGACCCCGGGGGGCCCGTTTCACCGAATGTTACCGCGCTGCCGGGCGGCCTCGCCGCGCGACAACGTGCGTTACTGGGACAGCCAGACGGTGTTCAGGTATTCGATGCCGTTGCTGGCACCGACGTATCCATGAACCTTGGAAGTGTATGCCCCAGGCGGCTGAGAGTTCACGATCGGAACCACCGGGAGATCCTGAGCGAGGTCATCCTGGACCTGGGCCCAGTCGGCGTTGGCGGCGTCGGCCGTCGGCTCCTGCAGAGCCTTCAGCATCAGCGCGTTGGCCGCGTCGTTCTTCCAGCCGAACTGCGGGTTCGGCTTTCCGCCCTGGTACCCGAACCATGCGGTGTACAGGAAGTTGTCGGCGCCGGCCCAGTCGCAAGTCCAGCCGAAGAGGTACAGCGGCAGCTTGCCGGCGGTGGCGTCGCTGACGTAGCCGCCGTGCCAGTCCTCGGTCTTGAGGGTGACCGTGAATCCGGCGGCGGTGAGGTCATTGGCGATGGCCGTGGCGATGCCCTTCGGATCGGGCATGTACGGTCGCACGACGTTGGAGGGGTAGTAGAGGTCGATGTTCAGGGCGGAGCCGGTCACGCCGGAGGCTGTGAGATCGGCCTTTGCCTGAGTGACGCTGTACGCGGGCAGGGTCTCGGCCTTGAAGCCGATGGTGGCCGGCGGCATGAAGCCCGTCGGCACGTTGCCCAGTCCGGAGTAGAACGCCGTGACGTAGCTCTGCTTGTTCACGGCCTCGGAGATCGCCAGGCGGACGTTCTTGTTGGCGTAGATGGTCGCCTTGCCGCCAACGCTCTGGTTCATGTCGAGGTTGAGCTGGTTGCAGGACTGGCCGCGATCGATGATCGTCAGCCCAGCGCCCTGGGCCGTCTTGACGTCAAGCGGCGAGAGCGAGAAGGCCGCGTCGACGGTGCCGGACTGCAGATCCTGCAGGGTGGCGGTTTCGTCGCCGACGGGCTTGAAGGTGACCTGGTCGAGGTGAGCCGCGTTGGCGGCATCCCAGTAGGTGGGGTTCTTGACCAGAGTGATGTGGTCGCCCGGAACCCATTCCTTGAAGATGAACGGACCGGTGCCGACCATGTCCTGACCCTGCGGAAGCTGGCCCTGGGCGTACTTGTTGGACGCGATGGGCGTCGTGTCCGCGTTGCCGGCCTTGAGCGCGGCCGGGCTCTCGATGCCGAAGACGGCAAGAGTCGAGGCCAGCTCGAAGTTGGACTGCGGGGTCTTGAGGGTTATGACGAAGGTCTGCTCGTCCGGGGCCGCCACTGACGCGACGTTGGAGGCCGTCCCGAAACCGCCGAAGACCGCGCCGTAGTAGTACGCGTTGTCCTGGAGATCACCCTTGGGGAAGGCCTGCCAGCGCTGGTAGTTGTAGACGACGGCGTCCGCATTGAAGTCGGTGCCGTCCTGGAACTTGATGCCGGTCCGGAGCTTGAACGTGTAGGTCAAGCCGTCGGAGCTGACCGTCGGCAGGGCGGCGGCCAGAACTGGAACGACCGTGCTGATCGTGCCGGGCTGCAGCCCGAGCAGGCCCTGGACGACCTGGGCCTCGACGAACAACGAGTTGCCGTCGCTGACGAGCGCCGGATCGGCGAGCACCATGTCGCCGTTGAGCGCGTACACCATGGTCCCGCCTTCGACCGCGGTCGAAGCCGGAGTTGCCGCCGCGGTCGCCTGGGACGTTACCGCGGCCGTCGGGCGCGGCCTGCGTTGCCGCGGCCTGTGTGGGCGCGGCCGGCGTGGCCGTCGCCGCGCTGCTGCTGCAGGCAGTGGCGACCATTGCCACCACCGCCACCAATGAGGCTAGACGCTTCATCTCACTCCCTTGCTGGTAGTCGCCTTTCAGGGGAACCGGCAGCGATCGCGCCTTCGGCGCGATTGGTTCCCCTATCTGGCTGGTGCGCGGCGTCCTGGGCTCAGAGCGCCGCCACGCCGCGTCACCGTACAGCAGACCGGCCGAACTTGCATAGGCCGTATCCGGAATGGCTACTCGGGCGCAACCGCCGTGTCTATGATCGATTGCGCGGCTGCCGCCTCCTGGGCCGCCTGCGCCGTCGCCTGCTCCGCGAAGTGGCAGGCCACCTGGTGGCCGTCACCCATGATCCGGAGAGGCGGCTCGGTCGCGGAGCATTCGGCCGGATTGCCCAGCCGCTCACGCAGCCAGCAGCGGGTATGGAAGTGGCAGCCGGACGGCGGGTTGGCCGGCGAGGGTACGTCGCCCTTCAGAACGAGCCTCCGCATATGCACCCGCGGATCCGGCACCGGTATGGCCGAGAGCAGGGCCACCGAGTACGGATGCAGAGGGCTGTCGTAGAGGACGCTCGTCGTCGCCACCTCGACGAGCTTGCCCAGGTACATGACGCCGATCCGATCGCAGAAGTACTCCACGACGGACAGGTTGTGGGCGATGAACAGGTAGGTCAGGTTGAACTCCGCCCTCAGATCTGAGAGCAGGTTGAGAATCTGCGATTGGATCGAAACGTCCAGGGCGGAGACAGGCTCGTCGCAGACGACGAACTCCGGGTCGAGGGCGAGAGCGCGGGCGATGCCGATGCGCTGCCGCTGGCCGCCGGAGAATTCGTGCGGATATCGGCGCGCGTAATCGCGCCGGAGGCCCACGGCCTCCAGGTAGTCGCCGACGCGCCGATCTCGGATCGAGCGCGTGCCCCAACCGTTCGTCTTGTCGGCCTGGGCCAGAAGGCCCTCGCCGATGATGTCGCTGATGGGCATGCGGGGGTTCAGCGACCCGTACGGGTCCTGGAAGATGATCTGCATGCGGCGCCGCATCCGCTTCAGAGGCTGCGACTTCAGCGCCAGGACGTCCTGGCCGGCCATCGAGACGGAACCGCCGGTCGCCTTCTCCAGCCGCAGGATCGTCCGCCCGAAGGTCGTCTTGCCGCAGCCGGACTCCCCCACGAGGCCGAACTTCTCACCGCGGTAGATCTGCAGGCTGACGTCGTCGACGGCATAGACGCTGCCGATCTGGTGGCGGAGCACGCCGCCCATGATGGGGAAGTACTTCTTGACGTTCCTCGCATCGACGAGGACTTCGGCCCCGGTTGATGGGGTGGCGCCTGCGGGCCCGGCGGACGCCGTCGCGGCGGCGGGTTCGGTGGTCGAGTTCATCGCGTCGCTCACTTCACCCAACCATGCTTTCAACTGTTGCGGCGACCGTCTTCTCGAAGCCGGTCCTCCGGGCGGCCCCTTCGGGGGCGTGCAGGAAGCAGCGCGAAGTCGCCCCGCTGGTGGTCGCCAGCAGCGGCGGCTCCTCCTGGCTGCAGCGTTCCCACGCGAACGGACAACGCGGCTGGAACTTGCATCCGGGCGGCATCCGGAACGGGTTGGGCACCACGCCCTTGATGACGGAGAGCGCCTCGCCGCGCTTCTTGACGCCGGGGATGGAACTGATCAGCCCCTGCGTATAGGGGTGCTGCGGGCTCAGCAGGACCTGCTCCACCGTGCCGGTCTCGACGATCCGGCCGGCGTACATCACCGCGATGGTCTCCACTGTTTCGGCGACAACGGCCAGGTCGTGCGTGATCAGAAGCAGGGCGGTGCCCGTGCGGGCCTGCAGCTCCTGGATGAGGCCCAGGATCTGCGCCTGGATGGTCACGTCGAGGGCCGTCGTCGGCTCGTCCGCGATGAGCAGCTTGGGGTTGCACGACAGCGCCATGGCGATCATGGCTCGCTGCCGCATGCCGCCGGACAGCTCGTGCGGGTACTGCTTGACTCGCCGCTCCGGGGCCGACACGCCCACCAGGCGGAGGGAGTCGACCGCCCGCTCCCAGGCTTCCTTCTTCTTGACGTCGTTGTGAAGCAGGATCGCCTCGGAGATCTGGTCTCCGATCGTGAAGACCGGGTTGAGGCTAGTCATCGGCTCCTGGAAGATCATCGCGATCTCGCCGCCGCGAACGAGTCTCATCTTGTCCGTGGACAGCTTGAGAAGGTCGCGACCGTCGAACCAGACCTCTCCGCCGGCGATCTCGCCGGGCGGGATGTCGATCAGGCGCATGATCGTGTGTGCGGTCACGCTCTTCCCGCAGCCGGACTCCCCGACCAGGCCCACGGTGCCGCCGCGCGGTATCGCGAAGTCGACGCCGTCGACGGCCTTGACGGTCCCGTCCATGACATGGAAGTAGGTGCGCAGACCGCGGACATCCAGGAGCGGACCGTCCTCGGCGCCTGCGGTTGAATTGGCTGGAAGGGGCTGGCTGCTCACTCGCGGCTCCTCGGATCGAGGGCGTCCCGGAGACCGTCGCCCATGAAGTTGATTCCCAGAACGGTGATCACGATCGCCAGGCCCGGGAACAGCGTCCACCACCAGTTGCCCTGCCCGACGAAGTCGAGGCCACCGGTCAGGATGTTGCCCCAGGTCGGGACCTGGGCCGGGTCGACGCCGTAGCCCAGGAAGCTGACGAACGCCTCGCCGATGATCACTCCAGCGACGGAGAGCGTCGTCGCCACGATGATCGGGCTGACGGCGTTCGGCAGGATGTGCCGGAAGATGATCCTCATGTCGCTGACTCCGACCGCCCGAGCGGCGTCCACGAAGACCTCGGTGCGGAGGCTCAGGAAAAGGCTGCGCACGAGCCGGGCGAGTCCCGGCCAGCCGAGCACAGCGAAAACGATGAGGATGACCCTCCAGTCGCCGTTACCGATCACCTTGGCGCACCAGATGATCACGAACAGGATCGGCACGCTGAGCATGATGTCGACGATGCGCATCAGCACGTTGTCGATCCAGCCGCCGAAGTAGCCGGCGATGCCGCCCACGATCGTACCGATGACCGCCGAGAAAACCGACGCGCCGATTCCGATCATGAGCGAGATCCGGGCGCCGTTGACGACCAGTGTCAGCAGGTCCAGCCGGAGGCTGCCCGTGGTCCCAAGGATGTGGCCCGGGGTGAGCGGGGGGCAGCCGCTGTAGGCGAGCAGGGTCGTGCTGCCTTCGCAGAGCTTCGACGTGAATGACGGCACGTACTGCGGGTCGTAGGGCAGCAGCAGCGGACCGAATATGGCGATCGCGACCATGCCCAGAAACAGACAGGCCCCGAAGAAGCCCAGCTTGTGTTTCTTGAAGCGGCGCCACGCGAGCTGCCACTGGTTCAGCGAAACCAGGGCGACCTCGTAGTCCGCGGTCGGTCCACCGCTGGGCGGCAGCTCGACATCCTCAATGCGGGGGTCCACGCGCAATTCCTCAGTCGTACTTCACGCGGGGATCGACCACCGCGTACATGACGTCAGCCAGAAGGTTCGCGAAGACGACGAATACCGATGAGATGAGAAGGATCCCCATCAGAACCGGGTAGTCGGTGTGCCCCACGGACTCGACGAACTGCCGTCCCATGCCGGGCCAGGAGAAAATCGTCTCCGTAGCCACGGCCCCGCCGAATATGAACGGAATCTCCAGGCCGATGTTGGTGACCACCGGGAGCAGCGCGTTCCGCAATGCGTGGCGGAACACGACGGTCCTCTCAGGAACGCCCTTGGCTCGCGCCGTCTTCACATAGTCCTGGTTGAGCGAATCGAGCATGCTCGAGCGGATGAAACGCGAGTCGCCGGCGATGCTGACGAGGACGAGCGTCAACACCGGCAGAGCCAGATGCCTGGCAAGGTCCTGGAGCGCATTCAGCGGCTGCGCACCGACAAAGGCCCAGTAGTCGCTCGTGCCGAAGACGGGCACGGTTCGAGCGTCCCACATGCCGCTCGCAGGGAACCATTTGAATGGATCGCCCTCCGCTAACAAGGTGATCAGGATCAAACCCAACCAGAAGGTCGGCAGGGAGTAGCCGATGTAGTTAAAGATCGTCAGGGCGGAGTCGAAAAGCCCGTAGCGACGGACGGCCGCGTACACGCCCATGACGAGAGCCAGCGTGATCCAGATCAGGTAAGCCGTGCCGGTGAGGATGATCGTCGGCAGAAGCCGGTCGCCGATGACGGCGACGACCGTCCGGCCGTCATCGATCGAGTAGCCGAGATCGCCGTGCAGGATGCCGTTGTCCCCGCCCGGCAGGCTGATCGACAGGCCCGCGACGTTGAGCGTGCCTCCGGGCAATGCGTTCAGCACGCCCTTGTCGCCGCACACGCCGAGCCACTTGCAGTACTGCTCCGGCAGCGGATCGGACAGGCCCCATCGATGCTCGAAGGCGGCAATCTGGGCCTGGGTGATCTTGGGGTTCTGGGCAAAGCGGTCGGCAGGGTTACCCGGCTGCAGGTGCATCAACACGAAGCACACGACCGTGATGCCGATCAGGACGGGTATGGCCTGCAGGCTGCGTCTGACTATGTACTTGATCATGGATCTCGCTCGTATGTGAGAGAGGGCGGCGGACCTTGTGGGCCCGTCGCCCTCTCTTGACGACTAGCTGCGGCGACAGATCGCTAGATCAGTCGACGGAGTGGGATCAGCCAACCCACCAGTCGCCGATGTTCCATTCGGCGGCGCTGGTTGTCGGGTTGCCCGTGAAGTTGTGGAGCTTGGGATTCACGAGCCAGACGTCCTTGCGGTAGTAGAGCGGAAGCTCGTACGTGTTCTGGTCGGAACCGTAGATGTCCTGAACGGTGTACATCGCGTCGCGAACCTTCGAGAAGTCGACGTTCGTGAGGACGGTGAGGTATGCGCTGTCGAGAACCGGCAGGCTGATGCGAGTCACGTTCTGGCCGTCGTGCGGTGGATTGTCGGGAATGCCGACGGTGGTGTAGACCAGGTAGCCGCCCAGCGGATCGAGCGGCGAGACATACGCGAACTCGGCCACGTCGAAGTTCCCATGGACGCAGGTTGCAGGCGTGTTGTGGCCGAAACGTGCCGTTCCATCCGCCGAAGACGTCAGAAGACAGGCTTGGCGTTGACATCGACCTTGATGCCGATCGCCTTCAGCTGCGAGGCAATGAGCTTGAGCGTGTCCTGACGAACCTGGCGGGTCGTGGTGCAGTACATCAAGCTCGAGCGTCTTGCCGCCCTTGGTCAGGTAGCCGTCGGAGCCCATGGTCCAGCCGGCGTTGGCCAGCATGGTGGACGCGGTGGTCGGATCGGCCGCGGTCGATCCGCCGAGGTCCTTGTAGTACCAGGTCAGCGGCGAGATGAAGTTGTTGCTGACCGTCACGTTGCCGGCGAGAGGCCCGTTGGCGATGGCCTGGCGGTCGGTCGCGAGCTTGACGGCCTGGATGATCGTGGTGGCGTCGCCGCCGAACTCGCTCTTGAGCCGGTCGTTGTTGAACGCGTTCAGCTCATAGGTGAGCGAGTCGTGGATGACGACCTGCGACTTGTCGATCGAGGCCAGCGACGGGATGTCGGCGTCGTTGAGGTCCTGGCCGAGGTCGTACTCACCGGCCTGGTAGCCGGCGATCATCGTCTCGGCATCGCCGTAGTACTTCAGGATGACCGAGTCGAGATACGGCGCATGACCGCCGATGGTCTGCCAGTTCGGGTTCGGCTTGAGGGTGATCTGGGCGTCGGTCTTGAGATCGGTCGGGATGTACGGGCCGCTGTAGACGCCGCTGGAGACGTTGTCGAGCGGGTACAGCTTGGTCGGGGCATCCGCGACCGAGACGGTCGAGATGTAGTGAGCCGGGAGCACCGGGGAGATCAGGCTCAGGTAGCCCTCGTAGATCGCGTTGAAGTGGACCACGCAGGTGGTGGTGGTGCCGCCGTCAACGCCGGTGATGTTCTCCCAGCCGACGGTTCCGCCGGCAAGGCCGGTATTGGCCGGGTCCATGACCCACTGCCAGGTGGCCTTGACGTCGTCGCAGTTGATCGGCTGGCCGTCCGACCACTTCATGTTGGGCTTGAGGTTCCAGGTCACGTCCATGCCCGCGCCCTTGAGAACGACACCGCCGTTGTCAACGGTCGGAACGTTCGAGGCAAGGTCGGGGGCGTACTTCAGGTCCGGAGTGACCGTGAGAAGCCCGTCGAACATGCTGCCGGAGGCTTCGATGTCGGTCTCGGCCTGGGCGTAGTAGGGATTGAGCGTGTCCGGGAACTGCCACTCGGCTACGACGATGGAGCCACCCGTGGTGGTCGCCGGGGTCGCCTGGTACGTCGAGCCGGTGAGCCCGACCGTGAAGGCCGTGGGCGATGCGCCCGGGGCGGCACTCGTGGCCACGGGAGCCGCCGTAGGTGTGGTCGTCGTCGGCGCCGGCGCCGTTGTCGGCGATGGCGTGGCCGTGGACGAGCTACAGGCAGTCGCCACCAGGACCGCGGCTGTGAGAACGCTGATCAGACGTTTACGCATCTAGGCGCCTCCCTAAACAAGTCCAACCCAACCGCCGAGGCTAGGGCCTTCGGCATTTCGCCCTCCATCAAGGAAAGCCGGGACTCGACATCGCTTGCATCTGGGCTATGGGCATTGTCGGGCTGTAACTTGGTCGTACTATGCCCAGGCACCGTGCCAGTGTCAAACGATCCATGCCCCACCGTACGATCGTCGAGGGCCGTCCGCCGGCCGGCAAGCACCGGGCCGACGCCGCCTGACCCCAAGGACTCTACAAATAGGCTCAAGGCGTCGCCCGGTCTGCCTATTACCGCAGCAAAGCGGTCCGAACCAGCCAATAGCCCGTATTTACTCAGTCGGGGCACGGGGTCTGGCTTCCCGTCACGGCCCGCCAGCGAAGGTCGGGCTGACGAGCGGCAGTCGCCTCGTCGAGCCTGCGAACCGGCGAACTATGCGGCGCCGTGTGAAGAAGATCCGGATTGTCGTGGGCCTCATCCACGATGCACCGCATGGCCTCCACGAAGGCGTCGAGGGTCTCGATCGATTCGGTCTCCGTCGGCTCGATGAGGAGGGCCTCCTCGACGGTCAGAGGGAAGTAGATCGTGGGCGGGTGGAAGCCGTAGTCGATCAGCCTCTTGGCCACGTCGAGAGTGCGGATTCCCGTCTCCGCCTTGAGGGTAGCCGACGAGGCCACGAATTCGTGCATGCACGGTCGTGAGAAGGGGACGTCCAGAACGTCCGACAGGCGAGCCTTCAGGTAGTTCGCCGCCAGAACCGCGTCCTCGCTGACCTCGCGCAGGCCCGACCCGCCGTGGGCGCGGATGTACGCGTAGGCGCGAACGAGGATCCCGGCGTTGCCCGCGAAGGCCCGCATCCGGCCGATGCTCGTGGGCCGCTCGCCGAACGTCTCGAGCCGGAACCTACCATCCGGCTCGCGCAGGACCCGAGGCGAGGGCAGGAACGGCAGCAGCTTCTCCCCCACTCCGACCGGCCCGGCGCCGGGACCACCGCCGCCGTGCGGGGTCGAGAACGTCTTGTGGACGTTGATATGCATCACGTCGAAGCCGGCCTCGCCCGGCTTGAAGCGACCCATGATGGCGTTGAGGTTCGCCCCGTCCATGTAGGCCAGGGCGCCCGCCTCGTGGACGGCGTCGAGCAGCTCACACAGACGGGATTCGAAGAGACCGAGCGTCGAGGGGTTGGTGATCATGACAGCGGCCGTTCGCGGACCCAGCGCCGACCGGAACGCGTCGACGTCCACGCCACCATCGGGCGCCGACGGGATGGAGATCGTCTTGAAGCCGGCCATCGACGCCGTCGCGGGGTTCGTGCCGTGGGCCGAGTCCGGGACGAGAACCTCGGTCCGCTCCGCGTCGCCCCGGCTGCGGTGATAGGCCCTGACCATGAGGATGCCGGTCAGCTCGCCCTGGGCACCGGCCGCGGGCTGGAGCGTCACGGCCTTCATTCCGCCGATCTCCGCCAGGGCCTCCTCGAGCTCCCAGAGAAGCTGAAGCGTGCCCTGGGAGAGCTCGTCCGGCGCGAGCGGGTGCAGCTCGGCGAAGCCCGGCAGGCGGGCGGCCCACTCGTCGATCTTGGGGTTGTACTTCATCGTGCACGAGCCGAGCGGATAGAAGCCCGTGTCCACGGCGTAGTTGAGCTGGCTGAGGTTGACGTAGTGGCGGGTCAGCTCCGGCTCGGAGACCTCGGGCAGGCGCGGCCACTCCCGGCGCAGCTGGGCGGCGGGAATCCGCGCCAGGGCGTCCTTCGGCGGATGCGGCACCTTGCCGCCGCCGCGGCCCGGCCGGGAGCGCTCGAAGAGAGTGGGGCCCAGGCGATCGCCGGCGGCGGTCATCGGGCGGCCCCCGCAAGTTCCTCGCGGAGCGCCGCGGCGAACGCCCCGATCTCTTCGGAAGTGGTGACCTCCGTGGCGCAGACCAGGAGCGCGTCGGCGAGCGACGGTTCGTCCGGGAGGACCCGCGCCAGCGGCAGGCCGGCCAGGATGCCACGGCCGAGGAGGCGGGCGTGGACCGCCGAGGCGTCCGGGACGCGAACGGCGAACTCGTTCAGGTACGGGCCGGGATGCAGCCGCGGGGCGCCGGCGGCGGCGAGAGCCGTCTCCAGCTCGGCGGCACGAGCCGCGCCCAGGGCGGCCACGTCCCGCAGGCCGTGCGGCCCGAGCGCGGCGAGATACATCGAGGCCGCGAGGGCGCACAGGGCCTGGTTCGTGCAGATGTTGCTGGCCGCCTTCTCCCGGCGGATGTCCTGCTCGCGGGCGCGCAGGGTCATGACGAAGGCCCGGCGCCCGTCGACGTCCGTGGTCATGCCGACCAGACGGCCGGGGATCTGGCGGACGAGGGCCTCGCGGCAGGCCAGGATGCCGAGATACGGACCGCCGTAGGCGAGAGGGATGCCCAGCGACTGGCCTTCGCCGGCCGCGATGTCCGCCTCGTATTCGCCCGGAGATGCCAGGACGGCGAGAGAGACGGGCTCCACGACCGAGACGAAGAGCGCACCGGCGGCGTGGGCGAGCCGGCCGATCTCGGCCATGGGCTCGAGCAGCCCCAGGAAGCTCGGGTTGGCGACGACCACTCCGGCGACCGGATGCTCCGGGTCCGCGAGCAGCCGCTCCAGCGCCTCCAGGTCGGTCGTTCCCGCGGCCGGACCCTCGGCGACGAGCGGGATCTCGTCGGCGGCCAGAGACGCGCCACCGAAGTAGGTGCACAGCGTCTGACGGTAGTGGGGGTGAACGGCCCGGCTGACCAGCACCCGCTCGCGGCGCGTCGCGCGGCAGCTCATGAGGGCGGCCTCGGCCGTGGCCGTGGCTCCGTCGTAGTGCGAGGCCGAGACCACGTCCAGGCCGGTCAGCTCGGCCATGAGCGACTGGTACTCGTAGATCGTCTGGAGCGTGCCCTGGCTGATCTCGGGTTGGTACGGGGTGTAGGCCGTGTAGAACTCGCCCCGCAGGAGCAGCTGGTCGACGACGGCCGGGGTGAAGTGGCGGTAGGCCCCGGCGCCCAGGAAGGCGATCAGATCGACCCGGTTACGCGCGGCGAGGCCTCGCAATCGGGTCGACAGCTCGGCCTCGGATTCGGGCGGCGGCAGCTTCAGGCCGGAGGCCCGGAGCGACACCGGGATGTCGGCGAACAGGGCGTCCACCGAGTCAACGCCGATCGCCGCGAGCATTCGGGCGCGGTCTTCGGTCGTGTGCGGGCCATACGCCATTGAATCGGCTCCTGCGGGATCGATCTCGATCGAACGCGCCCCTCAGGCTTCGGAGGTGAGCGCTTCGTATGCGGCGGCGTCGAGAAGGCCGTCGACCTGGGCGCGGTCAGCCACTCTGATCCGGAGCATCCAGCCCTTCCCGAACGGATCGCTGTTGAGCAGCTCGGGCGCGGTGGACAGCTCGGAGTTGGTCTCGACCACCTCGCCGCCCAACGGGGCGAAGAGGTCGCTGACGGCCTTGACCGATTCGATCACGCCGACGGCGGCGAACTGTGTGACGGCCCGGCCGATTTCGGGCAGCTCGACGAAGACGATGTCCCCCAGCTGCTCCGCCGCGTAGTCGGTAATGCCGACGGTCGCCAGATCGCCCTCGGCGCGGACCCACTCGTGCTCTTTGGTGTACCGGAGATCCTGGGGCACCATCGCCAAGCTTCCTCCTGTCGCCGGCCGACGCCGTTCAGCCGGTACGTTCTCCGCCGGAGCCGCGAGCACCGACTAGGCCGGCCTTCGGTAGAAGGGCAGCGGCACGACCTCGGCCGGGACTCGCTGATCGCGAATGCCGACGGTCACTATGGTACCGGGCTCCGCCTCGGAGGGCGCCACATAGGCCATCGCGATCGGCTGGCCCAGCGTCGGAGAGAGAGTTCCGCTGGTGACCGCGCCTGTCCTCCGGTCGCCGGCGAAGACCTCGTAGCCATGACGGGCGATGCCGCGGCCGCGGACGGCGAGGCCGACCAGCCTCCGGCGGGGTCCGTCGGCGCGGGCCTTCTCCAGGGCGGCACGGCCGACGAAGTCCCCCGTCTTCTCGAGATCCACGACACGGCCGAGGCCCGCCTCGAAAGGCGTGGTGTCGGGGCCGAGCTCATTCCCGTAGAGCGGCATGCCGGCCTCGAGTCGAAGGGTATCGCGAGCCCCAAGCCCTACCGGCACCACTCCATCCGCTTTGCCCGCCTCGAGCATGGCGTCCCACACGATTCCCACGGCCGCGACGTCGACGAAGACCTCGAAGCCGTCCTCGCCGGTGTAGCCGGTCCGGGCCACCAGCGCCGGGACGCCCGCCACGTGCCCTTCCGCGATCGCGTAGTAGCGCAGGCCGTCCAGCGCCACGTCCGTCAGCCGCCCGAGCACGCCGGCCGAGCGAGGGCCCTGCAACGCGACAAGCCCCATGGCCAGCGAACGGTCGTCGAGCACGGCCCCGAAGCCCTCGAACCGCGCCGCCAGGGCGTCGCTCACCGCTGTCGCGTTGGCGGCATTGGCCACGACCATGAAACGCTCCTCGCCCAGCCGGTAGACGATCAGGTCGTCGAGGACACCGCCTTCGGGGAAGCAGATCATCGAGTAGTGGGCGCGGCCGATCTTTATCTTCGCCGGGTCCGATGTGAGCGCAAAGGCCAGCGCCTGAGCCGCGCCCGGGCCCTCGACCAATAGCTCGCCCATGTGCGACAGGTCGAAGATTCCCGCCCGGGTGCGCACCGCCCGATGCTCCTCGAGGATGCCGGAGTACTGGAGCGGCATCAACCAGCCGCCGAACTCCACCATGCGAGCCCCCAGGGCCGCGTGTCGATCGGCCAGCGGCGTCGCGAGGGGCGCGTCGTGCGACTGAGCCATCGAGATAGACCTCCCGTCTTGCTCCCGGCTCGCAGGCGACCCCCGAGCCGGGCTATCGGGACGCGCGGATCAAACGGCCGTCTGTGGAAGTCGCGTGGCGGCCAGACCGACGAGCGAGCGTTCGGTTTCGAAGGAGAGAAGGCCGGCCGCATCGGCGAACGATATCCAGCGGACTTCCTCGAACTCGTGGTCGTGGTCGTCGAGCGAGCCGCCCGTGGGCTCCATCAGGAAGTAGTGCACGGTCTTGTATATGCGCGTACCGCGCTGGGCAAAGGTGTAGTTGATCGCGTCCAGAGGGCCGGTGATTCGGACGGCGAGGCCGGTCTCCTCACGCACCTCGCGCAGGGCGGTCTCCTCCAGGGTCTCGCCCGGAATGGGCGTCCCCTTCGGCAGCGTCCAGGTCTGGCCGTCCTTCTCGCGCCTGCGGCGCCCGACGACGAGCTGCGGAATCTCATCCAGGTAGCGGATGACGATGCCGCCCGCGGAGGTGGCTGTGGCGCGGTTCAACCTCGCCACGGAGCCGCGGCGAGACTCGATCGGCGATCGGCTTGCGCGTGGCCGCCCGCCCAGTGAATGGTCACAGAAGCTCGGACGAGGCCGCTCCGGGAGGCGTTGGGGCGCGTCGTGACGGGACGCCACCCGGTGACCTGCAGGCCGCCGTGAGACGGGCGAAGGAAGGTGGATCGGGTCTCCGCCCGCTGAAACGAGAGGCCCGAGTGCAGACCCAGCCGTCGCTCCCATTCATGGCCGGCCGGGCGCGTGAAGTGGGCAGCGGGCCGGGCCGCGAGCCTTGCCGCGATGCTGTGTTGCATGCGGCCAATCGTACCCGGTCAGACGTCCTTTGCAAGCGCGGCCCGTACACGCGCGACTTGCTCCGGTGACAGCGCGCGCCGCTCCTCGGCGATCCGGAGCTCGCGGCGGGCACCGGCCAGGTACAGGTCCACCACGCCCGGGGCCCACCGCTCCAGGGCCTCGATGTGGGCCCGCACGGTCCCGACGTCGCCCCGGGTGATCGGCCCCGTGAGAGCGGCGCCGACACCCACGGCCCGCGCGTTTGCCAGGGTCTGCTCCACGAGCCTGCCGTAGACCGCCAGCGAGCCGCGCTCGTCGAGGCCCGCCACCGCGCCCAGGGTGACAACGGCGTCGAGCAGGGCCACAAGCCCGCCGGAGGCCATGACGGCCGCGGCGTGGTAGGCCGGCTTGGTTCCCGGCGGCAGGCGAACCGCCACTCCCCCGATCGCTTCGGCGAGATCCGCCAGGAGCCCGATGATTCCGTCGTCGCCCTCGATCGCGATCGTCGAACCCTTGAGGGCCGCGACCGATCGCTCCACGTCCGCGGTGAACGAGACGAGGGGATGGAAGGCCCCGATGTGGCTGCCCGCGGCGAGCGCCGGCAGGAGGACTTCCGAGCCGAGCAGGCCGCTCGTATGGACGAGGGCCTGACCGCCGTACAGGCGCATGGACTCGGCCACACCCGGAATCGCGTCGTCGGGCACCGCCACAATGACCAGCTCGACTTCTTCCAGGATCGCCTCCGGCGCGGCGAAGAGCCGGGCGCCCGGTACGAGGCTGCGGAACGTCTCCCGCCGGACCGGGTCGCGGCTGGACACCGCGGCAACAGGCCAGCCGGCGCGGGCGATGGCCACCCCGAGAGCCGTCCCGACGGGCCCGGCGCCCACGATTCCCACGGCCAGCGCGGCCGACGGCCCTCTCGACGATCCGCCGCGCGGGCCCGCTCCAAGGTTGGCCTCGGCTACTTCGCCGGGGAGACTCCCGCCGGCGCTCTCGCGCGGATTCACCGACCGCAAGGCCGGTCCGGAACCGGTTCGACCGCCCGGGTCCCCGATCGGACCGCGGTTCGCATCTCCGCCCCAGGATTTCACGCAGTCTCCCTCCCCGACCGCGAAGCCGCGGTATCCTTCGACCGGACTCCTGCCGTGGCGGCTACCCCCTGTCGCGTCGTGACGCGGCGGGGCGGCGACCGCCGGCCCGAGTTTAGCGTGTCCCTGGCGGCAGAGGCGCACCCCCGCCGGGGTTCTGGCGATCACCGGTTCGCGCGGTCCGACGGCCGAGGCCGAGGCGCCGCCGCCAGCACAGCTGGCGTGAGCTCCACGGCGAGCGCACCCGAGGTGCGCAGACGCGTAGCTCAGGCGGCAACGTGCCAGTTCGGCTGGCCCGAAGATCGGTCGGCTGAACCGGCTGAGAATTCGAAGGAGTTGTGGTGTCCCCCAGCGATCCCTTCGGCGCCCGTGCCCCACTCGGCCCCGGCCTGCCGGACTTCTACCGACTCGACGCCCTGACCCGCTCCGGGTCGGCCCGCCCCTCCCTCGATCTCGACCGCCTGCCCGTCACGATCAAGATCCTTCTCGAGAACGTGATCCGGCACGCCGGCGGCGGGGTCGTCCGTGAAGCCGACGCCGCGGCTCTGGCCGCCTGGCGGCCCGGCTCATCCACTACGACCGAGGCCGAGATTCCGTTCATGCCGGCCCGAGTCATCATGCAGGACTTCACCGGCGTCCCGGCGGTTGTGGACCTGGCGGCAATGCGGAATGCCATGGCCGAGCTGGGCGGCGACCCTTCCCGGGTCAACCCGCTCGTGCCCGCCGACCTGGTCATCGATCACTCGGTTCAGGTGGATCGCTACGGCACGTCGGACGCCTTCGCCTTCAACGTCGCGCGCGAGTACGAGCGCAACGGCGAGCGCTACCGGCTGCTGCGCTGGGCCCAGACCGCCTTCGACGACCTTCGGGTCGTCCCGCCCGGCACGGGCATCGTCCACCAGGTCAATCTCGAGTATCTGGCGACCGTGGTGACCCGCCGCAGCGCGAAGGGGGGCGGCGGCGAAATCGCCTTCCCGGACACGCTGGTCGGGACGGATTCCCACACCACGATGATCAACGGCCTCGGCGTGCTCGGCTACGGCGTGGGCGGCATCGAAGCCGAGGCCGTCCTGCTCGGTCAGCCTCTCTACCAGCCGATGCCGAAGGTTGTCGGAGTCCGGCTGTCGGGCGAGTTGCCCGAGGGAGCCACGGCGACCGACCTGGTTCTCGTGGTGACCCAGATGCTCCGCTCCTACGGCGTCGTCGGCGCGTTCGTGGAGTTCAGCGGGGACGGCCTGGCGGGGCTGCCGCTGGCCGACCGGGCGACAATCTCCAACATGTCGCCGGAGTTCGGGGCGACCGCGACTCTCTTCCCGATCGACGACGAGACGCTCGCCTATCTGCGCCTCACGGGCCGGGCGGCCGAGCACGTGGCGCTCGTGGAGCGGTACGCCAGGGAGCAGGGCCTGTGGCGCCTGCCCGGCGTCACGCCGGATTTCGACGCGCTGCTGACGCTGGATCTGGGCTCGGTAGAGCCCTCGCTGGCGGGGCCCAGGCGGCCGCAGGATCGGGTCGCGCTGCGAGACCTCAAGTCCGGGTTCCGGGCCGCCTATCCGCTCGGGGCGGGTGTGCCGGCCGGGGCCGGGATCGCGCCGGGACCGTTCGGTCCGGTCGGAGGCGGTCCGGCGTCCTCCGCGGGAGCTGCGGCGGCGGCCGCCGCGGAGAGCTATCCGGCCGTCAGGATCGAGGCGGCCGGTCGTTCCGTCGAAGTCTCCACCGGCTCGGTGGCCATCGCCGCCATCACCAGCTGCACCAACACCTCAAACCCGACCGTCATGGTGGCCGCCGGCCTGCTCGCCCGCAACGCCGTGGCTCGCGGGCTGGCCGTCCCCCCGACGGTGAAGACCAGCCTGGCGCCCGGTTCCCGGGCCGTCACGGAGTACCTGCGGGGCGCGAATCTGATGGAGCCGCTCGAGAAGCTCGGCTTCGCCCTCGCCGGCTACGGCTGCACCACCTGCATCGGCAACAGCGGCCCGCTGGACGCTCCGGTGGCGCAGGCGATCCAGGAGAACGATCTGGTGGTCGCGGCCGTACTCTCTGGCAACCGCAACTTCGAAGGCCGCATTCATCCCCTCGTACGAGCCAGCTATCTGGCCTCGCCGCCGCTCGTCGTGGCCTTCGCGCTGGCCGGCACCGTGGACATAGACCTCACGACGCAGCCGCTCGGAACCGGCTCGGACGGCAGGCCCGTCTTTCTGCGCGACCTCTGGCCCTCGTCGGAGGAGGTCCGAAAGACCGTCGGGTCGGCGGTCGACGGCGAGTTGTTCCGGAACGCCTACGCCTCGGTCTTCGACGGCGGGCCGGAGTGGAAGATGCTCGACGTGCCCTCCGGCGATCGCTACCTCTGGGACGCCGCCTCGACCTATGTCGCCCGGCCGCCGTTCTTCGTCGGGCTCGGACGCGAGCCCGAGCCGGTGGCATCGCTCCAGGGCGCTCGCGTCCTGGCGGTCCTCGGCGACTCGGTGACGACCGACCACATTTCGCCGGCCGGCTCGATCGCGGCCTCGTCCCCCGCCGGAGAGTGGCTCCAGGCGCACGGCGTGCCGCCCGCCGAGTTCAACAGCTATGGGGCTCGGCGCGGCCACCACGAAGTCATGATGCGCGGCACCTTCGCCAACATCCGGCTGCGCAACGCCCTGGCGGGGCGCGAGGGGCCCTTCACGGTCCACCTGCCCGACGGCGGCGCGATGACCATCTTCGACGCGGCCATGCGATACGCGGCCGAGGGCGTCCCGTTGATCGTGCTCGCCGGCAAGGAGTACGGATCGGGGTCGTCGCGCGATTGGGCGGCCAAGGGGCCGCGGCTGCTCGGCGTTCGAGCCGTCATCGCGGAAAGCTTCGAGCGGATCCACCGATCGAACCTTGTGGGAATGGGCATTCTGCCGCTGCAGTTCCTCCCCGGCGAGAGCGCAGCGAGCCTCGGACTCACGGGCCGCGAGGCCTATACCATCGCGTTGCCGGCCGGCGGGCCGGCGCCCAGGTCGCAGGTCGAGGTCTCGGCCGTCGCGGAGGACGGCAGGATCGCGCTATTCAAGGTCGTGGCCCGCCTCGACGGCCCGATCGAGCGCGACTACTACGGCCAGGGAGGAATCCTGCCGGCCGTTCTGAGGCGTCTGGCCCAGGAGTCTGCCCGACCCGGTGCCTGATCGGCGGACGGCCCGGTCCGCGGCCGGCCCCCTGTCCGCGGCGCGGCCGCATCCGCAGTCAGGCCGAAGCTTCCTCCCGAGCTATGGCCGCAGCCGGGCCGGGTCTGCCGCCCGAGCCCGGCCAGACCGGATCTGCCGCCGAACCGCGGCCGCAGCCCTGCGGGATCCGCCGCCAGAGCCCGGCCAGACCGGATCTGCCGCACGAGCCGTGGCGGCAGCCGAGCCCGGGATCGACTCCGACCGAGCCGGCAGGACAGCGCTCTACTAGCTCTTTCGCGGCGTCTGGCGCTCCCAGCGGTGGGCCCGCAGCTTGACTATCAGCTCGGGCGAGAGAGGCCCGGAATCGCTGGCCGCGGTGTTCGACTCCACGTGGCCGGGCTTGCGCATGCCCGGGATGACCGCGGAAACGTCCGGGTTCGACAGGATGAAGCGCAGGGCCATCTCCGCCAGCGTCATCCCGGCCGGCAGCAGCGGCTTGAGGGCATCCGCGCGAGCCACGGACTGAGCGAGGTTCTCAGCACCGAAGTACCTGTTTCGGAAATCCCCCTCCGGCCAGGTTGACCGCAACGTCAGGCTGCCGATCAGGCTCCCTTCGTCGAACGGGCAGCGGGCGACGACAGCGACGTTGTTTTCGCGGCAGGCGGGGAACAGCTCGTCCTCGGCCGACTGGTCGAAGATGTTGTAGACCACCTGGACGGAGTCGACCAGCCCCGAGCGGACGGCCGCGATGCCGTTCCACGGCTCCCGGCGGTTGAGGCTGAGCCCGAACGCCCTGATCGAGCCTTCCCGCTTGAGCTCCGCGACCGTCTGCTTCAGCTCGCCGCTGGTCAGCCAGTTGTCGTCCCAGACGTGGAGCTGGAGGAGGTCGATCGTGTCGACGCCCAGATTGGAGCGGCTGATGTCGACGTACTCGCGCACGTACGCGCGCGGGAAGACCTCACCAAAGGGAATGCCCGGACGGCTCGGCCACTCTCGGTTCCTGGGAGGGACCTTGGTCGCCGCGATGATGCGCTTGCCTCGATGTCCCGCCAGCAGCAGGCCCAGCATCTGCTCGCTGTGACCGTCGCCGTATGACTGGGCGGTGTCGAAGAAGCTGACGTCCTTCGATACGGCGAGCTGCAGCGAAGCCATCGATTCCTTGTCGTTCGAGCCGGTCCACTCGCCCATGCCCCACATGCCGTAGCCGACTTCCCCGACCTGCCAGCCGAGCCGTCCGAAGGTCCGATGGCGCATCGTCAGACACCTCCTCGCGGGCGACCCGCATCGTCAGGCCAGGCCCCGGCGGGTCCTGTTGGAGGTTAATGGTAGCGCCCTCGGAGGGCCCAAGGGTCCTGCCCGTCGGCCTCATCCGACGGCGTCGGCGGGGTCACGGTTTCCTGTCCGGGCGTCTCCCGACCGCGGCGGTTGCGTGCGCCTTCCTTCCCACCGCCCGTCGTGGCGTGCGCGGTCCTGTCCGGGCGTCTTTCGACCCGCCCGCGGTTGCGGCCGCCCCTTTCCGCCGCCCGTCGTGGCGTGGCGTCCTGTCCGGGCGGCTCCCGACCCGCCCGCGGTTTGCGGCCGCCCCTTTCCCACCGCCTTCTTAGCCAGATGCCGGCCCCTGTAGCACGAGGCGAGGAGGGTAGACTCGACTCGACAGCCCGATAGCCTGATTCGGCTAACCGGCATCGCCGAATCGGCCTCCGTAGCCCGATTCCCGAGCTCCGGAGCCGTCCGGCCGGCGGCGACGCCGGCCGCCGACCGGAAATGTCGGCCCGGCGCTACGCCCACCGGCATTTGGCTAACTCAGGGCAGGAACCGTATTCGGCGCGTGGAGTTCCTGCATTCGGGCGGGGTTCCGGCCGCGCGCACGCTGAGGCTCGCCTACAACACCGGTCGCGGCGGCTGCGCCGATCGCGGTCAGGGCGCGGACGCTGGCGGGCGGGACGCTGCGCCGGGCGCGGACGCTGCGCCGGGCGCGGACGCTGTCGCGGTGACTGCGCCGGTCGCGCTCGCTCGCCGGTCGCGCTCGCTCGCCGGTCGCGGTCGCGGTCGCGGTCGCGGTCGCGGTCCCGGACTATCCTGGCCGCGTCAGTGCGGCAGTCGGGCAACCGCGGCCGCTCCTACCCAGCGACCCAGCGACCCAGCGACCCAGCGACCCAGCGACCCAGCGACCGAGGCAATCATGGCCGAGTGGATCTACTTCCTGCATACGCCCCGCGAGAACTTCGCGGCGACCATGACCGACGAGGAACGGCGGGTCTGGGCCGAGCACTTCGAGCGTCTCCAGCGGCTCCTCGCGCAGGGCACGCTGATACTGGCCGGCCCCACGCTGGGCAGGATCAACACCGGCATCGCCATCGTCGAAGCGCCGGACGAAGCGGCCGCACGCCGGATCATGGACGACGATCCCGCGATCGCGAGCGGCTTCGCCACCGGCGAGCTACGCGGCTTCAACGTATCGCTCTTACGCGGACGCGACCATCCTGACCAGGGGGCCTGAGCCGGCCCGAACGAGCCCGCCCATTGCCCCGAGGGAACGGCCGACAACCGTTTTCGCACCCGCTTCGGCCGATTTCCGGGCCTCGCACCGGCCCCGCCGCCGCACCGGCCCTCGCACAGGCCCCGCGCCGCCGTCCGCCGGTCTCCGGCGCCGAACGCGCTCGCTCCCCTACTCCGGTAGCAACTCCTCCACCGCGAGCACGCGCACGCCGGACGCCTGCAGCGCGGCCAGGGCCGCGTCCGGATCCTCGAAGCGGAAGACGATGGCCGCTTTGCCGCCGCGCGAGGCCGCCCCGAAGTCGTACATGTACTCGACGCCGATGCCCGATTCCTCGATAGCCGCCAGCACGACCGCCAGGCCGCCGGGCTTGTTGTCGACCTCGACCGGCACCACCTCGGTCATGCGCACGACCATCCCCGCTTCCTCGAGGACCTTCTTGGCGCGCTCCGGGTCGCGGACGATGAAGCGCAGGATGCCGAACTGGGCCGTGTCCGCCAGGGACATGGTGAGCAGGTCGATCCCGGCCGCGGCCAGCGTCTCGCATGGCTCGCGGAGTTGCCCCGGCCTGTTCTCCAGGAAGAGTGAGAGCTGTTGGAGCTTCATTGGAGGCCTCCCTCGGCGGAAACCACCCGCCGCTCGACCGTGTGTGTGTCAGACGTTGCGCAGATCGGTGACCCGCTTGGCCTTGCCTTCGCTCCGCGCGAGCGAGCGCGGCCCGACCAGCGTGACTTTCACGCGCAGGCCGAGGATGTTCTCGATCGACGCCTCGAGCCGGTGCTGCAGGGCCTCGAGCGCCCGGATCTCGTCGGAGAAGACCTCCGGCGTGACTTCGACCTTGATCTCCATCTGATCCAGCCCCACGTCCCGGGTGAGGATGATCTGATAGTGAGGCAGCGTGCCCTCGACGCGCAGCAGCGCCGTCTCCACCTGGGACGGGAAGACGTTGACGCCGCGGATGATGAACATGTCGTCCGAGCGACGGCCGATGCGGCGGATCCGGCGCAGCGTCCGGCCGCACGCGCACGGCTCGGGAATGAGCGACGTGATGTCGCGGGTCCGATACCGGAGCAGCGGCATCGCCTGCTTCGAGAGCGTCGTCAGAGCGAGCTCCCCTTCGGCGCCGTCGGGCATGACCTCGCCCGTCTCCGGATCGACGATCTCGGGGTAGAAGTGATCCTCGAAGATGTGGAGCCCGTTCCGCTCGGAGCATTCGATGCCCACGCCCGGGCCGGTGATCTCCGACAGGCCGTAGATGTCGTGGGCGCGGATGCCGCTCTCGTCCTGGATTCGCTCCCGCATCGAGTCGCTCCAGGGTTCGGCGCCGAAGACTCCGACCCGAAGCCTGGAGAAGTCGGTCTTCATCTCCTTCGCCGACTCGAGAAGGTGCAGGAAGTAGCTGGGCGTGCAGCAGATCGCCGTGACGCCGAAGTCCTGCATGACCATGAGCTGGCGTTCGGTGTTTCCGCCGCTGATCGGGATCACGGTCGCGCCCAGCGCCTCGCCGCCGTAGTGGGCGCCGAGGCCGCCCGTGAACAGCCCGTAACCGTAGGCGTTCTGGACCACGTCGCCGCGGTGTATTCCGCAGGCCACGAAGCTCCGGACCATCACCTCCGTCCACACGTCCAGGTCGGCCTGGGTGTAGGCCACGACGATCGGCTTGCCGGTCGTTCCCGAGGAGGCGTGCAGCCGAACGATCTCCTCCATCGGGCTGGCGAAGAGCCCGAACGGATAGGTGTCGCGCAGGTCGGCCTTGACGGTGAAAGGCAGCCGGGCGATGTCTCCCAGCGAGGCGATGTCCGCGGGCTTCAACTCGCGCTCGTCCAGCCGCGATCGGAAGAGGACGACGCGATCGTAGGCGCGAGAGACCACCGACTGCAGCCGCTGCAGCTGGATCTCGGCCAGCTGGGGTCGTGGCAGGTAGTCGGGTGCGCTGACCGGGTGGAAACCGCCCGGCGGGTCGTTCCAGATGCTCACCGCAGCCTCCTCTTGTCGGGCACAGGCCCCGCGCACGGATGGCCGGTGACGACGACCTCCGCCTAGCTGATTGTGCCCTGCCCGGCGGCGACTTTTCGGCCCAGTTCGAACGCCGCGTCGTTTACGGCATGCAGCCGCTCCGGCAGCGCCGCCCTGACGGCGTCGAGCATCGCCTCGGGCGGCAGGTCCAGGTAGCGGCTGAGGGCGCCGAGCAATGCCACGTTCAGGCTGCGCTTGTTGGGCAGCTCCGCGTCCGGAATCAGGTCCGGCGAAAGCAGCACGCCGCCCGGGCGGAGCAACGGCCGCGCCACCTCGACCTCCGACGGAGCCAGGACGACAAGGTAGTCCGCCTCGCCCAGCGGAACCATCGGCGACAGCACGCGGGTCCCGAAGCGCACGTCCGAGCTGACGGAACCGCCGCGCTGGCTCATGCCGTGAAGCTCGGACTTCTTGACGTCCAGTCCGGCCCGCAGGGCGGCATCGGCCAGGATGTCCGACGCCTTGATCACGCCCTGGCCGCCGAGACCGGCAAGGACGACGTTGGTCACGCCGTCGGTCACGTCGCCGCGGCCCTCGTTCGCGCTCATCGATCCTCCAGAGGCAGGTCGAACGCCGCCTGCTCCGCGGCCCGGGCTCGGAGTCCGGCCGCCTGCTGCTCCCATTTCCGGATGTCGGCCGCGGCGAGGATGCACGGCCTGCGGGCGACTATGACCGACAGCTCGGGCGCGGCCAGGCGTTCGAGAAGCAGGCGCTCGAACTCCTCGGGCTCGGCGTAGGCATCGATGACCGTCACGCTCTGGATGCCGATCGCCTTGGCAAGGCCCTCTATGGAGAGTTTGTTGGTTGGTCCGTGGTCCAGGGATCGACCGGTCGCGGGATGCTCCTGCTGCCCGGTCATCGCCGTCGTGCCGTTGTCCAGCACGATGACGACGTGACCGGTCGGGGGCGGGTTGTAGGCCATCTCGACCAGGCCGCCGATGCCGGAGTGGACGAACGTGGAGTCGCCGATGATCGAGACGACGCGTCGCGCCTCCTCGGGCGGCAGTACGTGGCGCAGGCCCAGGCCAACGCCGATCGACGCGCCCATCGCCACGCAGGTGTCCATGGCCCGGTACGGCGGCAGGACGCCCAGCGTGTAGCAGCCGATGTCGCCGGCGGCGATGCAGTCGTGCTTCTGGAGAGTGGCGTAGACCGTGTGGTACGGGCAGGCCGGGCAGAGCTCGGGCGGCTTGCCCCGCGCCGGTGCCGGCTCGGGCGACGTGTCGCCGGCCAGGATGCGGCGGACGCGGGTCACGTCGAGCTCCCCGAAGCGGTACATCTCCGGCTTGGATTCCACCGCGATACCGGCGGCTCGGAGCGCGTCGGCGATGACGGGGTCGCCTTCCTCCACTACCAACGTTCGCGCCACTCCGGCGGCGAAGGCCCGAATCCGCTCCACCGGCAGCGGGTTGACCAGGCCGATGCGCAGGAAGCTAGCGCCGGGCGCCGCCTCGGCAGCGTGGAGATAGGAGACGCCGCTCGCGACGATACCGAGCGCCCTGTTGCCCGCCTCGACCCGATTGAGCGGCCCACGTCCGGAGCCCGCCTCCCAGGCCTCTCGCTCGCCCCAGGCCGCAATCTCCGCAAGCTTGGCTCGAAGTCTCCGGTGCGCCGGACGGGCGTTGGCCGGGATCATCACGCGGCCGTTGATGTCGTGCTCGAAATGCGGCTTCGACGGCGCGGCCGCGGCGTCCTGTCCGGGCCTCACGATCGACTTGGAGTGGCAGACCCTGGTCGTCATGCGGAACAGGACGGGGATGTGCCATCGCTCGGAGATCTCGATCGCCGCGAAGAAGAAGTCGTACGCGTCCTGGCTGTCCGCCGGCTCGACCATCGGCAAGCCGGCCGCGATCGCGTAGCGGCGGTTGTCCTGCTCGTTCTGCGACGACGCCATGCCCGGGTCGTCGGCGGTGACCACGATCAAGGCGCCGCTCACGCCCGTGTACGCCGACGTGAAGAGCGGGTCCGCGGCCACGTTGAGGCCGACGTGCTTCATCGTCACGAGCGTGCGGGCGTTCGCGAAAGCCGCCCCGAGGCCGACCTCGAGCGCCACTTTCTCGTTGGGAGCCCACTGGGCGTTGCCGCCCAGCTCGTCGAATGCCTCGAGGATCTCCGTGGAGGGAGTGCCCGGATAGCCCGTGCCCAGGGCCACGCCGGCGTGCAGGGCCGCGAGGGCAACGGCTTCGTCGCCCGAGAGAAGCTGTCGATCCATGCGCATATTCTCGCCCCTCGCCGCCAACGTCGCCCGATGCGCCGCCGGGCGCGGGAATCGGCGGCGCTAATCGCGCCACGGTGCGGCGTCCGGCAGTGCGGCGTCCGGCGTCCGGCAGTGCGGCTCCGGCGTCCGGCGCCATCCGGCAGCGGCCGGCAGGGCGGCTCCGGCGTCCGGCGCCATCGGGCGGCGTCCGGCGTCCGGCAGTGCGGCTCCGGCGTCCGGCGCCATCCGGCAGCGGCCGGCGTCCGGCAGTGCGGCGTCCGGCGCCACCCGACGCCGCCACAACGGTCCGCGACGGCGCCACAAAGGCCCGCGGCGGCGCCACGACAGTCGACGGCGAAGAAGTGTGGCCAGATTCCAGCCAGGGTAGCGCCGGGCGAAGCCTGGGCGCTGTCCGGCGCCGCCACAACGGTCCGCGCGACGGGATTCTGGCCAGATTCCAGCCCGGGTAGCGCGAGGCGAAGCCTGGGCCTCTCGGAGCGGGCGGAATCGGCCGGAATCACGTTCGCGACGGCCGGCCCACGCTCGATCGAGCGGTCGACGAAGCCTCAAACCGTGCGATCGGCTCCGATCGAGCCAGAGGTCCCGACCTCGCGCTACACCCATCGGCATATGGCCAAGTTCGGCGTGTCTCGGTCACGGCCTGCAGTCGATTCGGCCCAGACCCGATCAGAACGAGCGCGGCGCGGCCAGGGGCGCGGTTCACCAGCTGCGGCCGTCCGCGCGCCGCCGCGCGGTGGCCCGTGACTTCGGCCGCGACGCGCCAACGCGGCCCGCGCGGGGCGAACGCGGTTCCCGACGTTGCCGCGCGCCAGCGCGCCCCGCGCGCAAACGCGGCCCGCGCGCCAAACGCGCCCCGCGCGGCCGGCGCGCCCCGCGCGGCCGGCGCGCCTGCGTCTCGGCCGCGCGCCTCCGTCTCGGCCGCGCGCCTCCGTCTCGGCCCGCGCGGGCCGTCCCGCGCCGCGCGAACGCGATTACAGGGCTTCCGGCGTCTCCGCTTCCTCGACCCCGGGGATCTCGCGGTCGTTGTGGGCCGTGTAGTCCGGCACGGTCCGCTCGTAGGACCCCGTCATGAGCGGCGAGGAGATCATGAAGTCGGCCGAGGCCCTGTCGCACGCGACCGGAATATTCCACACGACCGCGATCCGCAGCAATGACTTGACGTCGGTGTCGTGGGGCTGCGGCTCGAGCGGATCCCAGAAGAAGACCAGGAAGTCGATGCTGCCGTCGGCGATCATCGCCCCGACCTGGAGGTCTCCGCCGAGTGGGCCGGACTGCAGGCAGGTCACCGGAAGGTCGAGCTCACGTTGGAGCATGGTCCCGGTCGTCCCGGTCGCGACGAGATCGTGCGCGGCCAGCATGCCCCGATTGTATCGAGCCCACTCGATCAGATCGTTCTTCTTGTTGTCATGGGCAACGAGCCCGATCCGTTTGCGCGGCTTGAGGTCGAGCGTCATGGGCGAGTCCTTCTCCGACCGCGGCCAAAGGGCCGGCCTGTCTGGCCAAGCATGGCAGGGTTTGGCAAGCGGACCCGCGGAACTCCGCCCGCGATCTCGCGAACCGAACCGCCCGCGATCTCGCGAACCGAACCGCCCGCGGCCAGGCGAACCGGGTCGCCCGCGCCGGAGCCCGGCTTAGAGCCTGAGAACCAATCGCATTTGGGCAGCGGCGGTGATCCGATCAGGCGTTCGGGATGTCGAGCGGCCAGCGGGCAGCTGAACCGGTCCGCGGGCCATGATCCGCGGCCGGACAGGAGTGGTGGAAACGGCAGTGATCCCGTTGCGACCCGGGTGCCTCGGGTCAGGTGGCCACGGTGGTCGCTGCCGCTGATCGAAGCGAATGGTCCGCATGAGGTTGTGGGCCAGGGCGAACCAGAGGAGGATCGCTCTGGCCTTGTCTCGCCCCCGGACCCTGAAGCGCTGCAGACCACGATTGCGGGCGATCGCATTGACGCACTCGGCAGTCGCCGCCCGATCCTTGTAGATCTCCTTCGCCGCCGGCGTACTCATCCGGGTGCGCCAGGAGGCGAGCGCGGGTGAGTCGGATGGGAGCGGCAGATACGGGTCGCGGCTCGGATCCTCGGGCGTGCGGACTGGCAAGTAGAGCGTGGTATCGGAGTCGGGGGCGCCGAACTCCTCGATTTCGGTGTTGGCCAGGAAACCGGCGTCTGCGAGCCAGGCGCCCGATGCGCGGCCATAGCGGCGGCGGAGCTGGCGGACCATCGGCCCGAGCTGGCCCTGGTCGTTGCCGATCGGGGTCAGTCCAGCCCGACGATGACCTGGCTGGCCGTGTCTGTTGCAAGCTGGGCGTTGTATGCGGGTCGCCAGCCGCCGTCGGCCATCTTCATGACGCGAGCCTGCGGATCGGTCGTGGAGGTTCGCGCTTCCGGAGCTGGCTTGCCGCGTTTGGCGTGGCGCTTCTTTGTCGCCTCGATCTCCGGCAGGTGGGCGAGGGCATGGCGAACACGCTCGGCTCGCTCTCTCGCCGCCCGCTCTCTTGCTGCGGCCACACGTCGTGTGCTCGCCGCCGGGTCGTCGTCGAGTTCGGCTTTGAGCGCAGCCACGTGGGCATCGGCTTGGGCGAGGAAGCGTTCGAGCCTGTCGCGGCGGCGATAGCTGGCGGCACCTGCCGCAGCTCGAACCCGGACGCCATCTTGGGCAACCGCGGCAAGGGTCACGAGGCCATCGGCCAGGAGCGCCGCGACGCTCTCTGTCAGGAGTCGGTCCAGAACGTCGGCATGCTCGACCCGAAAGGCGGCCAGAGTGTGGTAGTTGATACCGACCCCGCCGGCGAGCCAGCGGTATGCGTCGTGCTCGGCACACAATCGGTCGAGCGCTCTGGCCGAGCCGACGCCTTCGAGGGTCGCATACAGCCACAACGCCACAAGAATCCGGGGGTCAATGGGTGGCCGTCCCGGATGCCCTTCCACCGCCTTGATCCGTGCATAGAGCGGGCCCAGATCGAGGCCCTCCGCGAAGGCCCAAACGAGGCGAGCTCGATGGTCGGGGCCAAGGAGGCCATCGAGATCGACCGAGCGAAGTTCGAGCTGGCCCCGGTTCGGGAGTTGGAGCCGAGGTGCCCCTGCCGCCTCCTCGCGCTCGTCTGGCTCAATGGGCGGAAGATCGAAGAGGCTGTCGTCCATGCCGAGAATCGTAGCTGCGATGCGAACCGCCTGGGAATCCCTTCAGCCGAAAGATTCACAAGCTCTTAGTCGCCGGCGGCGCGCTGGACCGGCGAATAGAGGTGATAGTTCGCCGCCGCGGCCGCCTGGTTTCCTTCGTGGACCGCGGCGCTGAGCTGATGGTCGTGGAGGTTCGTGGCGTCGCCCGCCGCGTAGACGCCGGCCACGTTCGTCAGCTGCTGCGAGGTAGCGACGATCTGGCCGATGGCGTTCAGCTCCAGCCCGAGCTGCCGCGCGAGGTCGTTCTGGGCCCGCGTCCTCCTCACCGTGTAGACCAGTTCGACCGGGATCCGGGTGCGAGCGGGATCGTCGAGGACGAGCGCCTGCATCTCGCCGTCCCGGTTCTCGTATTCGGCGACGCCGTGCGGGTGCGTCGCGACGCCGTTCGCGGCCAGGTCGGCCAGCCGCGCGGCCGGCACCTCGAAGCCCTCCGGACGACCGGCGACGATCGTGACCCGCCTCGTAAAAACCAGCAGGTCCAGCGCGGTCTGGACCGCCTCTTCGTCGTGACCCACGACGCCGACCTCGCGATCTATCGCTTCGTAGCCGTCGCAGTGGATGCACCAGAAGAGGCTCCGCCCGACGCACTCGTCGCGCCCGGCGAACTCCGGGAAATGACCGAATACTCCGGTCGCGACGATCACCGTCCTCGCCAGAACCTTCAGCGGGGCGCCCTCGGGGACCTCGCCGAACATCCGGGCCATCTCCGCGTCGCGGGGCAGGCTCGGCCCCGGCGCGTGCCCCCAGGCTCCGCCCTCGGGCAGACGCTCGATGACCAGCCGGAACCGGTCGCCCTCGCGTGTCGCGGTGGCGACGTGGCCGATCAGGAGCCGGGCCCCGTACTTGGCCGCCTGGCGCCAGCCCAGCCGGCGGATGTCGTCGGCAGGTATCCCGTCCGGGAAACCCAGGTAGTTGTGGATGCTGTGCTGCCAGCGGAAACGGTCGCGCTCGTCGACGAGGAGGACGCTGCGGCGCAGGCGTCCCATGTTGACGGCGGCCGAGAGTCCGGCCGCGCCGCCTCCGACGACGACGCAGTCGATCTCGTCTGGAAAAGGCCGTGGTGACCCGCTCGGGGAGGATTCGGACGGTTTCATGGCTCAATCATGCACCGACTCGGCCGGGACGGCTGAGCCCCGGGGCGGGCCATGCGACGGCCGCCGATCTACTCGCCCGCTCCGGCAACCCACTCCGAGAGGACCGGCGACGACATCGTCGGCGAGAACTCCGCGACGTCATACGTCGCCAGACCTTCGAGCGCGAACGGGTCTCGATCCATGTATGTGCGCAGCGCTTCCTCGGACCCGGCCCGGGCCACGACGATGCCTCCAGTCCGTGGCTCCCGCGGGCCGGAGACGAGCAGCATCCCCGCGTCGTATCCCTCCCGCAGGAAGGCCGCGTGGCGCGGGACGGCCTCCCCGAACGACTCGAAAGGAGTCAGGAACGTGAGCGTGACGACGAAGTGGCGCATCTCTCCTCCAGCGCGTGTCCGGTGGGTGGGCGGCTCGCCCGCGCCGAGAGACTAGGAGCGGAGGCCCGCCGGCGGATTGTAGAAATGCGACTTCGTGGCCAGCTCGCCGAAGAGCGCCGTGGGCGTGAGGCCCGTCAGCTCCCTGATATCGTGGATGGCATGAGCCTGGTCGTAGTAGCCCAGATCGAGGGCGCGCGGCAGGTACGGTCTGCCGGGCTCGAGCGCCTGCGAGCGCACCAGCTTGTAGGTCCGAACGAGCCGGCCGAACCGTTTGGGGCCGATGCCCGCGGCGGCCGTGAATCGGCGCTCCAGCTGCCGGGGACCGAGGTCGACCATTCGGGCGACGGCATCGATTCGAACTTCCGCGGCATCCCGGTATAGCGCGGCGATCGCCCGATCGGCGACGGCATCCGGACGGGCGTGCCGGTCGCGTCGCGCCCGCAGCCAGCCGGCCAGCAGGCTCGTTCGGGCCTCGAACGACCGCCCTTCGGCCAGTCGCTCGCAGAGGCGGGCGATCTCGGCACCCCATATCGATGTGGCATCCGCGGTCCCCTCCGGCAGCTCGATTGGGGGCAGCGGCAGCACGTGGCGAAAGGCGCCGGCGCGGAACCGAATCGCGATGAAGTCGAGGCGGCGGGCGGGTGCCAGCTGAAGCGAACGCGTCCGCATCGCCAGGACGTGGGCGGGCGGCAGCGATCCGTCGGAGATCGAGAACGGCGCACCGACATGAAAGAAGATCTCGGCGCCGACGCCCGGCGCGTAGGGCGCCGGTCTCACCGTCTCGTCCGGCTCACCCCGCCAGCCCCAGAATCGATCGACGAGCGGCGCAAGGTCGGCGGGCGGAGGGCTGGAGAATCGGTCCACGTCGCGATCCCGGCAGCCCGAGCTAAGGCTGCCAGAAAACCTGCGTCGCCCCCGCGGTGCCCGCCAGAGGCGTCGGGTTCGTGCCGTCGGCCCCGACCACGACAACGCCGCTGGAGCTCGCGCTGGACGGATCCGAGGACCCCAGGCAGGCGAGCTTCGATCCGTCGGGAGACCAGGAGACCCCCGACCACGGAGCATCGACCTGGAAGACCGGCCCGTACACGTCGGTCGCCGCCTTCGTCGCCGGCTTCACCACGACGAGACCGCGCTCGACGGTGCTGCCCGAGGTCCGGATAAAGGCCAGCGACTTGCCGTCCGGCGACCAGATGGGGTCGCCGTCCGAACTGCCGACGACGCCCAGGTTGACCTGCTGAGTGCCGTCCAGGTTCGCAACGAAGGCGTTCGAGAACATGCTGGTGCTGTTGGGGTCGGTGACCGAGTAGGCGAGCTGCGACCCGTCGGGCGATACCGCCGGCACGCCGAATTGCAGACTCGAGGACGTTATCGCGGTGATCTTGCCGCTGGCCACGTCCACCAGGGTCAGCGGGCCCAGGGCGTTCGCCTGCCCCCAGCGAGCCCACACGAGGGTCTTTCCGTCGGGCGTCCAGGCGATCGGGCCGATGCTTCCCTCGCCCGTGGCGAGAGTGCGCAGGTTGGTCCCGTCGGCGTTCATCACCATCAGGTCCTGCTGCATGGCCGACGGGTCGACCTGCGTGGCCGTGCCCTTGCAGAGATCCGCCGTCAACCCGTGGGTCCGCCGGAAGAAGACGACCTGACTGTCGTCGGGAGACCACCGGAAGTAGTAATCGCCGGCCTTGAACTGGACGGCGCTCGGCGTCGCCGCGCCGCCGGCGGCGGGATAGTCGGACAGGTGCGGCACGCAGTTCGCGTCCTCGGTGAGGACGTGGATGGCGGTGCCGTCGTGCGACCAGCTCGCCTGCACGGCCTGTGCGACGTCGCGACGCCCGCTGCCGTCGGCGCCGACCACGGCCGCCTCGCCGTTCGCGTAGCCGCCCTGGTCGGCCGGCGCCACGAAGTACAGGAGCAGCGTCCCTCCGGCCGCCGCGGGAGTGACGGCGGGACTAGACGGCACCGGCGTCGGGCTCGCCGTCGGAGCGCGAGTTGGCGCCGCCGCGGAGGCGAGCGGCGATGCGAGCGGCGAAGGGACGCCGGCCGACGGAGAGACGCCCGAGGCGACGCACCCGGCAAGAGCGATCGGCAGCAGCGCCGCGGCTACCGGGAACCTCAGCGAACGCATCGCGACTCCTCCATCCCTGGCCGGGTCAGGCGCCACCGTCCTGCCTCACGGCAATCATAGAGGCAGAAGCCGCAGCCCCAGACACCGAAGGCCGGCCCTCGAAACGGCGAGTCCGGCGCGGCGGATACGGAGGGGAATGGTGGGCGATACTGGACTCGAACCAGTGACCTCGCGGATGTGAACCGCGCGCTCTAACCAGCTGAGCTAATCGCCCACGAGACCGGGCGCCGGAAGCGCCGGAGGCCGAATTATAGCGGCCCGATGCCTCGTGCCGGGCGTCGGCGCGGTCGGGCTCGCCGCGAAGCCGCACCGCCCGGCCGCCACGCCCGGCCGGACCTCCCGGCTACACCTTGATGCCGGGCCATCGGCGGGCGACCTCCTGCGGGAGGAGGCCGTCCACCACGATCAGCTTCTGACGACCCGTCGCCCCCGCGACCAGTCGAACCGAGGTCCGGGACACGTCCAGCTCATCCGCGAGCAGCCGGACGAGAGCCGAGTTCGCGGCGCCTCCGACGGCCGGGGCCGAAACGCGAGCCTGCAGCACTCCCTCGTCCGAGACGCCGTCGACCCGGTCCGCCCCGCCACGCGGCATGAGCCGCACGGCGAACCTGACGGAGGCGCGCGAGCGATCTGGTTGGCGACGGTCGGCGTCCATGTCGGAACGATTATCGCCGCCGTGCGACCCAGGGCCATTCGGGGCGACCCGAATTCCGCCGCGTGACCCTCCGAACTCGCCGGGCCGGTCTTAGAGGCCGCCGACCGAGCCCTCCGCGACGCCCACGCGCCGCGCCCCGAACAGCGCCCTTCCGACGCGGATCACGGTGGCTCCCTCCTCGACGGCGACCGTGTAGTCGTCCGTCATGCCCATCGAGAGCCCCGCGCCGAGGGCCGGGACGAGTTCGCGCAGACGTGCCGAGAGCTCGCGCAGGCGAGCGAAGGTCGGGCGCGCCTCCTCCGCCGTCCCGACCAGCCGCCCGACCGTCATCAGCCCGAGCAGCCGGAGATTACCGAGATCGGCCAGCCTCGCCAGCTCAACCTCGAGCGTCTCCGGCTCGAAGCCGGACTTCGCCTCGTCGCGATCCACGTTCACCTGGAGGTAGACGTCCAGCCGCGGACTGCCGGCCTCGCCGACGGCGCGGTCGAGGCGTCGCGCCAGCTCGACCGAATCCACGGACTCCACGGCGTCGAACAGCTCGACGGCCCGGCGCACCTTGTTCGACTGGAGCGGGCCGATCAGATGCCAGCGCGCGCCGGGCAGCAGCGGCGCCTTCGACCCGGCCTCCTGAACGCGGTTCTCGCCGAAGAGCGTCAGCCCGCCCGCCATCGCGGCGCGGAGCCTGGCGGCGTCCACGGTCTTGGACACGGCCACGAGCGTCACGTCGCTCGGGTCTCGGCCGGCACGCCGGCACGCGGCGGCGACGTTGTCGAGCACGGCAGATCGAGCCGCGACGAATTCGGCCGCGGCGTCGGGTTCCACAGGCAAGACCGGGTCGGCGGAGGGTTGCCCCCGCTACTCCTGCGGCGGCCGCCGGAGGAAGCTGGGGATCTCCAGGTCCTGGTCGTCGTAGACGGGCCGGATCGGCTGGCGATCGGGCATGGGCCGATGCGCCGGCGAGGTCTGAACCGGAACCGGCACCGGCTGGCGTTCCGGCGCGCCCGTCGGCCCGTAGGTCAGCGCCGGGCGCTGGTGCGTCCCGACCGGCTCGGCGGAGAAGAGGCGCTGGCGCTCCATCTCCTGCAGGAAGTCGGCACCGTCGAAGCGCGAGGAGTGGACCGCGACGGGCGTCTGCGTACCCGACTCCCGACGCTGAGGCTCGCGCTTGCGGCTCGGATCGAAGCCCGTGGCGATGACGGTGATCATGACCTCGTCCGCCAGGCGCTCGTCGAAGCTGGTGCCGAAGATGATGTTCGCCTCCGGGTCCGCCACCGACCGGATCTCCTCGGCCGCCTCCGTGACCTCGAACAGGCTCAGGTTGGAGGAGCCGGAGATGTTGAAGAGGATGCCCTGGGCGCCGTTGATGTTTACCTCGAGGAGCGGGCTGGCGATCGCCTGGCGCGTCGCGTCGATGGCGCGGTTGTCGCCGCTCGCCCGGCCTATGCCCATCAGGGCGGAGCCGGCGTCCTTCATCACGGCCCGGACGTCGGCGAAGTCCAGGTTGATGAGACCCGGCACGGTGATGATGTCGCTGATCCCCTGGACGCCCTGACGCAGCACGTCGTCGACGTAGCGGAAGGCTTCGACCATGGACGTGTTCTTCTGCACGACGTCCCGCAGCCGATCGTTGGGGATCGTGATCAGCGTGTCCACCTTGGACCTGAGATCGTCGGCGGCCAGCTCGGCAACGAGCTTGCGGCGCGAACCCTCGAAGGAGAACGGCTTGGTGACCACGCCGATCGTGAGCGCGCCGAGCTCCTTGGCGATCTCGGCCACGATCGGGGCAGCGCCGGAGCCAGTGCCGCCGCCCAATCCGGCCGTGATGAAGACCATGTCGGAATCGCGCAGCGCATCCGCGATCTTCTCGGAGTCCTCCTCGGCCGCCCTCTGGCCGATCGAGGCATCGCCTCCGGCGCCCAGACCGCGCGTGATCTTGTCGCCGATGCGGATCTTGTGGGGCGCGTCCGACTGGAGGAGGGCCTGCGCATCCGTGTTGCAGGCGATGAACTCGACCCCCATCATCTCCGCCCGGATCATGCGATTGACGGCGTTGCTGCCGCCGCCCCCGACGCCGATCACACGGATCAGCGCGAAGTTCTCGGAATCGGACCGTAGCGGCATCCCTGATCCTCCGGTGGCTCTCCGGCAGACATTGTCGTTTCGGTCCGGCCCCCCCGAGATTGGTAGAGCACTAACGCGTGACGGGGTTGGCTCGGATGCCACGGAGTATACGCCTCCCCGGCGTTAATGGGGCCGGAAACCGCGTGCCGAAACGGTACTCCCACGAAGGACGTACGAACGCGCGTTCTAACTTTCGAGGGAAACCGCACGAATCGCGAAACAATCTGGTGGGACCTGTGGAGACGCGATTTCAGCCCGCCAGAAAGGCCAGTCGTACGGTGCGGCTCGCGTTGTCAGGATTGGGGTCCAGCAGGGCGATCGACTGCCACGTGCCGAGCGTCAAACGGCCTCCTACGACCGGGATCGTCACCGACGCCGGGGCCACCGCTGTAACGAGGTGGTCCGCCCCGTGGCCGGCCGATCCGTGGCGATGGACCCACCGGTCGTCACGAGGCAGAAGGCGGTCCAGCGCCGCCATCAGGTCCGCGTCGGAACCGGCGCCCAGTTCTATGACCACGACTCCGGCGGTGGCATGGGGCACGAAGACCGTCAGCAGCCCGTCGCCCTCGCCGGCCACGAATCGCTCGCAGGGCTCGGTCAGGTCGAAGAGGCCGCGGCGCCGCCCGGTCTGAACGGTCAGCTCCGTGGTCTTCATCGGATCGGCCCTCGGGTCGTGTCCGTTCCCGCCGCCGGCCGCGTGCGCCGTCGCCGGTCTACGGGAAGAGGTTTCGAATCGCGTCGCGGACGCGCGACGGCAGACCACCCGCCGGGGCCGACTCGAAGCGCTGAAGGTCGCCGGACTCCAGGTCCTTGGCGCCCCAGTAGAGCAGGCCGATGGCGGTGCTGTAGGCCGGGTTGAGGATGTTGTCCGTGAGCCCTCCGACGCCCGTGGGTCCGGCCACCCGGACCGGCATGTCCAGGATTTCGCGGCCCAGGGCCGCGGCGCCCGCCAGCTGAGAGGCCCCGCCGGTGAGCACCACACCGGCCGGAAGCATCCCCTCCCCCGACGCTCGGATCTCGGCTCGCAGCATCTCGAATATCTCGCGCATGCGGGCCTCGATGATGCGGCAGACCTCGATGCGCTTGATGGTGCGGCCGGCGGCTTCACCCAGCATCGAGACGCTGATGACCTCGTCCTCGGCCACGGTCGAGAGGTCGCAGCTGCCGTCCTGGCACTTCAGCTCCTCGGCCACCTGGAGGCTGGTCTTGAGGCCGATGGCCACGTCGTTGGTGACGTTGTTTCCGCCCACCGGCAGGACCGCCGTCTTGAAGGGCGAGCCGTCCAGGAAGAGAGCCAGATCGATCGTGCCGGCGCCGATGTCGGCCACGGCCACGCCCAGGTCCTTCTCCGTGTCGGAGAGCACCGACTCGGCCGAGGCGAGCGAGTTCGCGACCAGCTCGTCGATCTTGACGTTGGCGGCCTGGACGCACTTGGCGAGGTTGCGCACTGCGGTCGCGGAGGCGGTGACGATATGCGTCTCGATCTCGAGGCGGATGGCACTCATACCGAGCGGGTCCTTCACGCCCTCCTGGCCGTCGACGATGAAGCCGCGCGGCAGAACGTGGAGCACCTCCCGGTTCGAGGGGATCGTGACGGCCCGGGCCACTTCCAGGGCCCGGGCGATGTCCTCGCGAGTCACCTCTCGCTGGTGGCCGCTGACTGCGACGGCGCCTCGCGAATTCTGGCTCTCGACGTGCTGGCCGCCGACGCCGACGAACGCTCGATCGATCTGGTAGCCGGACAGACGCTCGGACTGATCGACCGCGCCGGAGATCGAGCGAACCGTCTGGTCGATGTTGACCACTACGGCCTTCTTGAGCCCGCTGGCTGGGACGACGCCCTTGCCGACGATCGTCAGACTGCCGTCACGCGCCACCTCACCGATGAGAGCGCAGACCTTGCTCGTGCCGACATCGACTCCGACGAGCACTGCTTCGCGTTCCACTCGCTCCCGTCCTAGGTGCTGGCCTCGTCCTCGAGGCGTTGTCTGAGTGAACCGGCCGACGGCGCCGTTCCGGGATCCGTTCTACGTGGTGAAGGCTACCCGACCCGAGGGAGACCGGGCAACCTCCGCCTGCACTCTGCCGTTCAGCGCGAGATGTACGTGTTCACATGATTGTCGGAGATGTCCGCGACCAGGGTGACCCAGGCCACGTGCGACTCGCCGAGCTTGAGCAGGAGAGAACGCAGGTCTCGCACCTGCTCGGGGATGACGGTGTCCTTGCGGACCGTCGGCGTGTAGAAGCCGAACTCGGCCACCCAGCCGGCCGGGACCGAGCTGACGGTGAATCCGTAGCTGTCGTCGACCACCACGGCCAGGCCGGGCGCCGAGCTGCCAACGTCGGTCGGCGTCAGTCCGGCAAGCCGGAAGCCCGCGTCCAGGTCGACCGGGTCGACTACGCCGCCGAGACCGAGCCCGGCGTCCGACGCCATCCGGTCGAAGACGACCGGCAACGCCAGCGCACCCGGCCCGGATGTGGCAGCCGGGTCCGCCGTCGGGGCGGGCACGAGCGAAGGGACGAGTGAGGCGTTGATCGTGGGCGTCGGCGAGGGAGAGGGCGTGGCCGAGGCGACAGCCGAAGGCGCCGGGCTGCCCTTGGTGCCCGGCTTCGTGGGCGTGGCCTTGGCCGGCGGCTTCTTGGGGGTCGCCGTCGGCTTCGGCGTCGCGGTGCGCTTGGGAGTAGGGGTCGATTTCGGCGTCGCGGCAGGCGCAGGCGAGAGCGAGGAGGACTCCTCGGCCGAGGGGCTCGACGCCGCCTCTTCGGTCGGGCTCGGCAGAGGGCCCGCCGACGAGGGAATCGGATTGCCCGCCGAGTCCACGAGGCCGAAGAGGAGCCCGTCCTGATCGACCACGTAGCGGTTGTCGCCTATGACCCAGACCAGCTTCGGGACGCGCTCGACGACGGTCACGACGACTGTCGACGGCAGACGGACCTCGACGCTGGCCGACTCGACGGCCGGCAGTTGGACCAGCTCCTGCGCGGCCCGATCGGTCTGCATGCGGAAGATGTTCGGCGTGCCGTCCATCCCGACGATCGAGCGAATGATCGACTGGCTGGTGAAGGTGGCCCCCCTTATCTCCAGGGTCCGAGCGGCGAAGGCAGGGGCGACGCTGACGGCGAAGATCCCGGCCAGGCAGGCGGCCATGAGAAAGCCGGCCAGGAGCTGGACGGACCGCAGACGCGGCGAGCTGCGCCTGGCCGGCTGGCGCCGGACATGCGACCCGTAGCGACCCGCGGGCAGGCGCCGGCCGATCACTCGAACCTCGGGGCGCCCGGTCCGCGATCGTCCGTTCCGCGGTCCTCGGGCTGTGAGGTGTCCGGCTGCCATGCGGACCAGTCGCCGACGAACTGCACTTCGTAGGCGAGCACGACGCCGAACCGGGATGCCACGGCGGTCCTGGCGCGCTCGGCCAGCCGGCGCACGTCGGAGGCCGTGGCGCCACCCAGATTGACGATGAAGTTTGCGTGCATCTCGCTGATGGCCGCCCCGCCGAGCGTGGCCCCGCGCAGCCCGCAGGCGTCGATCAGGCGGCCGGCGGAATCGCCCGGCGGGTTGCGGAAGACGCTTCCGGCACTGGGCTGAGTGAGCGGCTGATGCTCCCGGCGCCAGCGGCGGATCTCGTCCAGCCTCACCTTGATCGAGGCGGCGTCGTCGGGCGCGAGGCGGAACGTCGCGGTCAGCACGATCTCGCCGGTCGCGTCGAGGGCCGCGGGCCCGCCGGCGGCAGGTCGCGCGTCGTCGTGAGCGGCCGGCGCCGCGCTCGCCTCCCCCGCTCCGTTCTTGAGGCGGCTGTCGCGGTAGGCCAGGCCCAGGGCGACGGCCGGTTCCGAGGTCTCCGTACCGTCGGTTCGGAGCAAGGTCACCGACTCGAGGACCGCGGCCACGTCCGCTCCGTGAGCCCCGGCGTTGGCCCAGACCGCGCCGCCCACGCTGCCGGGAATCGCCAGGCCAAACTCCAGGCCGGACAGACCCGCCCGTTGCGCCAGGGTCGCGGCCCGCGCCAGTGGCAGGCCGGCCTCCGCAACCAGTCGATCGCCCTCGATGTGCGCGCCCTCGCATCGCGACAGGACGACGAGGCCGCGGATGCCCGCGTCCGCCACGACCACGTCGCTGCCCCGGCCGAGCAGGAGGAAGGGAATGCCGTTGGTTCGGGCGAATCGGGCCAGGGCGACCAGCGTGGGCACGTCGCCGGCCGTGGCCAGAAGGTCGGCCGGGCCGCCGACGCGCAACGTGGTGTGGCCGGCCATGGGCTCGTTCCGGCGCACGCGGATTCCCAGGTCGCGCGAGATTCGCGCCGCCACGTCGGCCCAATCCGAGGCCGGAGCCCCCGCCGGCGAAGCGGCCGCGTCTGCGCCGCCCCGGGCGCCACGGTCGATCCCCGGCTGGGCCGCCTGCGGCCCGCCCCGGGCGCCACGGCCACTCACCCCGCCACTCCCCGGGATACCAATTCGAGGTGGGCCGCGTCCGGCAGAGGCCTCCTCTCGGCTGCGGCCAGGACGAGCTCCGCAACCGCGTCCGCGGCGCCCGGCCGGGCCAGCGAGCGAGCGGCCGCGGCCATGGCGGCGCGCTGCGCCCGGTCGTCGAGGATGGCGACGGCGGCAAGCAGCGCCTCCGCGGCGAAGTCCGCGTCCTCCACGAGCCGCGCGGCCCCCGAGCGGACCATCTCCTCGGCGTTGCGGCGCTGATGTCCGGCGGCGTGCGGGTACGGCACGACGACCATCGGCAGACCGAAAGCGGCTACCTCGGCGAGCGTGGACGACCCCGCGCGGCCCACCACAAGGTCGGCGGCGGCAAGCGCCAGCGTCATGTCGTCCTCGAGGAACTTCTCCGGCGTGTACCGGTCGCGCAACGCCTCCGGCAGAGCTTCGCGACCCGCCAGGGCCTCTTCGTAGCCGGCCTCGCCCGTGACGTGGATGACCCGCGCCCGGGCCACCAGCCGCGGCAGCGCCTCGGCCACGGCCGAGTTGAAACGCCTCACCGCCTGCGACCCGCCGAAGATCAGCACGAGCTTGTCGCGACCCGGCACGCCCAGCGCCTTGCGGGCATCGCGGCGGCTTACCTGGTGCGGGTCGCGGATCGGCGTCCCGGTGACGAAGCACGGCCGATGCCGCCGGCCCAGAGCCCGGCAAGTGCTCTCGAACGTCACGGCCAGACAGCCCGCCAGCCGGGCCGTCACCCGGACGCTCCGGCCGGGCACCACGTTGCCGTCCCACATCACGACCGGAATCCTCAGCGCGGACGCCGCCAGCAGCACCGGCAGAGCCACGTACCCGCCCGTGGTGAAGATGGCGCCGGGACGGCGCAGGAGCAGCATCGCCATCGCCTGCGGCACGGAGAGGGAGAGCCGGATGGGATCGAGGACGACGTGGTGGTCGAACTCGACCGATCGAAGGGAGCGCACCATCAGCCGCCGGAACGGGATGCCCGTCGCCGGTACTACCTGGGCCTCGAGGCCGCGATGGCCTCCGACCCAACGAAGCTCGGGCGCCTCGGGCCTAGCCTGCAGCGATCGAGCGACGGCGAGAGCCGGGTAGATATGTCCCCCCGTACCCCCGCCCACTATCAGCAGACGCACCAATCCAACCTCGTTCGACTGTTTCCCTCGAGATCGAAAGCAGGATCCCGACGGCCGCGAGACTGACCGTCAACGACGAACCGCCGGCGGAAACGAACGGCAGCGTAATCCCCGTGACCGGGAACACGAGCACCACCACGCCGACGTTGACCAGCGCCTGGAAGCACAGCCAGGCCGTGATTCCGGCCGCCATCAAGCCTCCGAACGTGTCCGGCGCCCGGATGGCGGTCCGGATGCCAGCGTACGCGAGGACGACGAAGAGGCCGATGACCACTGCCCCGCCCACCAGGCCGAGCTCCTGGGCAATGACCGAGAAGATGAAGTCGTTGACGTCGTACGGCACCGACGACGCGGTTGTTGCCGAGGCCGATGCCGAAGAACCCGCCGGTGCCCAGGGCCTGCAGTCCCTGGACCACCTGGTAGCAGTTCCCCTGCGGATCGGCCCACGGGTTGAGGAGGCACTGGATCCGATCTACCGGGTAGTGGCCGACGTCGAGCATGAGGAACACGCCCCCAACGCCTCCGACGAGCGTCATCAGCGCGGCGTGCAGGAGCTTCGCCCCGGCGGCGAAGTAGAGCAGGAAGGCGATCACGACCATGACCACCGCCGTCCCCAGGTCCGGCTGGCGCACGACGAGGATCAGGAATGGCACGACGATGATCGCGAACGGGATCGTGCCGTGCAGGAAGCTGCGGATCCTGGGTCCGCGGCTCGCCAGCCAGTGCGCCAGGTAGACGACCAGGGCCAGCTTCGCGACCTCGGCCGGGGAGATGTCGGGCAACGGGCCCATGTGAATCCAGCGCGTGGAGCCGTTGTGGGAGACGCTCAGCCCGCGCAGGGGCCCGGGCAGCGGCACCACGACGATCACGAGCATCGCCAGCGCCACGATTGCCAGCGCCAGACTCGCCAGCCGCAGATAGCGGTAGTCCAGGTTCATCAGGAAGATCATCGCCCCGAAACCGAGCAGCCCCGCCAGCACCTGCGGCGCCACCAGCTCGAAGGTGTTCTGGCTCTGCGCATAGGACGGGATCGCCGAGGCCGCATAGACCATCAGGATGCCGATGGCCGTCAGCGCGACCACGGTCACGAGGATGACGTAGTCCGGGTCGTGGGCGTCCCGTTTGTACGCATTCGGGTTTGCCAGAACGCTGGCCTGGCTGGCGCTGACCGCGCTCGGCCTCGGGGCGCTGTCGCGGCGCACCCGCTCGCGCTCGACCGGGTCGTCGGATCGGGCAAAACGATCGCGGCGGCCGCTCACGGCACCGGCTCCACGGCTCGCCGTCGCTCGGCAAGAGCGGCAACGGCGGCCTTGAAGGCACGGCCCCGGGCCGCGTAGTCCACGAACATGTCGAAGCTGGCGGCGGCCGGGCTCAGCAGCACGGTCGCCTCCGCGCCCGGTCCGACCACCGCGGCACCGGCAGTCAGCAGGTCGCGGGCGATCTCGTCGGCCCGATCCACGGCGCCCTCGAGGGTCCCGGCCAGCTCCACTCGGGACATCCCGTTCGCCCGGAACATCTTCGCCAGCGCCGGCCCGGATTCGCCGATCAGAACCGCCGCAGCTGCCCGCTCGGCGGCAACCGGCCCGAGCCCGCTCAGGTCCACGCCCTTGTCGCGGCCCCCGGCGATCAGGACCAGCGGCGGCGGAAAGGACCGCAGGGCCGCGATCACGGCATCCGGTTGGGTCCCCTGGGAGTCGTTGACGAATCGGACTCGGTCCACGGTCGCGACGTGCTCGAGACGATGCTCCACTCCGGTGAAGGCCGCGGCGGCAGCGCGGATGGCGTCCGGCGGCACGCCGAAGAGCAGGGCCGCGGCCACGGCGGCCAGGGCGTTCGAGACGTTGTGCTGGCCCGGAACGGCGAGCTCGGCGATCGGCAGGATGCGCCCACCCGCACCGGTCTCGGCCACTCCTCCGCCGGCCGCCCGCAGCCGCGTCACGCCCGCGGAGACGATCCAGCCGTCCTCGACTCCCAAACTACCGGGCGCCGGCCGGGCGCGTCCGTAGGTGACCACCGGCGCGCGCGCGGCTTCCCCGTAGCGGGAGACGACCGGGTCGTCGGCGTTGAGGACCAGGGCGCCGTTCGGGTCGACGAGCTCGGCCAGGCGGCGCTTGACCTTCCGGTACGCCTCGAGCGAGCCGTGACGATCCAGGTGATCGGCGGTGACGTTCGTATACACGGCGACGGTCGTGCCCCGCGACAGGGTCGGCAGCTGTAGCTCGGACAGCTCGATCACGACGCGATGCTCAGCGGTAAGTTCCGCGAGCCGCTCGACGAGAGGAATGCCGATGTTGCCGCCGAGGACGGCCGGGTGGGCAGGATCGGCCGCCAGCAGGGCCGCGATCAGCGAAGACGTGGTGGTCTTTCCCTTGGTTCCGGTCACGCCCACGGTGGGACACGGGCACATCCGCAGGACCAGGTCCGTCTCGCCGACCAGAGCCGGGGCGTGAAGAGGGTCGGCCTCGTGCGCCTCGACCACGGCCCGCAGGGCGGTTCGAAGACGCGGCTCGGCGGTCGGGAAGTCGGGGTTGATGCTCGGAGAGGTCGCGATCAGATCCGCGTCCACCCACGTAGAGGCCGGCTCGACGTCGGGTCCGAGTCGCAGCTCGATCGGCCGCCCGCCGAGCGACTCGATCGCGGAAGCCAGCTCGCCGGCGGCCCGCCCGTCGTAGACAGTGACCCGGGCCCCGGCATCGGCGAAGAACCGGGCCAGGGCGACGCCGCTGCGGGCCAGCCCCAGAACCGTGACCGACCTTCCTGTCAAGGCGCCGTCGCGGACGCCCGCCGCCGTCAGGCGATCCAGTTCGACGACACGATCCGGCATGGCCGTGCTACTTCGGGACCGCGGCCGGGATCGAGGCGACGAACAGCGTCACCCCGAGCATTCCGGCGAGAGCGCCGACGATCCAGAAGCGCATCGTGATCTTCTCTTCATCCCAGCCGCCGAGCTCGAAATGGTGGTGGAGCGGCGCCATCCGAAACACGCGCTTGCCGCGCAGCTTGTAGCTGGTCACCTGGACGATGTCCGAGGCCACCTCGAGCACGAAGATGATGCCGATCAGCGGCAGGATCAGGACCTGGCCTGTGATCAGCGCGACCACGGCCAGCATGCCGCCCAGCGAGAGCGCCCCAGAATCGCCCATGAAGACCTGGGCCGGGTGGACGTTGAACCAGAGAAATCCCATGAGCGCCCCAATCGTGATCGCGTTGACCATGGCCAGGTTCGGCTGGAGCGGCACGTTGAGCAGGGCGATGATGAGGAAGCTGATGAAGGCGAAGGCGAGCGTCCCGCCGGCCAGGCCGTCGAGTCCGTCGGTCAGGTTGACGCCGTTGCTGCAGCCGACGATCGCTACCACCGCCACCGCGATGAAGAAGAGCGCCCCTACCTCCACGCCTCGATCGGTGAATGGGACGGGGATGCTCTGCGTGTACACCACGTTGCCGATGAACGGAACGCGGAACCCGTTGAAACCGAAGTGGTTCTGGATGTATATGGCGACCACGACGGCGACGAGCAGCTGCCACAGGATCTTGTGCCGGCCCCGAATGCCGATGCCCGTCCGGGCGTTCATGTAGTCGTCGACCGCGCCGAGCGCGCCCACCAGCGCCAGCACGAACAGCGGCGAATAGGTGGAGACGTCGAAGGCGTCGAATACGAAGGCCAGGCCCAGCACGACGGCCACGATGAGGACCCCGCCCATCGTCGGCGTGCCCTGCTTGACGAGATGAGTCCCTGGTCCGTCCTCGCGAATCTGCTTGCCCATTCCGAGCCAGCGCAGGAGGCGCAGATACGGCGGCATGAGGATGACCATGCACGCGAAGGCGAGCAGCAACCCCTGGATGAACTCGACTCCGTGCTCGTTCACCGAACCTCCCCGGCGGCCCGGCGCGATCCTCCCCACGCACCGGCACCCACCGTCTCGCTCCCGAAGCTGGCCCCCGGAGAATCAGTGTCGCACAGCCGGGGACGACCGGCGCGGAGACTGGCCGTCACCCCAGTGGCTTCGCGTTCTTCCCGCTCGGTGCCGCGGGCCCGTTCTTGATCGGCGCTATCTGCTCGCTCACGATCGAGTCGCTGGCTATCCGCCGGAAGAGCTGCGTCGACTGGACGGGCATGACCAGGACGCCCTGGCCCACCTTGGTGGGTGTGCCCTGGTAGATCACCGCGCCTATCGCCAGTTCGGGCGAGTTCTGGCCGACCCATCCGTAGAAGCTGTAGTTGTAGATGTTGTCCATCCAGCCGCCCTGGCCTTTGTTCAGAGTCGGGTCCCAGATCTGGGCCGTGCCGGTCTTCCCACCCACCGTGTAGCCCGGAATGTAGGTGGCCTGGTTGTAGGACGGCACGGTGGTCACCACGTGTTGCATCAGGCCCGTCAGCGAACCGGACAGGCTCGCGCTGATGACCTGATGGGCGGGGGCGGACGGCGATGGGCCGGCGGTCGCCGAGGTGAGATCCGCGACGTGCGGCGTGACCGACAGCCCGCCGTTGGCCATGATGCAGTAGGCGCGCATGATCTGGATGGGTGTGACGGCGACGCCCTGGCCGAACGAGGCGTTGGCCAGATCGATCTGCCGCCACGGCGTAACCGCCGGGTCTCGAGCGATGCCGGCCACCTCTCCGGCGAGATCGATGCCCGAGAGCTGCCCGATGCCGTAGGTCTGCCAGGTCTTGTAGAGAATCGCCGAGGACGAGTCGATCGTCTTGCCGAGCCGGAAGGCGACCTGCGACACGCCCACGTTGCGCGACCAGGCCACGATGTCGGCGAAGGTCATCCAGCCCTTGGCCTTGCGGTCGGCGTCGGCAACCTCCTGCCCGCCGGGCAGCTTCAGGACGCCGTAGTCGTCGATCTTGGTCGAGAGCGACGTCGTCTTGGTCTGGAGCGCGGCCGACGCGGTCAGCATCTTGAAGACCGAGCCCGGCTCGTAGACCTCGCTGATGACGGGATCCATGAACAGCGACGGGTTCTGCGCCGCCACCGTCGAGTAGAGGTTGGCGTCGTACGACGGGTAGCTCGCCTCCGCCAGGACGGCGCCCGTCTTCGGATCCATGACGATCGCCGAGACCGTCTTGGCCTTGTCGGCGAGCCAGGTGGCGAAGACCTCCTGCTCGATCTTGAGCTGGAGGCCCGCGTCGATCGTGGTCCGGATGTCCTGGCCCGGCGTGCCCGGGTCCACGACGTGCCTGCCGGCGGGACCGGGCGTGTTGGGATCGACGCTGATCAGCTCCGGACGGCCGGCGAGGATCGAGTTGTACTCCTGCTCGAGGCCGTACTGCCCGTTACCGCTGCCGTTCACGAAGCCGAGCAGCTGGGCGGCCAGAGAGGTGTGGGGCGCGCCGCCCGCCTGCGGGTAGACGCGCACCGGGGTCGATTCCAGGGTGATGGTCGCCATGTCCCCGTTCGCCTGCGCGTTCTCGATTTCCTTGGCCGTGTCCGCGTCGACGTTGCTGGCCAGGACCACGTAGTAGCCGTCGCCCTGCAGCGCCTTCTCCAGGGCCGCGGCGGGGTCGGCGTCGAGGTTGAGGTAGTCGACGAGGTCGGTGGCGTCGCGCTGGCGGTCGGCCGCGGACAGGCCGTGGAGGTCGGCGACCAGCCGATACTCGTTGATCGTCTGGGCGAGCACGACCGTGCCGGTCCGGTCGTAGATGGTCCCCCGGTGGGCCGGCGTCGACTCCTGCTCGTTCACCGAGTTCTGAGCCGTCAGAGTGGTCAGCTGCTCGGGCTGACTCACCTGCCAGTACGCCAGACGAGCGACCATTCCGCCGGACAGGAGCACCAGCACGGCCAGAATCAGCAGCAGGCGACCTCGGGAATCGGTCCGGCCGGGCATCTGGGACGGCCTTCTCAGCGGGCCGGGATGACGACCGGCGCCGGCAGCTGTGAGAGCCCGTTGGCTATGGCCTGACGGCGGATGGCGGACTCACGGTCGAGCCGGTCGATGTCCGACACGTCCTGCTGCCGCTCGTTCTGGAGCTGGCTGTACTGCTGGTTCAGCTGGTCCATGTCGTAGCCCGAGGTCGAGATCCGGACGGTCTGGACCAGCGAGAAGAAGCTCAGCAGGAATGCCACGACGATGACGCCGATGGCCATGGCGAAGATGCGTGGATGGCGCCGCGAGCGGAGCGCCACACGCGACCGCCGCCGGGGGAGCGCCGGAGCCTGGGGCCGGAGGAGGGGTGCCTCCAGGCGCCGGCGCGGAAACAACGTGGAACGCGGGCGTGCGCCCTCGTAAACGGCCATCAGACGGCGCTCCGGGCGTCGAGCCAGTCGCCCGCCGCGGCGCGAGCCATCGGCTCGGCGGTCCAGCGGTCGACGGGCAGGAGCAGATCGGAGTCGTCGATCCAGCCGAGGATGCCGACGTAGCGTTCCGTCCGCTCGTGAATCTCGTGCTGTCGGCGGCCGTAGGTCCGGCGCCGGCTGGCCTGATGACGCTTGCTCATCGGTTCCTCCTTTCTAGATCCTGCTAGGCGGCGACGCGCTCGGCGCCACGCATGCGGGCGCTTCTGGAGCGTGGATTGGCGGCGACTTCAGCGGCGCTCGGGGTTCGCGACTTTCCGAGCGATCGAAGCGTGGGCTGGTGGCCGCAGACGCAGATCGGAACCTCGGGCGGGCAGACGCAACCGCGCTGCTCGGAGGCGATGAAGCGCTTGACGATGCGATCCTCGAGCGAGTGGTAGCTCAGGACGACGAGGCGCCCGCCCGGACGGAGCAGCACCAGGGAAGCCGCGAGCCCGGCCTCCAGGGCCGCCAGCTCGTCGTTGACGGCGATCCTGAGGGCCTGGAAGACGCGCGTGGCGGGGTGGGTGCGGCGTCCCTTGGGAGTCGGCACCGCCCGCTCCACCAGCGTCGCGAGCTGCTCCGCCGTCTCCACCGGGGAGTGGCGGCGCGTCTCGACGATCGTCCGGGCGATGCGGCCGGCGAACGGCTCCTCGCCGTAGCGGCGGAAGAGGGTCGCCAGTTCGCCGGCCTCCAGCGTCGCGAGCAGGTCGGCGGCAGGTAGACCGCGACTCGTGTCGAAGCGCATGTCCAGGCGGCCGCCCGCTCGGAAGCCGAAGCCGCGTTCCACGTCCGCGAGCTGGTAGCTCGAGAGACCGAGATCGAGGAAGAGGCCGTCGACCCGTCCGAAGCCGGCCTCCGGCGCCACGTCTCCGAGCTCGCTGAAGTTGGCCTGGCGCAGGACGGCGCGATCGCCGAATCGAGCCAGGCGCCGGGAGCTCCTGGCGATGGCCGCCCCGTCGGCGTCCAGTCCGAGGAGGCGGCCATCAGGCGCGGACGCTTCGAGGATCCGCTCGGCGTGGCCGGCTCCCCCCAGGGTGGCGTCGATCTGGAGGCTGCCGGGACGCGGGGCGAGAGTCTCAACGACCTCGTCGGCCATCACCGGCAGGTGCCCTACCTCCCGTTCGGCGCCCCCCTCGGAAGAGCCGCCGGCGGCAATGCCGCCGGATCCCTCGTCGAGCGGGTCCATGAAGCTCATGTTCATCACCTAAAGCCCCAGGCCGGCGATCTGGCCCGCCAGCGCGTCGGCCGAGTCGACGGTCTTCTCGAATCCGGTCCATCGATCCGGCGCCCAGATTTCCACGTGATCCCAGGCCCCGACCACGACGGCCTCGGTGGCGAGAGCGGCCCACTCGCGAATCGTGGCGGGCAGGACGATGCGGCCCTGCCCGTCCCGTTCCACTTCGAAGGCGCTGGAGGACAGGAAGCGCGAGAACGACCGGGCGTTCCCGTCGGCAAGTGGCAGGCTCGAGACCTTCGACGCCAGGGCCTCGAAGGCCGGCCTCGGGAATATCGCGGCGCAGCCGTCGATCCAGCGGACGACCACGGCCCCCTCCTCGAGTTGCAGGCGGAAACGGGCCGGGATCGCTACCCGACCCTTGGCGTCCACCGAATGTCTGTATTCGCCGGTGAACATCTGTCGATCGCCTGTCTACACTCGTCGAGGACGAATTCCGCGCCCTGCCGGTGGGGTGGGAGTGCGGCCGCCAGAAACGTTTCGGTGCCATTCACCACCGGAGGCCGAAGGACCGGGGTCAACCAGCCACTTACACCCACCTATCACCACAATTCACCACCTGGCGGGATGATACACCCACCTTGGCCGGCGTCAACGCCGTTCCACGGCCCGATGCGGGCCGTCGTCGTCGCAGTCGTGGGAACCGCGACCGCCCGCGCCGCGTCTGGTAGCGCGATTGGGGTTTCGTGGAACGAAGAGGTGAGGAAGATGAGCCGACCGACTGACCGAATGGCAGGCTGGGGCATCCGACGAGGGTCGTTTCGAGGGCTGGCGGTCCTGGCTCTGATCTGGGTCGTGGCGTCCGGCTGCGCCGGCCAGGCCTCGGCGAACGCGGTGGCGACGTCGCAGGCGACGCGCGCCGCCGGCTCGCCAGCCGCTGCCGCGGAAGCTGCCTCGGCCATCGACGCCTTCGGCTTCGACTTCTACGACTCCGCGCTTACCTCGGGAGGAAACGCCGTAGCCTCACCGGCGAGCATCGTCCTGGCGCTCTCCATGGCGCAGGTCGGAGCGGCGGGCGACACGGCCGCGCAGATGGACAAGGTGCTTCATTCGGCGGCAGGCACCGGGGGCGGCAACGGGATCAACGCCCTGGATCTGGCGCTGGCGGGGCTCTCGGGCACGTTCAAGGACGTCTCCGGCACCGACCGCCAGGTCACGCTCCGCATCGCCAACGCCCCGTTCGCCCAGAACGGCCTGCAGCTGCAGAGCTCCTATCTGGACACGCTCGCGACGAGGTACGGCGCCGGACTGCGGCTGGCCGACTTCGAGGGCGATCCTGCCGGTGCCTGCCGCCTGATCGACGGCTGGGTCAGCGACCAGACCGAAGGGCGGATCCCGGACCTGATCGACAGCCTCGACCCGGCGACGCGACTCGTCCTCGCGAACGCCATCTACATGAAGGCCCCGTGGCAGACGCCCTTCGACAAGGCATCTACGCAGACGGCCTCGTTCACCCGGCCGGACGGGTCGCAGGTCAGCGTCCCGATGATGAGCGAGGGGCTCTCAGGCGGGCTGTACGCCTCCGGCTCGGGCTGGCAGGCGGCCGAACTCCCCTACCTCGGCGGCTCGCTCGTCATGACGATCATCGTCCCCGACGACCTCGTCAGCTTCGAGAAGACGCTCGACGCCAGCCGCTTTGCCCAGATCACGGCCGCGCTGCAGGGCGTCGACCTGGACCTGTCACTTCCCCGCTTCAAGATCGAGACCAAGTCCGATCTCTCGACCAGCCTGTCGAACATGGGAATGCCTCTCGCGTTCGATCGCGATCAGGCCGACTTCTCGGGGATCACGACCCAAGAGCGGCTCTACATCGCCAAGGTCATCCACCAGGCGGACATCTCCGTGGACGAAAACGGAACGGAGGCCGCCGCGGCAACGGCCGTGGTCATGGCGGCGGCGAGCGGAGTACCCACCGCGCCGGTCACCTTCCACGTCGACCGGCCCTTCATCTTCGCGGTGCGGGACACAACCACCGGCGCGATCCTCTTCCTCGGCCGCGTAGTCGATCCCTCCGCGTAAAGCGGCAGGCGCCGCGCCGGCCGGATCGAGTTGGAGGCGCTGCCGCTGCGGCCGTGCTCCGGGTTCGAGCGGCTCTTCGGGTCTACCCTCCGGCAGCCACGCAGGGCAGCACGGTCGTTGGGCCCGGGATGTAGCGGCCGACCCAGCCCGACAGTTCGCACTCCAACTCTTCGGCGAGTTCGGGGCCGGCGCCGCCGCGCTCGAAGGACTGCCGGAAACCGGCCAGGATCTTGATCAGCTCGGCGCGCGCGGTTCCGTTCCAGGCGAGGGCCGGGCAGACTCCGCGGAGCTGGCAGTCCTCTTCCTCGGAGAAGTGGCGTACCGAGTAGTCGCCGAAGGCGCGCAGCGCTCTCTCGACCGTCGCGCGGTCGCCGCCGGTCTCGATCGTCGCCACGAGCGCGTCGGCGCGCTCCACGAGAGCGCGCCGCCGGGCGTCCAGTAGCGGTGCGCCCGTCTCCATGCTCGGCTCCCAGCCGATCGACATCCGATGGCTCCTTCGTCGGCCGTTGCCCGACCGGGCGCTCCCGCTTTCAGCTGATCGAGGCGATGACGGGGCGTCCATATGAGGCGCCTCGAGGGCGGCCGTCAGACAGTGCCATTGGGCCCGCCGAATGATGACTGGAACGCTCCAGGTAGTTCCAACGGGGTAGGTTCGGCGCTACGCGGCCCGGCGCGAGCGCCGGTCGTCCGCCGCCGGAAGACCGACCGGCGCACCGTAGTCCGAGCTCGAGCCGGCCTCGCCCAGGCTGAACCGAGCGGCCAGATTCTCCAGCTGGGCGGCCATATCGGCCAGGGTCGACGCCGAGCCGACCACTTCCTCGGCTTGGGCCGACAGCTCCTCGGTGGCCGCCGAGACCTCCTCCGCCGACGCCGAGTTCTCCTCGCTGATGGCGGAGATCGACTCGACCGCGCGGGCGACCTGGTCCGCGCTGCCGGTCATCGACTCGGCGGCGGCGTTGGTCTCCTGGGCGATCGCCGCGATTGCGTCCGATGCCGAGACCAGGCCGGAGCTCGAGGCCTGCATGTCGTCCATCGCCTTCACGATCCGGGCCACCGCGGCGTTGGACGACCCAACCGCGGAAGCGATCTCGTCCAGGGCCGAGCCCGACCGAGACGCCAGGTCGGCACCGGTTTCGACCTCCCGCGCGCCGATCTGCATGGCCTTGACGGCCGCCTCGGTACCGGCCTGGACCTCCGCGATGAGCGCCGCGATCTCCTTGGTGGCGCGGCTCGATCGTTCGGCCAGCTTGCGGACCTCGTCCGCGACGACGGCGAAGCCCTTGCCCTGCTCGCCTGCCCGGGCCGCCTCGATGGCCGCGTTCAAGGCGAGCAGGTTCGTCTGCTCGGCGATGTCGTCGATGGTCTCGACGATGGCGCCGATCTGCTCGCCCTTGGCGCCGAGTTCGGTGACCTTGACGGCCGCACCCTCGACCGCGTCCTTGATCCGGGACATCCCGTCGACGGTCTGGCGGACGGTCTGGGCTCCGTTCGCGGCGGCCTCGCCGGCCGCGGCGCCTAGATTCTGGACGTCCGAAGAAGCGCGGGATGCGGACCGAATGGATCGCGTCATCTGGTCGACCGCCGCCGCCTGCGCCTCGACGCTGCGCGCGGTTTCAGCGGCCCCGCCGCGGACCGATTCGATGACGTTCTGAAGATCGTTCACGGCCATGGCCGTATCGCTCGCGGCACGAGCCTGATCGGCCGCGCCGGCGGCCACCTGGCCGATGGTCTGCGCGATCTGGGAAGACCCTTGGCCGGACTGCATCGCCGCCTCGTTGACCTCGCCCGAGGTGCGCGAGACGGACTGAGCCGCGGCATGGACCTCGCTCAGGGCCGCGGACAGGTTCGCCCTGGCCCTCTCGTAGCTGTCCATGGTCCCGCGGATCCTGACCAGCATGGCGTTGGTTGCCACGGCCATCTGGCCGACTTCATCGGTTCCGCGCTGCTCGATCGGCTCCATCGCCGTTTCGACGCGGACTGTCAGGTCGTTGGCGGCGAGGGCCGCCAGGCCGGCCTCCAGGCTCGTGAAGCAGTCGTCGGACATCGCCGTCAGCGCCGCGTGGACGATCCTGATGCCCGAGACGATGCGACCCGAGACGTAGTAGGCCAGAAGACCTCCGATGAGCAGGGCCAGCGCGCACGCGCCCACCATGACGAGAGGGAGGATCCCCATCAGGGAGTTGGCATCCGACGCGGCGCCGTCGGCTCCGGCGGTCACGGTCTGATAGAGCGTGTCGAGGTCGGTTTGGAGGGTCGCGTAGGCGGTCGCGGGCTTGCCCGAGCTCATCGCCACGATCTCGAACGACTGCGAGCCCGTGGTCAGTTCGGCGGTCGCGGCAAGATACGCCTGCCAGTCCGCCTTTACGCTCTGGTATTGGGCCAGTTCCGTCGTGCCGAGGTTCACGGCGGCCAGGCCGTCGAGCGCAGCACCAACGTCTCCCAGCTGCTTCGCCACGATGGAAGCCGCCGTCGACTGGTCCGTCGGATCCTGGGCCGCAAGGTAGGCAAGCTGGTCGCCGTGGTAGGCGGCCACGGCCGTGCGCAGGTCCCCCACCGCCCGGGTCGCCGGCAGGTAAGTGGCGTCGACGGAAGCCACGTCGCCGCGAGCGACGCCGGCGACGTCGACCGCCAGGGCGGCGGCGGCAACCATGCCGACCAGGACCACGGCGACGACGCCGACTAGCTTCAACCTGAGCGAGCGACGCATGACCTCACCCTCCGCTGGCAGCGGGCGCCACTGTGAAATGCCGCGGATCGGGCCGGCACGTGCCCGACGCGGTAGCCCTCCGGACGACGAGCCGCGGACCACGGGAATTGCGGCACCGTCGCGGGGGCACCCAAGTTGGGAGTCGGCGGAACGCACCACCGCTGGAATCCGCGAACTCTCGCCCGGCGCGGGCGACGAGCGGCCGGCGGTGAGGTGGAACTACCGGGTCGGAGGCGGGATCTTCAGCTTCTCGCCGGGTGTGATGCCCGAGGCGGCCGTTGGGTTCAGCGCGTAGATCTTGCTCGCGTCGACGCCGAAGAACTGCGCGATGCCCGCGACGGTGTCGGCCACCGGAGAACCGTTGCCACTCGCCCCGGGTCCCCTGACTGTATACAGGTAGCAGTCGGACTGGCCGGGGCAGGGCACCACCAGGTCCATACGCGACGCGGTCGCGCCCGGCGGCCAGGAGCTCGTGGCAGCCGCGGTGGGGGCGGGGGTCGGCGTGGGCCGGAGCGTCGGGCTGGCAGTGGGAGCGTGGGTGGGTGTCGGGGTCGCCACGGGCGTGGCGACATGGGTGGCGAGTGGCGTCACGGCCGGCGTGGCCACGGTCGTGACGGCGGGCGTGGCGACCGGAACGATCGTATGAGCGGACGCACCCGCCGGAGTCGGCGTCGCGGTTACCGTCGCGGCCGCGATGGGAGCGTGCGTGGCGGGCGTTGCCCCGCCGAACGGAGACCAGCCGACGAGAGCGAACAGGAGAATGCCGACGGCGAGGACGACCAGCACGACGCCGGCGATCGTGAGCACCGGGAAGCGTCGCCGTTCCTCGCCTTCCGGAGCCGTCCCGGCCGGGGTCTCGTTGGCGAGAAGCGTGCCGCGGACGTAGCGCGGACAGCTGACGTGCACGCGCTGGAGACACACGAGCTCCTGCTGGCGAAGCGACAGGGGCAGCGGGTCGCCGAAGGCCGCGCACCTATGTGTGGGCACGGCCGTCTTCTGGGCGTCGGCCAGCCGTCCGTCGGCCCCGACGCTTCGGAGGAAATGGCAGCTCAGCGGGCCCGTGGCGGACGTGCCCGGCTCCGACCAGGGCCGGAATCGGGACCCGGGGTCGGCCGATTCGGTCGGAGTGAAGCCCGGCATCGAAGGGCGATTGGCGCCGCCGAACGACGAGTCGCCGGGTGCGCCTCCGATCGGCGCGCCCGACCCGCCCGGCGCGTTGGGTATGCGCGCATCGTCGGTCGGGCCCGGGCCCCGCCCGGGGCGAGCCCCTCCGATTCCGATCTGCTGCTCGTCAGGCGGCGTGCGTCCCTCTCGCCCGTCCTGGTTGTTCGAGCCTCCGCCTGACTCCACTACCTCTCCTGGACCTGCGAATTCACCCGGCAGTCGCGAAGCCGGGCAGCCGACGCGGCGCAGTCTAGTACCTTTCGATCCTTGCCGTCCCCCGGTTTGCGATGCTAGCCTGCCAGCCCTTGGAGGTTCTACCCGGCCAATGGCTCTACCTCAGCGCGTCATCGAGAACGAGCCGATCGCTTCGCCGGCGGAAGCGCCGCGAAGCCGCCGCTGCACGTTCAGACGCCTTAGCCGTGTCGCGGCAGGCCCCGAGTCGGGCTACGAGGTGAGCTGCCTCTACCCCGACAGACGCGTGCCGCTGCCTCTCGGAGACCTCGAGGCGAGCCAGGAGATCTGCAGGGCCTGCGCGGCGAGATACACCTTCAGGCCCGACGAGGACTAGCGGCCGGCGGCATGCGGCCGGCCGAGCGCCGGAAACCGCGGCCGGAAACTGGGGCCGCGCACCGTGGCAGGGCACCCGATGTCGGGATCGGATTGACAGGATTGGCGGCGAGCCGGCCTGTAAGCCGAGTTCTGTACCGCGACCTGCGTCGCGGTGACGATCATCCATCTCTGGCCGCCGGTTGCCCGACGGCTCAAGCGGCCGACCCGAGGACTGGGCAGCGCGACCTCTTCCGTCCGAACGCCCGGTTGCCCGCACGTCCGAACCGCGTCCTCCTATTTGGCCTTGCTCCGAGCAGAGTTTGCCGCGTTTCACATCCCACTCCGGGCTGAGCCCGGTGCGGGCTACGTCTCTGTGGCACTGGTCCTCGCCTCACGGCGGACGGGCGTTACCCGCTACCCTGCGCTGAGGAGCTCGGACTTTCCTCGATGCCACGACCCGAGGGTCGGGCCCCGCGATCGTCCGGCCGACTCGCCGAGGCGGGATTGTAGTCGAAGTGACCAAGATGACCAACAGGAACGGCGGCGCGGGCAGGGCGGACGCAACCGCCGAGTCGAACGGCTCCCCCGCTCCGCCGATCGGCATCAGGAGAGCGCTGGTCGGCGACGCCCGGGCCATCGCCGAGATCGGCGTGCGTGGATGGCAGGCCGCCTACGCGGGTATCCTGCCGGACGACTTCCTCGCGAGTTTGTCCGTGGACCCGCGCGAGATCGCCTGGCTGTCGCTACTGGAGAGCGTCGAGGAGGCCGGCGCGCCCACGTGGCTCGCCGAGCGCGAGGGCCGCGCGGTCGGATTCGTTTCGAGCGGCCCGCCACGGGACGAGGACGTGCCCCTCCCCGGAGCCGAGATCTACGCCATCTACGTCGTGCCGGAGGCCTGGCGGAGCGGCGCCGGCCGGGCGTTGATGAACGCCGCCGTCGGCCACTGGCGGACTGCCGGAGTCACGACGCTGGTCCTGTGGGTCCTTGAGGCCAACGGCCGTGCCCGCTCCTTCTACGAGTCGCAGAACTGGCGGCCCGACGGCGGGCGCCAGGACGTCGATTTCGGCGGATTCGCCGCGACCGAGATCCGCTACCGCCTGCGCCTGTGACCCCGCCGAGCGACCCCTACTTCGGCCGGACAACCACGACGCGCGAGCCGCCGGCCTGGGCCCGATCGATCGCCTCGTTGCATAGGGCGTCGGCCTGCTTGTTCTGGGCCCGAGGAACGTGGTCGGCGGTCCAGCGGTCGAACCGCGCCAGCCGAGCCCGCGCCTCCGCGTGAAGCGGGATCAGCTTGGAGTCCTTGACCCGCCAGCGTCCGTGGAGCTGTTCCACGATCAGCTTCGAGTCGAGCAGCAGCTCGACCGCCCGCGCCCCCAATTCCTCCGCCAGAGCCAGGGCCCGCAGCACTCCCGTGTATTCGGCGACGTTGTTCGTCTGGACGCCGAGGAATTCGGAGACGGTCGCGATCGGCGCCGCGTCCGGCCGGCGTGACGCCGGGCCCGCAGCCTCGATCAGGACGGCGCCCAGGGATGCCGGCCCGGGGTTTCCGCGCGCCGCTCCGTCGGTCCGGACGATGAAAGTGCGGACGGCAGGGCCGGTCGAGCCGCCTGCGCCCGAGCCACCGACACCGCCCGACGGGTCGGCACCCGCGGTCGAGCCGGCACCTGCCGGACGTTCGACCGAAGCCGGCTTCGCCGCCCCGACCGCCCGCCAGAGCGAGTCCCAGCCGGGGTCGCGCGAGCTGCCGCCGGCCCGGCCGCTCAGCCGCGTCGCCCCACGATCGCCGAGGAGACCTCGAGGATCGCCCTGGTGATGTTGATGCCGCGCGGGCAGGCATCGACGCAGTTGAAGATCGTCCGGCAGCGCCACACGCCGTCTTCGTCGGAAAGGATCTCCAGCCTCTCGGCCGCGCCCTCGTCTCGCGAGTCGAAGATGAAGCGATGGGCCTGGACGATCGCCGCCGGGCCGACGTATTCGGGCCGTGCCCAGAACGACGGGCACGAGGCCGTGCAGGCCGCGCACAGGATGCACTTGGTCGTGTCGTCGAAGCGAGCCCTGTCCTCCGGACTCTGGCGCCGTTCGCGCTCGGGCTCCGGCTGATCGTTGATGAGATAAGGCTTGACCGAGCGGTACTTCCCGAAGAAGCCGCTCATCTCGACGATCAGGTCCTTCACGACCGGGAGGCCCGGCAGCGGCGCGACCGAGATCTTCCTGCCCAGCTGGTCGACTCGAATTCGGCAGGCCAGCCGGTTGCGGCCGTTGATCATCATCGCGTCCGAGCCGCAAATGCCGTGGCCGCAGGAGCGGCGGAAGCTGAGCGACCCATCCTGCTCGGCCTTGACCTTGATCAGCAGATCGAGGACGCGATCCATCGGGTCGACCGAGACCTTGTACGTTTCCCAGTGGGGGCCGCCGTCAGGGGCGTGGTCGCGCTCGGGGTCGTAGCGGAGGATGCGCAGTGTGACGTCCATCGGGCGGCCTCAGTACGTCCGCGGCTTCGGCTCGAAACGGGTGATCGAGACCTGCTTGTAGCGCAGGCTCGGCCCGTCCTCGCCTCGGTAGGCCAGCGTGTGTTTGAGCCAGTTCGCGTCGTCCCGCTGGGGATAGTCCTCGCGGGAGTGCGCCCCGCGGCTCTCCGTCCGGGCCAGCGCGCCGACGACGGTCACCTCGGCAAGATCGAGGAGATAGCCGAACTCCTGCGCCTCCAGCAGTTCGGTGTTGAAGACCGTCCCGCAATCGGCGATGGAGATCTTCTCGTAGCGGCCCTTCAGCTCCCTGACCTTCGCCAGCGCCGCGGCCAGCAGCTTGCCGTCCCGGTAGACGCCGACGTTGTCCATCATCACGTCCTGAAGCTCTTTCCGGATGGTCGACACCGACTCGCCGCCGTCCGCCCGGCCTCGGATCTCCTCCAGCTCGGCTCGAACCGGATCGACGGCGTCCGCGATGGGCATGGGTCGCTCCACGCCGCCGGCGTAGCGGGCCATCCGGCGCCCCGCCCGCCGCCCGAAAACGAGCAAGTCCACCAGGGAGTTGGTGCCGAGACGGTTGGCCCCGTGGACGCTGACGCAGGCGCACTCGCCGGCGGCGAAGAGCCCCGGCACGACCGTGCCCTTCTCGTCCCAGACGACCTCGGCCTGGACGTTGGTCGGGATGCCGCCCATGGCGTAGTGGGCCGTCGGCTGGACCGGCACCGGTTCCTTGAGAGGCTCCACGCCCTGGTAGATGCGGGCGAAGTCGGTGATGTCCGGCAGCTTCTCCTCGATGACCTTGCGGCCGAGGTGCCGCACGTCGAGGTAGAGGTAGTCCTTGCCGCCGATGCCGCGGCCGGCCCTGATCTCCTGGTACATGGCCCGGCTGACCATGTCGCGCGGGGCCAGCTCCATGAGCTTGGGCGCGTAGCGCTCCATGAAGCGCTCGCCCTCGTCGTTGAGGAGCGTGCCGCCCTCGCCGCGGGCCGCCTCCGAGAGCAGGATGCCGATGCCCACGATCCCGGTCGGGTGGAACTGGAAGAACTCCATGTCCTCGAGAGGAATCCCGTGCCGGTAGCACAGGGCCACGCCGTCGCCGGTCAGGCTGTGGGCGTTCGAGGTGATGCGGAACATCCGCCCGAACCCGCCAGTAGCCAGCAGGACGGTCTTTGCCCGGAAGGTGTGGAGCTGGCCGTCGGCGAGGCGGCGGGCCACGACGCCGGCCGCTCGACCGCCGGCCGCGGGCTCGCCGCCCTCGAACATGAGATCCACGACCTGGAACTCGTCGAAGAACTTGACGCCGTGCTTGATGCACTGCTGGTAGAGAGTCTGCAGGATCATGTGGCCGGTCCGGTCCGCCGCGAAGCAGGCACGCCGGACGGCCGCCTCGCCGTAGTTGCGGGTGTGGCCGCCGAACTTGCGCTGGTCGATCTTCCCGTCCGGCGTCCGGTTGAACGGCAGGCCCATGTGCTCGAGCTCGATGACCGTCTCGATCGCCTCGCGGGCCAGGACCTCGGCGGCGTCCTGATCGACCAGGTAGTCGCCGCCCTTGACCGTGTCGAACATGTGCCACTCCCAGTGGTCCTCCTCGAGGTTGCCGAGAGCGGCGCAGACACCGCCCTGGGCGGTGCCGGTGTGGGAGCGGGTTGGGTAGAGCTTCGTCAGGACGGCAGTGTTGACGCCCTCACGGGCGAGCTCGAGAGCGGCCCACAGGCCCGCTCCGCCGGCGCCGACGACGATGGCATCGAATGGGTAGTCCATCGGTCAGCTCGGCATCGTTAGGGGCACGGACATGACTACGATCGTGCCCATGGCGAAGACGATGGCGCCGACCAGGTAGAGGACCGCCAGAGCCAGCGTGCGCCAGCCGCCCTTGAGGTAGTCCATGGTCACGGTGCGCATTCCGAGGAACGCATGGAGCACGACCATCATCAACAGCAGCCAGTCGAAGCTGCGCCAGAAGAGGCTGTTCCAGCGCTGGTTGAAGATCCAGGTGGCGCTCTCCTGGCTGGGATCGAACAGGAAGTGCTCGAGGCTGAAGTGGGCGAAGGCCAGGACGAATAGCGCCACGCCCGAAACTCGCATGAAGTACCAGGAGGCGAGCTCGAAGCCGCCGCTCTGCGGCTTGGGCCGGCCGGAGCGCGAATAAAGTGCCATCTCGACGCTCCTCCTACAGGCCCAGGGCCGGTTTGATGATCAACCACGCCCCCGGCACGCCGACGGCGACGAAGACGACCCAGTTCGCGTACCAGATCTGCTTGTGGTACGCGGTCAGCCGCGGCCAGAAGTCCATGGCCAGGATCCGGAGACCGTTCAGGCCGTGGTACAGGAGCGCCGCTCCTAGAAGGATCTCCAGGATCCGGCCGGGCGTGCTGGCGTAGAACTTGAGGATGTCGTCGTAGACGTTCGGGTTGCCGCCGGCCAGGTAGATGTCCAGCACGTGGAGCATCACGAAAGCCCAGATGGCTATGCCGGAAATCCGATGGAACGCCCAGGCAACCATTCCCTCGGAGCCACGGTAGCGAAACAGCATGCTGCCTCCCGAACGTTGCTGCCGGGCGGGGCCCGGGCAGGGTGCCTGGCGTCTAGGCCGGGGTAGCCCCCGAATCGAGGCGCGCGACGATCGCATCGGCGAATTCGCGCGTCCCGGCCGATCCACCGAGATCGTACGTGACCGTGCGGCCCTCGGCGATGACCGCGCGGATGGCGTCCTCGACACGCTGCGCGGCCGCCTGCTGCCCGATGTGACGGAGCAGCAGAACGCCGGAGAGCATCAGAGCGGTGGGGTTGGCCCTGTTCTGGCCCGCGTACTTGGGAGCGGAGCCGTGAACAGCCTCGAAGACGGCCGCCTCGGTACCGATATTGGCGCCAGGTGCGACGCCAAGGCCGCCGACGAGACCGGCGCACAGGTCGCTCACGATGTCGCCGTAGAGGTTCGGCAGGACCAGGACGTCGTACAGCTCGGGCTTCTGCACGAGCTGCATGCACATGTTGTCGACGATGCGGTCCTCGAAGGCGATCCTGCCCTCGTACTGGGCGGCGACGGTCCGACAGCTCTCGAGGAACAGGCCGTCGGAGAACTTCATGATGTTGGCCTTGTGCACGGCCGTGACCTTGTGCCGGCCGTTGGCCACGGCGTACTCGAAGGCGAAGCGGGCGATCCGCTCCGAGGCGGCCCGAGTGATGATCTTGATGCTCTCGGCGGCGTCCGGGCCGACCATGTGCTCGATGCCGGCGTAGAGGTCCTCGGTGTTCTCGCGCACGATGACCAGGTCGACGTCGTCGTAGCGGGTCTTCAGGCCGGGGATCGATCGAACCGGCCGCAGGTTGGCGTACAGGCCGAGCGTCTGGCGGAGGGCGACGTTGACCGATCGGAAGCCGACTCCGACCGGCGTCGTGATCGGTCCCTTGATGGCCACCTTGTTGCGCAGGATCGAGTCGAGAACCGCCTGGGGCAGCGGCGTCCCCTCCTTCGCCATGACGGCCTCGCCGGCCTCCATGACCTCCCAGTCGAACGCGACACCGGAGGCGTCCAGGACGCGCCTCGTCGCCTCGGCCAGTTCGGGGCCGATTCCGTCTCCGGGAATGAGCGTCACTCGTTGGGCCATGGCCGAATTCTAGCCACATGGGCGGGACGCGCTGGGGCGGCGGGCGGAGCGGCCACGCGAGGGGAACTCCCCGAGGGCACGCCCTGGTGGATCGCCCTTAGTGGGTCTCCCTTAGTGGATTTCCCCTAGGGGATTCCCCCTGGGGATCGCCCTGCGGCGCGGTCCGACGACGCCCCGGCCGGCATTGCCGCGCCCTCCTGCTAGGATCAACCCGAACGCCGCCGGGGCTGCTGCGGACTCCGTCCCGCGCCCCCGACTAGCGAGTATCGGAGCTGCCGGGCGTGAAGATTCAGGAAGCTGACGCGAAGTCGCTCTTGCTGGCCGAGGGATTGCCCGTTCCGCCCTGGAAGGTGGCGAGGACGCCCGAGGAGGTCGAAGCCGCGGCGAAGACGTTCTTCGACGCGGGCGCCGGCAAGGTCGTGGTCAAGGCACAGGTCCTCGTGGGCGGGCGAGGCAAGGCCGGCGGAGTGAAGCTCGCCGGGTCGCCCGCGGAGGCCGCCGAAGTCGGGTCCCGGATCATCGGCATGGACATCAAGGGGATCACCGTCCGCAAAGTCCTCGTGGGCGCGGCGGCCGAGATCGTCAAGGAGTACTACATCGGCGCGATCATCGACCGGGCCAGTCGCCGGATCGTGCTCATGGCCTCCGCCGAGGGCGGGGTCGAGATCGAGGAAGTGGCCCGCCAGAACCCCGGCGCCATCCACCGCGTTTCGGCCGATCCGCAGCTCGGGCTCCTGGCCTTCCAGGCCCGAGCCCTCGGGCTGGCGATCGGGCTGCGCGACCCGCTGCTGAACCCGTTCGTGGCGATCGCGCAGGGGCTCTACAGGACGATGGAGGCCAACGACGCGGATCTGGTCGAGGTGAATCCGCTGGCGATCGTCGCCGAGACGGCGGCGGACGGCTCCCAGACCCAGCGTCTGGTCTGCCTGGACGCGAAGATCACGCTCGACGACTCGGGGCTTGCCCGCCACCCGGGCCTCGAAGCCTTGCGCGACCCGGACGAGGAGGACCCAACTGACGCCCAGGCCCGAAAGCTGGGCATCAACTTCATCCACCTGGACGGCTCGATCGGCTGCATGGTCAACGGGGCCGGGCTGGCGATGACCACCATGGACCTGGTGAAGAACTACGGCGGCGAGCCGGCGAACTTCCTCGACGTGGGGGGCGGAGCGCGTCGCGAGACCGTCCGCGGGGCCATGGAGCTGATCCTGGCGGACTCGAAGGTCAGCGCCATCCTGGTCAACATCTTCGGCGGCATCACCCGCGGCGACGAGGTGGCGGCCGGACTGATCGAAGCCCGCAAGGTGCAGTCGCGAGAGGTCCCGATGGTCGTCAGGATCGTCGGCACGAACGCCGCGGAGGCGGCGAGGCTTCTTACGGAAGCACGGTTCGAGACGGCGACCTCTCTCGACGAGGCGGCCGAGAAGGCGGTGGCGCTGGCGAAGGGAGCCGCACGATGAGCATCCTGGTGGGAAGCGAGACGCGTCTGGTCGTCCAGGGGATCACCGGGCGCGAAGGCGAGTTCCACACTCGTGCCTCGATCGCCTACGGAACGAAGGTCGTGGCCGGCACGCGCCCCGGCAAGGGCGGCCAGACGGCAATAGACGGCACGGTGCCGATCTTCGACACCGTGGCCGAGGCGGTCGCTCAGGCAGGGGCGAACACGTCGGTCATCTACATTCCGGCCGGCGGCGCCCCCGACGCGATTCTCGAGGCCGTCGACGCGGGCATCGGAACGATCGTGTGCATAACGGAGGGGATTCCCGCGCTGGACATGATCCCGGTCGTCGAGGCCGTGCGACGAGCCGGCGTCCGGCTGATCGGGCCCAACTGCCCCGGCGTCACCTCACCCGGACGGGCCAAGGTGGGCATCATCCCCGCCTCGATCCACAGGCCCGGCCGCGCGGGGGTCGTGTCGCGCTCCGGGACGCTCACCTACGAGGCCGTCCAGGCCATGACCGACGCGGGCATCGGCCAGTCGACATGCGTTGGGATCGGCGGCGACCCGATCATCGGCACCACGTTCCTCGACGTGCTCAAGCTCTTCCACGACGATCCCGAGACCGACGCGATCGTGATGATCGGCGAGATCGGTGGGTCGGCCGAGGAGGAGGCGGCCGCATATGCCGCCGAGCATCTCCAGGGCGTGCCGATGGCGGCGTTCATCGCCGGTCGCACGGCGCCGCCCGGACGCCGCATGGGCCACGCGGGAGCCATCATCTCCGGCGGGTCCGGCACGGCCGCGGAGAAGATCGCGGCGCTCGAGGCGGCGGGTGTGCGCGTTGCGGACTCCCCCACTCAACTGCCGAGGCTTCTCATCGAGGCCGGCTACCGGCCGTAGGCGACCCAGGGCGGCGCGGGCGGCGCGAAGTCTCGCCAACCGTCCCGCTCGAAGCCATACTCCGGTTTGGAGTCCGCCGGCGGCACCGTCGGGCCGGGCGCGGCAGGGCGAAACGGGGTGGAGCGTGGGGGTCTTGATGGATCTGGTGGCGGGCGACGCCCGCGAGATCCTGCTAGCCATCGGCGTTGACGATTGGGACGGACTGCGCGATCCCGGCCGCTTCGCCGCCTATATCTCGCTCGGCGGGGGCATGGATCCCACGTGGCTGGACCTCTTCGCGCAGGCCGGCCGGGAAGTCACCGGCGGCGACACGCCAGGGCCCTTTACGGAGGCGGCTCACGAGCTCGAGAGCCGTCTCATGGCCATTTCCGAACGCACGGTCGAGCGCATCGACCCGCACTGGGTCGACGATGTCGCGTTCCTTCCAGATGGCCAGCTCGATCGAATCGCGGCCCGCTGGATCGATTTGATCGATTGCGAGGAGTGCGACGTCGATCAGGACGACAAGCCGATGCTGCGCGAGCTGGCAGGCGAGCTGGTTGAATTCTGCCGGCGAGCCGAAGGCGCGGAGGACGTGCTCTTCGCCTGGTCGATCTGAGGGACGGCGCCGGTCGAGCGGAACCGGCCTCACGGCCGGGCCGAGCCGCCGGACCTCGCCGGTCGAGCCGAGTCGGCCTCGCCGGTCGCGAGCCGAGTCGGCCTCACGGCCGGCCGAGCCGCCGGACCTCGCCGCCGGACCTCGCAGCGCTACCGGATGCCGCCGCGTGCCGCAGCGCGATCGAAACGACGCTCCGGCTTGGGCCGTCCCGACTCAGTAGCCCAGCTTCGCCCAGGCCGGGCCGCCGGGAGCTTCGATCAGCTCGACCAGGACGCCGTGGCAGCTCTTCGGATGGACGAAGGCAACCGGACCCTCTCCGCCCTTTCGGGGAGCGGCGTCGATCAGGCTCAACCCGGCGGCCGCCAGCTTGTCCAGCGCGGCCTGAATGTCCGTCACCTCGAAACAGACGTGGTGGAAACCCTCGCCCTTGGTCTCCAGGAAACGCGCCGAGCCGGTCGTGCCGTCCGTCGGCTGGACGAGCTCGATCTTGACCTCGCCCACCGGCAGGAAGCCGATGACGACGTGGTCGTAGGTCATGTCCATCACGGCCTCCACGTCGAGTCCCAGCTTGTCGCGATAGAGACCCAGGGACGTCTGCAGGTCGCGAACGATTACCGCGACGTGGTGGATCTTGCCAATTCCGATGCCCTCAGGGAGGACAGAGCCGAGTGAATCCATGACTCTCCTGCGCACTTCGAGTTGGCCGGGACCGGACAGGCGTTCGATGTGCGGCCGCGCCATCCGAGACTCCGGCCGACCCGGCAATGGTACGCAAACGGCGAGCGCAGCCTGCATGACGCCTCCAACGCCGTCCAAGGGCGCTCGGTGAGGCGATCTTCGCGACTCGGGCGCCGTCCGGTCGGGACGGTCGGCGCCATCCGGCAGCTGTCTACAGCTGCCGGCACGAGAGACCGTGGCAGCTGCTCGCAGCTGTCGATAGTCCGCGTCTTTGGCGCGAACCGGCGGCCGAGCTTGCTCGCCGTCCCGTGCCGCGCCCCTCTCGCCCCTTGCCGAGGCCGACCTGAGAATCCCGGCTGCCGAGTCCGGCTGAACGCTCTTTTCGCGACCGGCTCGGCCGCGATCAGACCGTGATCAACTCGCGGTGCTCGCCCCAGACCGAGCGGAGCCGGTCGCACACCTCTCCGACCGTGGCATAGGCCTTCACCGCCTCGATCATCGGGGGCAGGAGATTCTCTTCCCCCCGGGCGCATTCCTCGAGCCGACCCATTGCGGCTTCCCAGGCCCCGGCATCGCGATCGGCTCGCACGAGCCGGACGCGCTCGCGCTGCCGTTGTTCGCCCTCCGGATCGATCTTCTGGAGAGGAGGCGTGGACGTCGTCTCATCGCGGAACTTGTTGACCCCCACGACGACCTTCGTTCCGTTCTCCACCGCCCGCTGGACCTGGTACGCGGATTCCTGGATCTGACGCTGCTGATATCCGGCCTCGATCGCCGCGAGCGTTCCGCCGAGGGCCTCGATCTCCTTCAAGTAGTCGTTCGCCGCCGCTTCGAGACCGTTGGTCAGGCTCTCGACGTAGTAGCTGCCGGCCAGCGGGTCGGGCGTCTCGGTCACGCCGGACTCGTAGGCGAGAATCTGCTGGGTCCGGAGAGCGAGCCGGGCCGCCTCCGCCGTGGGCAGCGCAAGGGCCTCGTCCCGAGAGTTGGTATGCAGGCTCTGCGCCCCGCCCAGAACCGCGGCCAGAGCCTGGACGGTGGTCCGAACGACGTTGTTGTCGATCGACTGTGCGGTGAGAGACGAGCCGGCGGTCTGGACATGGAATCGGCAGGCCATGGAACGCACGCTGGTGGCCCCGAACCTCTCCTTCACGATGCGCGCCCACATCCTGCGCGCGGCTCGGAACTTCGCCACTTCCTCGAAGAGCTCGCTCCACGCGGCGAAGAAGAAACTGAGCCGGTCGGCGAAGTCATCGATGTCGAGGCCTCGGCTGAGGGCGGACTCGACGTAGGCGATGCCGTCGGCAAGGGTGAATGCCAGCTCCTGAGCGGCCGTTGCACCGGCTTCGCGCATGTGATAGCCGCTGATGCTGATCGTGTTCCAGCGCGGCAGTTCCTTCGAACAGAACTCGAAGATGTCGGTCACCAGCCGCATGGAGGGCCGCGGCGGGAAGATGTAGGTGCCGCGGGCGATGTACTCCTTGAGGATGTCGTTCTGCGTGGTGCCGCTGACCTGGCTTCGCGCCACTCCCTGCTTCTCGGCCGCGGCCACGTAGAGCGCAAGCAGGACCGCGGCGGAGGCGTTGATCGTCATCGACGTGCTGACTGTGCCGAGCGGCAGGCCCGCGAGCAGCACCTCCATGTCGGCCAGCGAGCTGATCGGCACGCCGACCCGGCCCACCTCTCCTTCTGCCTGAGGTGCGTCGGAGTCGTAACCCATCTGGGTCGGAAGGTCGAACGCCACCGACAGGCCCGTCTGGCCTTGTTCGAGCAGGTAGTGGAAGCGACGGTTGGTGTCCTCGGCCGTCGAGAAGCCAGCGTACTGGCGCATCGTCCAGAGACGGCCGCGGTACATGGTTGGCTGAACGCCGCGAGTGTACGGGTACTCGCCCGGGCGACCGAGGTCCCGATCCTCGTCGAAACCGGCTAGATCGGCAGGAACGTAAAGGTCCTGGATCTCGACACCGGAGGTAGTCAGGAAGCGATCCTGGCGTTCGGGCGACCGGGAGACGGCCTTTGCCCGAGTCGTGGCGCGCCAGCGGTCGCGCTCCTGGTCGGCCGCCGTCCCGACATCTGCGCCGCCACGATTTGCTCCTAGGTCCTCCGCCACGTGCCGCTTCCTCTCGCTGTGATCTGGCGCCCATCTGCGCGGGTCACCCCGGATGATGGCACGGACTCGCCCCTGCGTGCCAGTCGACCTGCCGGATGGCGCCATGCAACGCTGTGCGGCGCCGCGCGACTGCGGCCGGTCTCAGGGCGAGCCGCTAGAGACGAGCCCCTAGGCGCGGCCGTCTTTGCGCAAAGACGGTCCGGGCCCTGGTCGCCCCGCCTGGAGCCCATGGTTTGGCGCGAGTGCACACGGCCCGTTCGGGTAATAGAGATACAGGCGTCGATATCCACAGAATCGGTGAACAACTTCGCGAATTTGTGGATAAGCCGGAACCGCCGGCAGAGGCTCGTGCGGTAGCATCAGCGGAGAATGGACGATGGTTTCCACATTCGTCGCGTCCACGGCGCACGTTGCGTTGCGACGCGGGGGAGGCCAGTCCATCGCTCAGCAACCGCATTCCGGGCGAGGTGAAACCACAGTGGCCAACGTCATCGCGATCGCAAACCAGAAGGGTGGCGTCGGCAAGACGACCACCGCCATCAATCTGGCGGGCGCGCTCGCGGAGCAAGGCCTGCGGGTGCTGTGCGTCGACATGGACGCCCAGGCTAACTTGACGGTTGGCCTCGGAATCAACCTCAACAATGTCGAGAGGTCGATGGCCAACGTCCTGGGCGAACCGAAGGCCCGACTGAGGGACGTCATCATCACGACACAGACGCCCGGCATCGACGTCGCCCCGGCGACACTGGACCTGGCCTCGACCGAAGTGGACCTGTTGAGCGTGATCGGCAGGGAGTATGCCCTCGCCGAGGCCATCGACGACTGGGCCATGGGCCACTACGACTACGTCCTGATCGATTGCCCGCCCACGCTCGGCCTGCTCACGATCAACGGTTTGGTCGCGGCCAACGGAGTGATCATCCCCGTCCAGACTCAGTACTACGCCCTGAAGGGCCTCGCTGCTTTGGCGAAGGTAATCGCCACGATCCGGTCCAAGCTGAACCGAAACCTTCGTGTCCTTGGGCTCCTGCCCACCTTCTACGACCCCCGGACGGTCCTCGGACGCGAGATGCTCGACGAGATGCGCGAGCATGGCGAGAACCACGTCTTCGACACGATCATCCGGAACGCGGTGAAGCTCGGCGAGGCGCCCCTGACCGGGCGCCCGATCACCGAGTACGCCGGCTCCTCCGAGGCCGCCAACAACTATCGCGAGCTCGCCAGGGAGGTAATTGCGCTTGGCTAGGCCAGATTTCCGCGCCGCCGCCGCCGCGCGCCTCAACGAAGAACGGGTCCAGGGACTCTCTCAGAACGTCCTGAGTCTCCTCAACGCGGACGACACGACAGTCGTCCGACCGGCTGCCGTCCGCAACATCCCGGTGGATCGGATCGAGCCGAACCCAAATCAGCCGCGTCTGGCCATGGACAAAGCCGGTCTGGACGACCTCACCGCCTCGGTGCGAGAGCATGGAGTCCTCCAGCCGGTGCTGGTGCGCCCCCAGGCTGGCGGCCGCTATCAACTGATCGCCGGAGAGCGCCGCTGGAGGGCCGCCATAGGCGCCGGACAGGACACAGTGCCCGCCCTCATCGAGGAGATCGACGACGAGACCGCCCTGGAGATAGCGGTCATCGAGAACCTCCAGCGCGAGGACCTCTCCCCTCTCGACGAGGCCCTCATATACGACAAGATGATCCGTGAGCACGGATACAGCATCCGCAAGCTCGCCCAGAAGCTGGGCAAGGACAAGGGCTACCTCGAGAACCGCCTTCGTCTGGCCGACGCGCCGCCGGAGATCCGCGAGCTCGTGTCTGTGCGCAAAGACACCCTCTCGCACGCCTACGAGCTGCTCAAGGTCGAGGATCCCAAGAAGCGGAAACATCTGGCCGACATGGTTGCGCGGGGCGAGCTCTCGCTCATCAGGCTCCGCGAGAAGATCGACGGCGTGCCGCGCGTCCGCCGCGCGCCCTCGGCGCCGACCCCTAAGGGTTCTCCCAGGGGTACCGTCGAGGACGCCATCGAGGCTGAAGCTGAAGCCACCTGGCTCGCAGCCGGGTCGAAGAAGCCCCTGACCGACGACTCGCTGATCGGCGTTAGAGCCCAGCTGACGGAGGCCATGGCCGACCTGATCGCCGTCCTGCAGTCCGACGTCATGAAGAACATCGACGACACGGACCGCCAGAACCTGGCCAAGTACCTCATGATCGTCAAGGTGCGTCTCGAGAATGCGATCGGCCTGGTCAGGAGAGGTGGACCGGACAAGTAGCTTCCTTGAAGCCGCGACCAGGAGGTAACGGCGGCCGGGCTGGACAGACGTGCAGTCGGGCGTGCACGGCGCCCCGGCTGGGGGGTGGGTTCGGCATACGCCGACCGATGCCGGCTCGTCGGTCAGGTGATGTTGGGGGCGCTAACGGGTCATTAGGAGCGCTCAGGGGGGTAATTGGTGCTTAGGGGTCATGAAGGGCCTTTGAGGGGTGATCGGGCGCGGCGGTTCTAGCCGCGAAGCACACCTGCCGAACCGAGCGCCGCCAGCCAGCCCGCTCCGAGAACCAGAACCCCGACGGCCTGAACCTCCCAGACGATTGGTCCGGCGTAGGGTCCTCCGACACCGGCCAGCCCAACTCCAACCCACCCGAGACCGAACCCGAACGCCTCGACCGCAAGTACGGGCGTGACTCCGACGACCTCACAGGTCGTTGCGACTACAAGCAGTTGAACGACGGCCAGCAGCACGGCGTTGGCCATCAGGGTCCGCCGCTCGCCCAGAAGCACGGCCACCGAAGCGACTCCTGCGGCGCGATCCTTCCCAAGATCGGCGAACGCATTTGCCAGCGCGAGCGTGGCGCCGGCGAGAGCGGCGAGGGTCGCGACGGCCATGAGCGGTGCCTCGAGGGAGCCTTGGGCTCCCCACCATGAATACAAGGGCAGCAGGCCGACGCCGGCCGCGAACGGCATCCAGCCCAGCGGCGTGCCCTTGAGCCGGAGGTCGTACAGCAGGCCGTCGGCAAGCCCCAGAGCACCGACGAGGAACGCGCCCACACCGGCCGTCGCGGCGGTGAGAAGCCCCAGCCCGGCGGAGGTCGCACCAACGCCCAGGGCCGTCCGACGGGACAGGACGCCTGCCGGTATCGGCTTGGCGCCATGCGACACGGCGTCGGACACCGAGTCCGCGAAGTCGTTCACGGCGCCGATTCCGAACTGCACGCCGAGCATCCCGAGGCCGAGCCGAAGTGCCAGCCCGGCCTGTGCGCCGGCGATCAGGGCAATGGTGGTCGCCGCGACCGCATCGAGAACGGACGGAAACGGATGGACGACCCGGATGAGCCCGCCCAGCGCACGGCGGCGCGAAAGCGTCCGATCAGATGTAGACAATCTCGTCGAAGCAGGCCACGAGGTACGAAATCAGCCGATCCCGAGCGTCGGGGAGTTCGGCACGAAGCCCCGGCACGAGGAAATGGAGCGAGATCGCCGGGACCACGAGGTGACCGCCGGCGTCGGTGCCCACCGTCTGTGGAGCGCCGCCGCCCAGCGCAAAGACCCGCCGAAAAGCCTTCTCGTCCAGGTGAGTACTTCGCCTGAAGTCGGACACGACCCTCACCGCGCCGCGACGCCGGGCCACGTCCCGCAATAGCTCGGATGTCCACGCGTCGAGCTGCTCGTCCGTCTGCTCGCGCAGCCGTTCGCGGTATTCGGTCGGGTTTTGTGCCAAGCCCGTTGTGCCCACTGCTCCTCCTTGGTGCGTCGATCCAAGTATCGCAGACTCGGCCGGGTCGGCCGGTACGCCTTCCCGCGCGGGGCCGAGGTGTAACTGTCGAGGTGATATCGGCGAGGGCGCCGGAGAAACGGCGTCTACGGCCGCGAGACCGACCGGACCGCCCCCGGATCGCCGCTTCGAGACTGCACAGGCGGCCTCGCGCCCTCAGGCCAATCGTTGAAGCGCTCCGTCAGCCATCGGCCGACGCGGCCGGGCGGGGGCTGGTCCGGGAAATCGGAGACCAGCGATTCCAGGGCGGACTGAGCCTGGGCGGTCAACCGGGCGACGTCGTCGGGGTTCGGCCTGGCCGGCGTCCCGGACATAGCGTCCATGGGCAGGCCGACCCGCACCCGCACGACCCGCCGGAAGCCCAGCCAACTCGTGCCGTTGATCGACACCGGGACGAGGGGCACGCCGGAGCGCAAAGCCAGATACGCCGGCCCATCCCTCAGCGAAAGGACTACGCCTTCGCCGGCGTGGATCCGCCCTTCACCGGCGATGGCAACCACACCACCCTGCTCGAGCAGGTATCGGGTACGGGCGGTCGCCGCGATGAGCCCCCGCTTCCCGGGCTGATACGGGACCGTCACCCCGCCCCAGCGCATCAGCCGGTTGCGGATGCCTCGTCGCATCTCCTCCTGCTCCGGGCCGAAGAAGTAGACCCGGGGCCAATTGGGCACCGAGGCCAACAGAAAGAGCGGATCGGCCCAGTTCTGATGACTGAAGCAGAGGATGGACGGACCGGCCGGCAGCCGCTCGATGCCCTCGGCACGGACCCTCGAGTAGATGCGAGCGACCAGGCCGAGTACGAAGCGAGACGCCAGGTAGCGCCGGCTCGAACGATGCGGCGCCTGCACGTCCATCCTGTCTCGCCTGTGGGGACGACCCGGTTCCAGGCGCTCCGAGGCGATCGTCGGAGAGGCCTTGCTGACGGCAGACAATGGCATTCGTCGAGTATGCCAAACTCGGACTGGGAACGGCTGTCGGCCAGCCGTCGTTGCACGTGATTCCGGTAGCGTCCGCCCTCGTGTTCCGCACAGGCACGGATCGGGGACGGCCCCTATTGACCCGTTCTCAGGGCTGAGTACGATTGTTCCCATGCCCGAGAACGACTGTTCCATATTCGAGAACGTGCGTTCCATTCATGAGAACGATCGATCTCATGTTTGAGAACAGCCCGGCACTCGATCTGACCGTCGGGCGGTCCAGCACCAGGCAGCGGATCCTCGCGCTGCTCATGGACGAGTCGGTGGGCCGACTCCACCTCCGCGAGATTCAGCGCCGGGTCGGAACGAGCCCGGGAACCGCTAGTCGCGAGCTGGCGAAGCTGGTCGCGGCCGGCCTCGTCGAACGGGAGGCCGAGGGCAACCAGGTCTACTTCAGGGTCGCCACGTCGCCATTTGCCACGATGTTGCGGTCGCTCCTGGTGGCGATGCCGGCGCCGCAACGGCAGCCGAGGCCGCCGCGCCTGCCCGGCGCGACCGCAGTCGTCGGGGCGTCGTCCGCAGGGCCCGAGCCCGCCGAACTACCGATCGCAGAAACTTCGCCCGGGCGCGATTCGTGGGGCGCTCCCGCGGAAGCGTTGGCCGAGACCGGCTCGGCGGGCATTGGATCGACCGCCCCGGGAGACCAGCGATCGCTGAGGCGAGTCGCAGCCGACGCTCCTCCGCGCATCATCCGGCCCGTTGCCGGCACCGTAGATCGAACCGGCCAATTCGGCCTTCCCGCCGAACCCGCCAGCGCTTTCGCAGGCGAGAGCCCGCTCGACCTGGCCGCCGAGATCGCGGGAGTAACTGCGGCCGAGCGCACGCCCGGCCTGCCCGCCGAGGCCGGCGAGTCGCCGGAGCCCACCGCAGGCCCGGCATCGGTTCCCGCCGTGGGCCCGGCATCGGTTCCAGCCGCAAGCCCGACCGCGGGCCCGGCGCCCGAGACCGCCGCGGGCCCGGCGCCCGAGACCGCCGCGAGCCCGGCGCCCGAGACCGCCGCGGGCCCGGCACCCGAGACAGCCGCGAGCCCGACAACCCCGGACGAGATCGGGCTGCAAGCAGCCGGCCGGTTCGCCGAGTCCGTCCGCTCCATCTACGGCGAGGCCCTGCGCGGCGTCTACCTGTTCGGCGCCCGAGCTTCCGGTCCGGCCCCGACGCATGCCGACGTGGAGACGATCATCGTCCTCGATCGAGTCGACCATTACGGCGCGGAGCTGGAACGAACCAGCCATCTGTGCGCCTCCCTGTCGCACGAGCTGGACGTGATCGTCAGCCGCGTCTTCGTGTGCGAGGCCGATTGGGTCGGCCGGTCCGACGGCGCCTGGCCGGCCGTTCGGGCCGAGGCGGTGGCGGTATGACACCGCGCGGCGCGCAACTCATCGAGGGCGCGAACAGAGCCCTCGCGTCGGCGCAGCGGGAGCTCGAGGCCCGCGATCTCGACTCCGCGGCCGAGCGCGCCTGCGTGGCGATGCTTCGACTCGCGAAGGCCTGCCTCGACATCGAGGGCCTCGCGCCCGGACCGGCTCAGGCAGTGTGCAGCGCATACGGCCGGCACTTCGTGCAAACCGGGCGGATGTACTCGGCCTACTTCCGCTGGCTGCTCGACGCCGCCGATCTTCGCAAGGCCGCCGCGAGCGAGATCGCCGCCCCGATCGACTACGACGCCGCGGCGACGGTGGTCGAGCGGGCGGAGATCTTCCGCGACGCCACGACTCGCCTCGTGGCCAGAAGCGGCCAATGACGAACCTGGTCGCGTTCCGCCCGCGCTCCGCCTGGGAGAGCCCCGAGGTCGAACTGATAGACCACTCCCATGCCGCGCTCGTCGGCGCCACGCTCCGCTGGAAACGATATCGAAGCTGGAGCGTCTCCTGGCTCACCGGCCGCTGCGAGCTGTGCGGCGCCGGGTTCACGGAGGGCGGCTCGCCCGGGTTGAACTCGGGCTACGCCGTCGTGGGCGGGGGGCCGGCCGGACAGGACGACTACCTCTGGATCTGCGCCGTCTGCTACGACACCAGCCGCGACCGTTACTGCTGGACCGTGCTCGACACCCGCGGCAAGCCAACCGTGCCGCCCGACATCGTTGCTGCCACCTTCGAGCTGGTGGCATGGCCGGCCGAAAACGACTTGGCCGAAGGCGACTCGGAGGGCTTCGATCCGGACGCCTGGGCAGCCGGCGCTCCCCCGACCCGCCCCCGGTGAATCGCGCCGACCCACCGCGCTGCTGGTGGCCCGGCGGCGACGACGGCGCCGACCCGCTGATGCTCGCCTATCACGACACCGAGTGGGGCGTGCCGACGACCGGCGACCGCGAGCTCTTCGAGCGGCTCGCCCTGGAGAGCTTCCAGGCCGGTCTGTCGTGGGCCACGATCCTGCGAAAGCGAGAGGCCTTCCGACGAGCCTTCGGCGGCTTCGACCCCCAGGTCGTCGCCGGCTACGGCGAGGCCGATCGAGCCCGACTCCTCGCCGATGCCGGGATCGTCAGAAACCGGGCCAAGATAGACGCGACGATCGGAAACGCCGCCGCGTTCCAGGCCGTCGCCGCGGAACACGGCAGCTTCGCGGCCTATCTCGCGGACCGGCTTCCGCGGAGCGCGCCCATCCTGCCCGTCGCGGCCACCCAAACCGACGTGGCCGCGACGACCTCTGAATCCGACGCGCTCTCCGCCGACCTTCGCCGGCGAGGCTTTCGAATTCGTCGGCTCGACCATCGTCTACGCCTTCATGCAGAGCGTGGGTCTGGTCGACGACCACCTGCCCTTCTGCTTCCGCTACCGCGGCTGAGGTCGGGCCAGCCGGCCACGGCGCCGGCGCGCCTCAACCACCCGTGGGGTCGGCTCGGGTCGACTACGGCTTACGAACGCCGGCGACCTCCGGCCGCGGGCAGGCCGGCCGGCGCTACGACTGACTCAGGAGCGCCTCTATCGCCTTGGTGGGCAGCCGCGTCCGGCGCGACACGTAGTTGGCTATGCGGGCTGGGTCACAGCCGCACCGAGCCAGGGCGCGCCGGTCCAGCCGCGGCCACAGAGCCATCGCCCGAGCCTGCGGTGAACACTGATCTTGCGCTCGAGGGTTCGGCCGCGGCGGCCTGCCCTCGACCTCCACTGAGATCGCCATCGATCGCCTTCTTGCGCGGGGCAGCTTCGAGGTTTGCCCGACGCCTCCGCCCGTCGGGATTGGGGCGAGAAGCTTAAGCGTCGAGCTTAAGTAATTCAATCCCTTTTCGCGTCGACCGGTTGCCGCATGAGGCGGCGACGGCCGTCAACGTGGACGCGGAGGCCGGCGCCTCGGAGCGAGCGCTCGGCAGCGCCGGAGCGGGCACGCTCGATGGGCGTGCGGAACCCGAGAGAGCCGTCGACAAGATCGTCTCGGAGACTCGCGAAACGGGCCCGTCTCTTCGGAAGCGGGTGGGAGACGCGCTCACGACGGTCCCCGAGCACATACCGAGACGGGCATACGACTCGTGGGAGGAGCGGCGACGTTGCCAGTCAGCCTGCGCCGCCGCGTGGGGCGCAGCATTGCACAACTCCGGGAAGCCTGCCTGCGGCGCGGGTTCGATCGCCAACGGCGCGGTCCGGCTCAGAGCGGCCCGGGAGCAGAGTCCGCCGGAGTCCGATAATGGCGCCGTGCCGGACAGCGATCTTCTCCCGGGCGACGCAACGAGACCCATCGCGATCTCGCAGGCCACTACTCCCCTGCCGGGTCTCCACAGGGTCGAGCAGATCATGGGCACCGCGATCGGCCTGGACGTTCGCGACGCGTCCGTTCCCGGTGCGGCCCTGGAGCGAGCCTTCGACTACCTGCGAGAAGTCGACCGCCAATTCAGCACCTACAAGCCGGACAGCGAAGTCAGCCGCCTGATCCGAGGCGAGCTCGACGAAGCGGACTTCAGCCCCGAGCTGGTCGATGTCCTGGAATTGTGCGAGCAGGTACGCCGGGACAGCGACGGCTACTTCGACATCCGGGCCCACCGGACCGACGGCCGGCCCGATCCGACGGGGCTGGTCAAGGGCTGGTCCCTGGAGAACGCCGGCCGGATCCTGGAAGCCGCCGGCGCCCGAGACTACTGCATCAACGGCGGCGGCGACATCGTCGCCCGAGGCGAGGCCGCGCCCGGCCAGGCCTGGCGCGTGGGCGTCCGCCACCCCCTGATCCCCGATCGTCTGGCGACCGTGCTGGCGGTGCGGGACGGGGCCGTGGCAACCTCCGGTTCCTACGAGCGAGGCGACCACATCCGCGACCCCTTCACCGGTCGGGCCCCCGGACGCCTGCTGAGCATCACGGTCGTCGGGCCGAGCCTGACTTTCGCGGATGCCTATGCCACGGCCGCATTCGCGATGGGCCCGACCGGGATCGGCTGGCTGGCCAGCCTGCCCGGATACGAAGGCTGTTCGATCACCGCGGACCCCGACGGATCGAACGCCCGGCTCGCCTGGACGCCCGGCTTCGACTCGTACTTCGCCGACCGCTGACCGGCCGTCGGTCGCCCGAAGGCGGACCCGAAGCGGCCGCCCGTTCCCGCGCCCGACCGCCCGCGCCCCGGTCGGCGAGCGCCCCGGTCGGCCGCCCCTACCAGAGGAACGGCGCGCGGCCCAGCAGCGTCTGGTCGGCGATCGTGAGCAGGTACCCGACGAAGAGCAGCAGGCTCACGTTCATGTGCAGCTGGATGTTCGCGGCCATGGTGTCCATGAGCGCATACGGGTTGCCGTAGAAGCGGGTCAGTCCGGAGTGGACTCGAAGGGCCAGGGGAATCGCCAGCAGGACCAGCAGGGCGGGTATCGGCAGCAAGCCGACGGCAACGCCCGCGGCGACGCTCACGAACGCGCCGCCGGCCGCAAGGTCGAATACGCGGATCACCGTCGCCTCCGACCAGCGGACGGGAAGCGTCCGCTTGCCGGCTTTCGCGTCGCCGGCTCGGTCGGGGATCTCGTTGACATACAGGATCAGGGCCACGAGCAGCGCGACCGGGATGGACACGACGAAAGCCTCGAGCGACAGCGATCCGCGCGATTGGACCGTGTAAGCGCCGAGGAGCATGACCGGCCCGAAGCCGATGGCGGTGGCGATCTCGCCCAGACCGCGGTAGACCAGCTTGAACGGCGGCATGGTGTAGGCGACGCTGATGCAGAAGCCGAGGGCGGCGATGACGACGAGCGCGGGCGATCCGCGCAGGACCAGCAGGGCCAGGCCGAGGACCGCGGCGACGGCGTAGCAGCCGATGGCGAGCATCGACATCTCGCGAATCGTGACCAGCGCGTTCTGCAGGACTCGCGAGCCGCCGCTGAACTTGGTGGGCGTGGCGTTGGCATCGTCTGCGCCCTGGAGCGTGTCGAAGACGTCGTTGGCGACGTTGAGGCCGAGATGGACGGCGGAGGCGGCCACCACGGTGATAACGGCCGTGAGGGCGTCGAAGAGTCCGACTCGAGCCGCGACGGCGAGACCCAGGAAGACCGGCGCAAAGGTCGCGCTCAGGAACGGGGCTCGAGTCGCGCGGAACAGCAGCAGGCGCCTGGAGAGCCTGGGCCTGACTCGGACTCCCCTCTCCTCGGACAGGGCTTCGAAGTAGCGGCGAGCCTTCGGCAGGCTGCGCTCGTAGGCTGCCGGCAGCGGCAGATCCCCTTCGTCCCAGAACCAGACCCGAGTCGGGTTGACCGCGAATCGCCCGCGCGGGCGGGCCGACGCGACGCCCCAGACGGTCACGTGGCTGCGCTGATCGAAGCCGCCGCCCGGCAGAGGCTGAATGTGGCTGCCTGTGAGGGCAACGCGGGTCCCGTGGCCGATTCGGAAGCCCGCCGGTTCGTCGAACCGGACCGTGCCCTCCGTCGGCCTCACCTCGATCTCGACGTCGACGTTGACCGGGTAGCCGTCCTCGGCGACCCAGCTCAGGACCGCGCGACGGAAGGCGGCAAGCCGGGCGATACCGTCGGCGACTGTGATCGACGGCGACTCGTCCGACGTGTCCGGGCCGGGCGCCCCGGCCGGAGCCGGGGCAATCGCCTCGGTCGGAGTCGAAGCGGCTGCCTCCGCCGGTTCCTCGGCGAGCGAGCCCGGGGCGCCGGTGTCGGCGGGGGCGGCGATGTCCGTCGGAACGGCAGTTTCGGGCGCAGCGGCTGGCTCGGGCGGAGCGGCTGGCTCGGGCGGAGCGGCTGGCTCGGGCGGAGCGGCTGGCTCAACCGCGGCGGCGACATCGGGCGGCGCGGCTGGCTCGGGCGGAGCGGCTGGCTCGGGCGGCGCCGCTGGCTCAACCGCGGCGGCTACATCTGCCGGCGCGGGGCTCGCCTTCCTGGCGAACCCGGGAAATCGCAATGTGGGGCTCATCGGGCCACCTCGGCCGCGACGGTGATCTGCGGAGCGTGGTCGGTCCGGCCGTCCGGCCAGAACCAGGTCCGCCGCGGCGTGAGCTCGATCAGCGCTCGCTCGAACATGAGGGGGAAGCCGAGCCTGGCCTTGAGCAGCCCCGCCGTAGCCGGGTCCTTGCGGGTCCAGCTGGGGAGAAGCCGCTCCCAGCCGGCGTGCAGGTCGTCCTCGGCGACGCGGGCGTCGCACTGGACGGTCACCTTGCCCGACAGCGCGCCCGTCGCATCGGGATTGGTGATCGATAGGCTGACCCGTGGGTTGGCCTTGACGTGGGCGATCTTGGTGCTGTCGAGGACGCTCGATGTCACGAAGATCCGGTCGCCCCAGAGGAGCGGGACCATCGGGTAGGTGATCGGACGCCCATCGGCGCCGATCACCGTGAGCTCACCGACGAGAGCGGCGTCGATCAAGCGGGCGACCGGGTATGGCAGCGCGGGCACTCAAGACCTCCAGGCACGGGACGCCAGGCGATGGCAGCCCGAATTGTACGGAACGCGGAACACGGGCCGTCGCCCTGATGCCGGAGATCGGCGGCGCCCCGAACCTGCCCTTCAGCGCATCCGGTCGCGATCGGCCGTGCCGCCGAACAGCCGGATCGCCGCGGCGCCGGCCGCATGCTGCTCGGGCGTGATGAGGTGGCGCCGATCCGAGGTGCTGTTGTGCGCGTACTCGGCCAGGGTCTTCTGCAGCGACTCCAGGCGCTCCAGCTGCGCGGCGAGGATCTCCGACCAGCGGACGTAGACGTCTCTCGGGCTCGCCGCCGCCGCAAGCCCCAGCGCGTAGACGTGGTCCAGGCAGATCTCGCGCGTCCCCAGGGCCGCGGCCCAGGCTCCGTCGGCCGAAAGCTCCAGCAGCCGTCTCGCGGCCGCCTGCGCGGCCTCGGCGACGCGCGCGCAAACGGGGCAGCGAGGATCCGACAGCTCCCCGAGCACCCGTGACTGTCCCGAGGCGTCGTCGCGAGACGTTTTCTTCAGCGTCGCCAGACGTCGCCTGAGGACGGCGTCGAGGAGTACCGCCGTAGCGAGCTGGCTGCTCGTCTGGAGCAGCTCCATCTTCGACAGACCGACGCTGTGGGCCTGGCAGAACCCCAGGCCCTTGTCCATCTGGGCGCGCAGGCCGCGGTCGGTCGCTCCCTCGCGAGCCAGGCCCCGAAGCGCCGCGTAGCTCGCTTCCTGGCGAGCGTCGCAGATCGGGCAGCGCCCACGTTCCAGAGCCTCGGCCAGGCGTATCTCCTCGAAGTCGCGGGCGGGCAGCCTGGCCGGCCCGGTCACCGGCGCCCTCGAGTTGCGGTCGGCCTCGTCATGGCCACAGCCTAACGCCGTGTCAGCCTCGCCGGGACATGGCCGCGTAGGTCACCCCAAAACCGAGCACGCACCAGATCGCCAGGGTCAGGAACGCGCCGAGCGGCAGCCCGAACTCGTTCGGCGCGAGCGTGCCGCGGGTCACCTCGCCCATGGCCTGGACCGGCAGCAGGCGGTGGATCGCCTCGAGCCAAGCCGGCAGCTTGTCCGGCAGGAAGGTAAGCGGCGAGAACATGAAGACGAAGACCACGATCGCCTGCGTGATGATCACGGTCAGCATGTAGGGCAGCAGCGAGGCGATCGCGTACCCGACGCAGGTAGAGGTCAGGGCCACCATCAGCACGGCCGGAACGACCAGCGGGCTGACCTGGAGGTCCAGCCCGAAGCGCCAGGCGCCGACCAGCACGCCGAGGATCACGCCGGGGATCACGATCGCCAGCCAGACCGTCAGGTCGGCCACGAGGTAGGAGAGTCGCGGCACCGGCAACGACCGCATGTACGCGAGGCTGCCTTCCGTCTTCTGCTCGCCGACCGTCTGCGGCAACGCCACGAGACCGACGGAGACCATCGAGATGGCCGGCGCACCCGTCGCGATCAGGTAGATCGAGGTTCGGTCGAGCGTCGGGAACAGGAGCGGGTAGCCCAGGACGATACCCAGCGAGAACAGCGTCTGGACCGCCATCATCAGCGGCAGGTAGTTCTTCTTGCGCAGAGCCTGCCAGGTGACCAGCAGTCGATAGCTACGCAGCATTCGCATCGAACACCTCCTCCGCCTGCGCCGACGCGGCATCCGCGCCGCCGACAAGCGCCACGTACACGTCCTCGAGGGTGGCCGGCCCCAGCGTGAACTCCTCCACCGAGCCGGCGCACTTCAGCGACTCGGCCCAGGCCACGGCCTGTCCCGCGGCGTCCATCGGGACGCCGACCATTAATCGATTGCCGACCGGAACCGCCGACAGGCCGAACGGCGAGGCAGGAATGTCGGGGCCGTCCGGGTCCAGGACGAGCTCCAGGCGGAGCGCCGCCCCCAGCCGGCCCTTGAGTTGAGCGGGAGTCCCCTCGGCGATGACCCGGCCCTCGTCCAGGATCGCGAGCCGGTCCACGGACCGTTCCGCCTCGATGACGTTGTGGGTCACGAGCAGGACCGCTGCGCCGTGGTCGGCCAGCGTCCGCACCTGCCGCCACAGCAGCCGGCGGCGGACCGGGTCCACGTCGTTGGTCGGCTCGTCGAGCATGACCAGGCGACCCGGGGCCACGGCGGCCATGGCGAAGGCCACGAGCCGCTTGACGCCGCCGGAGAGCCGGGAGGCGTCGACGTTCAGCCACTCCCCGAGGTCCAGGGCCTCGACCAGCCTCTCGCGCCGGCGCTCGACCTCAGACCGGGAGGAGCCGCGGAGCTGACCCAGAAGGTCGATGGCCTGCCGGGGCGTCAGCCCGTCGATCGGCACCTGCGCTTGGGCCTGGAACGAGCACAGCCGCCGAGCCAGCCCCGGATCCGCGACCATGTCGCGGCCGTCTATCCGGATCGTGCCCGAGGTGGGCCGGAGCAGCCCGACGACCTGGTTCACGAGGGTCGTCTTGCCGGCCCCGTTGTGGCCGAGCAGCCCGAACACCTCTCCCTCCCCAATGGCCAGGTCGATCCCGTCGTTGGCCCTGATCCCGGTCCGGTAGACCTTGGTCAGTTCTTCGATCTCCAGCAGCATCTCTCGTCCCCTATTCATTCGGTCCTCGCCCCGCGAGCCCCGGCTCCCGGCGCGATCGACCATTCCCTTTCCTCGGCGCTGTTCGATTTCGGCCCTCGCGGGCAATAGCTATCCATGCCGGGGCCCATCCGGGCAGCCCGGTTGTCCGAAAAGTGGCTTGGCGGCCCCGGCCGCCGGGTTACTCGATGACTATCCGGACCTCGTCGCCGTGGTCCGAAACCTCCAGGATCGGCCCGGTCATGCCGGTCTGGATCGCCTCGACGATCCGCGACCGGTGGTCCGGCGATAGGCCGGGCACCTGGTCGATCGCGAAGCCCGCCGCAGCGAGCGGTATCTGCAGATTGATGACCTGGCGGCCGTTCTCGGCCACGAATATCCGGATCCGCCGCCCGGACAGCGCCTCCTGCGCCGTGCCGGAACGCCACGCACCGTCTCTCGGGTGCGAATCGCTCCCGCCTCCACGGCGCCCCGCGTCCGTCCCCGTCGAACCCGCGCGGGCCTGCTCCTCGAGGGCGGCCACTATCGGCGCCGCCTCTTCCGCAGTGAGCTTGCCTTCCGAGACCAGCTTGAGGAGAGCTTCGAGTTCACCCGACATTGCCGTGTCTCCTCCCTCGGTCGAGGCGCTCGGCCGCCTCGTCCACACCGATCTCGCCCCGCTCCAGCGCCTGCAGAACGGCCAGTTCCCCGTCTTCTCCCGCCTCGTCGGAGGCGGCCTCGGCCGGGGCGCCGTTTTCGTCCGGGTTCCAGCTCTCCTCGGTCTCGCGAGGCTCGGAATCCTCCGTCTCGCCGGCCGCGGTCTGCTCGGCCGAGACGTCGGCGCCCGTGTCGGGGCTCGAAGGCGCGGCCGCCGCCGGAGCCGTCGCCGCGACCACGGCGTCGCCCGGTCGAGCCGCCAGGATGCGCAGACCGCCGGAAGTCGAGTTGACCTTGAAGACCGCCCGACCGTCGCCGACGATCGCGCGCCAGTAGCCGCGGCCGCCCTCCAGCCGGTGCTCGACGGCCGAGTTGATCGAGCCCGAGATCGCCCGCAGTTCGGCCGTGACGCCGTTGAGCGGCGTCAGCTCGACGCTCCCCGAGATCGACTCCGCCCGGTGGTCGCCCGACGGATCCAGCTCGCCGACGATGGCGATGCTCCCGCTCGTCGACGACAGGGCGGTTCCGTAGAAGCGGCGAGCGCGGACCCTGATTCCGCCCGAGATCGAGTTGGCCCGGATCCGGACGTCGCCGCCGTTGTCGAGAGCGATCGATCCGGAGATCGAGCCAGCCTCGACGAGGCCGCCCAGACTCCACAGCCGGATGTCGCCCGAAACCGTTCTGTACTTCTGGTCGCCGACCAGGGCCATGGCTTCGATGGATCCGCTCATGGTTTCATAGCGGACCCTCGTTCCCCACGGCACGTCCAGAGTCACGTCGGCGCCGACGCGGGCTCCGCCGAAGAGCCATGCCAGCCCCGTGGACAGGCGCCGCTCGGGCGTCTCCACTTCCAGCGAGCCGGGGCCGCGATCCACGATCACGCGCCCGGTCTCGAGCGCTCGTTCCGCCGCCGCCTGGTCGGTTGCCCGGATTCGATACGTGACCGTAAGGCGGGCTTCCTCGCCCTCGATGCCGCGGACTCGCAGCGTCCCGCTGATGGTCTTGACCGAGACCCGTCCGTTTGTCCCGATTCGATGGGAGAGCGTCTCCGTCCGCTCGAGCGTTCCCATCCCCTACTCCTTCCGAGAGCGGAGGAGCGTCGCCGCCTCGTCCGCCGTGATCTCGTGGCGCGCGAGCCGCTCCAGGACGTCGCGGCGCAGTTCCGCCGACTCGCCCGCCCGCCCGGAGCCCTCCTCGCCGTCGTCCGCGATCGGCGCCCCATCGGCCAGTCCAAGTGCCCGCACCAGCGCCTCGATCCGAGCGCGCACGGTGGGATACGAGACCTTGAGCTCCCGCTCGAGCTCCTTGGCGTTGCCCCTGGCTCGCAGGAAGCTCTCGAGCAGCGCGAGCTGCTCGCGGTTCAGGCGCCCGAAGCGACCGACGTTGAAGTCGCCCTCGATGGCGGTGCCGCAGCCCCGGCACTGAAGCCGGGTGATCGACAGCTCGCTCGAGCAGACGGGACAGGTTGAGATGACGTCGCGTGCCATGCGTTTGGTGCCTCTTGTGCGAGCCCGGGCGCCGGCGTGCCGGCGACTGGTTTCCGGCCTGCCGGATCCACCTTGCTCGCGTTGTTGCCACTATGCCAGGCCAGCTTTATATTTGTCAAGGCCTACTTATCAATTTGTGAGTCTGAGGCTTGTAACTGTCCGCAGACGGACCATGATGGGTCGGCCAGGCGGCGGGAACAGCCTGCCCGACCGCGGGGAGGTCCGTTCGCGGGGGATGTCGGACCGCGGCTCGGGCGTGAGCCGCGTGCTGCGCGCGGCGAAGTCATCTGGCCGCCGGGTATAGATTCGCGGCGTCGGGGCGTGAGGCACCCGACTTGCCCGGAGGTCCGATGGCTCGACGCGTTTACAACTTCGAGAACCCGGATCGGTTCGTTGCCGGCGCGATCGGCCAGCCAGGCAGCCGAGCCTTCTACCTGCAGGCTCGGGACGGCGCGGTGGTCGTGTCGGTCCTGCTCGAGAAGCTCCAGGTCACGCTGCTCGCCGAGCGCCTGACACAACTCCTGGCCGAGGTGCGCGAACGCGGAGCCGACGTGCCCGTGGAAGCGCTGCCTGGCGACATCGACCGGGCGCCGCTCGACGAGCCGATCAACGAGGTCTTCAGGGTCGGCGCCATGGCAATCGTGTGGGACGGAGACGACGAGTCGATCGTCATCGAGGCCCGGGCCGTGGGCGAGGACGAGGAGGAGCCGGCGGACGAGTCCCCGGAGATCGACGACGGCGACGAAGACGAGGAGTCGGACGTCATGCGGGTTCACGTCGGGCCGCGCACGGCCCTGGCATTCGCCCAGCGAGCGCTCGAGGTCGTGGCGTCGGGGCGGCCGCCGTGTCCGTTCTGCGGCCAGCCGCTCAATCCCGAGGGCCACATCTGCGCCCGCCGCAACGGTTTCATGCACTGAATGGGACGTCCGCACCGCCTGGGGATCGGCTCGTGACCGCCGACGAACGCGCCGACGAGCGCGGCGGCGAGCGGTCCGGCGCTGGGCCCGCGGACCGGCCCGGCGAGCCCGTGGGCCGGCCGGTCGAGCGGGACGACGAATCCGACGATGGTGAGCCCGGCGAAGCCGAGGAGACCGTCGCCGGCCTGACACGATCCGAGATGGAGGCGGCCGCGCTCGAAGGCCGTCAGGTTGCCGGCCGGCTCGAGAAGGCTACGGCGCTCCGGCTGCTCCGCACCGGTGCGATGACCGTCGTCGGCCGATTGCTCAGCGCCTCGAACGCGACCTTCTTCTGCCTGGTCGCCGGCGCCGGCGACGACCCCGAGCAACGCGTGGCGGCAAGCTGTGTCTACAAGCCCATCCGCGGCGAGCGGCCGCTGTACGACTTCCCGGACGGGACGCTGGCCTGCCGCGAGGTCGGCGCCCACGCAGTTTCGGAGGCAAGCGGCTGGGAGATCGTCCCGCCGACGGTCATGCGCGACGGGCCGTTCGGCGAGGGCATGGTCCAGCTGTGGATGGAGGTCGACGAGTCCGTCGACCTGGCCGAGCTGGTCGGCTCGGACAATCCGGCACTGCGCCGTATCGCGGTCCTGGACGCAGTCCTGAACAACGCCGACCGAAAGGGCGGCCACCTCCTGCCCCTCCCCGACGGACGCATCCAGGGCATCGACAACGGCCTCTGCTTCTCCATCGAGCCGAAGCTGCGAACGGTGCTGTGGCGATGGCGGGGCCAGCCCCTCACGGACGAGGAGAGGATCGTCCTGGCGGCACTCCGCGATCGACTGGCGGGCGACCTCGGCGAGGAGTTGCGGCCGCTCCTGACCCCCGGCGAGATCGCGGCGACCGCCCGCCGCATCGAGTCGCTGCTCGTGCGGGGCGTCCTGCCACGGCCGGATCGGAATCGTCCGGCGGTGCCGTGGCCGCCGTACTGAGCTGGGATCGCGCGCCCGAGGCCAGTCGGCGGATTGAGCCCGAGGCCGCCGGACCGCGACCTGAGTGTGCGGCCGGCCGGCGCGCCAGGCTCGCCTCCGGCACAATCGGCGGAGCGCGGCCTCATCCGACGACCATCGGCGGGCCGGCCGCCGGAGACTGAGGCGTGTTGAGCTACTTCGAGACGAGAACCCGGATCATCGCCCTGGTCGCCGTCGGCGCCAGTCTGGCGGCTCTGTTCCTGAGGATCGGGGGCGCCGCCGGAGTCGCCGTCTTCGCCGCGTCGGCGATCGGCCTGGCGGGACTCGCGGCCATGGTCGGAGAAGGGACGAATCAGCTCGGCCGGCGGCTCGGACCCAGCGCGACCGGCGTTCTTCAGTCGGCGCTCGGCAATCTGCCCGAGTTCTTCATCGGCATCTTCGCCCTGCGGGCCGGTCTGCTCGACGTCGTTCGGGCGGCCCTGGTGGGGTCCATCCTGGCCAACACGCTGCTGGTGCTCGGCCTGGCGTTCGTGGCCGGCGGCCTGCGCCACGGGCCGCAGAAGTTCGGCACCGACCAGACGAAGATGATGTCGACGCTCCTCATTCTGGCGGTGGCGGCAATCGCCATACCGACGATCGCCACGGCTCCCGGCGGTCCGGCGCACGGCCACGACACCGAACTGTCCGTGATAGTCTCGATCGTCCTGCTCGTCGTCTTCGTCGCGAGCGTGCCTTTCTCGATCGGCAAGGCACCCGAGGCCGAGTCGATCCGCGACGGCGCGGCGACCGAGCGAGTATGGCCGGCTGCGCTGGCGGGAGCGACCCTTCTCCTGGCCGGAGTCGGCGCCGCCTTCGTCTCCGACTGGTTCGTGGACGCCCTCAAGCCGGCGATGAGCTCGCTGGGCATGTCCGAGGCGTTCGCCGGGTTGGTCGTCGTCGCGATCGCCGGCAACGCGGTCGAGAACGTCGTCGGCGTCCAGGCCATGCTCGCCGACAACGGCGACCTGGCCATCAGCGTGATTCTCAACTCCAGCCTGCAGGTGGCCCTGGCCCTGGCGCCGATCCTCGTGCTGGTGAGCATCGTGCTCGGCGGCGCGACCTTGACGCTGGTCGTCTCGCCTTTGCTCGTGGCGGCCCTGGCCCTGACGGCCGTCCTCGCCGCGCTCGTGGTGATCGACGGCGAGTCCACCTGGCTCGAGGGCCTGGCCCTGATCGGCCTGTACGCGATCCTGGCCGCCAGCGTGTGGTGGGGCCAGCCGATCGGCTGAATTCTGGCTGAACGCGGCCTCCATTCGGTAGAATGCGGCTGCTGCAGGTACGTATCCGTGGGGGCTCCGAGTGGATTCCGCGACGCCCATTGCCAGATCGCGACGCCGCGCCTCAGAGGCTTCAGGCGCCGGCGGGCGCAATGCCCGGTCGCATGGGAACAGCGCCATCGATCGAGCCCTGGGACTCGTCGGCCGGATCGTTCCGACGCAATCGCGGGCGGACACGGTGGGCTGGTTCGTGGCCTGGTTCGTGCTGGTCGCGATCGCGGTTCAGATCGCGGCGGCGGTGATCGACAACCTCCGGTACCAGCTGTGGCCCGCGTACGACACGTACGCCTACTGGCTTGCGGCCCGCCACATCCTGAACGGCGAGCCGCTCTACTCACCGGCCTTGATCTGGACCGCGGGCGCTTACAAGTACCCTCCGATCTTCGCGCAGATGCTGGCCCCGATCGGTCTCGCCCCCCAGGCCCTGATCGACTGGCCGTGGCGGATCCTCGGCGTGCTGTGCGTGCGCTACATGGCCGGCTCGTGGAAGCTGGCCATCGTCGCGATTCTCCAGTGGCCGGTGATGGCGGAGCTGTCCTTCGGCAACGTGACCCTTCAGCTCGGGGCCGTGGCGCTGTGGTCCCTGCGAGACAAGCGGGCCGTGTACCTGCTGCCCTGGCTGGCCGGGATGAAGTTCGGCCCCGCGCTGCTGCTCCCCTACCTGTGGGCGACCAGGCCGGAAACCCGGCGTCCGATCCTCGCCGGCTGCGCCGTCTTCGCGGCCGCGTGCCTGGTCTCGTTCGCGATCGCCCCGGGCCTGTGGTCCGACTATCTCGGCACGTTCGGATGGGAGGCCTCGTCGCAGATGCAGGCCAGCTTCGTCTACGCGATCGTGCCGGACCACGGCGGCCTCGACTTCGCGATCCGTTTCGCCGTAGCCGCGGTCGCGATCCTGATCGCCATCCGCTGGCGCCTCGACTGGCTGGCCTTCGTCGCGGCCGTGGCCACGATGCCGATCTTCTCCCTGACGAGGCTGGCCGTACTGGTAGCCCTCTGGCCGCTCTGCCTGCGGGGCGTCGTCGACACATGGCGACGACGGGGAGGCCCGTGGCAGCGCCGGCTGACGGCGCCGCTGGTCCACCTGGACATGCTGCCGCCACTCTCGGCCGAGAGGCCAGCGGCTTCCGTCGGGGCCGCAACCGCGGCCGGGGCCGCCGCCGGCTGAGGCCGAGGCCCGGCGTCAGGGTCGGACGCGCCGCTCCCGCCAGGCCGAGGAGCCGTGGCGCTCCTGGACGAGCGGCCACGCGCCGACCAGGCCCACGTCGTTGCCCAGTTCGGCCGGCACGATGCGCACGCGCCCGGCCGGGTCGCGGAACGCGGTCGCGGCCACGGCTGCCCGAGCCGGCCCCAGCCAGCGCTCCCCCTGGCGGTCCGCGACGGTCCCCCCGACGACGATCCGTTCGGGGTTGAAGGCGTTCACCCAGCCGACGCAGGCAATCGCAAAGGCGCGCCTCGCCCGCTCCATCAGCCTCGTGCAGGCGGGATCGCCGGCCAGCTCGCCTTCGGCGACGTCCTTGCCGGTGAGCGGCCCGACCTCCGCCCGTGCCGCCAGGAACGGCGATCTGCCCGCCGCCAGCTCGCCAAGGGCCTGGCCGGCCAGTCCAGAACCCGAGGAGATCGCTTCCAGGTGGCCGGTTCCGCCGCAACCGCATCGCGGCCCGCCGTCGGGGATCAGGCACACGTGGCCTATCTCGCCGGCCGTCCCATCCGGTCCCAGCATCAGAGAGCCGTCGCGGTAGATGGCCCCGCCCAGGCCCGTGGAGACGGTGACGTACATGAAGTCGTCGCAGCCGCGGGCGGCCCCCCGCCAGTGCTCGGCCAGGGCCGCCACGTTGGTGTCCCTCTCCAGGTACGCCGGCAGCCCGAGCCGCGCCTGGACCTCGCCGGCGAGCGGCGCGTTCCGCAGGACGGCCACGTTGGGGGGATCCACGACCAGGCCGCGCCACGGGTCCACCGGTCCCATCGACGAGATCCCGATGGCCGCGATCCGGTCCCGAACGCCGGCCGGGAGATCGGCCATCACGCCCCGGAGCAGGTCGGCGCAAGCGACGTAGACGGCCTCCGGGCCACTGGACAGCGGAGTGGCCGCGGCACGTCGACCGAGCCGCTCCCCATCGGGCATGATCGCGGCGGCCCGGATCTGGGTGCCGCCGAGGTCGAGCCCCAGGACGACGGCGTGGGGAGACGCCCCTCGTGGCTCCGTCATTGCGGCTCGGGGTCGCGAACGATCGCGCCGGATACGTCGGGGCGCTACGTCGGCGCCGGCTACGTATTCGTCGGTCGCGCCCGCTCCTGCCGCGGGATCCACCGCGTCGATCGCGACAGCGCCGCCCTCACGCGCCGTGGCGGCCGTCGCCGGACGGCCTTCCGTCCCCGCTTCGTCGCCGGAGTTCCCGCCCGTCTCTTCCGGGTAGAGCTCGCGCAGCGTCACGTTCAGGGCGGCGGCGACCGGGACGCCGAGCAAACCGCCGAGAACGCCCCACGTGCTCAGTCCGAGGAGGACTGCGAAGATCGTGACCACGGGATGGAGGTGAACCGCCCGACCGATCACCAGCGGCATCACCACCTGATCCTCGACCTGGCGCACGATCAGGTATGCGACCAGGACCACGACCGTCGTGTCCGTCCCGTGCCTCGCGAACGTGACGGTCCCGGCCAGGACGGCCGCGACGATGGGGCCCACGAGCGGAACGATCTCAAGTACGCCGCTCAACATGGCCAGGGCCAGCGCGTAGGGCACGTGCAGCAGCGGTCCCAGGATCACGTAGAAGACCGCTGCCACCAGGATGATGAGGAGCAGCTGGCCGCGCAGCCACCGGCCCAGGACGGTGTGGATTCGACGGGCGATCCGCAGCGCGTCGGCGCGCTGCTCGCGATCGAGGAACCGCAGCGCGAACGTGCCGAAGCGGTGACCGTCGAGAAGCAGATAGAAGGTCACGATCAGACAAAGGACGGCCTGGAGACCGATGTCGACCGCCTGCTCGGCCGTCTGAACCGCGCTCGTCGGGGAGTTGATGTAACCCAGGAAGGCCTGCCGGATCTGGGCCGCCAGGTCGTCCACGTTGTACTGGTTGCCGGCGACCGTGATCGTGTCGCCGAGCAGCTTGTGCAGCGCCGAGCTGATGACGTCGCGACCGCCCGACGACAGGTCGACGAGCTCCTTGCCGGCCCTCTCGGCGGCGACGAAGGCGAGGACCCCGACGACGGCGAAGACGAGCAGGTAGCCGATACCGATGATGGCGGCCCTCGGCACTCTGGTTCGGTCCTGGACGGCCGTCACGACCGGAGAGAACGCGTAGGCGAGGACCGCGGCCACGACGAACGGGCCGATGATCCCGCGAGCCAGCCACAGGATGAAGACCACGGCGGCGCCGAGGACGGCCAGCCGCACCGACTGGTCCGACCACGGTATGCCGAACCGCTCGGGCGCCTGCGCACGGCCCCGTCCGGTCGGCCTGTCCGCCTTCGGCATCTCGATCGCCTCGCCTACCGGCGCCCGCTCGGGCGACGCTCGCTCGCGCGACTGCGCGCACGGATGGCACTCGCGCCGAGGATTCGGGTGGCCACTGGGTTTCTCCTCGCGGTTGGGACGCCGACCGGGCGCATCTGCCGGGCGACTCGGGCGGCGTGAGTAGCCTACCGCGACCGCGCCCGCTTCGAAGCGCCCCGGGGCCGGGCCTCGATTGGCCCCGGAGCGGCGTCCGTCGCGCGGCGGGGTGGCCGTTTGGCGATACTACGGCCAATCGCCTGACGAACCGGGGGAATCCATGACCGAAACCGCGACAGTGGCCCTATCCACGCGGGATCTCAAGAAGCGCTTCGGGCGGCAGGTCGCCCTTGCGGGACTCGACCTGGAGGTCCCGAGCGGCGTCGTGTACGGCTTCCTCGGACCGAACGGAGCCGGCAAAACGACCACCATGCGTCTCCTGACCGGCCTGATCCGGCCGGACTCCGGCTCGATCTCGCTGCTCGGCCGGCCGTTCGATCGGTCCAGGCGCGATCTCCTGCACGACGTCGGGGCGTTGATCGAGTCGCCGTCGCTGTATCCGCATCTTTCGGCGCGCGACAACCTGCTCGTATTCGGCGCGACCGGGCGGCGGGCCTCGAGGCAACGGGTCGAGGAGCTTCTCGATCTCGTGGGGCTGCGCGACCGGGCCCGCGACCGCGTTTCCCACTACTCGCTCGGCATGAAGCAGCGCCTCGGCATAGCCGTGGCATTGCTCAACGACCCGAAGCTGCTCCTGCTCGACGAGCCGGCGAACGGCCTCGACCCGGGTGGAAATCGTCGGCCTGCGCGACACGCTCAGGGCCCTGGCGTCGAACGGCAAGACCGTCTTCATCTCCAGCCACATCCTGCCCGAGGTTCAGCAGCTGGCCGACATAGTCGGCATCGTGGCGGCAGGGCGCGTGGTTACCCAGGGCCCCCTGGAGGAGCTGCTGAGCAGCCAGGCCCTGGTTCGGGTGAAAGTACGTCCCGAAGAAGCGGCCCTGGCATCTTCGGTGCTCTCGAAGCTGGCCGGCGACGGCCGCGTGGAAACCGCGGACGCCGGCGCCGCGTGGCTGGCGGCGCGCATCGCCGCGGACCGGGCCTCGGATGTAAACCGGGCCCTGGCCGACGCCGGCATCTACGCCTCCGGCATCGAAGCGGGCAGCGACCTCGAGTCGCTCTTCCTCCAGCTGACCGCGCCCCCGGAGCCCCCGGCGGGAGAGGGGCCGGCGCGACCCGGCGCCGTGCCCGGTTGGAGCAGCGGAGGTGCGGCATGAGCCTGGCCGTCGCAGGGATCCGCAAGTTCCGGACTCGCTCCGCGACCATCGTCTCCCTCGTAATCGCCGTCGCCCTGGTGGCGCTGGAGCTCGTGCTGGTCGGCGTTGCATACCGCAGCGCGACCACGGCGCAGGGCGGCACGGACCGGGCGACCCTGGCCTGGTTCCTCGTCTTCCCCGGCGCCTACGACGCCATCCTGGCGCTCGTCTTCGAGTTCGTCGCGATCATCGGCCTCATCTACGTGGCCACGGCCTCCGGCTCCGAGTGGACCTGGGGAACGCTCAAAGTTGCGGTCGCGCGCGGCCACTCGCGCTGGGGATACGCGCTCTCCACTTTCGCCTCCCTGGCGGCCATCCTGCTCGTCGGCCTGCTGATCACGTTCGCCGTCGGAGTCGTCGGTGCGATCGTCGGGGCCTCTGTCGCCGGTGTGTCGCCGGGCAATCCCGCCGATCCCGGCGCGCTCGTCGGGGTCTTCCTCAAGCTCGTTCGCTGCTGGATCGCGCTGCTTGGGCTTACGTCGGTCGGCTATGCGGTAGCCATGATCGCCAGGAACCAGATGGCCGGTATCGGTGCCGTCATCGCGTACTTCGTGGCCTCCATCGCCGGCCCGGCTCTGCTGCCGGACATCGTCCAGCAGATATTCCGGTACCTGCCGTTCAGCGCGGGTGCAGACGCGATCGGGCTCCAGGGACCGCCGACCACCGCGGCGAGCGCGCCCTCCACCGCCCTCGATCCCAACCTGGCCCTGCTCGTGACCGTCGGCTGGCTGGCGGCGTGCCTGGTCGCGGCGTCGATCTCCGTCGAACGCGCCGAAATCTCCGGCTGACGGGCTTTGCGGTTCGAGCCGGCTAGGGCTGATAGAGCTCGGCCGAGGCCAGGTTCGTCAGACCGTTGCTCCCACCGACGACGAGGATGCGGCCGTCCGGGAGAGACGTCTCCGTCTGGTTGAAGCGAACCGTGGTCATGGAGCCTATCTTCGTGAACTTCCCCGTCCCGGGGTCGTACAGCGCGGCCCAGGAGCCGTACATGTCCGCGGCCGGGTCTCTGCCGCCCGTCAGGAGCACCCGACCGTCGGAGAGCGCGGCGGCGGCGTGGCCGTCCCCGAAGTTGGCCGTCAACGAGCCCGTCTTCGCGAACTTGCCGGCCGTGGGGTCGTAGAGCTCGGCCGAGACCCAGGCTCGGCTGCTGCCCTGACCGCCGGCGATGAGGACGTCTCCGTTCGGCAGCGGCGTGGCCGTCTGGAGATCCCGTCCGGTGGTCATGGATCCGGTGCTCGTGAACGTGCCGGTTGCCACGTCGTACAACTCGGCGGACGCGAGCCCGAGCCCACCTGGCGTCTTGCTGCCGCCGGCGACGAGGACACGACCGTCGCCCAGCTCGGTTGCGGTTGCACCCAGGCGAGTGGTCGACATCGAACTCGTGGCGACGAAGGCGCCCGTGCTCGGGTCGAACAGCTCGGCCGAGGCGACGAGGCTCCCGCCCGGACCGTAGCCTCCGGCGACGAGAACGCGCTGCCCGGTCGACGGCCCGACCGGCGAGGCCAGTTGATAGCTTCGGGCGGTCGTCATGGAACCGGTCGGCGTGAACGTACCGGTCTTGGGGTCGTACAGCTCGGCCGTCGCGAGAGGTCCCGCACCGTCGGAGCCGCCCGCAATGAGGACTTCACCGCTGGACAGCAGAGTGGCCGTGTGCCCGACGCGCGGCGTGCTCATCGAACCGGTCGCGCTGAACGTGCCCGTCTTCGGGTCGAACAGCTCGGCGGAGGCGAAGTAGGTCGGGCCGTTGCGACCTCCGACGATGAGCACCCGGCCGTCGAGTAGTGCCGTGGCCGTCTGGCCGGCGCGCGGGACGCTCATCGAGCCGGTCGTGCTGAACCCGCGCTTCGGCGTGGGCGTCGGGCTGGCGACCGGCGTCGGGCTGGCGGTAGGCGCGGGCGTGGCTGTAGGCGCGGGCGTGGCGACGGCCGTGGCTGTAGGCGCGGCGGTCATGCCCTGGTTGACCGAAGCAACGGGGCTCGCGCCGGGCGTCGCCGGTGCGGCAGTCGAGCCCGCCGAGCAGGCGGCGACGGCCAGCGCCACGACGACGCCGGCCAGGCCGACGCGCGTCGAGCGGAATGCGGTTCGGCCCAATCGCGGTGCACGAATGCGGGGCCGGGCCACACTCCGGGCGGTCCGAGAGCGAATCGTCATCTGCGATCTCCCTCCGCCGGCTATCGACGCGGCGCCGGCGACGCCTCCGGGCCGCGAAGACGGCCCCGACGCCGCCACTCTAGCATCCGGCGGAATCACCCCGCAGCCTGCGCGGGAGCGTCCGGTGTCGACCCCGATCGGGCCGATGCCGATCGCCGAACCGGAGAGCTACGGTTGGAAAAGCTCGGCCGAGGCGAGGAGCGGACCGCTGTCGGGCACGCCTCCGACGATCAACACGCGGCCGTCGGAGAGCAGCGCCGCGGTGGCGTAGCTGCGGGCCGCCGCCATCGAACCGCCCGCGCCGAAGGTGCCCGAGACCGGGTCGAAGATCTCGGCTGAGGCGAGGTCCGTCGAGCCGCCGTTCCCCCCGGCGACGAGCACGCGGCCATCCGAGAGCCGGGTGGCGGTGTGGCCGATGCGAGCGGCCGCCAGCGACCCGACCGGGCCGAACTTCCCGGTCGCGGGGTCGTACGCCTCGGCCGACGCCAGGTACGCCGAACCGTCGCTCCCCCCGGCGACGAGCACGCGGCCGTCGGAAAGCGGAGTCGCCGTGTGGAACATGCGCGGCGTGGCCATCGGGCCCGTTGCGCTGAATGTGCCGGTCCTGGGGTCGTAGATCTCGGCCGTGGCCAGGGCCGCGGAGCCGTCCGTTCCTCCCGCGATGAGAACTCTGCCGTCGGGTAGAGTCGTGGCGGTCTGGAGGGCGCGGACGCCGGACATCGAACCGGTCGCGCCGAAGGTGCCCGTCTTCGGGTCGTAGACCTCGGCCGTGGCCAGGGCCGCAGAGCCGTTCGAGCCCCCGGCGATGAGAACGCGGCCGTCTTCGAGAAGCGTCGCGGTGTGTAGGGCGCGGACGCCGGACATCGAACCGGTCGCGCTGAACGTGCCCGCCTTCGGGTCGTAGATCTCGGCGGAAGCGAGATCGGCGGAGCCGTCGTTTCCACCCACCATGAGGACCCGGCCGTCGGACAGGAGCGTGGCCGTCTGCCAGTAGCGTGCCGCGGTCATCGAGCCGGTGGCGGTGAAGGCGCCGGTCTTCGGGTCGTACAACTCGGCCGAGGCGTCCCCGGAGCCGCCGGCGACGAGAACCTTGCCGTCCTGGAGAGGAGTCGCGGTCGGGCTCTGGCGGCCGATCGCCATGGGGCCGGTCGCGCCGAACGCGGATCCCGCGGCGATCGAAGAGGCGGAGACAGGCGACGCAAGAGGACTCGTTGCGGGGGTCGCCAGACCCGGGATCGAATCTCCGGAGCAACCGGCGGCCGCGAAGCCGGCGAACGCAAGCGCCAGGAGGAGGCCGCCCGCCCGCAGAGGGCGCCGCGGCCGGTCCGGGCGGCACCCGTGTCGATCGGGGTTCGCTCCCCGGCGAATCGAGAAGGAATCGTCATCCGATGGCTTTCCTGTGCGGGCGACCCACGCTCGACCCAACGGGCCTCGGCGGGACTGCGCGAACCTCTGCGATTGCGGGCCACTCTAGCATCCGGTCAGGGGCGTCGACGCCGCTCGAGGGAGCCCGGGGCTGGAGGTGCGTCGGGTGCGGCCGGACGCCCCGCCGGCGTACGGCCTTCTCGTGGCGCCGCGCAGGAACGACCGGACCCGGCTCGCTGGTACCTGAGGTCCTATAGACAGCGGCGCCCCGAGGGAACGATGCTCCGGGTCGACGGAACGTCCCGCTCGATAGGAATGACCTGTGATTCGCCCCATCCCGAACAGGTTCGTCCCGGTATTCGCAGTGGTCGCCGGCATCGAGCTCCTGGACCTTGCGACATTCATCCCCGCGGTCCGCCGCGTGGGCATCGGCGACGAGGGCAACCCCCTGGCCCGAGCGCTCTACGTGGCGGCGGGTCCCTGGGGAGCGGTGGCGCTCAAGGCTGCCGGAGTCTCGCTCATCCTGCTCGTCATGATGCGAGTAGTCAGGCGCTACCCGACCCTGGCGGTTCCGTCGGCGGCGCTCGTAACCGCAATCGGACTGTTCGGGGTCGCCTCGAACGTCGCGTTCGGGCTGCTCCACTAGCACCGACCACCAGCACAGAGTCGCACCTGGCGGAACCGACGCGGCGGCGCCACCCTGCGACGCCGGGTTCGCCCGGTCCTACCCCCGCCCCAACGGCTCGGTCTCCGCGTCGCTCGCCACTCCGGTACGCGCCGACCAGCCGGGCGAGCGGACGCCAGTTCGACCGGGAGACTACATCTTCTTCCCGACCACGCTCAGGACGCTCTGGATCGACCCGCTGAGGTACAGCAGGCTCACGACGGCGAGGATCGCGATGAGGGCGAGCAGGAGAGCGTACTCGGCGAGGCCCTGACCGGCCTGATCCGAGCGCCCTTCATCCGTGTGCATGGTTCGGTACTCCCAGGACAGAAGACGGCGGGACCCAGCGAATACGCTGGATGGATGACCAACCGATAGTACGGCCGCGGTCAATCACCAAGTCAGTCCATCAAACATCACCGCAACGGACCTATCGCCACCCGAGCCGACAGGTCGAGTTGCGCCGCGGCACCGGAGACGCGCGGCCGGGCCGGCGCTTCGCCGGCAAAAGGACCAGCGACCGTGAACGGCGGCGGCGAATGGTACGCTCAGGCCCATGGAGGAACAGCGACACACAGCCGTCGAGCCGGGGGCCCGGGCTCCCGGTGCCGGAGCGGATCCTTGTGGGCCCGAATCCCGGCCGGCCGCGCTGGGAACATCCACCGAGCCGCCCGGCGCGCGGGAGTCCGAACGCGCCGAGGCGCCCGAGATCGAACCGGAGAGTTCCGGGGGCGGCATCGTGGGCACTCTCCAGGCCGTCGCCGGACCGGTCGCGGGAGTCATCGGGTCGGTCATCGGAGCCGCCAGCCAGGCCTGGTCCGCCAGCGACGCCGGCGTCGGCTGGCGGCTGAGACGTCAGGCCCGCGAGCCCCTGGCCAGCCTGTACGAGCTGTACCCGGAGGCGCGGCTGGCGGCGCCGCGCGAGCTCGGACTGCGGTTCGTGCCGATCGACGAGATCCGCGGCACCGCGGTTGCCGGTGGGGCCCAGCGCGGCGGCGACTTCCTGCCGCTCAGGCCCTTCCGCGGAGAGAACTGGGGGGCACGCTGGCGGCGCATCCGAGATGCCTACGCGAAGCTGCAGCCCCTGCCCCCGGTGGATCTGGTCAAATACGACGGCGATTACTGGGTCATGGATGGCCACAACCGTGTCGCCGCGGCTCTCTACACCGGCGGGGTCGGCGTGGACGCCATGGTCACGGAGCTGATCCCGCTGGACGGCCAGACCAGCGAGAGACCCGGAACGCTGCTCCCGTTCCTCGGAGAGACGGGCGAGATGCGGGCCGCCGCGCAGGGCCGCCGGCCGGCGATGGGGATGCGGCAGGTCGAGCAGCAATCGGGCGACGAGGCGGCGATGCTCTCCGAGTCCGGCAGCACGGCCTCGGAGCAGGCGCAGGCCGAGGCCGAGTCTCAGGCCGAGGCCGAGTCTCAAGCCGAGGCCGGGGCGGCCGGCCGGTCGATCGAGTGGGACTGACATGACTCGACGCCTGCAGCTCGAATGGCCCGATCCGGCCCCGTTCCGCGACCGCGACGGCGCGCCGATCCGGCTGCTGGCAATCTCCGACGTGTTCGAACCGACCCTCGTGGACGCGCGCAACCGCGAGGCGGTGGCGCCTGTCGACCTGATCATCGGCTGTGGCGATCTCGACTGCGACGACCTGACGTTCGTCGTCGACGCGTTCGACGCGCCGCTCGTCTACGTGCAGGGCAATCACGACACCGAGGATCGCTGGAGGCAATGCCAGGACTTCTGCCCCGAGGCCATCCACTCGACGGCGGTCATCCACCGGGCCGGTCTGTCGATCGCCGGCCTGACCTGGCCGGGCCGCCGCGGCAAGGGCGGCAACCGCAGCGATCGAACCGCCTGGAGCCAGGCGCTGAGTCTGGCCACGAGACGGCTCGGCAAGCTGGATCCGATGATCGTGCTGAGCCACGTCCCGCCCCTGGGAGCCGGCGACGTCCCGACCGACGCATACCACCGCGGCTTCGAGGGCTACAGGTGGTTGCTGGAACGTCTGCAGCCGGCCTTGTGGCTACACGGCCACACGCCACTCGCGGCGACGCGCGAATGGAAGATCCAGGTCGGCAAGACGACCGTCGTCAACGTGAGCGGGGCCGTGGCGATCGATCTCCTGCCGCCGGTCGGCGACACTCCGCCCGTCAGACGCGTGCGCGTCGGACCGGTGCGGCGTCGCGACAAGACCGAGCCGGTTCGCTAGGTCCGGCTGCCTGAACGCCGGAGCGAGTCCGCCTGGGCGCGTCGCCCGATGCCGGATACCTACGGAAAAGCCAGCTGATGCCAGGTCCGGCCGCCGTCGTCGGTCAGGAAGACGCCGCCGGAAGACGTACCGATCGAGTCGCACGTCTGCCCGGTCGGGCAAGCCCTGATTCCGTCGAGCCAGCCGTGCAGCTCGTCGGCCCAGTACATGTAGGTCGCCTCCGAGAAGCCGCTCGTCGCGACCTCGGTCCAGGTGCGGCCGCCATCGGTCGACCGGAGGAAGTCATCCCGGATCGGCGGGCCGGAGCCGACCTGCTGGTGGATTGTGAGGTAGTAGTCGGGCCCGAGGACGGACGTCCCGTTGCCGAGTCCCAGCCCGTCGGGCGTCGTCGAACGGGACTCCTCGATCCAGGTCGATCCCGCGTCTTCACTCTCGTACCGCACGACGGGCGCGACGGACCAGCTCCCGTCGGCGGGAACCACCATGGTCAGTACCTGGAGGGCGCCGCCGTCGCCGACCGAGGGTGTGAGGTTCCAGTAGACGTCGCCGGTCGGGATGCCCGGCAGAGGCGCCGTCCGCCACGTCAGCCCGCCGTCGAGGGTGGACGCGACCGCCGTTCGCGAAGTCTGGAAGGCGACGCCGGCGCTCCGCGTCGCCCAGGTCACGGCGCCGGGAATGCAGGCCGACTCTTTCGGGCCCGTCCAGCTGGCGCCGCCGTCGACCGTGACGTATTCGACGCAGCCCTGGTAGGTCGTGAAGCCCGGAGAAGACCCGGCCGCGGGCGGCTCGACGGGTCTCGTTACGAACGCGACGCCGTGACTCGCGTCCGCGAAGTGAGTCGACGTGAGGAGGCCGAGGCCGGGTTCATCGGCGACGGCCGCGATCTCGGACGGCTGCCAGGTGACACCGCCATCGACTGTTCGCACGATGCGCAGGTGCCACACGCCGGACTCCAGGCTGGCCCACGTCTCCCAGCCGTCGAGTCGGTCGACGAAGTCGAGGCTCTCCTCCGCCGATGGGTCGGATACTGCCGGCAGCGCGACCGGGGACGACCAGGTGACGCCGCCGTCCTCGGTGAAGCGGAGCCCGTCGGCGCCGGTCGCCCAGGCGGTCAGCCCTTGGCCAGTCCACCCAAAGTCAACCGCGGGCGTCTGCCCGAGCCGGGCGTCGGGCAGGACCGGGCCCGGGGTTCCCGGCGTGGCCCCCGTCGTCGGCGCCGCCGGCCCGCCGCCGCGCAGTGCAAGGCTCGCCCCGACGACGGCCACGATCGCGATCGCCGCCGCCAGGCTCGCAAGCGCCGACGCGCCGCGCCTGATCCGCCACCGCCCGCCGGCCCTCTCGCCGCGATCATCGGCCAGCGTCTCGATGGCCTCGCGGACGTGCCGCGGCGTCGCCGGAGGGACGATCGAGCGTCGCAGCGCGTCGCGGACGTGCGCCTCCAGCTCCGGATCGACGTCGAACCCGGGTGCGCGACGTTCGTTCATCGCGGGTCCTCCAACCGCGGGCGCAGGGTTCGCAGGGCACTGTGAAGACGGGACTTGACCGTGCCTGCCGGAATCCCCAATCGGTCGGCGATCTCGTCCACCGGCAGATCCGCCCAGTAGCGGAGGATGACGACGATGCGATGATCGACGTCCAGGCGCTCCAGGGCCCTGCCGACGGCATCCCGATTGGAGAGCGAGGTGGATGAATCGGCGACAACCGGCTCGGGCGCCTGGCCGATCGGGCGCAGCCGGCCGCGCGAGGCCTTGCGGAGCCGATCCCGGCAGACGTTGACGAGAATCCTGCCGAACCAGGCCTCGAAACGATCGGGCTCGCGCAGGCTGGATCGCTTGCGCCAGGCGATCGCGAAGGCGTCCTGCGTGGCGTCGTCCGCCTCGGCGCCGTCGCGCAGAATCGCCCAGGCCAGCCGGTAGGCGCCGTCAACCTTCTGCCGCGTCAGGGCGGCAAAGACCTCATCGGTCGCGGCCTGACGTCCCACCAGCGTCTCCATCCTCCCTGTCCGCTCGCCCAGCAGTTCCATCTTGACCAATCCGATGGTCCGACGGGGGCGTTTCGTTCACGCCTTCTGCGCGGCGGGCGAATCGACCGCGAGAACGGGCGGCGGCCGGGGGCGGGCGGCCGCTGGCGGTGGCAGGCGGCGGGTCTACAGGGACCGCGGGTCGGGAGCGTCCGCGTCCACGCCCAGCGCCCGGATCGCGGCTTCGGCCTCGGCGACGTCCAGCCGGCCGCCGCGCGCGAGACCCGACAGCGCGGCCGCGGCGATGTGCGGCGCATCGATCTCGAAGAGGCAGCGCAGCGTGTCCCGGTCGTCGGACCGGCCGAAGCCGTCCGTTCCCAGAACGATGCGTGAGGCCGGTAGCCACGGCGCCACCAGGTCCGGGTACGCCCGGATCCAGTCCGTGGCGATGACGATCTGGCCGCCGTCGGGCGGGAGGATCGTGGCAATGTGCGGCTCGCGCGGCCCTTCGCCGGGGTGGAGTCTGTTCCAGCGGTCGGTCGCGAGCCCGTCGGCTCGAAGCTGCTGGAAGGACGTGGCGCTGTAGACCTCGGCCGTGATGCCGCGCTCGGCGAGCAGGTCGCGCGCCGCCACTGCCTGCTGCAGGATCGACCCGCTGCCGACCAGCCGAACCGGCGCGCCCTCGATCCGGGCGTCCTTGCCCAGCGCGGGCGCCTCGAGCAAACGGTAGATGCCCCGGGATATCTGCTCGTCGGTGAGGTCGGCCGGCCTCTTCGGCATCGAGTAGTTCTCGTTGTAGAGGGTGATGTAGTAGAAGACGTCGTGTGAGAAGTCGCCCGGCGCTTCTTCGCCCCGCGAGCCGCCGGGCGACGCGTCGCCGCCGTACATCCGGTCGATCCCCTCGCGAACGATCGAGGCAAGCTCGTACGCGTAGGCCGGGTCGTAGGCCCGAATGTTCGGGATGACCGAGGCCAGCACGTGCGAATGACCGTCGTCGTGCTGGAGACCCTCGCCCATCAGGGTCGTCCGGCCGGCCGTCGCGCCCATGACGAAGCCGCGGCCGCGCTCGTCGGCCAGGGCCCAGAACTGGTCGCCCGTCCTCTGGAAGCCGAACATCGAGTAGAAGATGTAGAACGGGATCAAGGGCACGCCGTGCGTGGCATAGGCGGTGGCGGCAACCTGCAGGGAGGCCGTGGCTCCGGCCTCGGTGATGCCTTCCTCCAGCACCTGTCCGTCCTTTGCCTCGCGGTAGCTCAGGACCAGGTCCGAGTCCACCGGCTCGTAGCGCTGGCCTCCGGAGGCGTAGATGCCCACTTCCTTGAAGAGCGGGTCCAGGCCGAAGGTCCGCGCCTCGTCGGGGACGATGGGAACGATCCGCGCCCCGATCTTCGGATCGCGGATCAGGTTTCGCAGCAGGCGCCCGAAGGCCATCGTGGTGCTGACCGCCATCTCAGACCCGGAGGCGAACTCGGCGTCCACTTCCGGGCGAGGCGCCGCCAGCGGGGCGGACCTCACCACTCGGTGAGGCACGAAGCCGCCCAGCGCGCGGCGCCGTTCGAGCATGTACCGGACCTCTTCGGAGTCGGGACCCGGGTGGTAGTAGGGCGCGTCGTGGAGCCGGTCGTCCGGGATCGGCAGCTGCAGCCTGTCGCGGAACACCCGAAGCTCGGCTTCGGACAGCTTCTTGGCCTGATGCGTGATGTTGCGAGCCTCTACCCCGGGACCGAGCGCCCAGCCCTTGATCGTCTTCGCCAGCACCACCGACGGCGCCCCGCGGAACTCCGTCGCGGCGCGGTACGCGGCGTACACCTTGCGGTAGTCGTGGCCACCGCGGCGCAGCCGGGCCAGCTCGTCGTCCGAGAGATTCTCGACGAGCTGCCGAAGGCGTGGGTCGGGCCCGAAGAAGTGTTCGCGGATGTACGCGCCGCCGGCCACCGAGTACTTCTGGAACTCGCCGTCGACGGTCTCGTTCATCTTGTTGACGAGCAAACCCTCGACATCGCGGGCCAGCAGGTCGTCCCACTCGCGGCCCCAGATGACCTTGATCACGTTCCAGCCGGCGCCGCGGAAGAGCCCTTCCAGTTCCTGGATGATCTTGCCGTCGCCGCGTACCGGCCCGTCGAGGCGCTGCAGATTGCAATTGACGACGAAGGTGAGATTGTCCAGGCCTTCGCGTGCGGCCAGCGCCAGCGCCGTCACGGACTCGGGTTCGTCCATTTCGCCGTCGCCGATGAACGCCCAGACGCGGCTCGCGGACGTGTCGGCCAGGCCGCGGTTGGCCAGGTACCGGTTCAGCCGAGCCTGGTAGATCGCGGCGATCGGGCCGAGGCCCATGGAGACCGTCGGAAACTCCCAGAAGTCCGGCATCGTGCGCGGGTGCGGGTAGCTCGAGAGGCCCACGCCGGAGAGCGCTTCCTGCCGGAAGTGATCGAGACTCTCCTCCGTCAGACGGCCCTCCAGGAACGCCCGGGCGTAGATGCCCGGGGCGGCGTGGCCCTGGAAGAAGATCTGGTCGCCGGATCCGCCGCCGTCCGCTGGGCCGCCCGGCGACGCGTCGCCCTTCCCCCGGAAGAAGTGATTGAACCCCACCTCGTAGAGCGTGGCGGCGCTGGCGTAGGTGGCGAGATGGCCCCCGATCCCCGGCGCCCGGTTGTTGGCCCGCAGGACCATGGCCACGGCGTTCCAGCGGATGAGCCGCCGGATCCGACGCTCGATCGCCTCGTCGCCGGGGAAGAACGGCTCCTGCTCGGGGCTGATCGTGTTTATGTAGCGCGTCTGGGTGAGCGGAGGCAGGCCGACGTGGAGCTGGCGGGCCCGCTTGAGGATCTTGTAGAGCAGGAAGCGGGCGCGCTCGTCCCCTTCCTGGCTGTGGATCTGGTCCAGCGCGTCCAGCCACTCCTGGGTCTCGGTGGGATCGATATCGGGCAGCTGGTGCTTGAACTCGTCGACGTACACGGCTCGGCAGCTTCTCCGGGGCCGGGCGCAGGACGCGCAACCGCGTCCGAGAGCGCGACCGCCTCCCTTCGCAGGGTAGCCCATCGGTCGCGGGTCGTGACGAGGGTCGGCGCGTCCTCGCCGGCATGTTGCGCGGGACAGTCCAGCGACCACGCCGGCATGTTGCGCGGGACAGTCCAGCGACCACCCGGCGGGGCGTTTCCGGCGGCTCGGACCACGGTCGCCCGCCCCGCCAACCCGAGCCGTGGCCTGTCGCTGCCGATTCCCCCTCGCCTTGCGCGGCGAATCGGCGCAGAGTATCGAGCGCCGGGATCCGGCCGCGGTCCGCCCCGGGGATGGATCGGCAGGAGGAACGCAAGTCCATGAGCACTCAGCCTCTGGTCCTGGTCGCGGACGACGAGCCGCGCATCACCAAGCTGGTGTCGATGGCCCTCACCGACGAGGGCTTTCGGGTAGTGACGGCCGCCGGCGGCGAGGAGGCCCTCGCGAAAGCCGAGGAGGTACGGCCGGACATCGTCCTCCTAGACATCGTCATGCCCGACCTGGACGGCATCGAGGTGATGCGCCAGATCCGGGAGCATCGCTCCGTCCCGGTCATCCTGCTGACCGCCAAGGGTTCCGCCTCCGACAAGGCGAAGGGCCTGGACCTGGGCGCCGACGACTACGTCGCCAAGCCGTTCCACCTCGACGAGCTGGCCGCGCGCGTTCGCGCCGTTCTCCGGAGAGCCTCGGGGGCCAGTTCGGCCACCGGCGCCGTCTGCTTCGACGACGTCAGGATCGACCTGGAGCGCCGCATCGTCACCCGCGGGGGAGAGATCGTCGACCTGTCCCGGACCGAGTGGCTTCTGCTGCAGCACCTGGCCGCCAACGCCGGCAAGGTCGTTCTGCACACGGAACTCCTCACCAAGGTCTGGGGGCCCGAGTACCGCGACGACCTCCAGTACCTGCGGGTGTGGGTCAGCCGCGTCCGCCGCAAGCTCGGTGCGAAGCCGGGCGAGCCGGGCCGCATCAAGACGTTCCAGGGAATCGGGTACTTGCTCGACGTCGATCCGGGAAGCGCGGCCGAACCGGTGCATGTGCAGGAGAGTTCGGACGTCAAACCCGGCCGTACCCCGGTCGCGTCCGAGGAGTCCCAGGATCAGGTTCGTCAGGACCCCGGCCGGCAGAACCACACGGTCAAGCGATGACCGCGGCGGACGCGCAGGGCGTTGCGGCCTCAGCCACAGTCGCGGCCCCTCGACGGCGGTCGCGCAGGCTCGGTGACAACACAAGCGGCCCGAGGAGGGGGACCCGGGCCGCTTGGTAATCCGATGGCGCCCCGTCACTGGCGTCTCGGTGTCCATTCGAAATGAGGATCGGTACAGTGCAGCGTAGTTGGCCGCGGATGACGACCGCCTCCCCCGCCTCCACCGCCTCGTTGCATCGACGTTGCAGAGACAACCGATTTCCGACGTTCGCCGGCCCTTCCGGGCCGATCGGGTCGCTTGCGCGCCATGCCGGCGTCGCGTACAAAGGCCTTCCGATCGAAGCTCGCCGAGTGCGAGCAGCACGGAGGAAGGCGAGCCGATGACAGGCAGCTGGGGGGCCCCGCACGCGGGCCCCTGGGCAGTCGAGGACCCCGACACGCGGTACGGCCCACAGGCCGCGCTCGTCGTCGTCGACGTCCAGAACGACTTCGCGGATCCGTCGGGGAGCCTGTCGGTGCGCGGCGGCGCCGAGATAGTGCCCCTGGTTAATGCGGAAATCGAGCGGGCTCTGGCGGCCGGTGCCGCGGTCGTGTACACGCAGGACTGGCACCCCGAGCACACTCCGCACTTCGTCCGGGACGGCGGTGTCTGGCCGGTCCACTGCGTCGCGGAAACCTGGGGAGCCGAGCTGCACCCGGGCCTATCCGTCCGCGGTCCGATCGTTCGCAAGGGCTCGCACGGCGAGGACGGCTACTCGGGATTCTCGATGTGCAGCCCGACCGGAGGTCTTCCGGTACCGACGGAGCTGGACGCGATTCTCGCCCGGAGCGGGGCCAAGCGCCTGGTCGTGTGCGGTCTGGCCACGGACTACTGCGTGAAGGCCACCGCTCTCGACGGCGTTCGTCTGGGCTACGAGACCGCGGTCCTCCTGGACGCGACACGGGCGGTGGAGCTCGGGCCCGGCGACGGCGAGGCGGCAATCGAGGAGATGGCCGCGGCCGGGGTTGCACTGGTGGGCAGGCGGACCGTCCCGAGCTGAGGGCGCGAGGTCGAGCGGCCCGGGGCAGGACCCGCCGGGCGGCTAAGGTAGAGAGATGCAACTCCACCTGGTGGATGCAACTTACGAGCTCTTCCGGGCCTACTACTCGCCGCGGCCCGGGGCGATTGCCCGCGATGGGCGGGACGTCGGCGCGGTCGTGGGGCTCGTGTACACGTTGCTGGCCCTCCTCCGCGACGAAGGCGCCACGCACGTCGGCTGCGCCACCGACCACGTGATCCGGTCGTTCAGGAACGGCCTCTACGCCGGCTACAAGACCGAGGCCGGCGTCCCCGCCGAGCTGCTGGCCCAGTTCCCGCTGGCCGAACGGGCCATGGAGGCGCTGGGGCTCGTCGTCTGGCCGATGGTCGAGTTCGAGGCCGACGACGCGCTCGCGACGGCGGCGGATCGCTGGGCCGGCGCTCCGGGCGTGGATCGCGTAATCATCTGCACTCCCGACAAGGACCTGGCCCAGTGCGTCCAGGGCGACCGCGTGGTCATGCGCGACCGGCGCCGAGACCGCACAGTGGACGAGGCCGGAGTTGTGGCTCGCTGGGGAGTGCGGCCGGCGTCGATACCCGACTACCTGGCCCTCGTCGGCGACTCGGCCGACGGCTTCCCGGGGCTGCCGGGATGGGGCGAGCGGTCCGCGGCCGCCGTCCTCGGGCGCTTCGGGCACCTCGAGTCGATCCCCGCGAACGTCGGGGAGTGGCACGTCGACGTACGTTCGCCTGGCCAGCTCAACGCCACTCTGCGGGTCCGCTGGTCGGACGCGCAGCTGTTCCGCCGCCTGGCCACTCTCGCGACAGATGTTCCGCTGCCCCAGGGAGATCCCGACGAGCTGCTCTGGCAGGGCGCCCGACGCACCGAGTTCACCGCCCTGTGCGAGGAGCTGGGGCAGCCGCGACTGGCCGAGCGCCCGCACCTCTGGCGGGACTGATCGGCCTCGCCCGCCGCGGACCCGGCCTCCGGCGTGCGCTCTCGGCCCCGCCGCCCGCGATCCCGAACCGGCCCTCGAACCGACCTACTTGAGCGTCGCCAGCATCGCGGCGTGGTGGCGTGGCGAGGCGGCCAGGCACGACCACTTCTTGGCCGGCAGGGTCAGGTCGAACCAGGCCCCGCCCTCCAGGTTCGTGACGGTGGCGCCGGCTCGCTCGGCGATGAGCCCGGCCGCCGCCACGTCCCAGGCGGACAGCCCGGCCCCCTGCGCGTAGACGTCGAACCGGCCGCAGGCCACGTAGACGAGCGTGAGGGCGGCCGATCCCATCGAGCGATGGGCCCTGATCGACTTGAGCGCCTCACGGCGCTTCCTGACGGTGCCGCGCCCGCCCACGGCGAGCGTCGCGACCAGGTCCCCCATCGACTCCTTGTCGGCGACATGGACCGGCTCACCGTTGCGGAGCGACGGCCCGTCGATCGCACCGGCGAAGGTTTCGTCCCGAGTGGGGTCGTAGACCACTCCGACAACGGGTCGACCCTCGACCGCCAGCGCGATAGAGATGCAGAAGAACGGGATGCCGTTGGCGTAGTTGATGGTGCCGTCGAGCGGGTCGACGATCCAGACCCGGCCCGACTTCGTGGCGCTGGTAGAGGCCACCTCGCCGATCTCCTCGGCGTAGAAGGAATCGCCCGGGTAACGCTCCTGGACGGCCCGCATGACCAGACCCTCGCACAGATGGTCCACCTCGGTCACGACGTCGCGCGGACCCTTGGCACGGATGTCTTCGAGCCGCTCGTACCGGTCCATCTGGATTCGGCCGGCCTGGTGGGCAAGGTCGATGGCCAGCTCGAGTTCCGGCCCGAAGACGGCCGAACGGCCGAACCGGCCGCTCGAGTCCCCGCCTGCCGGCGAGGCGGAGCCGGATGCGAAAACCCGCGACATCAACCCGAGATCCCGGCTTCGAGGGCGATCTCGATCGTCCTCTCGATAGACCGGTTGAGCTCGTCGAGAGGCAAGTACGACTCTTCCGAGGTGGCCTCTTCGGAAAGCACGTCGCTGACGGTCAGGATCGTGGCGGCGGCCGCGCTGGCCCCGGCCGCGTGGGCTCGTGCGGCCAGGTAGTAGAGGACGGAGCTCTCCATCTCGAAGGCCAGCACGCCGCGGTTCCGCCACTTGGAGAAGTAATCCGGGTCCGGGTTGTAGAAGACGTCGACGGTCGCGACCTGACCGACATGCGGCTTCTGGCCGTGCTTCTCGGCCGTCTCGACGAGGGCCCGAACGAGCCCGAAGTCGGCCGTCGGCGCGTACGGATCGCCGTGCAGGTAGGTGGCGGTGGCACCGTCGACCGGGGTGGCGGACGCGGCGATCACGATCTCGCCGGTCTTGATCCCACGACCTATGCCGCCGCACGTGCCGACGCGAATCAGGCGCTCCGCGCCGAGGCGGAGCAGCTCCTCGACCACGATCGACATGCTGGGCGCGCCCATGCCGCTCGTCTGTACGCTCACCGGCACGCCCCTGTAGGTTCCGGTATAGCCGAGCAGGCCGCGGTGGGAGTTGACCTTGCGGGCCGCGGCGAGGCCGCCGTCGAACTTCTCGGCGATAGCCGTGGCGCGGTTCGGATCGCCCGGCAGGAGAACGACCGGGGCGTAGTCGCCAGGCTCGGCGCGAAGGTGGATCTGAGGCATCGGCGGACTCCAGGGCGAGATTCGGACTGCGGCGCGAGCCGGACGCTCGTCCGGCTCGATTCTAGACGGGCGGGCGCGGACCGGGTAGTTGAGGCCGCGCAAGAGCCGCGGCTCCGATCGCGGACTAGGCGCCGGCGAGAGGCCGTACACGCTCGACGGAGTCCGCAAGACGCCCAAGTCGTGCGGTTTTGGCGGGTGATGGCCGGGTTTGTGCAGTTTGGTGTGGACAAACTGTTGAAAACCTGGGATACATATGCACGCACGACACTTGTGCGGCGCCGGGTATCGAGTAGTACGGACAGACCAGAGGCAGCCCGTACTCCTGGATGCTAGGACCGGCGCAAGGTGGCGCGAACATGAGACTTCCTGGTCCTCGATTGGCCGGCTCCGTCTCCCGGCCAAGGTGCCCGCCGCGAGGACCTCAGGTAAGCGAGGGATCGCGTGCTCTTCGGTCGTGCTCGGCAGGGGGCGGTCGAGCGTCTACTTTGGTCGTGCGACAGTCGACTGGTAACCCGGATCGAGCAGACACTGGCCCATGCCCGGATCATCGAACTGGCCGATTTCGGGCTGGTGCGTGCTGGGTGACGCCAGCGAGCTGACCGAAGCGTTCATCAAGCCGCTCGCACAGGCGTCCCCATACGGACTGACGGACGTCGATCCGTCGCTGCCCGCCGCCGAGAGATACGTCCTGGCTCTCGGCAACGCCATCCAGGTCTCGGGCCTCAGCGGACCGATCGGCATGGCCGACACGCCGGAGATCGCCAAGCGCAAGGTCCTCGACTACTTCTTCGCGCTCAAAGAGAACCACCACGTCGAGTTTCAGCCGATCGTGGATCTCAGGACGATGCAGGCCCACGAGTGGGAGTGCCTCTTCAGGCCCCACATGCCGATGCTGCCGCACACCATCGGCGCCATCGTCGACGCCGCCCTCGTCGCCAAGCGCCCCGTCGACTTCGACACCTTCGTGGTCGAGGCAACCCTGGCCCGCATCGCCCAGGTCGTCGGACCCGGGCCGCTGGGCGGCCGCGCGCGCTACAACATCAACCTCCTGCCGGCGAGCCTCCTGGCGCCGCATTTCGAGGCCAGCGCGTTCGCGGACCGCGTCCGTCGCGTCGGTCTGTCGCCCCGCCAGATCGTGGTGGAGTGCACCGAACAGCAGGCCATCGCGGACATCCCGCGCCTCAAGAAGCAGGTCCGCGCCCTCCGCCGCCTCGGCTTCGGCTTCGCCATCGACGACGCGGGCGCCGGCTACGCCAGCTTCAACGTCATCGCCGCTCTCGAGCCGTCGATCATCAAGATCGACCGCGAGATCGTCAGCCGGATCGGCAACAAGGACGGCGACGCCAAGAAGGCCCTGGTCGAGGCGTTCGTCTCGTTCAGCCGCCGGATCGGGGCCAAGGTCGTCGCCGAGGGGATCGAGAACCGCCGCGATCTCCTCGCCCTCCAGGAGCGCGAGGTCGATTTCGGTCAGGGGTTCCTGCTCGGCCGGTCGTCCATCACGCCGGTGCAACCGCGTCGCATCCGTGCCCCTCGCCGGCTGCCGATCGTCATCTCGACCGCCGGCGGCTGGGAGGGAGCGGTCACGACGAGGGCCGCCTCCAGCCAGTAGCCGGCCGCGGCCGCACCCGTTAGGCGTTACCATCGGGCGGCGATGACCGCTCCGAACCCGACCGACCGCGTCTCAGCCGCCCTTACCGCGGAGGCGCGCCGATTCCTGGCGGCACCACGATTTGCCGTCGTGGCCACGCTGAACCCGGACGGCAGCCCGCTCCAGGCGGTCGTCTGGTACGAGCTCGAGGGCGACGCGATCGTCTTCAACAGCCGGCTGGGCCGGCAGTGGCCCACCAACCTGCAGCGCGACCGTCGGGTCTCGATCACCGTGGCCGACGGCTACGACTACGTGGACATGCGCGGCTCCGTCGAGATCGACGAGGATCCGGTGCGCGGCCAGGCCGTCATCGCCGGGCTGGCGCGTCGCTACCAGACGAGCCCGGCGGCGGCCGAGGCCCAGATCGCCCGCTTCTCCACGGAGCGGCGAGTGACTTTCGAGCTGCGCCCGACGCGCGTCTTCGAGCGGCTCCCCGGCCGCTGACGGCGCCGAAGGGCACCCAGGAGACGAACGGAGGAAGAGCGATGGCCAGGGCGAAGATCGGCTACGCCGCGATGCTCGAGCAGTTCGGGCCGTCCGAAGTGCTCGACCTGTGCGCCCGCGCCGAGTCGGCCGGCTTCTCCGGCGTCATGGCGGCGGACCATTTCCAGCCCTGGACGCCGGCCCAGGGCCAGGCCTCGTTCGTTTGGGAAGTGCTGGCCGTCGCCGGCGCGCGAACGAAAGGCGACCTGGGTCCCGGCGTGACCTGCCCATCGTTCCGGATGCACCCGGCCATCGTGGCCCAGGCCGCGGCGACGCTGGAGGTCATGTATCCGGGCAGGACGTGGCTCGGGCTTGGCTCGGGAGAGGCTCTCAACGAGCACGTCTTCGGGGGCTACTGGCCCGAGGCCCCGGAACGGATCAACCGCATGTTCGAGGCCATCGAGATCATCGCCAAGCTCTTCTCCGGCAAGGAGGTCAAGCACGACGGCCGCTACTTCAAGATGGAGACGTGCCGCCTGTGGACGCTGCCGGAGAAGGCTCCGCCGATCTACATCGCCACGGCCGGCCCAGTCACGGCCAAGCGGACGGGCCAGTTCGCGGACGGCCTGATAACGGTGGGCGCTCCCGAGGAGAAGATCGAGATGGTCTTCGGCAAGTTCGCCGAGGGGGCCCGCGAGGCCGGCAAGGACCCGGCGTCCATGCCGAAGATCCTGCAGCTCCACCTCTCCTGGGCCGAGACGGACGAGCTGGCGGTCGCCAACGCCGTCGAGCACTGGCCGACCGGCGGCATGAAGTTCTCAAAGCAGGACATCCGCTCGCCGCGCGACTTCGAGGCGATGGCCGCGCTGGTTCGGCCGGAGGACTTCAAGGGTCGAATGCTCATGTCGGCGGACCCGGAGGTCCACCGCCGCGAGATCCAGAAATTCCTGGACATGGGCTTCGACCAGATCTACCTGCACAACGTGGGCCGGAACCAGGCCGAATGGATAGACGCGTTCGGCCGCGAGGTTCTGCCCAAACTTCACGCCTAGCACCGAGTCGCTGATCGCGCAGCGTCGCGTCGGGGGCGGTGCGAATTCCTGGCCGGCATTCGGCCGGCGCGACTCCACTCTCGGGCATTACGCTGTGCCGGGTCGATATCGCCGCCGATCGGGAGGAACGATGCGCGTCGTCTGTCTGGCCGGAGGAGTCGGCGGCGCCAAGCTGGCCGACGGCCTCCAGCGAATCCTCGCGCCCGGCGATCTCACCGTCGTCGTGAACACGGGCGACGACTTCGAGATCCATTCCCTGAACGTCTGCCCGGACCACGACACTGTCCTCTACACGCTGGCCGGTATTGCCGAACCGAACCAGGGCTGGGGCATCGCCGGCGAAACCTGGGCGGTCATGGGTCAGCTCGCGCGGCTCGGTGGCGAGACGTGGTTCCGCCTCGGCGACCGCGACATGGCCACGCACCTCTACCGTACTGAAAGACTGCGCCGCGGCGACCGGCCGACCGACGTGGCGCTCGACCTCGGGCGGTCGTTGGGCGTGCGGTCGCGCGTACTGCCGATGACCGACGCACCGGTCCGAACGCGCGTCCGGACCGCGGACGGCTGGCTTGACTTCCAGGACTACTTCGTCCGCCTGCGCCAGGAGCCGGAGGTGCTCGAGGTCCGATTCGAAGGCGTTGAGAAGGCCGCGGTCACGTCCGAGGTCCGCGATGCCATCCGTTCGGCCGAAGCGATCGTCGTGGCTCCGTCCAATCCGATCGTATCCATCGGCCCGATCCTGGCCGTGCCCGGGCTCCTCGAGGAGATAGCCGCGGCCCGGCGGCGGGGCGTGCCGTCGATCGGAGTGTCGGGCATCGTCGGAGGCAAGGCCCTGCGCGGCCCCGCCGATCGGATGTTGGAAAGCCTGGGCGACGAGCCCAGCGCCCTGGGCGTGGCGCGCCGCTACGTCGCGGCCGGTCTGCTCGACGCTTTCGTGCTGGACCGCCTCGATGAATCCCTCGCGGAGAGGGTTCGAGCCCTCGGGCTGCGAGTCCTGGTCACCGATACCGTCATGATGGACACCGCGTCGAGGGCATCGCTCGCCCGGGAAACGCTGGCCGCCGCGCAAGAGGCAACACCATGACCCAGACCGGGCTCAATCACATCGTCGCCCTGGTGCCGGTGCGCTCGCTGAGCGGAGCGAAGTCCCGCCTGGGCGAACCGCTCGACGCCGAAGAGCGCGCCGATCTGATCCTGGGGTTGCTCCGCCGATCGGTCGAGGAAGCGCTGGCCGCCACTCGGCTGGCGGGCGTCGTCGTCGTCTCGAAGGACGAGGATCTGCTGAGCCGGGCCCGCGCCATGGGCGCCGCGTCGCTGCTGCAGGAGACCGACGGCCTCAACGAGGGTCTGACCGAGGCGCTGGTCGCCTCCGGCGCCGAGGCCACGGCAGTTATGGTCCTGCCGGCGGACCTGCCCGGGGTAAGCGCGTCCGCCATCGACCGGCTGGCCGAGGCCGCCGACGCGGCCAGGCGGAACGCGCCCGAGAAGCCCGTAGTCGTGCTCGTGCCGGACCACCACGGCAGCGGCACGAACGCCCTGCTCGTGGCGCCTGCCGGCGCGATCCCGTTCCGTTTCGGCGAGGGCAGCCGGGCCGCCCACGCGGCCGCTGCCGAAGCCGCGGGCGCCTCCTACGTGGAGATCGATGGGCCGCTCGGCTTCGACGTCGACACGGCCGAGGACCTGCTCGACGCCGACTCGCGCGGCCTGGACCACGAGGCGGGCCGGTGAACGGCGAATTGAGCGCGCAGGCCCGGCCGCCCGACGGCCGCCTCTCCGTTCTCGCCCTGTCCGGTGTGCCCGAGATCCGCGCGGGCGACGACCTCGCGGTCATGCTCGTCGCAGCAATTCGGTCCACGCCCGGCGCGCTGCCATTGGCCGAGGACGACGTCCTGGTGGTCACTCAGAAGGTGGTCTCCAAGGCCGAAGGTGCCACCGTCGACCTGACGACGGTCGACCCTCGCCCCGAAGCGGTCGCCTTCGCCGAGCGCTGGGACCGCGACCCCCGCCAGATCGAGATCGTCCTGAGTGAGGCCCGCCGCATCGTCCGCATGGCCAACGGAGTACTCATCACGGAGACGAGCCACGGCTTCGTGTGCGCCAACGGCGGCGTCGACGCATCCAACATGGGCCCCGAGAGCGGGAACGTGGTGACGCTGCTGCCGGTCGATCCGGACGCGTCCGCGGACCGCATTCGCTCGGCCGTCCGGTCGGCGCTGGGAGTCGACGTGCCGGTGATCGTCTCGGACAGCTTCGGCAGGCCGTGGCGATGGGGCATCGTCGACGTGGCCATCGGGGTCAGCGGCCTTATGCCGATCGACGACCTGCGCGGCACGCCCGACGCGGACGGCCGGATCATGCGCAGCACGATCCGCGCCACTGCAGACGAGATCGCCACGGCCGCGGAGCTGGCCCTCGGCAAGACGGCGCGGCGGCCGGCCGCGATCGTCCGCGGGGCGAACCCGACGCGCGGCGAAGGCAGGATCGCCGACGAGCTGATGCCGCGCGAGTTCGATCTGTTCCGGTGACGCGGCCGGGCGCCGACCCGGGGGCTCGACTCGAGGGCGGCGATAGGGTCCGGGCTCCGCAGGCAACGGGTGGCGAGGCCGGGGCGCCGCTCGAAGCCGGCTTCGCCATCTCCGGGACGCTCGACCTGCGGCTGACGATGTCGCCGCTGCGCCACGGCCCCTACGATCCCACGATCCGCATCGGCCGGGACGGCGTGTGGATGGCCCGACGCACCGCGGCCGGACCGGCGAGTCTGCGTCTGTGGACCGATCCGGCCGGCGAAGCTGTAAGGGCACAGGCCTGGGGACCCGGCGCGGAGATCGCGCTGCTCGGGGTTCCGGGGCTGGCCGGGCTCCTGGACGACCCGGCTGGGCTCGTCCCACGCCACCGCCTCATCGCGGAGCTGCAGCGCCGATTTCCCGGCCTGAGGCTGCCGCGGACGGGCCAGCTCCTGCCTGCCCTGGTCCCGGCCGTCGCCGAGCAGAAGATCACCGCCCCGGAAGCCCACAGGGCCTACGCGGCTCTCGTGCGGCGCCTGGGCGACCGCGCGCCGGGGCCGACTCCGCTGCTCCTGCCTCCGACCGGCGCGGCCCTCGACGCCCTGCCCTACTTCGAGTTCCACCCGATGGGGCTCGAGCGCCGCCGGGCCGAACTGCTCCGGCGCGTCGGGCGCATGGAGTCGAAGATCGAGGCTTTCCTGGAGCTGGAGCCGGAGGAGGCGCGGTCGCGTCTGCAGGCGATCCCCGGCATCGGCCCGTGGACGGCGGCCGAGGCCACGCGCGCCGCCTTCGGCGACCCCGACGCGGCGAGCCTCGGCGACGCTCATGTCCCGGACCTGGTGGCATGGGCGCTCGCGGGCGAGCCGCGCGGCGACGACACCCGAATGCTGGAGCTGCTCGCACCGTATCTCGGCCATCGCGGCCGAGTCGTTCGGCTGCTGGAAGCGTCGCCGATCAGGGGCCCGCTATACGGTCCGCGATTCTCGCCGGGGCGGATCGAGCGGCTATAGCCCGGCCCCCGAGCGCTCCGCCGTCAGCAGCCGGCCAGGTAGCGGCAGGGGTTGACCGCGTCGACGGTGGTGCCGAGAGCCCACGGATAGCCGAGCCAGACCTCGAAGTGGAGGTGCGGGCCGGTGGCCTCACCGGTGGCGCCTATGTGTCCGATCACCTGACCGGCCGAGACTCTCTGCCCGACACGAACGGACCACGACGAAAGGTGGTTGTAGGTCGTGTAGAGCTTGGTCCCGTCCATCACCCAGATGACGTTGCCGCCGCCCGTGTACGACCGCCAGCCCGCGAAGACGACGGTTCCGCCGACGGCCGCGACCACCGGCGTCCCGTAGGCGGCGGCGATATCGATGGCGTGATGGCCGGACCAGAAGTACTGGCTGATGTAGTTGTCGCCCGCGACCGGCCACACCCACGAGCCGGCGCGCGTGGTGCTCGCGCTCGACGCTACCTTGGCCTTGGGTATCGGGCCGCCGCTGGCTCCGGGAATGATCAGACTCTGCCCCAGCACGACCGTCGCGTCCGGCAGGTTGTTGGCGTCGACGATGTCCTCGGCCGTTATGTGGTACTTGGCGGCGAGGGAGTCCAGCGTGTCCTTGGCTCCAACCTGTACCAGCAGGCCGTCCATCGGCAGGATCACGAGCTGCTGGCCTACGCGCAGCGAGGCGGGGTTGGGCAGCCGCGTGCGGTTGGCCCAGTAGAGGGTCGTCGCCGCAAGGCTGAACCGGCCGGCTATCGAACCCAGCGTGTCGCCCGCCTTGACCGTGTACGTATGAAGCAGCGTCCTAGCATCCGTCCCGAGTCCCGGGTTCTGCAGCGTGTTGGGAATCGCGCCGTCGTTCAGGTTGAGGTCGCTGGTGTCCGGCGCCCCGGGTCCGTCGCCCGTGCCGAACTGCGGGTCCGGAACGTCGCCGTTCGCCAGGGCGAGCTGAGGGAGGTTCGTGGGTTTTGCCGTCGCCGACGCGGCCGAGACGGTGGGGAGGGAGCTGACCAGCGCCGCAAGCACGAGGAGCGCGCACACCCCCACGGGAACGAGCCTCTCCACGCCGTCGCGGCGGGCCACTCGGGCGGCCAGGCGGCGGAGCGCCGCGGTCGGATCAACGCCGCCGGGCCCGGCCGATCGGTCGGTCGGAAAACTGGAGAAGACTGCCAGACGAGCGCGAATTCGGCTCAACAGGGACTCTTGATGCAATACGGGCTCCGGCTGGGGGACGGCACCTGGGGCAGCGTGGCGGGAGGGCCGTGTCGATCGGCTTCACCCTACCAGACGAACCGCCAAACGCGCAAACGCTCGGGGCCCGACCCGGTCGCGAATCGTTGCGGTGCTAACCTGTGGCGCATCTCGAACCCGCATCGATCCGCCGCCGGATCGTCGCCCAGGCCCTCGGAGGCGCCCCGTGAAGATCGGTCTCCAGATCCCGTCGTTCACCTGGCCCGGTGGCGACGCCGCCATCGGCCCGACCCTTGCCCGTATCGCCGAGACGGCCGACGCCGTCGGCTTCGACTCGCTCTGGGTGATGGACCACTTCTACCAGATCCGGGGCGTGGGCCGGCCCGAAGAGCCGATGCTCGAGGGCTGGTCGGCTCTCGCGTTCATGGCCGCCCACTCCAGGAGGGCCACGCTCGGGCTCATGGTTGGAGGAGTCCACTACCGGCAGGCCGCGCTGTGGGCCAAGGCCGCCACCACCCTGGACGTCCTCAGCGGCGGACGCTCCTACCTGGGCATCGGCGCGGCCTGGAACGAGGAGGAGAGTCACGGCCTCGGCTTCCCCATGCCGCCTCTCGGTGTCCGCTTCGAGATGCTGGAGGAGACTCTCCAGCTCGTGCATGCGATGTGGCAGGGCGAGCGGGGGTCCGGCGAGCCGTTCCACGGCAAGCACTACCAGGCCGAGCGGCTGCTCAACTCGCCGCAGGCCCTCGGCAAACCGCATCCGAAGATCATCATCGGCGGCGGCGGCGAACAGAAGACGCTGCGACTGGTGGCCAAGTACGCCGACGCCTGCAACATCTTCGGCGGACCGGACCAGTTGACCCACAAGTTCTCGGTCTTGCGGGAGCGCTGCGCCGAGGTCGGTCGCCCCTTCGAGGAGATCGAACGCACGAACCTGGCTCACGTCGACCTGACCCGCCAGGCGCCTGCGGAGGTCGTGGACGGCTTCGGTAGGCTGGCGGAGGTCGGCGTCCAGCACGTGGTCTTCAACCTGACCGGCGTCGACGATGTGGCCAACATCGAGACGCTGGGCCGCGACGTCATCCCCCAGGTCCACGCCATCGAGCCGAAGCGGGTCTAGGCCGGCGGCCGTCGGCGCCATCGGCGGCGGACGCGGCCGAGCCGGCCCTCCAGCCGGCCCGTCTGGTGGTCCCGTATACTCCCCAGGAGTATCGTGGTCATGGTAGGATTGACCCATGAGCGACGACTCCACTACCAGGCCAAAGAGCCCGCTGGACGGGCTCAAGCTCACGCTCCTCGCACCGCTCGGGGGTGACGCGACCGCGTCCGTTTCGGCCGTGCCCGTTTCGAACGGTTCGGGCAAGCCGGTGGACTCGCGGGTCGTCATCGTCGGCTCCGGGCCGGCAGGGCTGACCGCGGCGATCTACACCGCGCGCGCCAACCTCGAGCCGGTAGTCATCGGCGGCCTGAACGGCGGTGGCCAGCTGATGATCACCAGTGAGGTGGAGAACTACCCGGGCTTCCCCGACGGCGTGGAAGGGCCGGAGCTGATGGGCCTCTTTCGGAAGCAGGCCGAGCGTTTCGGTGCCCGGATAGTGGATGCCGACGTCGATCGCGTGGACCTGGGCAGCCGGCCGTTCGGGCTGTGGGCCGCCGGAGTCGAATATCGCGCCGGAGCGGTGATCGTGGCCACGGGCGCCGAGGCGTTGTGGCTCGGCCTCGAGAGCGAGACGCGATTGCGCGGCCGTGGGGTCAGCGCCTGCGCGACCTGCGACGGCTTCTTCTTCCGCGACAAGGAAGTCGCGGTCGCTGGCGGCGGCGACAGCGCGCTCGAGGAAGCCCTCTTCTTGACGCGCTTCGCCAGCAAGGTTCATCTGGTCCATCGCCGGGACGCCTTCCGCGGCAGCAAGATCATGCAGGCCCGCGCGACGGCCCACCCCAAGATCGTGCTCCACCTCAACCGGACCGTCGAGGAGGTGCTCGGCGCGGAGCACGTCGAGGGCCTGCGCCTTGGCAGGACGGACGCTCCCGGCGAGGAGACGCTGCCGCTGGACGGCCTCTTCGTAGCCATCGGCCACAGGCCCAACGTGGCCGCCTTCCGCGACTGGCTCGATACGGACGAACGGGGCTATCTGCGCACCGACGGAGCGACCACGGCGTCGAACATCGACGGAGTGTTCGTGGCCGGCGACGTCGACGACCGTCGCTACCGCCAGGCCGTGACCGCCGCGGGCGAGGGCTGCCGCGCCGCGATCGACGTCGAGCGCTGGCTCGAGGCCCAGGAGGCCCGCGAGGCCGAGGCGGGCGCCGTTACCGCAAGGTAACGCGCGAAGGTCCGGCCGAGTCGGGTTTGCCGGTGGATGCGGACGATCTGCGCGGGCCGATCGAAGGTCGGGCACGGTTCCACAGGCCCTACCTCGGCATCGCCGTAGTCGCGGTGCTCGCGGTCTCGATCGTCGGCCTGGGGTTCCTGGGGCCGCACCCACCGCCGCGCGCCATCCCCTCCCCCACCGCCCCGCCTGCCGTGGGCCGGACACCCGCCGGGCCCGCGGCACCGTCGCCCGTCGTCGGGCCCAGCCCCGGCGCCAACGACGCCGTGGCCGGGCTGACGGAAGTGGACCCGCTGCCGGGCCAGATGCTCCAGTCCCGGCTCCCCCTGCAGGTCGCCGGCTCATCGTTCGCGGCCATTGGGATTCGCCTCTTCTACGTCTTCCAGGGCGACCGCATCGAGTCGACCGAGATCGGTTCGGCCGGCGATCCTCAGGTGCTCGTCAGCGTGCCCCGCTGTGAGGCGATCAACCAGCTCGCCGCGGCCGGCCACGAAGTCGCCTACGTGGTGACGTCGCCGGACGGCCTCAGCGCCATCGGCAGCGGCTGCGGCGGAAATCGCCTTGTTTCGTGGAGCCTGTGGCTTCTCGACCTGAATGGCGGGAGCCCCCGGCAGGTCGCCCACGGGACCCGCGTCCGCAGCTCTATCGACGTCGGGGAGTACCCGATCCATCTCGCCCTCACGGACTCGGCCTACGCGTTCGACCGGCCCGCGACCGCGTCCGACTCCAGCGGAGCAGCGGTGGTGGAGGTCCACTCGCTGAGCGGCGCTCTGCTCTGGACGAGTCACAGCCCCTCGCCGGTCTCCAGCGTCATGCTGGCGGGCGGGAAGCTGGCCGTCCTGACAGATGGCTCGGCCCACGGCGCCACCGGCAGGACGCTCTGGATCGCCGATGCCACTCATCCGGCGCTCGCGGACGTCGCCCAGCCGGCCTCATCGGCGTCGATCTCACCGGATGGGTCCTATCTGGCGTGGGACCTGCCGCCCGACCCGGCGAGCGACACGGTCGTCGGCCGGTCGGCCGTCGACATCGACCTGCTCGCCTCCGGAAGGGTCCAGGCCCTGGCCGCCCGGACCGCCGCCGACATGCCGGGCCAGCTTCGCCCATCCATCTCGATGACCCGCGCCGGGCCGGCGATTGCGTGGTTGGCGACCGCGCCCGGTGGGGCCGAGTTCCCGGCGTTCCGGTTCGCCGGCGGAGGCGATGGAGGGTTCCTGTCGAGCGCCCAGGCGCCGGTCTGGCTAAACGTCCAGGGCGGCGAGCTGATCTGGGTAGCCGAGAGCACGGACGGCTGGTCGGCGTCCGCGTATGCGGTCGATCTCATCGCCCTGGCCTCCGACTGACCGGCCTCGAGCCACGGCCGCAGGACCGCCTGGCTCGCTCCGGGCGCGAGTCCGGACCGCCTGATAGGGTCTGGGATACACAGGAGTCCAGAGATGCCCCACCACTGCGGCGATCGCGCCCGCCCAGCCATATCCACGACGCTCCACGACCGGTCTCCCGAAGCCTGGTGCGCCCGATGAGCATGCGTCGGGGAATGGGCGGCGGCGGCGGAGGCGGCTGGGGCTTGATGCGCTCATTCCGCCGCGACGAGTCGGTCACCTCGCAGAAGCTCTCGGCGGGCATCCTGCGGCGAATCGCCCGTTTCGCCGGGCCGTACCGGCGGATGCTGCTGGTCTTCCTGGTTCTGATCGTGCTGGACGCGCTCCTCGGCGCCGCGAACCCGCTGATCTACCGGGCCATCATCGACGACGGCATCCTGCCCAGGAATTCCGGCGTCGTAGTCCAGCTCGCACTTCTGCTCGCGGTACTGGCATTGTCGGACGTGGTCCTGTCGCTCTGGCAGAGGTGGATTTCCGCGCGCGTGGGCGAGGGCCTCATCTTCGACATGCGCACCCAGGTCTTCGCTCATTTTCAGAGCATGCCGATCGCCTTCTTCACCAGGACCCAGACCGGCGCCCTGGTGAGCAGGCTCAACAACGACGTGCTGGACGCCCAGCAGGCCTTCACCGACACGTTCTCGTCTGTGCTCGGCAACGCCATCGGTCTTGCCATCACGCTGGCGGCGATGCTTCTGCTGTCCTGGCAGATCACGCTCCTCGCGCTGGCGCTGCTGCCGATCACGTTGCTGCCCGCTCGCTGGGTCGGCCGGCGCATCCAGGCGATAACCCGCGAGAGCTACAACCTCAACGCGAAGATGACTTCGACGATGACCGAGCGCTTCAACGTCGCCGGGGCGCTGCTGGTGAAGCTCTTCGGTGAGCCGATCCGCGAGATCCACAGCTTCGAGGAGAAGGCCGGCCGGGTCCGCGACATCGGAATCACACAGGCCATGTACACCCGCGTATTCATGGCCGCAATCCTGCTGACCGCTTCCCTGGCCACGGCGCTCGTGTACGGCTGGGGCGGAGTACTGGCCGTCCAGGGTGCGCTGCCGGTCGGCACCGTCGTCGCCCTGACCGCATACCTCAACCGGTTGTACGGGCCCCTGATGGCCCTTTCGAATGTGCAGGTCGACATCATGACGGCGCTGGTCAGCTTCGACCGCGTCTTCGAGGTGCTCGACCTGGAACCGATGATCGCCGAGAAGCCGGACGCCGTCGCCATCCCTGACGGCCTGGCGAGGATCGAGTTCGACCACGTCGACTTCAGCTACCCGAGGGCCGAGGAGGTCTCCCTGGCCTCGCTGGAGTCCGTCGCCGTTCTCGACCAGGCTCCGTCTCAGCAGGTCCTCTTCGACGTATCGTTCACGGCCGAGCCCGGCCAGCTGGTGGCCCTAGTCGGACCCTCCGGCGGCGGCAAGACCACTATCAGCCACCTCATCCCGCGCCTGTACGACGTCCGCTCGGGCGCCATCCGGATCAACGGCGTGGACCTGCGCGACGCGACCCTCGAGTCGATCCGGCACGAGGTCGGAGTCGTGACCCAGGACGCCCACCTCTTCCACGACTCGATCCGCGCCAACCTGCTGTACGCGAAGCCGGGCGCCTCGGCCGAGGAGCTCGACGAGGCGCTGCGCGCGGCGCAGATCATGCCGCTCATCGAAACGCTGCCGGCCGGTCTCGACACGGTGGTCGGCGATCGCGGCTACCGGCTGAGCGGCGGCGAGAAGCAGCGGATCGCGATCGCCCGGCTCCTGCTCAAGGCGCCCAAGGTCGTGGTGCTCGACGAGGCGACGGCCCACCTCGACTCGGAGTCGGAACTGGCCGTGCAGCTGGCCCTCCAGACGGCGCTGGCCGGCCGCACCTCTGTGGTCATCGCGCACCGGCTGTCGACGGTCCGCAACGCGGATCAGATCCTCGTCGTCGTCGAGGGCCGCATCGTCGAGCGGGGCACGCACGGCGACCTGCTCGCCGCAAACGGCGTGTACTCGGAGCTGTACGAGACGCAGTTCGCGCGCCAGGGAGCGGCTGGAGCGCGCGCGGCCGGGGCATAGCGCGGGCGGCGCCGACCCTCGCCCGACCGAGATTTTCGGGGCGCGGTAGGCTGACGGCGGCGCCGGGCGACGGTCGCGGCGGTGCGGCTACACAGGAGGAATGCGTGGGCGAGAAGCGTGTCAGCCTGAGACACGACGGCGGGCTGCGGTTCGTGGCCCGGACCGACTCCGGCCACGATGTCGTGATCGACAACGCCGACGGCGACACGGGGCCACGGCCGACAGAGCTGATCCTGGCCGCCATCGCCGGCTGCACGGCCATGGACGTCGTCGAGATCATGGCCAAGAAGCGCCAGGTCGTGGACCGCTACTCCGTGGAGGTGACCGGAACTCAGCGAGACAAGACGCCGAATGTGTACACCGACATCACGGTCGTGCACGTCGTCGAGGGAGCCGTCGACACCGAGGCCGTGCGCCGCTCCATCGAGCTTTCGGCGACCAAGTACTGCACGGTCAGCGCCCAGATCGCGGCCGGACCGGCCCGCATCAGCCACCGCTACACGATCAGGCGACCCGGCCGGGATGGAGCGCCCCCGTCCGAGGAATCCGCCGAGGTCGTCGTCACGGGCCCCATGAAGAACGTGCTGGCCGAGTAGCCGCAGGCATCCGCGCGGACGCACCCGGCGGCGGCTGCCGCTTCCCGCATCCCTATACTTGGCGCCCATGAGCGAGACCGCCGCAGCGTCACCGCGACGTCCGTGGACGGGGGTCGGCCGTGGCGATCTGGCGTTCGCGGCCGTCGTTGTCCTCGTCTACGTGGTCGCGGCCGTGGTTTCGGCGCAGTGGCGGCACGACGGCCCCGATCGGATGATGGCCGTGGCCGAGCGCGTTCTGGCCGGTCACCTGGACTCACCTTCACTGGCCGGCAGCGTCGACTCCGTCGATATCGGCGGCAAGTACTACATTGCCGTAGGGCCGCTTCAGATCCTGGCCTACCTTCCTTTCGCGGCCGTTCCGGCACTTCACGCGATCGGCGGCTACCTCGCCGGACTGCTCCTCGGGATCCCGGCGGCGGTGCTGACTCTGCCGCTCGCCCGGGCCTACGGCGCGAGGGGCTCCCTGGCCTACTGGGTCGCCGGGCTCGCGGCGTTCGGGACGCTCCTGTTCTTCGTCTCACTCTTCGGCAACTTCTACTACCTGGCGCACGTCGAGTCGTTCCTCGCCCTGGTGCTCTTCCTGATCGAGTGGGCGGGCCGGCGGCGCCCCGCGGTCCTGGGCCTCTGGCTGACCGTCTCGTTCCTGGCCAGGCCGACCACCGTCCTGGCCGCGGTCCCGTTTGGAATAGCGCTGCTGTGGCAGAAGCGCGACGCCGTCAGGACCGTCGTCATGGCGGCGGTCGCCTTCGCCCTGCCGATCGGGCTCGCGCTGGCGTTCTACGGCTGGTACGACTGGGTGAGGTTCGGCTCGCCGCTGCAGGCGGGTTACGCCATCTCCTACCTGCCCCAGCCGGGGCTCGGGGCGCGGCGCGCGCTCGGCGTTTTCTCCATCCTGCAGGTCCCCGAAAACTTCAGGCTCGCCTTCCTGGCGCCGTTCGAAACGATGAACAGATTCCCATACCTGCGGGCCAATCCGTACGGTCTGTCCATGCTGTTGGTCTCACCCGCCCTCCTGACCGCGTTATGGGCCGGGTTCAGAGATCGGATGGCTCAGATCCTCTGGATAGCCGCGGCCCTGGTCGCCATCCCGGTCTTCCTCTACTACGGCGGCGGCTACGTTCAGTACGGCTTCCGCTACTCCCTCGACTTCACGCCATTCCTGGTCGCCCTCGTGGCCATGGGTTCGAGCCGCTGGAGAGGTCCGCTGGAGCGCGTCCTCGTGGTGGTCAGCGTCGCCTCGGTGACCTACGGCGTCTTCTGGTACTACAACTTCCAGCTACTCAAGTGAGTGACATGTCGACATCGACCAGCACTGCATCCGATTCGACACCGAGCCCGGCACCGGCTCCCGAGCCGGAAGGTCGTCGGAGTCCGCCGGCGGATGCCGCCAGACGGCCCCGCCTTCGGTCCCTCGTCGATTGGGGGCGCGGGCGCCCGATCGAGGCAATCCTGGTCGGGCTGGGCCTGTTCGCGCTGCTCGCGGCCTTCGTCGCCGCCGACCCACCCAGCAGGGTGACGTTCAGCAGCTCGCCCTTCACCGACGAGGCGTTCAACACCGTCAACGCGCGCAACTTGGTCCAGCTGGGCCGCTGGAGCACCGACGGGTGGAACCTCTACCTCGTCAATCTGCCGTTCAGCCTGCTCCAGGCAGCCTGGTTCAGCCTCGTCGGCGTGGGCATCGTCCAGGCCCGCCTGGTCGCGATCGCCTGCGTATCCCTTGCGGCGACGGTCCTCGTCTGGGGCCTGCGCGGCGCGGTTGGGCGCGCGCCGGCCGTCTTCGCCGGGCTGGCGTTCGCCAGCAGCGGTCTCGTCCTCGTGTACGGCCGGCTGGCCTTCCTCGAGGATCTGGTCGTCCTCGGCCTCGTGCTGGGGACGGCGGTCCTGGCCCGCGACGATCGGCTATCGCTGCGCTGGGGCGCGGTTTCGGGCGCCTGCTACGCCGTCGCGATCGGCGCGAAACCATCCGCGGGCTTCGCCGTAGCGGGAATTCTCGTCGCCGTCGCGGCACTGGCGTGGCCCGGCCGGCCCGCAAGACGCTGGCTGGCGGGAGCGCTCGCCGTGATCGTAGTGGCCGGGCTCGCCTGGGCTGCCGTCGTCTGGCTTCCGAATCGCGATGCCGTGACCCTGGACCTGAAGATCTGGGACCCGCAGAGCTTCAGCCTCTCGCCCGGCGACATGGTGCGGTCCGCCTGGGAGTACCTGACCCACGACAGCGACGGCCTCTACGGGAAGATGCTCGGTCCGCTGCTCGCGCTCGGAGCGGCCGGCCTGGCGGCCGTAGTCCTCCTGCGCGGCCGGCTCGGCAGCGCCCAATCGAGGCTTGCCGCGGTCTCGATCGGCTGGCTGGTTCTCGGGTTCGGCATCCTGCTGATCGCGTCGTACCGGCCGAACCGCTACGTGCTTCCCCTCGTGCCGCCTCTGGCGATCCTGGCGGCCCTGGGTCTGCATCTCGGCCGCCAATGGCTGAGCGACAGACTCGCGGCGCGATCAGCCGGCGTGCCCGGCGGCGCCGCCCCCAGCCCTCGGGCAGGCGGTGGCGTCGAGCCAACCCCCCGGATCCGGCGAGCGAGCGAGCGCTGGGCGGCCCCGCTCCTGGTGGTCGCGGTCACCGTCGCGGCTGCCGCGCCGGGCCTGGTCTGGTTCGGCTCCTGGGCTCGCGCCGCAACGTACGACCTGCCGGCCATCCAGGACCGATTGGCTTCCGCCGTGCCCGCCGGGGAGACGGTGGCCGGGCGCGAGTCCGCCCTGTTCCTGATGAAGTCCCGGGCCATCACGGTCATCACCCAGCCCGGCGGGGGGCCCGCCAACGGCGGCGATCTATACGCCGCGGGCGTGCGCTGGTACGTGCTGCCGGTGAACGACCCGGCCCCGCCGGGCGTCTCCGCCGCAGTCTGGGCCGCGCGACAGCAGGTCATGTGCGGCGAATACGGAGGGGAGACGGAATGCCTCTTCCACGTGCCATAGGTTTGGGGCGCGCCGGCCGCTCCGCCGACGGACGGGAGGCGCGGACGACTGGAGGCACGGCCGCGGGCTCGGCCCCTGGCGCGAGTTCCGCCGTGCGTTCGGGCTCGGCCGGCGGCGGCGGCGCCGAGGGTTCCCCCGCTGGCGAGCATCCCGTCCGGACCTGGCGGGTCTGGGGCGTGGATTTCGACGCGCGCATCGTCCAGATCGTCGCCCTGGCCACCGTGATCCTGATCATCGCCTTCAACAACCGCTTCGTACAGGCCGAGTACGACCGCTTCTTCCTCGAGTTCGTCGTCCCCGTCGCGATCGTCCTGCTGGTCTGGCGCGAGGACCCGCGGCGCTATGGCCTCAGGCTCGGCGATTGGCGTCTGGGACTGCCGATCGTCATTGGCGGTGTCGCGACCATGGCCGTGATCATCTGGGTCCTGGGCCGCCTGCCCGACTTCCGCTCCTACTACACCGACACCATCGACGGGCGCCCGATGTGGCGGCTGATCATCGACACCGGCATCGACCTGCTGGCCTGGGAGTTCTTCTTCCGCGGCTGGCTGTTGTGGGCCCTGGGCCGCAAGTACGGAACCGACGCGATCTGGCTCCAGATCATCCCTTTCGCGCTGATGCACATGTGGAAGCCGGAGATCGAGCAGCTCTCCACGCTGCTCGGCGGCGCGTTCTTCGGCCTGCTGGCGTGGCGAACACGATCGTTCCTCTGGGGCTGGCTGCTCCACTGGTTCATGATGGCCTGGGTCCTGATGGTGGCGGCGGGGTACGTGTAGCCCGTGCCGGCACGGTGCCGGCGGCCAGTTCCCATCTCGTGCTCGAATCGAGGGCCCGCTCGCCTTGCATGACTATTCATCGGACCGTATACTCATGCGGTCATGCCCGTCCCCCACTCGACTCCGCAACATGCTTCCGCGGCCGCCACGGCTGTCGGCGCGACCGAGCGCGCCGACGAATCGACGACAGCCGCGACCCACGGTCTCGGGCCGAGCGCGCATCGCGGCGGGCGCGGCGGCACCGTCACCGTCGGCATCGTAGGGGCGACCGGCTACGCCGGCGGCGAGCTGGTCAGGCTGCTGCTGCATCACCCCAACGTCAAGCTCACGGGGCTGCAGGGTCGCAATCGAGACAACCAGCCGATCGCCGCCTCGCACCCGCACTTGAGCGAGACGGGTCTGGTCATCGATCAGGCGATCCCCGAGGCCGACGCCATCTTCACGGCGCTGCCCCACGGCGTGGCCGCGGGGATGGCCGCCGCGATCGTCGCGCGCGGCTCCGCGCTGCTGGACGTCGGTCCGGACTTTCGTCTCCACGACCCGGCCGACTACCCGCGCTGGTACAAGTTCGACCACCCCGCGCCCGAGCTCCTGGCCGGAGCGGTCTACGGCCTTCCCGAGCTGCACCGCGCCGAGATCGCGGCCGCGGCCGGCCGGCCTTCCGCGATAGTCGGTCTGCCGGGCTGCTACCCGACCGCCACGATCCTGACCCTGGCGCCGCTGGCGCGGGCCGGGTTGATCGGCGATCTGGCGGTGGACGCCAAGAGCGGCGTCTCCGGGGCGGGCCGCGAGCCAAAGTCGGACCTGCTCTTCTCCGAGGTCAACGAGAGCGTCAAGGCCTACGGCATGTTCAACCACCGCCACACCGCGGAGATGGAGCAGGAGCTTCAGCAACAGGGCGAGCGCGGAGCGTTCGGCAGTCGCGAAGCCAACCCGGGCGTGGCGACCGTGGACTTCCTGCCGCACCTGATCCCGATGACCCGCGGCATCCTGGCGAGCTGCCACGTCCGGCCGACACGCCCGGTCACGCAGGCGGAGCTCGACGCTCTCTACGACGAGGCGTACCGCGACGAACCGTTCGTCCAGATGGTCGCCGACCCGCCGGCGACGAAGCACGTATTCGGAAGCAACCTGTGCCGGATCTGGGTCAGCGTCGACCCGCGAAGCGGCCGCGTCCTGGCCCTCGGCGTCATCGACAACCTGGTCAAGGGCGCCGCCGGGCAGGCGGTTCAGGCCCTCAACGTTCTCTTCGGGCTACCCGAAACCACAGGGCTCGAGCAGTACCCGATCGCTCCATAGCGCCGACCCCTGGGAACCGCGGCCAGGCTGCCGCGAACGCGCCCGGGTAGCCCGGCGACCGCCAAACGTCCACCGGAAGGGAATCGAATCCGATGCACTCAGGCCCAGATCGATCCTCGACCTCGTCCTCGGCCACGGCGGCCGGCGCGGCGCGGAGCGCGGGTTCGACATCCGCCACAGGTTCGGCGCGCCCGGCCGACCTGCCGCCCCTGCCCGACCGACTGCCCGCCGTAGAGCGGCGCGCCACGATGCCGCGAGGGTTCCGGGCCGGCGGAACATCCGCCGGCATCAAGCCATCGGGGCGTCCCGATCTGGGCGTCGTGGCCACCACCGGGGAGTCCGCGGCCGTGGCCGCCGTTTTCACTCGCAACGCGGTCGTGGCGGCGCCGATAAGGATTTCCAGGGCCCATCTCAACGCCACCGAGATCGGGGGCGGCGGGCGATTCGGCTGGACCGACGCGGTCGTGGTCACCGCGGGTTCCGCGAACGCGGCGACGGGCGAGGAGGGCGACGCCGACCAGGCTGAAGTGAGCAAGGCCCTGGCGGCGCTGCTCGGAACTCAGCCGGAGCGGACGCTCGCAATGTCGACCGGCGTCATCGGCGTGCGGCTGCCGCGAACCAAGGTCAGGGACGGGCTGACGAAGCTGGTGCCGGAGCTGGCCGAGACCGACGCCGGCCTCGAGGCCGTGGCGGGCGCGATGATGACGACCGACACGCTGATCAAGCTGGCCACGACGTCGCTCGATCTCCCCGGTCCCGACGGGGCCCCCGTGACGGTCACCGTCACGGGCATAGCCAAGGGCGTCGGCATGATCCACCCGCGCATGGCCACGATGCTGAGCCTCGTACTGACGGACGCCAGCGTCGCGCCGGCCACCCTCTTCGCGCTGCTGTCGCCGATAGTCCAGCGGACGTGGAACCAGCTCAGCGTCGACGGCGACACGAGCACGAACGACACCGTCTTCCTGCTCGCGTCCGGCGGCGCCGGAGCGTCGGTGGAGGCGGTCAGCCACGAGGCGGCTCACCTGGGCGATGCCATCGAAGCCGTGGCCCGCTCGCTGGCCAGGCAGCAGGCCGCCGACGGAGAGGGCGCCACGACTCTCATCACCTGCCAGGTCAGCGGCGCGGCCGACGATTACGACGCCCGGGCAGTCGCCAGAGCCGTGGTCAGCAGCAGCCTCCTGAAGGCCGCGGTACACGGCCGCGATCCCAACTGGGGCCGCGTCGTGAGCGCCGCCGGCAACGCCCGCCTGCCGGACGAGCAGCTCCTCGAGGCGGCCGGCCTGCACCACACCGAGGCTATGCCGCGCGCCGGCCGAGCCCCGGAGCTGGACCCCGACAGGCTCCAGGTCGCCATCGCCGGCACGCTCGTGTTCAAAGGCGCGCCGCTGCTCTTCGACCGAGACGCCGTGCGGGCGGCGATGGAGGCTCCAGAGGTTCTGATCCGGCTGCACCTCGGCCTTGGCGGCGGCACCGGCGAGGCCTTTGGCTGCGATCTCACCGAGGGCTACGTCATCGAGAATGCGGAGTACACGACGTGAGCGAAGTGCTCGTCCTCAAGCTCGGCGGGACGACGCTCGCCGATCAGGCCCATGTCCTGGACGAAGTCGCGGCCGTGGCGCGTCGGCGTCCGGTCGTACTCGTCCACGGCGGCGGCAAGCGCATCACGGAGTGGCTCGAGCGCCTGGGTGTGCCGAGCCGGTTCGAGGGCGGACTGCGTGTCACCGATCAGGCGGCCCTGGACGTGGCCGCGGCCGTTCTGCGGGGAGTGGTCAATTCCGAGCTCGTGTCGGACCTGCGCGACCGCGGTATCGACGCCGTTGGCCTCAGCGGAGTGGACGGCGGCTTCATGATCGCCGAACGCGTCCCCAACCTGGGGCTCGTGGCTCACGTGGTGGGCGTCCGCCGCGACTTCCTCGACAGCCTGCTCGTGGCCGGCCAGGTCGCCGTCGTGGCGCCGCTCGCCCGCGACGAACGCGGCATCGTCTGCAACGTCAACGCGGACGACGCGGCTGCAGGCATCGCGGCCGGATTGGGCGCGCGGCAGCTGGTGCTGATGACCGACGTGGACGGCATCCGCGACGCGGCCGGCGAGAAGATCGCCACGATGACGGCCGGCGAAGCCGAGAGACTGATCGACGAGGGCGTCATCAAGGGCGGCATGGTGCCCAAGATCAGGGCCGCCCTGCAGGCGGTCGGCTGGCCTGGCTCCGAGGCGGTGATCGCCGACTCTTCGGACCCCTACGCGCTGACCCGGGCGCTCGGCGACCCGACCTTCGGGACTCGGATCACGCTCCACGAAGGGCAGGCCGCCCGCGAGGTCACGGGCGCGCCGGCCGGGCCGGCCTGATCGGATGGCATCGATGGCGATCAACACGGGCAGCATCAACTCCAAGCAGCGCCGCCAGCGCACGCTTCTCGACCTCGTCGCCGGGGCGCCGATCAGCAGCCAGGAGGAGCTGGTCGAGCGGCTCCGTGACGCCGGCTATGAAGTGACCCAGGCCACGGTCAGCCGGGACGCCGCCGAGCTCGGTCTGGTCAAGGTCCCGCGCGGCGACCGTCACGTCTACGCCACGCCCGAGAACGCGGCCGCCGGCAATCTCTACGACTCCAGGCTTCGTCGGCTCCTCGAGGACATCCCCGTTCGCATAGCGCGAAGCGGGTTGACCCTCGTCCTGCTGGCAACGCCCGGCACCGCCGGGGCGATCGCCCAGGCGATCGACCAGTCCAGCTTGCAGGATCAGGTCGGCACGCTCGCGGGCGACAACACGCTGCTCGTTCTGTTCGAGACCGAGGCCTCGCTCGAGCGATGGCTGGTCCGGTTCCAGATGTATCAACCGGCAGGCGCCGCGGCGCCGCCGACCGTCCGACCTCGCCCGACCGACGGCCGGGTCCCGCATTCGGAGGCTCCTCGATGAAGAAGGTAGTGCTGGCCTACTCCGGCGGACTCGACACCTCCGTCGCGGTTGCCTGGTTGCGCGAGCAGTACGACACGGACGTCGTCACCCTGACGGTTGACCTCGGGGGCGGCGTGCTCAAGGAAGACGTCGATCGGCGCGCGATCGGCGCCGGTGCCTCACGGGCCTACGTGGTGGACGGACGCGAGCGGTTCGTGCGCGACTTCTGCTGGCCTCACGTCCAGGCCGGAGCTCTCTACCAGGGCGTCTACCCACTGGCGACAGCCATGGCGCGTCCGATGATCGCCCAGCTGCTCGTCGAGGTCGCCCACAAGGAAGGCGCCGACGCGGTCGCCCACGGCTGCACGGGCAAGGGCAACGACCAGGTCCGCTTCGACATCGCCACCCACGCCCTCGATCCATCGCTGACCGTGATCGCACCGATGCGCGTGGGCATGGGTCTCTCGCGCGAGCAGGAGATCGAGTACGCGAAGGCGCGCAACATCGAGATCACGATCTCCAAGGAATCGATCTACTCCATCGACGTCAACCTGTGGGGCCGCTCGATCGAGGCCGGCATCCTCGAGGATCCCTGGACGGCGCCGCGAGACGACGTCTACCGCTGGACGGTCGACCCGGCCAGGGCGCCCGATCCGGTCGACGTGGAGATCGGCTTCGAGGGCGGCGTGCCGGTCTCGCTCGACGGCGAGCGGCTCGATCCGGTCACTCTCGTCGAGAAGCTCCACTCCCTGGCCGGGGCCCACGGCGTGGGCCGCGTCGACCACGTCGAGGACAGGCTCGTGGGGATCAAGAGCCGGGAGATCTACGAAGCCCCGGCGGCGACGGTCATCCATCGCGCCCACCGCGCCCTGGAGGGCCTCACGCTCACCAAGGACACCCTCCGCTTCAACCGCCTCGTGGCCGACGAGCTGGCCCAGCTCACCTACGACGGGCTCTGGTTCAGCGCCCTGCACCGCGACCTGCGGGCCTACGCCGCCAGCAGCCAGCGCGTCGTCAGCGGCGACGTCCGGGTCCGGCTCGATCACGGCAACGCGATCGTCACGGGGCGGCGCAGCCCGCTCTCGCTGTACGACAGGGCGCTGGCCACGTACGAGGCGGAGGACGCGTTCGACCACGCGTCGGCCGTGGGATTCATCGAGATCTTCGGCCTGCCGCTCCGAACCGAAGCAGCTCGGCACGGCGCGGTTGGGCGACATCACGGCGCGGCGTGGACCTGGACGGATCCGCTCCTGGAGGAACTGCCGACGAAGGTCTACGACGCCGTCCGCCCGGGGGACGCCCCGCCGGCCACGGTGAAGTAGCCTGACGAGCGGAGAGACCGACCAGATGGCCCGCCCGAGCGACGCGAACGAAATCCCCGAGCCGCGATCGGAAGATGCCGCGCGCCCGGGCGGCCGCGCAGGAGAGTCGCCGGCCGCGGCGTCGCCGACCGCCGGCGGCGGCCGTTCGGTGGCCATCGAGCCCGAGGGCCCGCCCGGCGCTGCCGGGTCCGGAGGCAGTCTCCGGGTCGACGCCGGACGCCGAGCGCAAGCTGCGCGAGCTCTCGTTCCTGCACGAGTTCGCCAAGCTCCTGACCACGGCCCGCAACTGGGACGAGCTGATGCGGACGATCGTCGACCGCACCACCGACGCCCTGAGCGTCGAGGTCTGCTCCGTCTACTTGATGGAGCGCGACGCGGCGGAGCTGCGGCTGGCCGCCACGAACGGCCTGGACCGCGACCAGGTCGGCTCGGTGACGCTGGCCGTGGGCGAGGGTCTGACCGGCCGCGCGGCGCTGATCGGCCGTCCGGTCGCCTCGCCCGACGTTCGGGTCGACCCGCGCTTCAAGTGGGTTCCCGGCTTCGACCAGTCCCAGTTCGTATCGATGCTGTCGGTGCCGCTGCCGTGGAACGACTCGGTGATCGGCGTCATCAACGTGCAGGCCATCGAGACGCGGACGTTCGCGCCGGAAGAGGTCGAGTTCCTGGTGACGATCGGGGCGCTGCTCGGCGGCATCGTCGAGAAGGGCCGGCTGCAGGCCGAGGCGGAGGAACAGCTCGAAACGCTCACCGCCCTCGACGGCGCGCGCGCGGAGCTGCTGGCGGTGGTAACGCACGAGCTGCGGACACCGCTGGCCGTCGTACGAGCCTACCTGGACCTGCTGGCCGACGCGGCCTCGGATGCGCTCGGCGGCCCCTCCGGCGCCGGCGCGGCGGCGACTGCCGGCCCGACGCCCAACCCGGAACTCGTGGAGGAGTGGCGCTCGCAGGCGATCGCCCAGGTGACGCGGCTGGATCGCCTGGTCGACTCGATCCTGGCCTCCGTCCGCGGCGAGGGGCTGGCGGCCGGCCTGGCACGCGCCCCGTTCGACATCGCCCGGGCCGTGAACGACACCATCGGCGAGATGACGCCGCTGCTTCGCGGCCACGCGATCCGCCGCACCGGGACGTGGGAGGCACTCATCGGCATCGGCGACGAAGGCCGCTTCCGCCAGGTGCTCGAGCATCTCCTCGAGAACGAGGTCAAGTACTCGCCGGAGGGCGGCTCGGTCAGCGTCGGCGCCTGGCGTTCCGGCGGCGAGGTCCAGATCTACGTCACCGACGACGGCCCGGGCATCCCGGAGTCGGAGTGGGAGTCCGTCTTCGAGGCCTACGTCCGCACCGCCAATCGGCCGCGTGGCTCAGGCATCGGCCTGTACGCCGCCAGACGGCTCATGAACGCGATGGGCGGACGTGTCTGGTTGGAATCAAATGGGTACGGAGGTAGCCGATTCATGGTGGCCGTGCCCGAGATGCGCCAAACTGACGCCAGCGCGGCCGGCCCCGAGGCGGGAGTTATGTCCGAGGCGGGCCCGGAAGGGTAGCGGTACGGTACGCGGAGCGGAGGCGCCGAGGTGAACGGTCTGGGTCCCGGGGAGACGAGCCTGCTGGTGCTGGTCGTCGACGACGAGCCGGCAATGGTGGGCGCCGTATCGGCCCTGGTCGGACGAGCCGGCCACCGCGTCGTGACCGCCTACGACGGCAACACCGCCCTGCGCCGCTTCAGCGAGGAGCGGCCGGACCTCGTCCTGCTGGACCTGGCCATGCCCGGGCTGGACGGCGTGGAGGTCTGCCGGGCGATCAGACGCATGTCGCAGACGCCGATCATCGTCCTGACCGGCGAGGCCGACGAACGCGCCAAGGTCGAAGCGCTCGACACCGGCGCCGACGACTACGTGGTCAAGCCGTTCGGCAAGCAGGAGCTGCTGGCCCGCATCCGAGCCGTCATGCGCCGCCGCGGCGGCGAGGCCGAGCCTCACGGCGCCGGGGAGCTGCGCTGGGGTCCCATACTCCTGGACCGCGGCCGCCACACCGCGTCGGTCTCGGATCGCGAGATCGTCCTCACCCGGACGGAGTACAGCCTGCTGGCATCGCTCGTCGCGGCGGCGGGCCACGTTGTCTCGCACTCCACGCTTCTCACGGCGGGCTGGCCGGGCGAGCCCAACCCGGACCCCCAGTGGCTGAAGCCCCACCTGGCGCGCCTCCGATCCAAGCTGGAGGAGGCCGGGGCGCCGGTACCAGCCTCCGTTCGCGGCGTCGGCTATCGCCTGGAGGACGCCGAGTAACCGGCGGGACCAACAGGTGAAGCAGGTTCGACGGCCCGGCGGAGATCGTCCAGCCGTGCCGGGTCGCGGCACTCCCACGACCACGGGATCCACCGCGATGGGCCCGGCCGAGGGGCTCGGGGACGAAGGCGCTCTCGACACCGACGGAACGGTCAGCCTCGACGAGTCGTGGCTGGGTCGGATCGCGGCCACCGACGGGCTCTTCGTCACCGACGACAAGCAGCGCGTGCGGGCGTGGTCGCGTGCCGCCGAGAGGCTGCTCGGCTATGCGCCCGCGGAGGTCGTGGGCCAGCTCTGCTACGAGGTCGTGATGGGCAGCCAGCCGGACGGCCATCCCGTCTGCGGCGCCAGCTGTCCGGTGACGCGCAATGCCCGTCGCGGTCGAGGCACCGCCTCCTACCCGGTCACGGCCGTGGCCCGCGACGGGTCGACCCGCTACCTGGACAACACCGTTCTGGTGCTGGAGGGGCCTCACGGCTCCTTTCGGGTGGTTCACCTACTCCGGGAATCCTGCGAAACGCCGCCGGCTCGTCCGTCCGCGACGCCTCCACCGCTCGACGAGATGCCGCTGGCCGAACCGTTGACGCGCCGCGAGCTCGAGGTGCTGCGACTCTTCGCGCGTGGAGCCTCGCTGGAGGAAGTGGCGTCGCAGCTTTCGGTCAGCCTGTTCACCGCCCGCAACCACGCCACCAACATCCAGCACAAGCTGGGCGTCAGGAACCGGCTCCAGATGGTGCTGGAGGGAATGCGGCGAGGGCTCGTGTAGGGCCGATTCGGACTGCCCTGCCGGGCAGGAAGGGCCGGAAGGTCACGCCCAAATGGTGAAACGTCACCATGACCCGGCGACTGGACCGCATCAGTCTCACCTGGACAAGGGAAGGTTCGTCGTGCCGTCGAATGGGAGCGGCGCCGCGGGCCTTCGCCAAACGGATGGAGCCAGTCCGGTCCAGTCGCTGATCCGGAGGAGCGCTATGGGAGTGGTGTATGGACGCGCTTGATCTCGCGCGGTGGCAGTTCGGCATCACCACCGTCTATCACTTCCTGTTCGTCCCCCTCACGATCTCGCTGGCATTCATCGTGGCGGGCTTCCAGACGGCCTGGTTCCGGACCGGCGGCGAAAAGTACCTCAAGCTGACCCGCTTCTTCGGCGAGTTGTTCCTGATCAACTTCGCCATGGGCGTGGTCACCGGCATCGTCCAGGAGTTCCAGTTCGGTATGAACTGGAGCGACTACAGCCGCTTCGTCGGCGACATATTCGGTGCGCCGCTGGCCATCGAGGGTCTCCTCGCCTTCTTCCTGGAGTCGACTTTCCTGGGGCTGTGGATCTTCGGATGGGACAGGCTGCCCAGGCGAGTCCATCTGGCCTGCATCTGGATCGTCGCGGTGGCTACGGCCCTCTCCGCCTACATCATCCTCGCGGCCAACGCCTGGATGCAGCAGCCGGTCGGCTTCGTCGTCAACACCGTGTCCGGTCGGGCCGAGCTCAAGGACTTCCTGGCCGTGGTCACCAACCCGACCGTCTTGCTTGCCTTCCCGCACGTGATCGCCGGCGCGTTCATGACCGGCGGCGCGTTCGTGCTGGGCGTGTCGGTGTGGCGGCTGCTGCGCCGCTCCGGCGAAGACGGCGCGCCGTTCCGAACCGCGGCCAAGGTGGGCGCGACGGTGCTCCTCGTGGGCGGCCTGCTCGTGATCGTCTCGGGCGATCAGCTCGGCCAGCACATCGCCACCGACCAGCCGATGAAGCTCGCCGCGGCCGAGGATCTCCAGACGACCCAGAAGTCGGCGCCGTTCTCGGTCTTCACGCTCTGGGACCTCAGCGGCAAGGAGGTCCTCTCGATCCAGGTCCCGGACATGCTCTCCATCCTGGCCACGCACGACCCCAACGGCGTGGTCCAGGGCATCGACGACCTCCAGGCCCAGGAGACGGCCGAGTATCAGGCGCAATTCGGAACTGACATCGACTTCTCGCCCATCGTGCCGGTCACCTTCTGGTCGTTCCGGCTGATGATCGGGGCCGGCGGGCTGGCCGGACTCGCCGCGCTGTGGTTCCTGTGGAAGATGCGCAAGGGCCGTGTGCCGGGCCGGGGAGCGGTGGCCGTCGCCATCGTCCTGCCGCTGCTTCCCCTCGCGGCCAACACGTTCGCCTGGATCTTCACCGAGATGGGCCGCCAGCCTTGGATCGTCTACGGCCAGCAACTCACCTCGAGCGCGGTCTCACCGAACGTGAGCACGCTCGAGGTCGCCATCACGCTGGTCGGCTTCACGCTCCTTTACGGCGGCCTGGCGGTAGTGGAAGTCGGTCTGCTGGTCAAGCGGATACGGGCCGCGCTTCCAGCTGCGGAGGCCGCGCCGGCCGACTCGGCCGACCGACCAATGCCGTTCGCATACTGAGGAGACGGCCGTGTTGCACGACATCTGGTTCCTGCTCATCGCCGTCCTCTGGATCGGCTACTTCATCCTGGAGGGCTTCGACTTCGGGCTGGGCATCCTGCTGCCTTTCCTGGGCCGCTCCGACAAGGAACGGCGGGCCCTCATCAACGCGATCGGGCCGGTCTGGGACGGCAACGAGGTCTGGGTCCTGGTAGCGGGTGGAGCGACCTTCGCCGCGTTCCCCTTCTGGTACGCGACGTTGTTCAGCGGCTTCTACCTGGCGCTGTTCCTGATCCTCGTGGCGCTCATCGTTCGCGGCGTCGCCTTCGAGTACCGCAGCAAGCGCGACGACCCGCGCTGGCGGCGCGCCTGGGACTGGGCGATCTTCCTCGGCTCGGCAGTACCGGCACTGCTGTGGGGAGTCGCCTTCGCCAACATCGTCGGCGGCGTGCCGATCGACAAGAACATGGAGTACACCGGCAACCTGTTCACGCTGCTCAACCCGTTCGGGCTGCTGGGCGGCGTCGTCACGCTGACGCTCTTCATGACCCACGGGGCCGCCTACATCTCGCTCAAGACCGAGGGCGAGCTGCGGCGGCGGGCCAACGCCACTCTGCTCGGGGTGGGGCTGGTGGCTGCCGTGGCGGCCGTGGCGTTCCTCGTCTGGACGCAGGCGTCCAGCATGGTCGCGGACTCCGCCGTCGTGTCCGTCCTGGCGGCGCTCGCGCTCGTGGGCGCGCTTCTGGCCAACCGGCTGGGGCGCGAAGGCTGGGCCTTCATCGGCACGGCGCTCACGATCGCGCTCGCCGTCGCCGCGCTCTTCCTGCACCTCTACCCAAACGTGATGCCGTCGTCGACCGACGCGGCCTACAACCTGACGGTCAGCAACGCTTCGTCGACCGACTACACGCTGTCGATCATGACGGTCGTCGCAGTGATCTTCACGCCGCTCGTCCTGCTCTATCAAGGCTGGACCTACTGGGTCTTCCGCAAGCGAATCTCGGCCGACCGGATCCCGGACGTCTCCGAGTTCGCGGCTCCGCCCTCGGCAAGCTGAGGGCGGGCAGCTGAGGACGGTCTGCTGAGGGCCATCGACCCCCGGCTGCTCCGCTACGCGCGCGCCACGGCGGTCGCCCTGGCGGCTGCCGTCGCGCTCGGACTGGCCACGGCCGCGCTCGCCGTCGCCCAGGCCTGGCTGCTGGCGACCGCGATCGACTCGGCGTTCATGGGTGGCGCGGATGCCGGCGCGCTGCGGGACACGCTGGTAGCCCTGGCGGCGGTGCTGGCGGCGCGGGCGGGCGTCTCGTGGGCGCAGGAGTCCGTGGCGCGGCGCTGCTCGGCGGCGGTCAAGTCGAGCCTGCGGATGAAGCTGCTCCGGCACGTCGCGACGCATCCGCGCCTGCTGCAGGACGGGCCCGGTGTCCGGCCCGGGCCCGGGGGACAGGACAGACGCGGCGAGCCGGGGGCCCGGGGCGGGCCGTCCGAGCGCGATGGCGGGCCATCGAGCGGCGAGGTCGTGGCTCTGGCGACGCGCGGCCTGGATGCGCTCGACGCGTACTTCGCCCGATACCTGCCGCAGCTGGTGCTGGCCGGTCTGGTGCCCGTGGTGGTCATCGCCTGCCTGGCCACGGCCGACCTGGTGGCAACCCTGACGGTCGCTCTGACCGTGCCGCTGATCCCGATGTTCATGGTGCTGATCGGCTCCGCCACGGAGCGGCGACGGCAGCGACGCTGGGACGCCCTGGCCCGGCTCTCCGGCCACTTCCTCGACGTCGTCGCGGGCCTGCCGACGCTGCGGGTCTTCGGGCGGTCCGGAGCGCAGCTCGAGCGGCTGGAGCGAGTGACCGACGACTACCGGCGCGAGAGCATAGCCACGCTACGAGTGGCCTTCCTCTCGGCGTTCGCGCTGGAGCTGGCCGCCACTCTCTCGGTGGCGCTTGTCGCAGTCGGCGTCGCGCTGCGGCTCGTCGACGGGACGCTGGATCTCCGAACGGGGCTCTTCGTGCTGATCCTGGCGCCCGAGGCCTACCTGCCGCTGCGCCAGCTGGGGGCGAGCTTCCACGCCTCCGAGGAAGGTCTGGCGGCCGCGGGCGAGGTTTTCCGAATCATCGAAGCGCCGGCCGCGGGCGGCACGGCCGAGCGCGTCGGAACGGCGCCGATGCCTGACCTGCGCGGCGCCGAGATCCGCGTCGAAGCCGTCACGGTCCGGCAGCCCGGGCGCGGCCTGAACGCGCCCTACGAAGCGTCGCTGGTCCTCCGGCCGGGCGAGGTCGTTGCGGTCGCCGGACCGAGCGGCACTGGCAAGAGCACGCTCGTCGACGTGGTGCTGGGCCTGCGGCCGGCCGATTCCGGGCGCGTGGTCGTCGTCGCTCCGGACGGAGGAACCACGACCGTTTCCGATCTCGATCGAGAGGCCTGGCATCGCCGCGTTGCCTGGGTTCCGCAGCATCCCTACTGCTTTCCCGGCACCGCCGCCGACAACGTCAGGCTGGCCGCCCCCGACGCGACAGACGCGGCGGTTCGGGACGCCCTCGCGGCCGTCGGCCTGGCCGGGCTTGATCCCGCCACGCGGCTTCTGGAAGGCGGAGCCGGTCTCTCCTCCGGACAACGCCGGCGCCTTGGGGTGGCTCGGGCGCTGCTCAGGGATTGCGACCTGCTGATCCTCGACGAACCGACGGCCGGCCTCGACGCCTCGTCCGAGGCCACGGTCCTCGCTGCAGTCCGCGCCGCGGCCAGCGAGCTGAACCGGGCCGTCCTGCTGGTCGCCCATCGGTCGGCCGCCCTGGCCATCGCGGACCGCGTCGTGACGGTCGCCGCCCACGCGGAGGAGCCGGCATGAGCGCCGGCGACGTCATCGAGAACGGGGCCGTCCCAGGAGGCGGCCGCGCGGGCGGCGCGGACTCCGACGACTCGGGCCGTCCGGCGGTGAGCGGGTTCGGGGCACTCCGGCGCGTGGCCGGCTTCGGCCGGCCCGTGACCGGCAGACTGGCTCTCGCCGTGGCCGCGGGCGTGTCCGCCAGCGCGGCCGCGATCGGTCTCGCGGCAACCTCGGCGTGGCTGGTCTCCCGCGCCGCCGAGCGGCCTCCCGTCCTGGACCTGATGGTCGCCGTGACGGCCGTCCGAGCCTTCGGCATCAGTCGCGGCGCGTTCCGATATGGCGAGCGCCTGGCCAGCCACGATGCCGCCTTCCGGGTCCTGTCGAGGCTCCGCGGCGGCGTCTACGCCAGGCTCGAGCGTCTTGCGCCCGCCGGCCTGGCCGAGTTCCGTTCGGGCGATCTCCTTTCGCGGCTCGTCGACGACGTCGACGGCCTGGCCGACCTGTGGCTGCGCCTGCTGCTCCCCTACTTCATCGCCGGCATCGCCGCCGGCTGTGCCGTGATCCTGATCTGGTTCCTGGTGCCGGCGGCCGCGCTCGTTCTGGCGGCCACCTTGCTGTTCGTCGCCTTCCTGGTGCCGGTCTTCACCACCAACCTCGCCAATCGAGGCGAGCGACGAATTGCCGGGGCTCGCGGCGAGCTGGCCGCGGCGACCCTGGAGATTCTCACGGGCGCTCCGGAGCTCCTCGTTGCGGGCGCCACCGCCGCGCGGCTCGAGGCTCTGTCGACCATCGATCGAAGCCTGGCGGCGGCCGAGGCGCGCACGGCCGCTGGGTCGGGACTGGGCTCCCTGCTCTCGGGCCTGGCGACGGGCGTCGCGGTCTGGCTCGGACTCGTGGCCGGCATCGCCGCCGTCCGCGCGGGTTCGGTCGGAGGCGTGGCTCTGGCCGTGGTCGCTCTCACGCCGATCGCCGTTCACGAGGCGGTCGCGGGCCTGGTGCCCGCCTCCCAGCATCTGCCGGGATTGGCCGCCATGGCCCGGCGGCTGCTGGACGTGATCTCACGACCGGACCCGGTGGCGGAGCCGTCGACTCCGGAGCCGTTGCCGCGCGGGCCGTACGGGCTGCGCTGCCGCGGCCTACGAGCGCGCTACCGACCGGCCGGACCGGACGCCCTCGTCCTGCCCGACGTCGACGTGCGGCCTGGCGATCGGCTGCTCGTCACCGGTCCGAGCGGATCGGGCAAGAGCACGTTCGCCGCCGTGCTGGTCCGATTCCTGGAGCCGTCCTCGGGTTCGGTGGAGCTGGTCGGGTCGGACCGCTCGATCGACATCCGCCGCCTCGCCGGCGACGACGTGCGGAGGGCCGTCTGCCTGTGCGCCCAGGATCCGCACATCTTCGACACGTCGGTGGCCGAGAACGTCCGGCTGGCCAGGCCCGGAGCGACGGACGCGGAGGTGACCGGCGCCCTCTCCGCCGCCCAGCTGGCCGGCTGGATCGACTCGCTTCCCGACGGTCTGTCGACCATGGTGGGAGAGCACGGCGCGCGCCTCTCCGGCGGCCAGCGGCAGCGCCTCTCGCTCGCCCGAGCGCTCCTGGCCGACGCGCCGGTGATCGTCTTCGACGAACCCACCGAGCATCTGGACGAGGCGACGGCGTCCGCGCTTGTCGACGACCTGCTGGCGGCCACCGCCGGGCGGACGATCGTGATGATCACCCATCGCCCGGAGTTGATCGAGGCGACTACCTGGGCCGCCCGCGTGGACCTTGGGGTGAGCGGCACGGAAGCCTGAGATCGTCGCGCGTTCCACGCCCTCCGGCCTCCCGTGCGGCCCACGTCCGCCGCCGACCCCCCTCCCTTGCCGGGCTCCCGCCGACAAACAACAACCCGCGCTACCTGCCGAAAGGTGCGCGGGTCGATGTTGATGCCCGTATCAAGTTGCGCGGCCGGCCCTCAGCCGACCGAGAGTCCGGAGATGAACGCGGAGGACCTCAGGCGGCTACTCGGCGACGTGCGCTCGCGACGGGGCAACGAACCAAGCGACCACCAGAACGGCAAAGCTGAGGAAGGCGGCTGCGATCATCTGTTGGCTCCTTCGGCTGAACCAGTGGGATCTGCCATCCCGTTCACTGATTGGAAGTCTATGTAGGGAGTCGGTCCAAATCAGTAGCGCAGAGGTGGACGATCGGTGGCGCTCTGGTATCGCGCAGGTTGCCGTTCGGTACGAAGACAGTGGGGCGGGTCCGCGGGCTACGACTGGTAAACGACCTCGCCGTGCTGCGACGCGTCCAGACCGGCTTCCTCCTCGTCCGCGCCGACCCGAAGGCCGACGGCACGGTCGACGACTTTGAGGATGATCAGCGTTGCCGCGGCGCTGTAGATCCACGTGGCCGCGATCGCGACCACCTGCACCAGGACCTGGTGCGGATTGCCGTCGATCAGGCCCGAGTAGCCTGCGTTCACCGCCGACACGGCGAAGATGCCCGTCAGCAGGACGCCCAGCGTGCCGCCCACGCCGTGCACGGCCCAGACGTCGAGCGCGTCGTCGACCTTCATGCGTTCCCGCAGCAGGATGGCGCCGTAGCAGACCGCCCCGGCGATGAACCCGATGACGATCGCGGAGCTCGGATCCACGAACCCGGAAGCCGGCGTGATGCCGACCTCGCCCGCGATCGCGCCGGAGACCGCGCCGATGACCGAAGGAGACCCCTTGTGAAGCCAGCTCATGGTCAGCCACGTGAGGGCGCCCATGCCCGCCGCGGTGTTGGTGACGAGGACGGCGTTGACGGCCAGGCCGTTCGAGGCGAGTGCGGAGCCGCCGTTGAAGCCGAACCAGCCGAACCACAGGATGCCCGCCCCGATGACCGTGAGCCGGACGTCGTGCGGCTCGAAGCGGTCGGACTCGCGCTTGACCCGCGGGCCGAGCACGAGGGCGGCGACGAGGGCGGCGACGCCCGAGCTGATATGGACGACGGTGCCGCCGGCGAAGTCGAGTACGCCGAGGTTGTGGAGCCAGCCGCCCTCGCCCCAGACCCAGTGGCATATCGGCGAGTAGACCAGCAGGCTCCAGAGCAGGGCGAACAGCACGAACGCCTTGAAGCGCTTGCGCTCGGCGAACGCGCCGATGATCAGGGCCGGCGTGATGATCGCGAACATCATCTGGAAGAGCGCGAATGCCGCCGCGGGGATGGTCGACGCGTACGGACCCGGAGCGGCGCCGATTCCCTTGAGCCCGATGTTGTCGAGGTTGCCGATGATGCCCCAGCCGTTGACGTCCTTGCCGAATGCCAGCGTGTAGCCAACCAGGACCCAGGTCACGCTGACCAGCGCCAGGATGAACATGCACTGCATGAGGATGCTGAGGACGTTCTTGCGGCGAACGAGGCCGCCGTAGAACAGCGCCAGTCCGGGCGTCATCAGCATGACGAGCGCCGTCGCAGTCAGAACCCAGGCGGTGTCGCCACCGTTTATCACGCTCGGGACTCCTTCGCTTCCATTCCGCAACGAAACGGGAGAATGGTTTCGGTCTGGGGAAGCGTATGGAGGGGCGGCCCGGGAGTCAGTTACGGCCGGGTAGCCGGGAGGTGGCGCTCTGGTGACGGCAGGGTTGCCCTTCGGGACGCGTCTCATCGGCCGGTCCTCGCGGTCCGGCTGGTAGGTCCTGCGGCCGGCTTCGGGGGAAAGCCGGCCTCGGGCCTGGGTCGGGCAACCGTTCTGGGCGTTCTGCGGGTTGCCCGTCTCGTTCAGTTCTGCCAGGCGACCTCGCCGTGCTGGGAGGAGTCGAGGCCGGCCTCCTCTTCGGATTCCTCGACGCGGAGTCCGACGAAGAAGTCGACGACCTTGAGGATTACGAAGGTGGCGACGCCGCTGTAGATCCAGGTCGCGGCGACTGCGACGAGCTGCTTGCCGACCTGGCCGGCGTTGCCGTCGACCAAACCCGAGGCGCCGTTGACGGCCGCGACCGCGAAGACGCCGGTGAGAATCGCGCCCAGCGTTCCGCCGACGCCGTGGACGGCCCAGACGTCGAGGGCGTCGTCCACCTTGAGCCGTTCGCGGAGGAGGATCGCGCCGTAACAGACGCAGCCGGCCGCGAAGCCGATGACGATGGCTGAGCTGGCATCGACGTAGCCGGACGCCGGAGTGATGGCCACGAGGCCGGCCACGCCACCGGCCACGGCCCCGATGACGCTGGGCGTGCCCTTGTGCAGCCAGCTCACCGTGATCCACGTCAGAGCCGCCATGCCCGCGGCGGTGTTGGTCACCACGAAAGCGTTCGCGGCGAGTCCGTTCGCGGCGAGCGCGGAGCCGCCGTTGAAGCCGAACCAGCCGAACCACAGGAGCCCGGCGCCGATGACCGTCAGGCGAACGTCGTGGGGCTCGAATCGGTCGGACTCACGCTTGACTCGCGGCCCCAGCACCAGCGCCGCGACGAGCGCCGCGACGCCGGAACTGATGTGGACGACTGTTCCGCCGGCGAAGTCGAGGACGCCCAGGTTGCGGAGCCAGCCCCCGTCGCCCCAGACCCAGTGAGCGATCGGCGAGTAGACCAGGAGAGTCCACAGCAGGGTGAACAGGACGAACGCCTTGAATTGCTTCCGCTCGGCGAATGCACCGGTGATCAGGGCCGGCGTGATGACCGCGAACATCATCTGGAAGGCCATGTAGGCGGAGCCCGGGATCGTCGGTGCGTACTGGGTCAGCGGCTTGACGCCCACGTCGCGGAGGCCGATGTAGTCGAGGCCGCCGATGATTCCCCAGCCGTTGACGTCCTTGCCGAACGCCAGCGTGAACCCGAACAGGACCCACGTGACGCTGACCAGGGCCAGGATGAAGACGCTGTGCATGATCGTGCTGAGCACGTTCTTGCGGCGGACGAGGCCGCCGTAGAACAGCGCCAGTCCGGGCGTCATGAGCATGACCAGGGCGGCCGAGGTCAGGACCCAGGCGGTGTCGCCCGAGTTGATGCCGCTGGCGGCGGTGGGCACGAGTGGATCTCCTTCAAGACACGTGACGGTGCGGACGGCGTCGGGTCGTGCCGCAAGCTACCGCGGGGAAACCGCACCCCGCTCGAACGGAAGCGTACGGATGCGGTTGGGCGGAATCAGTAGCCGTGCGGTGTAGCCACGGTCACGGTCTGGTGGCGGCGAAGTTGCCGTTCAGGACGACTCGACGGACCGCAACGGCGGCGGAACGTCGGCGCGACGAAACCGGACTGCGGAATTCGTCCGGTCCGGGCCGGCGTGCGGTTCCGGTTACGCGACGTCCGGCCGAGCTCTCTCGGAGATCGGCGGCGCCTCAACCGTGGCCGCGCAAACAGCAACTCATCGAGATCCAGATGCGAAAGGATCTGGACCCGCGACCCGGGGATGGCGTCTAGCCTGCCGCGGCCTCGAGCGGCGTGGTCCGATGCGGCAGGTCCAGGCAGGCGACGCGACAGCCGCGCGCATCGTGACCGGGCATTCCCCAGAAGTGTCTCCAGGCCGCGTCTGGCCCGATGAGGCCCCCATCGTCGAGCGACTCGCGAGCGGTCAATCGACATCCGCACGTCGCGCACGTAAGCACGAACGAGTCCTCGCGCCGAAGCGCGCGCGGATGAGCGGAATCCTCCACCGGCTCGAACTCGTACAGCTTCACGTCACTCCCCTGCGGCGCGCTCGGCCGCCAGTTGAGAATACGGCGCCCCTCGCCTCGAGACGAGACCTCGTCGGTGTCATTTGAGTAGCGGATCGGGACGCGGCGCTCGTGCCACCGGAATCCCGCGTGATCAGAGGCCGTGGGCGATGTCGGCGACTGCGAGCGCCGGCACTGCCTGCGCCTCGGCCTGCTCCGCTACAGCGCCAGTCGAGCCTTCGCGGCGGCCAGGGCCCCAGCCACGCGGCGGGGCGCGGTGCCACCGATCACGTCGCACCCGGCCATGGCGCCCTCGAGACCGGCCGCGGCCCGCAGCTCACCGGGAACGGCCGCGTCTCCGACGAGCGCGATCGCGACCGAATCGTCCGACGCGGCCAGGGCCGCGGCGATCGTGGCGTCGTCGAGCGCCTCCAGCCCAACCCCACCCCGTTCCGCTTCGGCGACCAGCGTGCCCACTACGTGATGAGCGGCCCGGAAGGCCACTCCCCGCCGGACGAGGGCGTCGGCCACTGCCGTGGCAGTCGTGTATCCCTCCCCGGCCGCGGCGCGCATCCGCTCGCGGTCCACCGTCAGCGTCGCCACCATGCCGGCCATGACCAGCAGCGACGCCTCGAGCGTGGCCGCGGCGTCGAAGAGCGGCGGCTTGTCCTCCTGCATGTCCTTCTGATACGCGAGCGGCAGGCCCTTGAGCAGAGTGAGCATCGCGGTCAGCTCGCCGATCACCCGCGCCGTTTTGCCGCGCACCAGCTCGGCCGGATCGGGGTTCTTCTTGTTGGGCATCATCGACGAGCCCGTCGAGAACGAGTCGGCCGCCCGAACGAAGCCGAACCGGGGGTTCGACCACCAGGTGATCTCCTCGGCCAGCCGGGAGAGGTGGACCATGCAGAGCGCGAAGGCGGCCAGCCCCTCGACGGCGAAATCGCGGTCGCTCACGCCGTCGAGCGAGTTGGCGGTCACGCCGTCGAAACCCAGCTCCGCCGCCGTGGCTTCCCGGTCGAGCGGATAACCCGCGCCCGCCAGCGCACCGGATCCGAGCGGCGAGACGTTGGCCCGCCGCCGGCAATCGGACAGTCGGCCGCGGTCGCGTTCGAGCATCTCGACGTAGGCCAGCAGGTGATGGGCCAGCAGCACGGGCTGGGCCGGCTGGATGTGCGTCATGCCCGGGAGAACCGCCTCGCCCTCGCGGTCGGCCAGACCCACGAGCGCGCGCTCCATCTCGACGATCGCCTCGTCCAGGCCGTCGATCGTACGGCGCAGCCACAGCCGCATGTCCGTCGCCACCTGGTCGTTGCGCGACCGGCCGGTGTGGAGCCGCCCCGCAACCGGTCCGATACGCCCTCGAAGCGCCGCCTCGATGTTCATGTGGATGTCTTCGAGCGCGGGGTCCCAGGTGATCGAACCCGCCTCGACGTCCGCTCGGAGGCTTTGCAGGCCCCTCTCCAGCGTCTCGACCTCGTCCGGCGCGAGAAGGCCGGCGCGGCCCAGGCCGTGGACATGCGCTATCGAGCCGGCAATGTCGTCGAGGGCGAGGGCGGCGTCGAAATCGATCGAGCGCGTGAACTCCGCCATGCGCTCGTCCGAAGCGCCTTCGAATCGACCGCCCCACATCCTCACGGCTTCTCCTCCATCGTCGTATCCGGCATGGTACCGGGCGGCCGAGGCCGGCGCGCGACCGAGCGACCCGGTTCGGAGCCACAGGGCCGGAGCCTCCGCGCGACCATGCGCAGCCACACGTCCCCGGTTCGGCTGCGGGCCTGGCACCGGTCGGGCCCGCAAGACTGTTGCCACTGCGACGGCCATGGCATAACGTGCACGCAAAGGAGGCCGACGTTGGCGAAAGCACACCACAACCGTCACGGTGGCAAGGATGACGGGGCCGGCGACGCCGCCGCCCACGCAGGGCCAAAGGCAGCCGCCGCCCAATCGGCGAGCGCGGACGAGCCGGCCGCCCCCGAGGCGTCGAGCGCCAGGAAACCGGCCGCCGGGGCAGCGCGACGGAAGCCCACGGTACCGCCTGCCGCCGACGCCGTTCCGACCGTCCCCCAGGAGAACACGGCCGCCGAGGTGGAAGCAGCAACGGCCGTTCGACGGGAGAAGCGAGTCGTTCGCTCCAGGGCCGAGGCACGGCAGCAGCGGGTGATCGCCCACGAGGATGCGTTCGACCCGACCACCGGGGATCGCGTCCAGAAGCGGCGCAAGAAGCTCGAGCCCAAGTACTACGACTCGGAGCTGGCCAGGCTGCAGGTCGAGCTCGTCAAGCTCCAGGAATGGATCAAGGTCCGCGGGCTCAAGGTCGTGTGCCTCTTCGAAGGCCGCGACGCGGCCGGCAAGGGCGGCGTGATCAAGCGCATCACCGAGACGCTCAACCCGCGCGTCGCCCGCATCTGCGCTCTCGGAATCCCGACCGAGCGCGAGAAGACGCAGTGGTATTTCCAGCGCTACGTCGCCCAGCTTCCGGCCGCCGGCGAGTGGGTGCTCTTCGACCGCAGCTGGTACAACCGGGCCGGCGTCGAGCACGTCATGGGCTTCTGCACCAACGAGGAGTACGCGGACTTCCTCAAGACCGCGCCGGAGTTCGAGCGAATGCTCATCCGCTCCGGGATCATCCTCATCAAGTACTGGTTCTCTGTGAGCGACGTCGAGCAGGAGCGCCGCTTCCAGGACCGGATGAACCAGCCGACCAAGCGCTGGAAGATCTCCCCGATGGACATGACCGCACGATCGAAGTGGGTCGAGTATTCGAGAGCCAAGGACGCGATGTTCGCGGCCACCGACACGCGCGAGGCGCCCTGGTGGGTAGTCCAGGCGGACGACAAGGAGCGGGCTCGGCTCAACTGCATCAGCCACCTCCTGCAGGTCATCCCGTACGAGGACACGACGCCGGCCCAGGTGGTCCTGCCGCCGCGCCAGGTGGACGCGGGCTACATCCGGCCTCCGATCAGGAGCCAGCACTTCGTCCCCGAGAAGTACTGAGGGCCGGCCCAAACCGAGGTCCGTGCCGGCCGAGCGGGCACACGGCCCGATCGCCGGTCCGCCGAGCCCAGGCCAAGGCGGCGACGAGCACCGGAGCGAGCGCACTTGAAGGTGCGTGGGCGAGGAGCGCAGGAGCCAACGCAGGAATGCGCCGGCCGCCCGGCGATCGGAAGGGCGTAGTATCGGAGGCGTGTCCGACCAGCTGTCGCTCCGCCTGACCGGCGACGTCGCGCGCCTGCCGTCGTCGCTGCGGCCGATGCAGGCCAGGCCCGTCGACGCCGCCTTCGACTCGGACGAGCACGTCTTCGAGCCGCGCTGGGGTGGTCGCCGAGCCCTGGCCTTCATCGAGATGGACCGAAACGCACCCGGCCCCCGACTGCGCCTGATCGACGAGAACGGCCTCGACATGGCGCGGTATCTGCCGGAGCTGGCAACCCTGCCCGACCTGGTGGGCGAACTTCCGGCCATCCTCGACGGCGAAATCGTCATGCCGGACAAAGTGGGTCGAATGGACGACGAAGCGCTCGCCCGCCGCCTTGCCGACGGCGAAACCAACGGCGTGACGCCGGTGTACCTGGTCTTCGACGTTCTGTGGGCGGGCGGGCGGCCGGTGATCGCCCAGGCGCTCCAGCGCCGCCGCGAGCGCCTGGCCAGGATGGTCCATTCCAGCGCCGAACTGGTGATACTGCCCGGCGTGGTCCGCGACGGCACCGACCTGTACTCGGCCGTCGTCCAGCAGGGACTGCGCGGCGTCATGGCTCGCCACCTGCGCAGCCCATACTTGCCCGGCCGGCGCAGCGAATTGTGGCGCTGGATCGCCTCCCAGCCCGGCGAGATGCCGCTGCACGCCGTCCCCGATCTCGTTGCCACCCCGCCGACGCGTCCGGTGCTGGCCCTCATTCAACGACTCCCACTCGACGACTGACGGCGCGCTGCGGCCGGCCCCGTCCGAGTTGGAGGACCGCCGGAGCAGCGGGCGAGCGAAGGCGCGATGGGCGAGCGAAGCTCGGTTTGCGCCGAGCGGAGCCCCGTGTCCCGCCGGCCGATCCACGCTACGGCGTGGGGCTACCCCGCCCATGCAGAGGCCGGGAGGAGCGCCGGCAGGATCGCCCGCCGACACAGCGGGCGGAGTCGCGCTCCAGAGGCGGGCAGCATTCCGGCATCCGTACGGCCGATCCACGCTGCTGCGTGGGGCTACCGCGAGACGCGGGCCGCCTTGAGGACCTGGCGCAGGCTGACTCGCTGGCCGTACAGCAGGACACCGGCGCTGTAGATGCGAGCCGCGACAAACAGCGCGACACCGATGCCGATCACCAGCAGCAGCACCGCCAGACCGAACTCCCACGGTTCGACATGTCCGGCCGAGACGCGGGCCAGCATCAGGTACGGGCTGAAGAACGGCACGAACGAAGCGATCTTGACCCAGGTGTCGTCGATCGCCTGCAGCGCGAAGACCGACATGAAGTAGCCGGCCATGATCAGCATCATCAGCGGAGACGTGGCGCTCTGGACGTCCTCCTGCCGGCTCACGAGTGAGCCCAGGGCCGCGTACAGCAGCGAGTACATCAGAAAACCGAGCACGAAGAGAACCACGAACGCGGCCAGTACCGCCGGGTCGAGCCCGCCGAACGCGCTGCCGGAATCCGACCCCACCACGGCTTTGTGGATCGGCCCCTGGGCCAGGAGGCCGCCGACCACGGCGGCCAGGATGATCCCGTACTGCGTCAGCCCGGCGGCCCCGTTTCCGATCACCTTGCCGGCGAGCATCTGCAGCGGAGTCGTGGCATTGAGCATCAACTCCATTACCCGGCTGCCCTTCTCCTCGGCCACGCTCATCGCCACCCACACGCCGTAGGTGATGATCGCCATGAAGATCAGCACGATCAGCCCCGTGGAGAGCAGGCTGGTCGAAACCTCGCCGGAGATGCTGTTGGCCGCCCCGGCCGACGGATTGACCGGCAGGACCGTGACCGGCGTCGCCTGGACAGCGCCGATGGACGTCCCCGCGCGGGCCAGGACGTCGTCGAGCGCGAGCAGATCCGCGGCCGACCTGATGCTCCCCACGACCGGCCCGTCGGAGGCCAGGTCCGTTCGAAGAGTGAACGTGAGATTCCCGCTCGACGTGTCGCGGCCGACGATCAGCAGGGCGTCGAAGCTGTGGTCCTCCAGGGCCTGCTGGGCCGATTGAGCGTCGCCCGCGCCGAGCCAGCTGACGATGTACGGTGGGTGGGCGGACGACGATTCCGGCCCATTCAGCGCATCGGTCAGCCTGCTTTGTCGAATCGGTCGGCAGGTTGGACGCGCGAACGACGACCTCCAGGCGAGTCTGGCTCGTGGTCACGGCGAAATCGATCAGGACCGGGAGCTGCGTCGCGGCGAAGGCGATGACGGCCAGAAGGATCGTGCCCAGGACGAAGCTGCGAGTCCTGACCCGGCTGCGATACTCGCGGACGGCCACGTACCAGGCATTCGGGAAGAGCGTTCGCCAGCCGTTCATGCGTTCGAACCCCGAGGAGCCAGCGTCCGCTCCGACATGTCGATCTGGCCGACTTTCTCGATGAAGATCTCCTCGAGCGACGGATCCGCCATCTCGAAGTGGCGGACCTCACATCCGCGGTCGAGAGCCGCCCGCAGGACCGTGCCCGGGTCGTGGCCCTGGGCAACTTCCGCCTCCGTGTAGTCCTGACCGCGGCGCGTGACCCGCACGCCGTCCAGCGTCCCGAGCCAGGTCATCTCGGGATCGCCCTCCACCGCCAGGCGGACCATCTGGCGTCCGCTGGAACGACGCACGTCGCGGACGGCCCCGCCGACCACCACTCGTCCGCGATCGAGGATGGCGATCGACTCGCACAGCTCCTCGACCGTCTCCATCTGGTGCGTCGAGAAGATCAGCGTCTTGCCCCGATCCTTCATCTCCAGGAACGCCTGCTTCAGAAGGGCCACGTTGACCGGGTCCAGGCCGCTGAAGGGCTCGTCCATGAGCAGCACCTGGGGATCGTGAAGGATCGCGGCGATGAACTGAATCTTCTGCTGATTGCCCTTCGAGAGCTGTTCGGCCCGGCGGTCGGCGTACTCGGGAATCCGGAAGCGCTCGAGCCAGTCCCGAACCTCGCGCTCGGCCGCCTTCGACTTGACGCCGTGGAGCCTCGCGAAGAAGACCAGCTGCTCCATCACGTTCATCTTGGCGTACAGGCCACGCTCCTCGGGCAGGTATCCCCAGGTTTCGCGGGGCAGGTCCATGTTGCGCCTGCCGTTCCAGGTGACCGACCCGGAGTCGGGCCGCAGGATGTCCAGGACGATCCGCATGGCCGTCGTCTTGCCGGCTCCGTTGGCGCCGAGGAACCCGAACACCTCGCCGGGCTCGATCTCGAGTGAAACGTCCTCGAGCGCCTGGACCTCCCCGAAACGCTTGGACACGGAGTCGATCAGCAGGGACATTCAGGCCCCTCGGGCGAGCGGGTCGGCCGGCCGCGACTGGGCGACCGGAACGAGGACGCCCCTGGCGGATCCGGCTCGTCGCCGGCCCGACTGCATTCCGGGTTTCATCATTGCCGCCACCTGTACCAGAGGATTCCGCCGAAGTATGCGATCGCGAACGCGACTTCGAGCAGGGCGTACGGCATCGCGTCGCCTCCCTCGTACTCTGTGACCAGGAACACGACCAGAAGGATCACCGCGATCGCCTGCGCCGCGAGGACAAGGGCGCGATTGTTGATCGACTCCCAGCGCTCGTCCACGGGCAGGCCGGACAGCAGGCTCGCCGTCTCACTTCTCGACTGCAGCAGGCGCAGGCCCAGCGCATAGGCCGCGACGATGGCGAATGCCAGGGCGGCCTCCAGCGGCGTCGCCTTCCGTCCGAGCTCGGCGGCGGCAACGAGCAGACCCACCACGAATCCGACCGCCGGCACGGCCCACTTACTCATGCCCGTCATCATGAAAGACCTCTTCAACTGTCCGTCCGAAGAACCGCCCGATGGCCAGCGCCAGCGGCAGCGACGGCAGGTACCGCCCGGTCTCGATGGCGTTGACGGTCTGGCGTGAGACGCCCAGGTGCCGGGCCAGATCGCCCTGGCTCAGGGACCGATCCTCGCGAAGCTTCCTGACGTCGTTCTGCATGGATGTCAAGTTAGCTTTACATGCCACGGCTGTCAAGTCCGCTTTACAGGGCTTCCCGAAAGGCGGCGAGAAACGAGCACGGCGGATGGCGCTCGATGGACTTGCGGCGACACGAACCGAACTCAGAGCCGCGCCACGAAGTCTGTTCGGGTGGAGGGCCCGGGCCGAGTCCGGTCAGGGGCCGCCTCGGAATGGAGTCCGCTCCTAGAATGGCGCATGAGCCAGAACCCCGAGAACACGCCGGTAAACATCAAAGCCGAGAGAGAGGCAGGTCTGGTCACGGTCGAGTGGGCGGACGGCCACCGCAGCGTGTTCGAAACGGAGACGCTCCGGCTGCTCTGCCCGTGCGCGTATTGCCAGGGCGAGGCCGGCCGGCCGGGCTGGCTCGACACCAACCCGGAGCTGACCTCGGTTCAGACACAGCTTGTGGACATGCGCCTCGTCGGCTCATACGCGGTCGCACCGACGTGGGCCGACGGCCACGACACGGGCTACTACACCTTCGAGGCGCTTCGGGCCGACTGCCCGTGCCCGTCCTGCGCGGCCGATCACGCCGCGTCGCGCTGAGCGCCGAAGGACTATCTCGAGACAACCACCATCCAGCCCCATCGACGGAGGAGATCAAGTGATCATCGCCACCACGCCCTACCTCGCCGGCTATCGCGTAACCGAGGCCAAGGGCCAGGTTTTCGGTCTGGTCGTCCGCAGCCGGGGATTCGCCGGCAACTTCGCCGCCGGCCTTCGCTCGCTCGTCGGTGGCGAGATCCACGAGTACACCGAGCTGCTGGAGGACACGCGGCGGCAGGCGATCGATCGAATGGTCCAGAACGCGACGCTGATGGGCGCCAACGCGGTCCTGTCCATGCGATTCGATTCTTCGGAGATCGGCAACACCATGTCGGAGATCGTGGCCTACGGGACCGCGGTCGTCGTCGTGCCCGATTCGACCGCCGGAGGCCCCGTAGGCGAGTAGCTCCGGCCGGTCGTCGGACGCCCCCGGCGAGGCCGGGCCGCACCCAGCGGCCGAAAGTCCAATTCCGAATCGCCCGGGCCGCCGCCGGCAACGTCGGTCCCGGGCGCACAAAAGACGACTCCGGGCTCCGGGGTCCAGGGGGAGCGGATGCTCATTCAGTCGATACGAACCCTGGCCTTTGGCTTCGGCGTGCTGCTGTTCCTGGGCGGAGTTGCCGATGTGGGCCTGGGCGGGTCCGAGGCGACGGCCGGCGTGGTCGCCATCGCCATAGCCGCCGCGCTCATGGTCGTGTCCGTGCTGCAGAAGTCCAGGTATCGATCGGCCGAGGCCGAGCGGAACGACGCCGCGCCCGGGCCGGGCGGGGGCGAGGGCGATCCGATGGAGCCGCGCTTCGTGCCCACCGGCGAGATCTTCGGGGATCCGACCAGCCACCGCGTGATGCGCGTCTTCGTCGATCCCCGGACCGGGGAGCGGCGCTACCGGGCGGAGGGCTGATACCTCGCCACGCGAGTCGGGGCGCCGGCCTATTGCGATCCTGCGCCGACCGCCGAGAATGGGCCGATGCAGCCGACCGGCCGCTGAACGGATCTTCGAAGGACGACACAGAGCACGTGACCGCCATCATCCGCAGAACCGCCGCCAAGCCGGGGCCCACCACGGGCGAGGCCGGTTCGGCGTTCCCGTACATCAACCGCGAACTGAGCTCCCTGGAGTTCCAGCACCGCGTCCTGTACGAGGCCGGTGACGAGCGGAATCCTCTCATCGAGCGGGTCAAGTTCCTGGCCATCTTCGCCAGCAACATGGACGAGTTCTTCCAGATCCGCGTCTCCGGGTTGATGGAGCAGGCCGAGGCGCACGCCGCGCCGGCAACCCCCGGTGAGAAGCCGGCCGTCGAGCAGCTCGCGGAGATCCGCGCCAGGGTGAGCGAAATGCTGGCCGAGCAGGGTCGGACCTTCGAGCGAGTCTGCGCGGCTCTGGGAGAAGCCGGCATAGACCTCGTCGAGTACGGGGACGTTCCGGAGCACCACGAGGCTCTGCGCCAGCGCTTCACCAACGAGATCTACCCGGTCCTGACGCCGCTTGCGGTCGACCCGGGCCACCCCTTCCCATACATCAGCACTCTGAGCCTCTCGCTGGCGATCCGCATGGAGGATCCCGAGGAGAAGGAGGAGCGGTTCGCGCGCGTCAAGGTGCCCGAGGTTCTGCCTCGCTTCCTCCAGGTCGCGCCCAGCAGGTTCGTGCTGCTCGAACAGGTCATCGCCGCCAACCTCGACATGCTCTTCTCGGGCATGACCATCCTGGAAACTCACCTCTTCCGGGTCACGCGCGACGCCGACCTCGAGCTCCAGGAGGACGAGGCGGACGACTTGATGCTGGCCCTCGAAGCCGAGCTACGGCGGCGGCGATTCGGTGAGGCGGTCCGGCTCGAGGTCGACCAGGCGATGCCGGCGTCGATGCGCAAGATCCTCGAGAAGGGCGTCGGCGTAGACCCCGCGGACTGCTACGAGATTCCCGGCATGCTGGACCACACCGGCCTGTGGCAGATCGCCGCGCTGGACCGGCCCGACCTCAAGCTGGCCCCCTACTCCCCCGTCGTGCCGCCGCGCCTGGTCCCCCAGGAAGAGGACGAGCCGGCCGACATCTTCGCCGCCATCCGCGACGGCGACATCCTGGTCCACCACCCCTACGAGAGCTTCGCGGCTTCCACGCAGCGGTTCATCTCGCAGGCGGCGTCGGACCCGGACGTTCTCTCGATCAAGATGACCCTGTACCGCACCAGCGGCGACTCGCCCATCGTGCGCGACCTGATCTCCGCCGCCGAGCAGGGCAAGCAGGTAGTGGTCCTCGTCGAGATCAAAGCCCGTTTCGACGAGGAGGCCAACATCGTCTGGGCGCGCAAGCTGGAGCAGGCCGGCGCCCACGTCGTCTACGGCCTGGTCGGCCTCAAGACCCACTCCAAGACGTCGCTGATCGTTCGCCGCGAGGGCTCGACGCTGCGGCGATACGTCCACATAGGGACGGGGAACTACAACCCCGGCACGGCACGCCTGTACACGGACTTCGGTCTGCTGTCGTGCCGCCCGGAGTTGGGTGCCGACGTCAGCGACCTGTTCAACGTCCTGACCGGCCTGTCGCGTCAGCGCGACTTCCGGCGCCTGATCGTGGCTCCGATGAACCTCCGCAACTGGATTCTCGCGATGATCCAGCGCGAGACCGACCACGCCCGCGCGGGGAAGCCCGCGCGCATCGTTCTGAAGCTCAACTCGCTGGTGGATCCGGCCTGCGTCTCGGCCCTCTACGCCGCGCGGCAGAGCGGAGTCCAGGTGGACCTGATCATTCGGGGCATCTGCTCGCTGTGGCCCGGCATTCCGGGGATCAGCGAGGGCATCCGCGTCCGGTCGATCGTGGGCCAGTATCTCGAGCACTCGCGCGTCTTCTCGTTCGCCAACGGCGGGCGGCCCGAGCTGTACATCGGGTCCGCCGATCTGATGGAACGGAACCTGGATCGCCGCGTCGAGGCGATCGTGCCGATAGAGGACCTGGAGGCCCGGGCGCGGATCGAAGCCGTGCTCGAGGTCATGCTCGCCGACGATCGGCGATCGTGGCAGCTGGGCGCCGACGGCGCCTATCACCGGACCGAGGATCTCAACGGCGCACCGGGTACCATCGACACGTTCGAGACGCTCAAGCAGCAGGCCGTCGAGACGGCGGCCGCGGCGGTCGTGGCCCCTCACCGACCGCGCGCCGGCATGGGCTCGCTCGATCCGAGGGCATAGCACAGCAGGTTGGGGAGGCCGATGGCCACCGGCGGGAAGATCGAAGTCGAGATGAAGTACGAGGTCGCCGCGCCTGGCGCCGGCGATCGCTACCTGGTGGCGCCCGAGCTAGGTCCGTTCACGCCGGGCGGACCTGTGCGGTCGGTGCGCATGGAGGATCGCTACGTCGACTCGACCGATTGGGCGCTGGCCCGAGCGGGCTTCGCCGCGCGATTGCGCAAGACGACGCACGGCACCGAGATCGGCCTCAAGTCGCTGTCCATTTCGAGCGAGCGGCTGCAACGACGGCAGGAGATCGAAGGCCCGGCCGACGCGGGCCTGGTCCCCACCGACTGGCCCGCGTCCCACGCCCGAACCGCCATCCTGGAGTTGTGCGGCGACGGAGCACTGGTCGAGCTGCTGACCATCCGGCAGCTGCGCCGGGTGAAGCCCCTCCGAGCGGGTTCCACGCGCGCGGAACTGAGCCTCGACGAAGTGGAGGTCGTCGGCGACGGCCGCGTCCTCGACAGCTTCGAGGAACTCGAGGTCGAGTTGAAGCGAGGCGGCGAAGCGCCGCTGGCGGCGCTGGCCGAGATTCTCGACGCCGACGGAGATCTGCATCCCGTGTCCCGGTCCAAGCTGGAGCGCGCCGCAAAGGCGATGCGGGCGGCCATGCCTTCGGTGCGCGAGGACGTGCGGGGCATGTGGTCGGCCGCCCCGGCCGAGTTGTTCGCTGGCAGGCCGAAGGGGGGTCGAAAGTCGCGCAAGGCCGGCCGAGGGCGGGCGGCGGACGACGCGACCGATTCATCGGCAGAGGCGGCCGAGGCGATCGCCCATGTCGCATCCGACGGCACAGGGGACTCGATCCCAGCCCAGGCCGAGGCCGGAGCCGAGGCCGGAGCCGCGGCCGCCGGAACCGAGGCGGCGGCCGTAGCCGAAACGCCGCCCGAGCCCGAGATCCGCCTCAAGCCCGGGCCGCGCACTCTGGGCATCGTCGCCGAAGACAGCATGCCCGAGGCGGCCCGCAAGGTCCTACGGTTCCACTTCTCCAAGATGCAGCGCCGCGAAGCTGGAACACGCGCCGGCGCGGATGCCGAGGAACTTCACGACATGCGCGTCGCCACCCGCAGGATGCGGGCGGCATGGCGCGTCTTCGACGGCGCGTTCAAGGCGACCAGGACGAAGAAGATGCGCCGCCATCTCGAGACGATCGCCGACCGGCTCGGCGTGGTCAGAGACCTGGATGTCCTGATCGAAGGCCTCGAGGTCTACCGTCTCGCGCTGGACGAGGACCGGCGGCCCGGGCTCGAGCCGCTGCTCGCGGTGTGGCGCCGGCAACGGGCGAATGCCCGGACGCAGCTGATCGCCGAGCTCGATTCGGACCGCTATTCGAGCTTCGTCAAGGAGATGGACGCGTTCCTCGATGCCGGCGCGAACGCGGCGGCTTCCGTGGCCGCGCCGACTGCGCCGCATCGAATCCGCGATCGCGCGGCGTCCCAGGTCTGGGCGGCCTACGAGGCCGTCCGAGCCTACGAGATGGTCTTCCCCTGGGCGGATGTCGAGACCTTGCACGAGCTCCGCATCGCGACGAAGTGGCTGCGCTACACCCTGGAGTTTTTCGGCGAGACGCTGGGTCCGGACTGCGCGCGCCTGCTGGAGCGCGTGGTCGCGCTGCAGGACCACCTTGGCTGCCTCCACGACGCGGACGTGGCCACGAAGCTGGCTCGAGACATCCTGGTGGCCCGGGCCGGCCAGCTATCGAAGGTTGAGACGGAGGCGATCGGCGCCTACCTTCGTTCCCGCGAGCGCGAGGTGGCGCGCCGGCGGCGCGGCCTCGGGCCCGTCTGGCGGGCCGTCGACGGGGCACCGTTCCGGCGTGGGTTGGGTCGAGCCACGGCCGCGCTTTAGTCTCTCGGCGCCCCAGGGAGCAGCCGCTCCCGAGGCACGCCTGAGCCAGTCTCCTCAGCCGCGGCCCCAGATTTGTCCCCGCGTTAACGCCGGGTTCACGCCGCGATGACCTGCCTTCCGCAGGCTTGCTTGCGTGGCGCCGTGGGTCTCGCGCCAGCGGCACCTCACCGCTATCCCCGAACCTGTTCGACACCCGACCAGCCAGGGACAAGGAGACCCTATCGACGATGTCCACTGCCGACACGGAATATGCGGCTCCGCCGGCGCTGGCCGACCGGGTCGCCATGGTCCGAGCCCAACTCGCACCCATCCGCAGTCGTCGCGCCCTGCTCAATTCCTATCGACGCGAGTCGCTGTGCCGGCTCGCCACAACCTCAATGGCCTCCGGATCGGCCGCCGAGGTCCTCGATCTCGCCTATGCGATGCGCTGGCTCGAGCTCGAGGCGGAAACGCCGGCCGCCGAGCCGCTGGTCGCCTCGTCGATCGGACTGGTGGATGAATAGTCAAATCTCCGCGGACGCCACTCTCCACTCGCCGCCGCTGCCGGATGCCCCGCCCGATTACTGCTCTCGAGCGCTGGCAATCTGGCCCCGCCTGGCCCGCCAGAGGCTCGCCCGCGTCCGGCACGACCCCCGACGCGTGGCCGCATTGATATCGCACCGAACCAATCTCCCACATGGCGCCATCCTGACCTTGCTCGGCGCGCCGCCAGCAAACCCCGAAGGCCCGCGAGCGCACAGCTAGCCTGCCGGTACAACGCTATGCTTGCGCGCCAGAAGCGTCCCCGCGCGCCGTCGGTCGCGACCGCGCGTTCCAATCGGACGCCCGCCCAGGTCTTCGGGGTTCGAGCGTGCAAGACAGTGAACGCATCGTGGCGCATGGCCATCGGGACGTCTTCGACCGCGAGTTGCTCGGTGTCCGCGAGGGGGTCGTACGGATGGGCGACCTCGCCGCCGCGGCAATCGACGCCGCCGTCGGCGCCATGGCTCGTCGAGATGTGCGAGCCGCCGCCGCGGTGGTTGCCGGGGACCGGGCCATCAACGCCGCACAGACCGACCTGACCGCGCTGATCGTTACCACCGTCGCCACCCAATCGCCGGTCGCCGGCGACCTGCGGTTCCTGATGTCGCTGGCCCACGTGGCTTACGAGCTCGAGCGGATCGGCGATCACGCGGCCGGCGTCGCGAAGCAGGTCGCCAGGCTCGGCGCGGAGTGGAGCTCCGGCAGCGCCGGTCTGGATCGAATGGGCGAGCTGGCCAGCTCCATCCTCCACGGAACGCTGCTCGCTCTGGTGGACCTCGATGCCAACGCCGCTAGGCTGGCCGCCGCCCAGGACGACGAGATCGACCGCCTGTATCACGCCTACTTCGAGCGGTCTCTCGAGCGGATGCGCGTCGAGCCCGCCTGGGTGGACGTGGGCGCCCATCTCCTCTTCGCCGCGAAGGATCTCGAGCGGATCGGCGACCGAGTGACCAACATCGCCGAAGAGGTCGTATTCCTCGCCACAGGCGAGATCGAGGACCTCAACGCCTGACCCGATCTCGCCGACTTCCGCCGTCTTCCGCCGGCGCCGCGCTGGCCCTCGCCGAGGCCGCGTGCGATGATCGGGTCATGACCGCGACCGAAGACACCCAGCTGTACCTGCTGCGCCACGCCCATGCCGGCGACCCGATGAAGTGGGCCGGCCCGGACGCGGTCCGGCCGCTGAGCGAGAAAGGCAGGGAGCAGTCCGAGAGGCTCGGGCTCTTCCTGGCAAGGGCGGGGTTCCGGCCAGACGCGCTGTTGAGTTCGCCGAAGCTGCGGGCGCTGGAAACCGCGCAGCTGGTCGCTGCTCCCCTCGGCGTTCGGGTCGAGGTGGTGGACGCGCTGGGAGAGCCGCTCGATCTCGCGGCGATCGAATCCTTGCTGCGCTCGGCCGGAAACCCACGGCGGCCGCTGCTCGTGGGCCACGACCCCGACTTCAGCGCGATCGCCGCGGAACTGGCGGGCGTCGCCGAGTTGCCGATGCGCAAGGCCACGCTCCTTCGAATTGACGTCGTGAGGCCGCTCGAACGCGGGCAGGGACTGCTGCGCTGGCTTCTCCCGCCGGATCTCCTGGCCGCCGGCAGCTGAATGAATTGACGGCTGGTCCGCCGGAGATATGCTTCGGCGGCGGCCACCGCGCGCCGGGCCGGAAGGGCGCGCCGGGCCGCGGCTCCACCGCGGAGGAGGTAGGGATGGCAAAGAAGCGCTCCAGCAAGTCCGCCAGGTCCAAGGACAAGGCCTCGACCCCGGCCAAGGCATCGCCGCCGCCCGCCAGCGAGAGCGCAGCGCCAAAGGCCGCTCCCAAAGTGCCGCGCGGCGTCCGCAAGCAGCTGCGCAGACTCGAGCGTCAGCTCGCCGACGCGGCCCGCCAGGAGCACAAGCGGGTCCGAAAGCTCGAGCGCGCCCATTACCGGCGCCAGATGATCCAGGCGGCCCTCGAGGAGCTGCGAGCCGCCGCACCCTCGAAGCCGGCCCCGGCCTCGGCTGCTCCCGCCGCGGCGTCTCCGGCGGTCGCCAGGCCGGCGTCTCCGATCGCCACGAAGCCGGCGGCGTCGCCCAGACGAACCGCATCGAAGCCGCCCGCACCGGCCGCCAGGGCAGCCTCAACTCGTCGAGCCGCGTCGAAGCCGGCCGCCACGTCGCCCAGACGAACCGCGGCGAGACCGGTCGCCAGGCCCGCCGCGCCCGCTTCGCCCGCGGCGCCGTCGGATCCGGCAGAGTCCTAGCCCACCGGGGCCCGATCAGGCTCCCGCGTTCCCGTCGGTGCCGGGACGGTCGGTCGGCCCGTCTGTCGTCGCGCCGTTGCGCGACGACACGCCGTCAGTCGCGCCGGTCGCACCGCCGGCCGGGGGTGTTGGGCCCACGCCCGCGGCATCGCGAGCTAGGGGCACGGTGAAGGTGAAGGTCGAGCCGGCGCCCTCCTCCGACTCGGCCCAGATACGCCCGCCGTGCGATTCCACGACGTGCCGGGCGATCGACAGACCCAGGCCCGTCCCGCCGCGACCCCTGACTCGAGCCCTATCCACCTTGTAGAAACGCTCGAATATGCGGCTCAGGTCCGCGCGAGGCACGCCGACGCCGGGATCCCGGACCCAGACCCTGACCTCGCCCTCGTCTTCGCGTACGCCGACCACGATCTCGCCGCCGTTTGGGCTGAACTTCACGGCGTTGTGCAGCAGGTTGATGAGCACCTGGCCGAGGCGATCCTCGTCGCCGCGGACGGGCGACACGCGATCCGGCACGTCCATCTCGATCCGGAGACCCTGGCGTTCTGCGAACAGCCGGAGCCGCTCCGCCGTGGACCGCGCGACGCGCACCAGGTCGACGTCGTCGAGCAACAGCTGGGCCGTCCCGCTCTCGATGCGCGACAGGTCCAGCAGCTCGTTGACCATCTGCGTGAGATGCCCCGTCTCCACCTCGATCTTGGAGATGCGATCGCGCAGCCGGGGCGACGCCGACTCCGCGTCGCGGGAGGCCGTCTCCGCCAGCAGGCTGATCGTCGTCAGTGGCGTGCGCAGCTCGTGGGACAGGTTGTCGATGAATTCGGCACGAATGCGCTGCAGCCGGCGCAGCTCGGAGACGTCTTCCAGGACGAGCCACACTCCGGAGACCGGCGAGCGGCGTGCCCGCACGATCGCAGTGACTCCGGTTCTGGAGCGGATCGTCACTTCGCCCGTCGAGGAGCCGTACTCCATTGCCGCACGGGCGATGCCCTCGATCCTGGTGTCGACGAAGGCCTCGAGCGCGGACCGGCCGACCATTGAACCCGGCCGCCGTTCCAGCATCACATGAGCGGCACCGTTGGCGAACTCCACGATCAGATCGTCGCGAAGCCGGACCACGCCCACCGTAAGTTGTTCGGTCAGGTAGGACATGTCGTGGCGGGTCTGCTCGACGCTCCAGCGCGAGTCCTCCGCCTCTTCGAGAGCCATGCGGACCCGTCTCTCGACGTCGTCGGCGTCGGTTGCGTCGGTGACCTCCGCCAGTCTCTCGATTGCGCGGCCGCGGGACAGGGCGACCGCTAGCGCCCAGCCCAGCAGAATCGCGAGAGCGACTATGAAGAGCACGGCTACGGCGTCCATGAATCGAGCATGGCACAGCCGGTCGAGTTCGGCTCGGCGCCTGGGCACGTCGAGCAGCCGAACCCGCCGAACGGTACCCTAGAACCTGCTCGTCACAGGAAGCACGCACCGGCGAGGACGAAACACCGCCCGTCGGTGGGTTGCGACCCCTCGGAGGCTGACAAGGTGCCCTCGTTTCGCTTGATCCCGCGGGAAGAACGCTTTTTCGACCTCTTCGTCGAGGATGCCGCCAACGTGCTGGACGGCGCCCGCCAGCTCGAGTCGATGCTCCGCAGCTTCGACAGCGCCGAGAAGTCAGCCAAGAAGATCCGCGAGACCGAACATCGCGGCGACGAGATCAGCCACGACATAGGCCGGCGTCTGGAAGAGACGTTCGTGACTCCGTTCGATCGTGAGGAGATCCACTCCCTCATCAGCGCCCTTGACGACATCCTCGACTTGATCGAAGAAGTGGCAGACACGTTTGTCCTTTATCGCATCGAAGCGCCGACCAAGATGTCGGTCAAGCAGGCCTCCCTCATCGTCCAGGCCTGCGAGACCATCCACCTCGCTCTCAGCAACCTGCGCGGATTCAAGGACCTCGATCGCTACATCGTCGAAATCCATCGCATCGAGAACGAGGGCGATCGGCTGAGCCGGTCGGCGATCGCGGGGCTCTTCGACGACGGCACAAAGACGATCGACGTCCTCAAGTGGAAGGACGTCTACGCCCTCCTCGAGGACACGATCGACAAGTGCGAGGACGTGGCCGACGTAGTCGAGCGGATCGTCGTCAAGCACGCCTGACGGGCGTCCCAGCCGAAGCCGATTCCTCGAACGCCGGGTCGTTGCGCGAACTCAACGTTCACGGTGCCCGAACACGGCGTTAACAGAATCGGACGACATTCCTTGAATGGCGCAGGCTCACGACGAAGCACTCCCCGTCGCCGACTCGGTCAACTCGCGAGTCGGCGTCCAGGTCGCGCCCTTCCCCGGGCTCTTCACGGGCTGGCTGGCCCTGGCCGACCCGGACGGACCAATCGATCTGCGGAGGCTTTTCCCCGACGTCGAAATGCTCGTCGAGCGGACCTCCGCCGGGTTCTCTGAAGCCCTCTCACTCACGCAGCCGGGCCTGGTGGTTCTGATTGCGCCTCCGGCCGAACCTGGCGACCTGCAGCGCGCCGCCATCTGGCTGGCTGCCAACCCCGGTTCGTGCGCAGTACTCCTGAGCCCTCACCACGCCGTTGCCGTGCGCCTTCACGCGCTCGAGCTCGGCTTCGACGATGCCGTGGACCTTTCTTCGGATCCGATGGAGGTAGTCGGCCGGCTCTCGATCGCCGGCCGTCGCGTGCCAGTCGGCGGGAACCTCGCCGACGACAGGATCGTCATCGGCGAGGGCGTGGAACTTGATCGCCGTGCCCGCGCCATTCGACGCGACGGCCACCTGATGTCGCTGCGGCCCAAGGAGCTTGCCCTGCTGGAGTTCCTGGCCATGCATCCCGGCCGGGCCTTCAGCCGCGAGGAGCTACTCCGCCACGTCTGGCACGAGGCCGGCGCCAATGAACGGGTCGTGGACGTCTACATCTTCTGGCTCCGCGCCAAGATCGAGCGGGACGCGGCGAATCCGAAGCACCTTCTCACAGTTCGCGGCTCCGGGTACCTGCTGGACCCACCGCCGCCACCTCCGGCCGGGGACGCGGAGACGCGTGATCGACAAGGCGAACGTTAACAAAGGGCCAACACAGCGTTAAACGCCGGCCTTGACGATCGAGTCCGGAATGGGAGCCGAATGGCTCGACTAACTGCCCACTACAGAGGAGAGAGAGTTGCTCAACGGAACGAAGCGCCTCGGCGCCCTTGCTATCTCGGCCGCGATGATCGTCGCGGCCTGCAGTTCCAGCGCCGCCACGCCCACGACGGCCCCCGCGCCCACGACCGCGCCAGTGGTCACCCCGGCGCCGGTCGCCACCACGGCCGCCTCCGCAGCCGTCGCCACGACTGCGCCGTCTGCCCCCGCCGCCGCCGCGACCATCAACTGCGTCGCCGGCAGCATCACCACGTCGGGCTCCACGGCTCTCCAGCCGCTCATCCAGGACGCGGCCACGGCGTATGACACGGCCTGCCCCGGCGCGACCGTCACGGTCAACGGCGGCGGCTCCGGCACCGGCCTCAGCCAGGTCGCCCAGGGCGCGGTCAACATCGGCGAGTCCGACGTCCTCGCGAACACCAAGCTGGCAACGCCCGACGCCGACAAGCTCGTCGACCACGTCGTCTGCCGCCAGGGCTGGATCGTCGTCACCAACCTCGACGTGACCGGCGTGACCAACCTGACCACTCAGCAGAACATCGACATCTGGACCGGCAAGGACACCAACTGGAACCAGGTCGGCGGGCCCGATCTCCCGATCGTCCTGATCTTCCGCCCGGCCTCCTCCGGAACGCGCGCCACGTTCAAGAAGCTGGTTCTCGGCGGTGCCACTGAGGCGACCGGCGGCCAGACCCTGACCGAGGACTCCAACGGCGCGGTTACGACCGCGGTCACCAAGACCAACGGCGCCGTCAGCGTCATCGGCTTCTCCTACTACAACGATCCGGCCAACAAGCCGCTCCTCAATGGCCTCCAGCTCGACGGCGTCAATGCCACCATCGCCAACGTCGGCAACGGCAGCTACAAGCTCGCCGCTGACGGCAACCTCTACACGCTGGGCCAGCCCAGCGGCCTGACCGCCGCCTTCCTCCAGTTCATGGTGGGTCCCGAAGTCCAGGGAACGATCATCCCCAAGGACTCCTACGGCCCCATAAGCCAGTAGTCCGTCTTCCGGCTCCGGGCCCCGTGGTGACGAGCGGGGCCCGGAGCATTCCTGTTTCCGGAATGTGATCCCCTCGAGGCAGACACCATGGCGCAACTGACAACCGCGCGCGAGATGGCCGGGCTGCGGGCCAGGCCCGGTTTGAGCGAGCGGGTAGACCTCCCTCGACGTGTCGTCTTCGCGGCGGCGTCGTCGATGATCGCGATCGTCGTGCTGCTCCTGGCCTTCATCGCCTGGCAGGGCATCCAGCTCTTCGTCAAGGACGGCGTCCCCGTCGGACAGATACTGTCGCCAACGTGGCAGCCCGATTCGGGCAACGGCCCCACGAACTTCGGCCTTCTCCCGTTCATCGCCGGAACGGTCTACGTGACCATCGTGGCTCTGCTGATATCGACGCCTCTGTCCGTCGGCCTCGCTCTCTTCCTCTCGGAGGTTGCGCCGCAGTGGGCTCGCGCGGTAGTGCAGCCGGCTCTCGAGATCTTCGTCGGCATTCCGAGCGTGATCTGGGGTTGGCTCGGCATCACCATCCTGGTGCCCTTCCTTAGCAGCACGTTCCACAGCGAAATCGGGTTGTCGCTGCCGATCGTCGGCAACCTTTTCACCGTACCAGGCTTCCTGACAGGGTTCTCCTGGATGGCCGGGTCGCTGGTCCTGTCCGTGATGATCCTGCCCACGATCACGAGCGTCTCCTATGACGCCTTCCGAGCGGTCCCTCAGGAGCTGCGAACGGGATCGCTCGCCCTGGGTACGACGCGCTGGCAGACGATCCGCCATCTCCTGATTCCATCGGCGCTGAGCGGAGTCCTGACCGCGGTCGTCCTGGGCATGACACGCGCCGCCGGTGAGGCCCTCGCGGTCCAGATGGTCATCGGGAACTCGCCGACGATGCCGGCCGCCATAACCCAGCCGGTAACCACGCTGACTTCGCAGATCACGCTGGATATGGGCAACACGGTCTTCGGTGAGCCGTGGCAGGACGCCCTCTGGACCATGAGCCTCGTCCTGCTGATAATCTCGCTCACTTCGGTCGTGCTCGTACGGGTGATCAACAGAAGGAGGATGGGCTCGTGAGTGCGGCCGCTGGTCGAACAATCGGCAGCCCGGGTGGATCGAAGCCAAGCCTTCGAGGCAGGAGTTCAGGGGGCAGCATCCTGGCGGATCGCGCCGCGACCGTGGTTCTGTGGGGGACGGGTGCCTTCGTCCTGCTCATCCTCGGTGCGATCATCGTCCACTTCGCCCTGGCGGCCTGGGGCGTCGTCTCAGTGAGCTTCATTCTCGACGACCCGAGCCAAACAACTCTGGGTGGCATCCTGCCGATTCTGTGGAACTCCATCTACATCCTGGTTCTGACGATGTTGATCGCCGTTCCCGTAGGCATTCTCGCGGGCATATACATGTCCGAATACGCGAGCGAGAACGCGGTCACCAGCGCGATACGTTTCGCCGAGGAGTCGATCAGTTCCGTGCCGTCGATCGTGGTCGGCCTGTTCGGACTGATCCTCTTCATCGACGACTTTCACTGGGGCTTCTGCGCTCTTGCCGGCTCGCTCGCGCTGACCTTCTTCAACCTCCCGCTGATGACCCGTCTGGCCGAACAAGCGCTTCGTGCCGTGCCGCGAGACGAGCGCAGCGCCAGCCTCGCCCTCGGCGCCACCAAGTGGCAGACGATCCGCCACGTCGTCGTGCCTCTGGCAATACCCGGTCTCGTAACCGGCATCATCCTCACCGCCGGCCGGGTCTTCGGCGAAGCTGCCGTGCTGCTGTTCACATCCGGCGTCGGGACGCCCGCAACCCACTACAACTTCCTGAACTTCGACCTGACCAGTGTCTCCTCGCCCTGGAGCCCTTTCCATCAGGCAACAACCCTGTCCGTCTACATCTGGAACCTCAACTCCGAGGGCCTCGCCACCTTCAGGAACCAGATCGTGGACGGCTCCGCCGCCATCCTCATCTCGATGGTATTGATCTTCAACCTCGGGGCGCGCTTCATCGGCCGCGTCCTTACCCGACGGCTGACCGCCGCATGAGCACCGGAGACGAGATGCCCACTACCGCAACATATCCAGAACCCGTACTCCGGCGCGTAGAAGTAGCGGCGCCGGCCGGGGCCGAGGAGTTCGCCGCTCGACCCGAGCAGATCAAGATCTCGGCCGAACACGTGTCCATCCTCTACGGTCCGAAGGTCGCCGTTCGGGACGTCTCGCTCATCGTCCAGGACCGCTCGATCCTAGCCCTGATCGGCCCATCCGGCAGCGGCAAATCGACGTTCCTGCGCTGCTTCAACCGCATGAACGACCTGATCCCTGGCGCGAGCGTTCAGGGTGAAGTCCGCCTCGACGGCGAGAACATCCAGGAAACCGACGTAAGCGTGGTGGAGCTCCGGCGACGTGTCGGAATGGTCTTCCAGCGCCCCAACCCGTTCCCGATGTCCATCTACGAGAACGTCGCCTACGGCCCGCGCCGGCGAGGGCAGAACGACAAGCGGGCGCTCGACGTGCTGGTGGAAACCAGTCTCAAGCGCGCGGCGCTGTGGGACGAGGTAAAGGACGACCTTCGACGCAAGTCCGGCCTGGCTCTCTCCGGCGGCCAGCAGCAGCGTCTCTGCATCGCCCGTGTCCTGGCGACCGACCCCGAGGTGATCCTGATGGACGAGCCGGCTTCCGCCCTCGACCCGGTTTCGACCCTTCGGATCGAAGAGCTCATGCGCGAGCTCCGCGAGGCCTACACGATCGTCATCGTCACCCACAACATGCAGCAGGCGGCCCGAGTGAGCGACGTCACGGCCTTCTTCACGATGGCCGAAGACCGAGCCGGATACCTGGTGGAAGTCGGGCCCACCGGGCGAATCTTCACCCGGCCGAACGAGCGCCTGACCGAGGACTACATCTCCGGACGGTTCGGATGAGCGGCCCACAGCACGAGGAGTCGACCATGCAGTCCGTGGATGAGACGGCCGGCATCCCGCCCGTCGAGTCGGCCGTTGTCGACTCGTCCATCGATCGTGAGGTCGAGGCAAACCGACGTGCCGAACGAATCCGGGAGAGCCTCGACCTGGAGATGCGCGAGGTCAAGGAAGGCGTCCTGCGAATGGGCTCCTATGTCGAGGAGCAGATCCTGGCCGCCCATGACGCGATCATGTGCCGCGACGCGGAGCTGGCCCGCAAGGTCATCGAGTCGGACGGCCGCGTGAACGAGGTCCAGCGGGCCGTCACGGGCGTCGTGGCGATGACGATAGCGACGCAGGCGCCGGTGGCCCGAGACCTTCGCTTCCTGCTCGCCCTCGACCGAGTGACCTACGAGCTCGAGCGCATCGGCGACCACGCCGGTTCGGTCGCGAAGCAGGCGCGGAAGCTCGCCGGCGTGACCAGCATGGTCACATACGACGAACTGACGCCGATGGCGACGCTGGCGGCCCGCCAGGTCCGCGACGTGGTTATGGCCCTCGTCGACATAGACGAGGCTCGCGCGAGAGAGGTCGCGGCCCGCGACGACGAGATCGACAGGCTCTATCACCAGGTCTTCGACGACGTCCTGGCGGAGATGCGGACCGACCCATCCAAGGTCGACCCGGGCACTCGAATCCTCTTCGCCGCCCACTACCTGGAGCGCATCGGCGACCGGGTGACCAACATCGCCGAGGATGTGGTCTTCCTGGCGACCGGCGAGGTCGAGGACCTCAACCCGTAGCCCACACTCGCGATTTCGGGAAGAGCGGCCGGACTCCCACGGCCGCTCTTCGATTCCCCGTTGAACTCGCGCACCACCTGTTGCGGCGTTAATCGCGGGGAAACGCCCGGCTAACCGATCCCGCCGATCGTGTCGCGATGGCCGGGTCCTCCCGTGACCCCGGCCGGGATATCGCCCGCACCGGGGATCAGCCATGTCTGTTCCATCAAGTATTCGATCAGGCGACCGCGTGACCGCCGAGCGCCACGTCCTGTGGGTGGCCGAAGCCGCGCTGGGCCAGCTGCGCAGGACAGTCCCAAGCGGCGGGCTCGTGGATGAAGGAGACGGCTTCGTCTTCCTCCTCGATGATCCGAGCGAACTTGGGGAGATCCTGGCCCAGCTGACGGCCGCCGCCGCCTTCGGCCTTGTCCCGGTCAGCGGGACGCAGGGCCGCGACCTGATCGAGGCCGTTGCCGAGGCGCGGCGATTGGGTCGCCAGAAGCTCCGCGGCAGCCCCGACCGAACCCCCAGGATGGCCGCCATCGCCACGCCGCCGGTGTTCGTTCCGACTTCAATCACGGGCGAAGAAGCTCGCCGTAGGTTCCTCGACGACGACACGCTGACAACCCTGATCTACGCGGATGAGCGTCGGCGTCCGCTCGGTGCGCTCGGGCGCGAGCGGCTCTTCCGCATGTTCAGCGGGCAGTACGGCTACGCGGTCTTCGCCAACCGAGCCGTAGTCGAGGTCGCCGATCCCAACCCACGAACCATCGAGGCGGAGACGACCATCATCGAGGCGGCTCTCACGGTGGCCCACCGGCACGGCGACTCTCTGTTCGACGACGTCCTGGTCGTGGACCCGGCCCGCCGTGTGGTCGGATTGGTGCGAGTCAAGGACCTCCTCACAGCGTTGACGAGCCTCGGCCTCGACAGAACCCAACAGCTCAACCCCCTGACGGGCCTGCCCGGCAGCACCCGCACCGAACAGGCCCTGACCGAGATACTGGACACAGGTGAGGCGCTCGTCGTGAGCCGCGTCGACCTGGTCGAGTTCAAGTCCTTCAACGAGCGGGCTGGTTTCGCAGCCGGTGACCGCACGATCCAGACGCTCGGTCACGCCGTCGCCGGCGTAGCCCGCCGTCGAGGCGTGCGATTCCTCGGCCACCTGGGCGGAGACGATTTCATCGTCGCCTGGAACGACGAGGGGGAGGCGGTCGTCGGCGCCGACGAGATCGCCCTCGCGCTTCTCTCCGGCGTCTCGGGCCTCGGATCTCTCCCCGCCGGATCGGACTTCCCCGAGCTGGCCGTGTCGACGCTGGTCGTTGGCCCCGGTCAGCTGCGCGACGTCGGCACGCTGGCCAATCGTCTCTCGGCGCTCAAGGACCAGGTCCGGCTGCACGGCGGCCCCGTCCACGCCATCGCCAGTCTCGACACGATCTCGACGCCGGTCTGGAGACCCCTCGACGCTGCCTGCGTGGCTGCGGCTGGCCACGTCGCAGGCGCCTCGAGCTGACGGACGCCTTCCTTCCGCAAACTGGAGGAATGGCGTGCGCGACGACCTCTAGGCGGACCGCAGCTCCGCCTCGGCCAGAAGGTTGAGCCCGTCCGCGTCACGCAACTCCAGGTTCAGCACGGCGGCCAGGGTGGGGCTCCAATCCTGGAGACGCGGCGGTCGTTCGCCGATCGAGGCCGCGACCTCTGCCGCCGCGGGGTGGCCGCCGCCGACGATGGCGAGCGTCCGAGCCGTACCCACCGACCCGTGAATGCCTCCGGCGGGAATGTCGGGAGCGGCGAAGACTCGCCCGTGCGCGGCCAGAAGGAGAACGATGCCTGGATCGCGCCAGCGCCAGGTCTCCACTCCTTCCAGGGCCGTCAGGCGGTCGATGGCCATGTGAGGGTCGACGCCGGGGCTGAGGCGCAGCCAGGCGGCGGCGCCGTCGGCGATCCAGTCGTCGACCAGTCCGGCGCAGCTGCGTGAAGCGGTGGGGTCGATGGCTGGATACGGCAGGCGTCTGACCAGGTCGTGGTCGGAAACCGCCACGACGACAGTCCTTGCCCAGTCCGGCGCCAGCGCCTCTAGCAACTCGCCGAGGATCGCGTCGGCAGCCCGCGCGCACTCAACGGTGGCGTGTGCGGTCGGGCCCAGATCGTGGGCGAGCGTGTCGGTCTCGTTGAGATGGACGAACAACAGGTCCACGTCGGGATCGGCGGCGGCCTCGAGGGCGCGGGGCCTGACCGCGGCGTTGGTCGGATAGCCGTGGGCGTCCAGTTCGACGCCCTCCGGGACCGTCGCGGCAGGCGGCCAGGCTCGGTCGAGGTCGTCCAGCCGCAGCACCTTCTGCAGCTTGTGATCGCCCATGACGACGGCCGTCTCGAGCCCGACCTCGCGGGACGCATGAACGATCGTCGGGGCGAGGCAACGGTCCCTGCCGGCCCAGCCCGGCACCGCGCCGGATCGCTGGGCGGTCGTCCTGATGCCGGTCTTCGACTGGCCCATGCCCGTGAGAAGCGACGCGAAACCCGGATAGGTCGTCGAGGGAAGACCGCTCAAGCCCCCGTCCGGGGAGAACCCACCGGTCTGCGCCAGGCGCCACAGGTTGGGCGCGGCGACCCTGTTGAACGCGTACAGGGGGAAGCCGTCGAAGGCGACGAGGACGATCCTCGGTCTGCTAATCATGCTTCTCACCCATGGACGCAGCTCATGTTGGGCACAGCCTGGATTACCGCAATTAACTGGGCGTTCGCGGCGCGTTAATGCTGCTCGCGCAACCTCAACTCGGTGGCAGGCCCGACTGCGAGCGCGGCTGCACCGCAACGGAGGTTCCGCAGCAATGCCCTATGCCGACTCGGTGCAGACGGTCCGCTCGTGGTCCGAGGATCGAGCCATATCGGTCTGGACGCTCTTCGCGGGCGATCTGCCGGCCACGGCCCAGGCCGCTCTTGCCATCGATCTGGAGCAGGTTCGCAACGACGGCGCGGCCGTGGTCCTTGTCGTGCCCGACGACGTGACGCCCACACCGGTCGAGCGACGCCTGGCCGACATCGTCGTCCGCGGACCGCTCCCGCCCGCGCCGTTCGGGCTTCTGGTGGCGCTCGCCGCCGTCGACATCCCGGACGTTCGCCAGCTTGGATTGATCGGCGGCTCGACCGAGGCGCTCATCGCCGGGCGGCGGGCCGGAGCCGGTGCCGTCATCGGGATCGCGAGCCACGGTCCTACGAGCCGCCTCGACCTGCTGCGAGGCCAACCGGATCGGATCGTCGCGCCATCCGACTTCGCCGCGACCGACTCCTTCCTGTACGGCCGCGCCCGTTCTCATCGAGAGCGGGTTCTGTTGAACCCCGGCCCCACCGTCGTGAGCGACCGAGTTCACCGTGCGGTCGCCGGGCCGGACCTGTGCCACCGCGAGCCCGAGTACTCGGAGATCTTCGCTCGGATCCGCGAGAAGCTCTTCCGCGTTGCCGGCGTGGGCTCCGATTGGGAGCTCGCCCTGATCTCCGGCTCAGGGACGGCGGCGATGGAGGCCATGACCGGCGCGTCCGTCCGTGACGGACGCCGCCTGCTGGTCTGTCGCAACGGCGTCTACGGCGACCGCCTGGCAACCATCGCCGAGCGGCTCGGCATCGAGACGATCGGGATCCACGCGGCCCAGACCGAACCCATCGACCCCACGGCCGTGGCGGCAGCCCTGGCGGCCGACCCGGCGATCGACGCGGTCGCGGTGATCCACCACGAGACCACGACGGGGCTCCTGAACCCTGTCAGGGAGATAGCCGAGGCAGCCAGGGCCAGGGGCGTGAGAGTGGTCGTGGATGCGATCAGCTCGCTCGGCGCCGAGGATCTCGTCCTCGCCGACTCCGGCATCGACATGGTGGCCTGCACTTCCAACAAGTGCCTCCACGGGTTGCCCGGGACGGCATTCGTCCTCCTCTCCCCCGCCGGCGCGGTCCGCGCCGCGGAGGCCCCGCGCCGCTCACTGTACCTGGACATCGCCGGCTACCTGGAGGCTCAGAAGCGGGCGAGCGTGCCGTTCACGCCCGCCGTGCCGGCGGTCTACGGCCTCGAGGCCGCCCTCGACGAGCTCCTGGACGAGGGCGTGGAGCACCGTCGAGCCACCTATCGAGCCCGCGTCGCCTATCTCGACGGGGCCTTCCAGCGGCTGGGGCTGGAGCCGATGGTGGCCGCCGAGAACCGGTCGTCGTCCGTTCGGAGCCTGCGTCTCCCGGACGGCGTGAGCTACCAGAACCTCCACGACGCCCTGAAGCGCGACGGCTACATCATCTATGCCGGTCTTGGGGAAGCCGCCAGGACGAGCTTCCGCGTGTGCACTCTCGGGGCGATCGAGATGGAAGTGCTGGCCGACTTCGTCGATTCGCTCGACCGGGGTCTGGTCGAGGCGAAGCTGTCCAACACCGCGGCCAGGCTGACGCAGTCGACGGGCGGCTCGTCTCGGCGCGACTTCGGCCGTCTCCGCATGACCGCGACGCCCGAGGATCGTTCGCAGTCGCTCCCAGGCTCCCCGGCCTTTGCGGCGTGGGACGAAACCGCGCCTCGCCGGCGCCTGCGCGCCGTCGTCCTCGACTGGGCCGGGACGACACAGGATTTCGGATCGCGCGCCCCGGTGGGGGCGTTCGTCGAAGCGTTCGCCCGGTTCGGCGTAGCGGTCACCTCGGCCCAGGCCCGAGGCCCCATGGGTATCTACAAGCTCGATCACATTCGAGCGATCGCGGCCGACCCGGACGTTGCCGCCGCCTGGAAGGCAGTCCACGGATCGGCCTGCACGGAGGACGACGTCCAGGCCATGTACCGGGAGCTCGTTCCGATCCAGGAGGCCATCCTGCCGGAGTTCTGCGCATTGATCCCCGGCACGCTGGAGGCCGTGGCCGAGATCAAGGCCCGAGGCTATCGAGTCGGATCCACCACCGGCTACCCGCGATCGGTGGCGGAGATCGCGGCCCGGCGGGCCATCGAGCAGGGCTACGAGCCGGATGTCATGGTCTGCGCGGACGAGGTTCCGGCCGGCCGACCCGAGCCCTGGATGCTGATGCGGGCGATGGAGAGGCTTCGAGCCTACCCGCCCCACGCCGTCGTCAAGGTCGGCGACACCAAAGCGGACATAGAGGAAGGCCTCAACGCGGGCGCCTGGACCGTCGGCGTGACCAGGACCGGCAACTACGTGGGTTTGAGCCAGGCCGAGCTTGCCGCACTGCCGGCCGACGCGAAGGCCCGCTTGATCGGCCGGGCGGCCGAGATCCTCCGCGCCGCGGGCGCCCACTACCTCATCGGGTCGATCGGGGAGCTACCGCCCGTGCTCGACGAGATCGAGATCGCCCTGGCTCTCGGAGAGCGACCCTGAAGACGCCCGAGACGCGTGACGCCGCGAATGGCTGAGTCGCTGGTGTCGCGGCCGGACCGACAGCCGGCACGGTTCCAGATCATGCGCTTCCGCGCCGAAGATTGGCTGCTCGCCGCGTTCGTCGCGCTGCTGAGCCCGGCCATCGCCCTGATCGAGGGCGTAGCCGGGCCATTCGAATTCGGGCCGGCCCATCGAGGGCCTGGTGCGCCTGGTCGGGGCGTGCGGCGCGATGGCCTGCCTGGCTACGCGGAGCTCCGAGCGGGCCCGAGGTCGCGGGCCACGGAGTCCTCACCGAGGCTACCGCCGGGCCCGTCATCGGAGGGATCGCGCTCGTCGGAGCCAGCGGGCTCGCCGGCCTCTCACTGCCGCCCGAGCCGGCGCTCGGCCTGGTGTTGATCGGCGCCCTGGCGATCGCTCCATTTCAGGATCACCTGCCGGCTATCCCTACCGCGACTCGACGCAAGCTCGTGGCTCCATTTCTTCTCGCCGCCAGCGGAATCTTCTGGAGCCTGGTGGATTCGGTCGGAGGCGCGACCGACCTTCCAGGTCAGATCGGCGCGGCGCCGGAGGTTCTGGCGCTTGCACTGGGCATCTTCGTCGCCGCCTCGGCCGTGTACTACGCGATGCTCGTCTACGCCCCGCGGCAGCTCGTGGAGCGCGAGGGCGGTCCGGCAGCGTGGCTTGCCAGATATGGCCTGTTCGTCGTGAGCGTGGCGGTCGGCCTGACTTGGCTGGGCGCCACTGGAGTGTAGGGAACGCCGATGATGAAAGCTCTGTGCCTGGGCGGAGCCGGTAGGATCTGCCGCGAGTCCGTACTCGACCTGGTGGCCTTCTCCGACTTCGAGAGGATCACCGTGGCCGACACCAACGAAACGCAGGGACGGTCGCTGGTCTCGCAGTGCGACGACCCACGCGTCGATTTCCGCTACGTCGACGTGAACGGGGCCGACGGCGCCGTCGCCACGATGAGAGGCTACGACGTAGTCCTCGACGGGACCGCGATCGCCCTCAACGGGCTGTCAACAGCCGCCATCGCCCGAGCGGGGTGCCACGGAATCAATCTGAACGGCTTCGGTGAGGAGGATGCTTCCGACCCGCTCTTCAAGCTGCAGGGACGGACCTGCGTTCCCGGCTTCGGTATGACTCCAGGCGTCACACAGATGATGGCGATGGCAGCCGCCCATCAACTCGAGACCGTCGACACCGTAAGGGTCAGCCACGGCGCATACCGTCCCATAGCCTTCTCCCGATCGATTGCCGAAACGACCATCTACGAGTACGACCCGGCCCTGCCGGGCCGTGTCGTCTTCGAGGACGGGAAATTCGTGCAGGTGCCCCCGTTTGCCCGTCCCCGGCAGATCCGGCTCCCCGAGCCGTTCGGCTCAACCACCCAGTACATCATCCCGCACGCCGAAACCAGGACCCTGGCCAGGGCGCTCGAGCCCAAAGGTGTGCGACTGATCGAGGTGCGCGGAACCTGGCCGGCCAGGAACATGCAGCTCGTGCGAGCCCTGCACGACTGGGGCTTCATGCGCAACGACCAAATCGACGTCGGCGGGTCACGGGTCGGCGTGCTCGAGTGCGTCGCCGAGTACTTGCTCAACTCGCGAGAGGGTACGGAGACCGATCTCTACGGCTACGCCCTCCACGTCGAAGTGACTGGCACCGCCGGCGGCCGTCGCCGTCGCCACACCCTGACCCACACGCATCCGGCTTCAGACGGGTCCGTGCCGGGCTGGGAGAAGCTGCGAGCCTACACTCGCAACGTCGGCATTCCGATGGCCATCGGCGCGCAGATGCTGGCCTCGGGCAAGGTCGCCCGTACGGGAGTGATCACGCCCGAAGAGGCGTTCGAGCCCGACGCGGTCTTCTTCGAGTTGGCCCGCCGCGGCATCGCCGTGCACGAGGATGTGGTGGATCTACCTCCCGTGGCAAGCACCCCTCAGGACTCCTGAAGGGAGCCGACTCTCATCGCGCAGTTCGTACTTCGCCACCTGGGTCTGGGACTGGCGCCTCGTACCTGCCTGCGCGGCGCCGTCGAGACTCAGCGTGCCACCACTGGCAGAGCTGGCTATCCGAACCAGTAGACGACTTCGGACCCGGGCCGGTCGACGGTTGTCGGCGTTGATTCCTGGGTCAGTTCGCGGTAGATCGACGAGAACCAGTCGTCGCCTTCCGGGTCGGTCCATTCACTGTGGCACCCTGCCGGTTCGGGCCCAGGTTGTCGAATGTCGCGATCGGGAGCGGCGGTGGAGGTAGGCTCGAGCGCAACGTTCATCTCGCAAACCTCACTGTTCCGGTTCGTCGGGCCGTGGATGGGTGGACGTCGCCGGGCCGGCCCCAGCCCGACGAGTGGCGGTCTAGGATGGAATCGGTCGAGCGAACCGCACCCGGCCGATGGCCCGATCCGCCGTGACCTGCGCGGAGGCCTCCGAGGCGGGCATCAGCCAAGCCAGATGGGATTCGTCCACGCCCGCTTCCCCTGAGCGTCGACGACGGTGATCCGAAGGTAGGTGCCCACAGCCGGGTCCACCTCGAAGCTTGCGTTTCGGAACATGTCGAGTGGCACCCGAGCCTGGGTGAGGTCGACGCCGTAGCGGCACTCGTACCGCTCACCGCCACCCGAAAGGATCACCTTCATCACCGGCGAGCTCGAAACGACGACCTGATCCCCGTCGATCGCCACGTCGTGCAGCTCCGGCCCCTCGCTGGAGTAGAAGTGGCCGGCCCGGAGCGACCGCACGAGCGCCTCCGGGTCGTTCTCCTCGGCCCGAACCATCACCCACCCGAGCCCATGATCCGGATACTCCGGATACTCGAAGTGGGCGTCGTCGGCGGCGCAGGCGTCGATGCGCCGGCCCCGTGAGATGAGAACGTCCAGGATGTGCCCGCTGTCCCCCATCTCGTAGGCGAGATCCGATGCCCCGTTGAAGATCTCCAGGGCGTGGGCCGCCTCCATTGTCTCGATGTCGGCGACGGTCAGTCCGTAGTACGCGGGATGGGCGACGATCACGAAGGCACCGCTCGCCGCAGCTCGCGCCGCGAGCTGCGGGCCCGTCTCGCCCGGTTCCGAGGGCGCGAAGTCGACCGGTAGGCCGGCGGCCACGATGTGCCAGAGGTTGCCCACCTGGGTCCTCGGAGCGTGCATCTCGGCGCCGATCAGAGTCGTGAAGCCGGCCGTTCTCAGCGAGCGAGTGTCCGTGATCGGTAGGCCAAATCGGCGGACGAAGTGGTCCGTCAGGGCCACGAAGTCGTACCCGTTGTCGCGGTACCAGGCCACGGTCTCGGCCGGGGTCAGGTGCCCATCCGAGTTGGTCGAATGCGTATGCAGGTTGCCTCGCCAGAAACGGCCGGGCATCGCGAACGGCAGTCGATTCACGGAGCTCCTCTCGTGGCTATGTTGGGTTCCACCGGTCAGGCGCCCGGCGCGGGCGGGATCGGTGCCGCATGCGCCGCGCGGTCGGCGAGGGCCGATCGGTCGGCGATGACCCGGCTCGATCCGACCGGGATCCTGACGTCGAGCTTCGTTCCGGCAGGCCAGCGGCCGGCGCTCGCGCTGGGCACGTCGACGGCCAGCCGCCGGTTCGCCGGCAGGGCGGTTCGATCGTCGCCGGACGGCACTTCGCGAAGGAGAAGCCTGGTCGTTGCCCCCAGGAACGTCTGCACCTCCACCTGCCCGGTGATGGTCAGGTCGCCGTTGAGCGCGGGGCTCCCCGCCGCCATCGGCTCGAGTGTCTCTGGCCGTGCCAGCAGCAGCGCCAGATCCCCGGCGGCCAGCCCAGCGGCTCCGGGAGCGGTCACACGGCGCCCGCCACGTTCCACCAGACCGTCGACTCCGGACACGATTCTCACGGGGATCTCGTTCATCGCCCCGATGAACCCGGCCGTGAAGGCGGATCCCGGCTCGGCGTATATCTGGGTCGGCGTGCCGACCTCCTCGATCGCACCCTTGTTCATGACGACGACACGGTCGCTGATCGAGAGCGCCTCGGACTGGTCGTGGGTCACCAGGATCGTCGTGATGTGCAGCTGAACCTGCATTCGACGGATCTCGGTGCGCAACTCCTCGCGCACCTTCGCGTCGACCGCGCTCAGGGGCTCGTCGAGGAGGAGCACTCCCGGCTGGATGGCGACGGCACGCGCCAGCGCGACGCGCTGTTGCTGACCGCCCGACATCTGATGCGGGTAGCTCTTGCCCACGTGAGCCAGACCGAACAGCTCGAGAAGCTCATCCACGCGAGCCCGCCGCTCGGCAATGGGCCGGTTGCGGACGGCCAGCCCGAACTCCACGTTCTCGGCCGCCGTCATGTTGGGGAACAGGGCATAGCCCTGGAAGACCATCCCCATGCCACGCTTGTTCGGGGGAAGGTCTGTCACGTCCACGCCGTCGACGATGACCGCGCCGGTGTCGGGCGTTTCGAAACCGGCCGTCATTCGCAGCGTCGTCGTCTTTCCGCAGCCGGACGGCCCAAGGAACGAGACCAGCTCCCCGTCCTCGACGGTCAGCGAGAAGTCACTCACGGCGACCTGGTCGCCGAAGCGCTTGTTGACGTTGATCAGTTCGAGACGAGACATAAGCCGATCCTGCCCTTGCTGTTGCTACATTGGGCCGCCGCGGACGACCTGCGTGCCGGGCGCTCTGCGAGCCACCGCGGCCAGCGCGATCACGCCCGCCCAGGTGATGACGAAGCTGACCAGAACCAGCGCCTCGCCCATACGGGGCTGGTAGCCGTTGATGTTCAGGAGGTACACCGGGAACGTCGGGTAGCCCAGAAGGGCCGCCAGAGTGAACTCCCCCATGGCAGTCGTGAAGGCAAGGAGAGCCGCCGACACGAGCCCAAGCGAGATCGACGGCACGATCACCCTGACGAAGGTCCGGATCGGGCCAGCGCCAAGGCTTTCCGAGGCCTCGGTCAGAGTCCTGACGTCCACGGCCCGAAGTGCGTTGTCGATGGCCCGGAAGGTGAACGGCAGCGTCAGGACGAAGTAGCCGCCAATGAGCAGAACCGGAGCCCAGGACGACGCGATCAGGTTGACCGGCGAGTTGATGCCGTACATGGACGACAGTCCCACGACCAGGATGATCGGCGGGATGACGAAAGGAAGAATGCTCACGAACTCGATCGTCGAGCGCAAGCGCGGGAATCGAAGTTCGACAAGGTAGGCGGTAGGAGCAACCACGACAAGTGCCAGGATCGTCGTCATGACGGAGTAGAACAGGCTGAGCTGCAGCGACGTCTGGAATCCAGGGTCGCCGAGCCCATCCCAGAGAGGCTGAAGCGTGAAGTGCTTCCCGGTCGAGAAGCCGAACACCGCCGTCGCGTAGAGCGGCAGCAGAAAGTAGACAGCCGAAACGGCCAGTACGACCATCGCCCAGACGGGCATTCGAGCCGTCTTCCCGGCGCGGCGCCTGGACCGGCGAGTGGCCCGCGAGCCGGTGGCCAGCGCGGTGAGGGCCTCGATGGCCTCCTCGGTCGCTTCGCCGGTGATCGACGGGTTGCTCATGCCAGGCCCCTCACCGTGAGAGCCAGCGCGTGGAGCGGCGTTCGAGAACGACCCTGCCGCCGATACAAGCGGCCATGATGACCGCCAGGCCGATGGCAAGCGCGTCGGCCAGGCCCGGATCGTAACTCACGTCGCCGTTGATCAGGTTCGAGATCTGGATCGGCACGAGTGGAGACAAAGCCGGTCGTCAACGCGTAGGCGGTGGCGTAGGCCCCGAAGGCGTTCGCGTACAGCAGCAACATCGACGATATGAACGGGGTCATGAGCATCGGGTATCGCGACGGCGCGCATGTACTGCCACCGGCTGGCGCCGAGGATCTCTGCAGCCTCGCGCCATGACTCCTTCATCGCCTGCAGCGGCGGCAGCATGACCAGGACCATCAAGGGGATTTCCCAGTACGCATACACGATGGTGAGACCGAGGAGGGAGTAGAGCTTGAAACCGCCGCTGTAGATGTCGATGCCGCTGTCTTTCAGGAAGACGGTGAGCATGCCGTTGTTGCCGAGGGTCGCGATGAAGGCGAACGCGAGCGGCACGCCCGCGAAGTTCGCGGCGACGCTGCTGAAAGTCGTCGCGATCTCTTGAACGAGCGGCCGCCTCGATGAAACGATCGCCTGAGCGATCAGCAGGCCGACCAGGCCCCCCACGATTGTCGACGCTAGCGACAGCTCGAGGGAGTTGCGGAAGGGCACCAGGTCGAGCGGATGGCTCAGGTAGGAGTAGTTACCGAAAGTAACCGCGCCCGTCTTGGTGTCGTGGAAGCTGCCCCAGATCAACGCCACCGTCGGGATGACCAGGAACGCGGTGACCAGCACCGCGAAGGGCAGCAAAGCGAACGCGGCGCGCCCGCCATGGCGCCTGGCCACGGCGGGCGATGCCGCAAGAGTCACTGCGGTCTGTGAACGCACGATTGCGCTCCTGGATCGGCCGGCGTGCCGCTACGAATTGATGACGATCTTCCAGCCGGTCCCGAGGGCCGTCTGGGCCGCCGTGATCTTGGCGATGTCGGTCACGAGCGTGACCTTCTTGTACAGGTCGGCGGACGGGAGCTTGGCCGCGAGATCGGCCGGGATCTTGCCGGCGGCGTTCAAGACGTCGAACCGGATCGGATGGGCGTAGCCCTTGAGGAACAGCAGCTGCGCGGCGTCGCTGTAGATCAGCTCCTGCCAGAGCTTCGCGGCGTTCGGATGAGGCGCCTTGGCGGCGACGATGTCGGCGTAGGGGCTGGCCAGCGAACCCGAGGCCGGGATGGTGACGCGTGATGTTCGGGGCGCCCGCGGCCTTGTCGCGAACCGCCAGGCCGAGGTAGTCCCACTTGATGGCGACCTTGACTTCGCCGCTCAGGATGTTCGCATCGCTGGCGCGAGCGGCGGTCAGGTTGCCCGACGCCTGCAGCTTGTTGAACCAAGTCGATGCCGGGCTGGATGTTGTCCACGCCGCCGCCGTTGGCAAGGGCCGCGGACCAGACGGCGAAGAACGAGTCGTTCGCCTTCGTCGGGTCGCCGTCGATGCCGACCGAGTTCTTGAGGGACGGATCGAGCAGGTCGCTCCAGTCGTTGATCGGGATCTTGACCGCGTCGGTGTTGATCGCGAAAGCCTGGGCGCCCCAGTAGTTGCAGCACCAGTAGCCGTCGGCGTCCTTGGCGGTCTCGGGGATGTCCGCCCAGTAGGAGTTCTTGTACGGGGCCGACAGGCCCTGGGTCTTCGCCTGCACGGCGAAGGAGATGCCCACGTCACCGACGTCCGGCTTGCCCGTGTTCTTGATCGAGTCGAGCTCCTGGCCGGAGCTGTACTCACCCTCGGTCGCGGTGCCATCGATCGTGATCCCGTAGTCCGACTTCCAGAGGTCGAAGATCCCCTGGTAGTTGACCCACTCGGGCGGGATGCCCGTCTGGTAGATGTCGCCTTCGGCCTTGGCGGCGGTGACGAGGTCGGTAAGGTCGAACGTCGGGGCGGCCATGGACGCGGCCATGGACGCGGCCATCGCCGTGGCAGCCGGAGTGCCCGCGGCCGGCGCGGCCGTGGCCTGCATGGCCGCGGTCGGCGACGGTGTGCTGGCGGCGCTGCTGCAGGCGGCGACGATTACGCCGATTGCCGGCAGGCTCAGCCCGAGCCCGACCAGTCCCTTGAGGAACTGCCGGCGATCGATATGGCCGGCCTTGAATGCGCCGCTCAGTGCGTCGATACGCGCGAGTAGTGGGTCGTACGCCACGGAGATCCTCCTTGGATTCAGTCCGAGTCACGGGATCGGATCGCGTTACGGCGGCCTTGCTCCTAGTAAGCCGTCAGGCGGTGGACTCCCGCGGGACGGCGGCCAACCAGCGATAGACTCCGGGCTTTTCGTTTAGTCCGAGTTAACGGCCGGTGAACATCTGCCGCGAGCTAACAGTCGCCGGCCAGCGGTCCCGCTGGTCTGCCCGGGAGGCCCGTCACGGGGCGGATGGGAGCTGAGCGGAGTGGAGCGGAGCAGTCCTCGACCTGATAGCCTCTAGGCGGCGGGGCCCACCGCGACGTCACTCGCATTTGGAGGGCATGCCGGCTTGACTCAGGGCACGGTGCTTGGGCTTGTTGGGATCTTCGCGCTGGCTGTCTCGTTCGACTACATAAACGGCTTTCACGACACAGCCAACGCCATCGCAACCTCGGTGTCTACGCGAGCGCTCAAGCCGGAGCACGCGATCCTTCTCTCGGCTACGGCGAATTTCGTCGGCGCCCTGGTCTTCGGCACGGCGGTGGCCAGCACGATCGGCTCCGGCGTGGTCCAGGATCAGATGATTCTCGGCAACGGCGCCGTAGTCCTGATGGCGGCGCTGCTGGGCGCCATCGCCTGGAACCTGATTACCTGGGCGCTGGCAATTCCCAGCTCGAGCAGTCATGCCCTCGTCGGCGGCTTGATAGGCGCCGCGATCGCGTCCGCGGGACCGAACGCCGTTCAGTGGGGCAACTTCGCGGCCAAGGTCCTGGTCCCGCTGGTCAGCTCACCTGTCCTGGGGCTGCTCATCGGGCTGGGCTTGATGGTCGTCATCTTGAACGTCTTCGTGCATGCCAATCCGCGTCTTCTCAACGATCGCTTTCGGCGGCTCCAGATCGTCTCGGCAACCTACATGGCGCTTAGCCACGGCACCAACGACGCCCAGAAGACGATGGGGATCATGACCCTGGCGCTCTTCAACGCCGGCGCGATCTCCACCAAGACGGTGCCAACCTGGGTCATTCTCATCGCGGCGACGGCGATGTCGTTCGGCACGGCGGCCGGCGGCTGGCGGATCATGAAGACGATGGGCCAGCGGGTGGTCAAGCTCGACCCGGTCCATGGCTTCGCGGCCGAAACCACGGCGGCAACCATCATCATGGGGGCAGCTCAGCTCGGAATGCCGGTCTCCACGACCCATGTAATCTCCAGCGCCATCATGGGCGTCGGTACCAGCCACCGGTTCAACGCCGTTCGCTGGGGCGTAGCTCGGAGCATCGCCACGGCCTGGATTCTCACCATTCCCTGCGCCGCTGCCATCGCCGGCTGCGCCTACCTGGTGCTTCAGCTGCTGTCCGGGCCGGTCGGGGCGATCCTGCGCGTCTTCGGTATCTAGAACCTCGCCGACAGGTGGAGCTGGGCGCAGCCGAAAGGATCCGCAGGTAGATCCGGCACTCCGCTACGGCCGCGGTCAGTCGGCCTCGGGCCGCCGCAGGACGTAGCCGACGCCGCGGACCGTTTCCAGGTACGTCGGGTTGGCCGGGTCGGCCTCTATCTGGGCCCGCAGCCAGTGGACATGGACGTCCACCGTGCGCGTCTCCCCGGCGTAGTCGTAGCCCCAGACGTGCTCGAGCAGCTGGTCGCGGGTGAAGACGTGGCCGGCGTTTCGGATCAGAAACAGCAGCAACTCGAAGGCCTTCGGCTTGACCGGCAGTACCTCGCCGCCCCGCAGCAGGCGACGGCCGGCCAGGTCCACCCTGACCTGGCCGAGATCCACGGTCTCCGGTTCCGTGGCCTGAGCCTGCGTCTCCGACCGGCGCAGCAGCGCCCGGATCCGAGCCAGCAGCTCGCGGAAGCTGAACGGCTTGGTGACGTAGTCGTCGGCGCCAAGCTCCAGCCCGACGACCTTGTCCACCTCGGCGCTCTTGGCGGTCAGCATCAGGATGGGCACGCCCGACTCGGCCCGGATGATCCGGCAGACCTCGGTGCCGCCAATCTCGGGCAGCATCAGGTCCAGCAGGATCAGGTCGGGGTGATGGCGCCGGAAGGCGTCGACGGCCTCCCGCCCATCGGCGGCCTGAACGACCGCGAAGCCCTCCTGCTCCAGGCTTTCCGCCAGCGTTTCGCGCAGCGTGCGCTCATCGTCGACGACCAGAATCGTTCGAGCCATCCCGGGGTTCCTCCTACGGGGTGGCGGCCGCCTGCGCTCCGAGCTTCTCGATCGCCCGATCCAGCCGGGCGAGCGTACGCTCGTAGCCAAGCGCCACCATCGTGTCGAAGAGCGGCGGTGAAGCTGTCCGGCCGGTGACGGCGACGCGGATGGCCATGAACAGATCGCCGGCTTTCCAGCCGCGATCCTCGACGAGACTCCGGAGCGGCGGCTCGATCTCGTCCGCCTCCCAGCAGACCTGACCGACGTCGGCGATCGTCCGGCGGGCTTCGGACAGGGCGGCAGCGGTCGTGGCGGCGTCCCAGCGTTTGGGCACCATCGCGGCGACGTCCGGGTCCAGGTCCTTCACGAAGAGGAAGCGGATCAGGTCGCCCACGGCCTCCAGGGTCGGAAGACGCTCCTGGATGACGGGCAGCAGGGCCTCGATCTCTTCGTCGGTGGGCAGCCAGTCGATGCGGCCCGCGTCCAGGTCCGCCTGCAGGAACGGCCGCAGCCGATCGATCAGGTCGTCCGGCGCCAGGCGGCGGATCCACTGCCCGTTGAGCCAGGCAAGCCGCTCGCGGTCGAAGACGGCGCCGGCGCTGTTGACCGTCGACAGGTCGAACCGCTCGATCAGATCGGCCTGCGAGAGGACCTCCTCCTCCGTGCCGGTCGACCAGCCGAGCAGCGCAAGGTAGTTGACGAAGGCCTCAGGGATGAACCCCTGGGCCCGATAGTCGGCCACGGCGGTCTGGCTCTTGCGCTTGCTCATCTTGGTTCGGTCCGGATTGAGGATGAGCGGCAGGTGGGCGAATTGTGGGATCGGGGCTCCCATGGCCTCGAACAGGAGGATGTGCTTGGGCGTGTTGGAGAGATGGTCCTCGCCGCGGATCACGTGGCTGATCGCCATGGCCGCGTCGTCGACCGCGACCGTGAAGTGGTACAGGGGCGTGCCGTCGGAGCGAAGGATGACGAGGTCGCCGCCCAGAGCCGAGGTGTCTATCTCAACGTGCCCGCGGACGATGTCGTCGAAGGCGATCGTCCGATCCGGCGGGATGCGGAAGCGCACAACCGGCCTGCGTCCCTCGGCCTCGAAGGCGCCCCGCTCCGCCTGCGTCAGGCGGGCGCAACGGCCGCTGTAGCGAACCGACTCGCGCGCGGCCTCCTGCCGCTTTCGCTCGGCCTCGAGCTCGCCCGGCGTGCAGTAGCAGTAGTAGGCCCTGTCCTCCGCCAGCAGCCGCGTGGCGGCTTCTTCGTAGCGGTCCAGGCGCTGCATCTGGCGGTACGGACCGTACGAGCCGCGCTCGGGCTCGTCGCCGATGCCCGGCCCCTCGTCCCAGCGTATCCCGAGCCAGTGGAGGCCGTCCAGGATGTCGAGCTCGTAGGCCTCGGTCGAGCGTGCCTGGTCCGTGTCTTCGAGGCGGAAGATAAACGTCCCGCCCGTGTGGCGCGCGAACAGGAAGTTGAACAGCGCGGTTCGCGCGGTTCCCAGATGCAGCGGCCCCGTCGGGCTCGGCGCGATGCGCACGCGGATGTCGCTCATGCTCCTAGTGTACGGGCAGGCGGCTCCAGACCGACCGGGTAACTATTGCGGTCACGCGGCCGGATCGCCGCCCGGCCGGCGATCCCTGGTTACAGCAGCTCCCCGACCGGCGCCAGCTCGAACTCCGCGACCGCCTCGCCGACGCGATCGCCCCGCGGATCGAAAGCCACCGGACGGTGGTAGCGGCCCAGGGCTCGCAGCGCCGCCGCGTCGAAGACGCCCACCTGCCGGAGAGTCTCCACGGACGCCGCCGAGGCGGCCCGATCGAAGCCGCCGCCGTCCTCGATCTTGAGCGCGACCCCCGAGGCCGTCGGCCCGCCTTCTCTGGCCGGCAGCGCAAATCCGCGCAATCCCTCGGCACCGCCCTTGGCCACGATGCGCCCCGGAGCGGCCTTCATCAGTGACGTGTCGAGCCTGTCGCGACTTCCGGCAACCATCTCGGGATTGGCCATCATCGCGTCGCGAATGCGCGCCAGCGCGGGCGCCAGACTCGCCCGAGCGTCGCTGGGCGGAAGAGCGGCCGGGTCGGCCAGCATGGCGAAGGCACGCGCCACCTCGTGCAGTGGAAAGGCGTATGTCGGCACTCCGCAGGCGTCGGTGGACAGGACGAGCATCTCCGGAGTCGTATCGAATGCCCGCGCGACCGTCGCCCCATACAGGCGCTGAACCGGGTGGTCCGCCAGCCAGTACCCGTCGAGCGGCCAATCGTTCAACCGGCACAGCAGGAGCATGGAGGCATGCTGGCCCGAGCACATGTGGCGAAGCGGCCCGGGCTTCTCGCCGTCCCGAGCCAGCCGGGCCGCGGTCAGAGCGTCCAGCGGGGCGCCCTCCGATCCGCAGCCAAGGTACTGCTGCGAAACCCCGGCCCTGCGGAAGACGGCCTGCAACGTTCGAACGTGCAGGTCCTCGCCGGAGTGCGAGCCTGCCATGATCGCCAGCTCGGCGTCCGACAGGCCGAACTCCTCTACCCCACCCGCTTCGACGAAGGCGGCCAGGCCGAAGGGCTTGACGGCCGATCGCAAGTTGACGACGGTGTCCGGGTCGCCCAGGACTCGACGGACCGAACCCTCGATGCCGACCTCGACGATGGCGCCGCGGTGACGGCTTTCGACGACACCGCTCCGCGTCTGCCGGACCAGGACGGGGGGAGTTCGCGACGGATCGGGGGCCCGAGTCGCCGTCCGCTGGCCACGCACGTTCTTCACGCCGGCCGAGCGGCCCGGGATCGAGGCCGGCCTGGACGACCGGCGAGCAACCGACCGCCCGGCCGATGGAGCGACCGGCTGTTCGGGCGCGCCCGGTGACGGTGCCTCACCCCGGTGAGACCCGGCCTGTGAGTCCGGAGCCGGCCAGGCCTTCGACGCCGCCGGCTTGGACGCCGCCGCTGACCTGCCGGACCCGTCCACGGGTTCCGAGTTCGGGCGCGACGGCGACATGATTCCTCCCTGTACCGGCCCTGACGGGCGCGGCGGCTCGTGCGTCCGCCGTCCGTCCGGATAGGTCTTCGAGGATACTCCGACGGGAGTTTACGGACTCCGAATCGACCGGCCTGGGGATGAGTCGGAGCCGACCTTCGATCGATCAGGAAGTGGGCCCGGTCGTCGTCTCCCCGACGGGCGATTCCGCGGCGGGCAGCTCGGCGCTCGGCTCCGCCGCCGCTGCCGCCTCGGCCGTGGCCGACTCGACAGCCCGTGCCGACTCGACAGCCCGCGCCGACTCGGCGGCTTTCTCCAACCGTGCAGCCCGGCGGGCGGCTCTCCCCCTGGCCAGCGCTCGACCGGCGCCGCGTATCGCCGCGACGACCACCGGCCCGCACAGGCTCACCACCGCCACAGGCACCAGGAGGAGTTGCTCGGCCCCGAGCAGACCGAAGACGTGTGCGTCGCGCCAGGTGAAGGCCGCGGCGAACCTGACGATCGCCCACAGACCCAGGACGGTCAGGTATCGCCGCCCGCCGGTGAGGAGAGCCCAGTCTCGCCGTGGCGCGAATCCGGGCCGGACCAGCCGCCGCCAGCGCCTGATCCGGAATCGAAGCAGAAACGGCACGGCGACCACGACCACGACCACCGCCAGCACGAGCCCGCCCTCGATCACCTGCGACGGCACCGCGGCATAGCTCGGATTCAGGCTTGCCCATGGGCCCTGCTGGACGTAGGTCGTGGCCCAGGACGCGTCGGAGTAGGCGCCCTGCCCGGCCCCGCCCAGCACCATCGCCAGCTTGCCCAGACCGAGCCCCAGCAAGACAGGAACGCTGGCAACGCCGAGCCATCGGCCGATCGGCGCGGCCAGCAGCCGGGCCACGGCGGCGGCAGTGATCGTCCCCAGCACGACGGCCAGCGTCAGGCCGAGTCCGCCCTGACCAGGATCGGTTATGGCCCGCTGGTTGGTCGAGTAGTAGTCGAGGTGAAGGAGCACGTAGTCGAGTCGCCCGCCGACGACGGCCCCCGGAACGGCGCCGAAGGCGATCAGGATCAGGTCGTCCCGACGCAGCTTCGACCCGGCCGCTTCGGTGGCGCCGTCGACCGGCGCCAGGGCCGCGTTCGACCTGCCCGCGATCAGTGCCGCGAGCAGCAGGACGAGGAAAACGACGCCGGCCAGGGCAAGCGTCTCCAGACGCACGGACAGTCCGAAGACGGAAGTCGAAGGATCGAAGTCGAGACGGATGGCGGCGAACACGGCCCGAGTGTACCGGTACCGGCGCCCGCGAGTCGGGCCGGGCCGGAGATGTCGGCTGTCCGACACAACGGCTGTCGGCTGGCCGCTCAGATCGAACGGCGCTCGCGTGGCTTCATACGTACATCGGATGAGGTCCGGTGAACTCCGGGCAGACTCCGAATCATGGGGGGAGGTCGCCCGATGTGCGGCTACCGCCGCCCCGAGGGGGATCGGACGGGCGAGCTCGCGTCGGTCCCGGGATCCCGGGGGGCCGGGACCGGCGCTCAAACGTCGACTGGTCCAGGAGAGCCCCGGCAGGACGGGACCGCCGGGGCTTTCCTATTGCCGAAGCAATCCGACGGCGGCCGCGAGGCGCGCTCCGGCTGGCTGGCCCGGCAGATCAGGCAGGCGTCTTCTGGAGCGCGTCGACCAGGCTTCTAACCGACCCCGCGGAGGCCTGCAGCGCCCTTTGCTCATCTGCTGTCAGGGCGACTTCGATGATCCGTTCGACGCCAGCCGCCCCGAGGATGACTGGCACCCCCACGACGAGTCCGTCGAGCTTGTACTCGCCGCAGAGCAGGACGGCACACGGGAGGACCCGCTTCCGGTCGTTGAGGATCGAATCCACCATGTGCAGAACCGACGACGCGGGCGCGTAGAAGGCGCTGCCGGACTTCAGCAGAGCGACCACCTCCGCGCCGCCGTTGCGTGTGCGAGTGACCAGTTCCTCAATCCGCTCCGGCCTCATCAACTCGGGCAGCGGAATCCCGCCCACGGTCGAGAAGCGCGGCACCGGGACCATGGTGTCGCCGTGGCCGCCCAGCACGAAGGCCGATACGTCGGACGCGGAGACGCCCAGGTCCTGGGCGATGAAGGCCCGGAACCGGGCGCTGTCCAGGACGCCGGCCATGCCGATGACACGTTCGCGCGGAAAGCCGCTGGCCTCGATGGCGACGTGGACCATGGCGTCGAGAGGGTTCGTGACGATGACGAGGATCGCGTCGGGCGAGTAGTGGACGGCCTTCGACGACCACGTCCCGGACGATTCCGGCGTTCTTCAGCAGCAGATCGTCTCTGGTTTGCCCGGGCTGCCGGGTCATGCCGGCGGTGACGACTATGACGTCCGACTCGGTGGTGTCGGCGTAGTCGATGGTGCCGTAGATCATCTGATCGTGGTGCTGCAGAGGCGCCGCCTCCACGAGATCGAGCGCCTTGCCCTGGGGCAGCCCGTCGACGACGTCGATCAGATAGACGTCGGCGACGCCCGCCTCGGCGATGCGTTGGGCCGCCGTGGCGCCAACGTTGCCGGCCCCGATGACCGTTACCTTGCGACGACAGACTGGCATCGTGTACCTCCCTCTTGCGGGACGCCGGCGGAGGGAGCCGGCGCGACTGATCGCTGGCTTGGGCCGGCGCTCGAAAGCTGACCGGCCGACAGCGGCGATGGTAGCCGGGACGGAGGCCCTGCGCGGGTATTGGGCCTGCCGAAACCGGTAGGCGCTACAACCTGGCGGACGCGGCCGCCGCTGGAGAGGCCTGCGAGGCCGGCGACGCGGATCGGGCCGCGGCGATCGTCAGGCCGCCGCGATCGCCTGCTTCATCCGCTGCAGCTGCGCGGCAAGCGCGGCGGGCAGCTTCGAGCCGAACTTCGCGTAGTGCTCCTCGATCGCGTCCGCTTCCTGGGCCCAGGCCGCGGGATCCACGTCAGAGAAGCGCCGCCAGGTCGGCCGGGGTTACGTTCAGGCCAGTCGTGTCGATCGCGCCGGGGGCGGGCAGGAGCCCGATCGGCGTCGACACCGCGTCGTCCTCGCCCGAGCAGCGGCCGAATATCCATTCGATGACGCGGCTGTTCTCGCCGAAGCCGGGCCACATGAACTTGCCCTCGGCGCTCTTGCGGAACCAGTTCACCAGGTAGATCCGCGGCAGCCGAGCGCCGGCCTTGCGACCGATTTCAAGCCAGTGCGACCAGTAGTCGGCCATGTTATAGCCGCAGAAGGGCAGCATCGCGAACGGATCGAATCGCAGCTTGCCGATGGTGCCGAACGCCGCGGCCGTCATCTCCGAGCTCATGATCGAGCCCAGGAAGACGCCGTGCTCCCAGTCGAAGCCCTCGCGCACGAGGGGCACGGTCGAGGTTCGGCGTCCGCCGAACATGATCGCGTCGATCGGGACGCCGGCAGGGTCCTCCCAGTTCGGCGCGATGGCCGGATCCTGCGCCGCTGGGGCCGTGAATCGGGCGTTGGCGTGGGCCGCCGGCTTGTCGGAGCCCGGCGCCCAGTCGTGGCCCGTCCAGTCGATCAGATGGGCGGGCGGCTCCACGGTCAACCCTTCCCACCACACGTCCCCGTCGTCGGTCAGGGCGCAGTTGGTGTAGATGCAGTTGGCATACAGTGTGCGAATGGCGTTGGCGTTCGTGGCCATGCCCGTCCCGGGCGCGACGCCGAAGAAACCGGCCTCGGGGTTGATGGCGTACAGCCGGCCGTCGGCCCCGAACTTCATCCAGCAGATGTCGTCGCCGATCGTCTCGACCTTCCAGCCCGGGATGGTCGGTTGGAGCATCGCCAGGTTGGTCTTGCCGCACGCCGACGGGAAGGCGCCGGCCATGTGCTTCACTCGGCCGTCCGGCGCGGTGACCTTGATGATCAGCATGTGCTCGGCCAGCCAGCCCTCGTCACGGGCGATGACCGAGGCGATCCGCAGCGCGAGGCACTTCTTTCCGAGCAGCGCGTTGCCGCCGTAGCCGGAGCCGTACGACCAGATCTCCCTCGTCTCGGGGTAGTGGACGATGTACTTGGTCTCAGCGTCGCACGGCCAGGGAACGTCCCGCTGCCCGGGCTCGAGAGGGGCGCCCACCGAGTGGACGGCCGGCACGAAGTCGCCGGTCCGAACGATCTCGGCCAGGGCCGCCTCGCCCATGCGGGTCATGATGCGCATGTTGACGACGACATAGGGCGAGTCCGTGATCTCGATCCCAAGCCGTCCGATGGGCGACCCGACCGGGCCCATCGAGAACGGAATCACGTACATCGTCCGTCCCCGCATCGAGCCCTTGAAGAGGCCGTCGAGAGTCGCACGCATCTCCTTGGGATCGCGCCAGTTGTTGGTCGGGCCGGCGTCCTCCTCCCGCTCCGAGCAGATGAAGGTTCGGTCCTCGACGCGCGCGACGTCGGACGGGTCCGAGCGAGCGAGGAAGCTGTTGGGTCGAAGATCCGGATTCAGGCGAATGAACGTCCCCGCGTCCACGAGCAGCTGACACAGCCTGGTGTTCTCCGCCTCGGAGCCGTCGCACCAGTGGACCGCGTCGGGCGTGGTCAGGGCGGTTATCTCGTTCACCCAGCGAACGATGGGATGCGCCTCGGACAGGCTCTGCGGTTGCCCTTCAACCCTGGCGCCGATCGTAGCCACCGTCGTCTCCTCGCTGTCCCCAGGGGGATGGCCCGCGTCGCGCGGCGGATGCCACTCTGGGCTCCGGGCATCGGGACCGGCGGGACGCATTTCTGTCTTGACTTGTGTCTGTATTCGGGGACGGGGGGCATTGTACGGAGCGGGAAGGCTGTCACGCAAACCGAATGCTGTTGACAGGCGGGACGTGGGGGGATCCTGGGCGGCCGGACCGGTCCCGCCCGTTGGGGTGGTAGGCGGCGGGAATGCGATACGGTCGCTCGAGACCCGTTCGGGCCCGCGCCGGCCCGCCGTCGAGCGTCCACCAACGGAGACGTTTCGCCAGGGCCTGCCGCGCCCTCGCGGACGGCGGCGTCAACATCGAGGCCGCGTTCGCCATGCCCGCTCGGGCGAGCGCAACGCCATGGCCTTCGCCACCGACGATCCGGCGAGGGCCCGCTCGATCCTCGGGCAGAAGTCGCTGGCGGGCACGGGTCGCCAGGCGACCGGAGCGCTTGCGCTGGGCCCCGGAACGAGATCGCGTTGGGCCTTCGTGCCTCGCCCGCCCGGCCGACCGGGGACCGCCGGATAAGGCGCAGATAAGCGGCAGCCAATCGGCCTCCCCTAACGTGCGCGTCGGAGGAGGTTCGATGCGATGGATTCACTCAGGCTGGCGGGGCCAGCGGTTCGGCGGTGGAATCCGGCCCCGAACCGTCGCGAGCTCGCCCGGTCCGACGAACTGGCGGCTCGTCCGGGACTTCGACTGCTTGCCGGCAGCGTACTGCCCGCTCGAGGAGTCGTACGCCGCGATCGAGATCGACGACTGGTTCGAGATCGCGTGGGGCCTCGAGGACGGCCGGGCAAGCGCTGGTGACATCTCCAGCGGGCCGACCGACGAGGCGCCCCAGAGAGGCTAGGGCTGCGTTGCCGGCGGTTGGTCGGCGGGTTCGACGACGGCGGGCGTCGCCGCGCGCTCGTCCGCTCCGGCCGTCGCCTCTGGTTCGGCCCCGGCAGATCCCTGCGGGTGGCTCCGCACCCACCGGTGGCGGATCAGGATGGCGACGATGGCCGTCGCGGCAGCCCCGAGACCGACGAGCTGCGCCGTCGCGAGGCCGTAGAACGTCCAGTTCCAGCCGCTCCGGAAGGTTTCCAGGATGCTCCGCTCCACGCCGTACCAGACGAAGTAGATCAAGCCCACGTCACCGGCGATCAGGAGGCGTCCGCGAGCCGTGAACCGGTTCCACAGGAAGAGCATCACGCCGACGCCGATGAGGCTCAGCATCGACTCGTAGAAGAAGAGCGGAATGAAGTGCGCGTCCACCGGCGTCGTCCCGCCCTGGGCCGGGCAGGCGTACTCCGCGACGCGGTACTGGCACTGGATCGCGATGCCCCAGGGCAGGTTCGTCGGAGGGCCGTACAGCTCCTGGTTCATGAAGTTGCCCCAGCGGCCCACCGCCTGGGCGACAAGAATACAGGGCGCGATGATGTCGCCCCACCGCCAGAAGTCGAGGTGGTAGTGGCGGGTCAACCAGATCACCGCGAGCGTCCCTGTGAACAGCCCGCCGTAGATGCCGAGGCCGCTGTACGGCGGCAGGAAGATCTGAGCCAGGTGATCCTGGTAGTAGGCCCACTGATCGATGACGTGGTACGCCCGCCCGCCGATCAGGGCGGCGATGGCGATGACGATCAGGCTGTCGACGATCATGTCGGTCCGCTCGCCGCGCTTGCGGGCCAGGTGGGTCGCCAGCCAGAGGCCGGCGACGATGGCGGCCACGTAACCGATCCCGTACCAGCGGATCTCGAGCGGGCCGAAGGCGAGCGCGACCGGATTGGGTGTGAAGTCGATCATGGTCGGACAGTGTACCGGGCTGCGCCGTCGAACTCCCGATCGGGCTGCGATCCGTATACTGGCCGGGACGCCGGGCGGCGACCGCGCCGGCCGGCAGGACCGCAACCCCGCGTCGACACCTCGATGGCGTCAAACCGCCCAGTTGGGGGCCCACATGCCGTTCTACTTCTTCTTCGGCCTTCTCGGTCTGGTGATCGGTGGCCTGCTGACCTGGTTCTTCCTGGCGGATCATCCGTTCGAGTCGCTCGAGACCCCGGGCGGCCCGGTCGACTCGGTCGAAGCGTCGCTCCTGGCGCGGGACATGGCCGCGGACGGCACGCCGATCGACGAGGCCACGATCGTCAAGCTTCTCGAACTGCACGGCTCCTACGTGGACGGCAAGATCCGCGAGGCCGAGGCTGCGGCCGAGGCTGCCAGACGCGGTGCCGCGGACGCACAGGCAACCCTGGACGCGGACAACAAGAAGGTCGGTTAGCGCCGTCGACATGACCGCCGGTCGGCCTGGCGGGCGGGGTTGACTAGACCACGGTCCCGACGTGCAGCGCCACCGCACCCAGCGCGAGCCGCTTGAACGACACGTCCGTCAGGCCCGCCCGCCGCATCGTGGCGGCGATCTCCTCGGCCGGCGGGAACCCGTCGAGCGAGTGGGGCAGGTATGAGTACGCCGCGCGGCGCCGGAAGATCGCGCCCAGCACCGGCGCCGTGACACGAAACAGGCCCGTGTATACCCGGCCCATGAAGCGCGGCCGCGGCACCGACAGCTCCAGGCAGACGACGCGCCCCCCACTCCGAACGACTCTCGCCATCTCACGGAATCCCGCCTCGAAGCTGGAGAGATTGCGCATCCCGAAGGCAATGGTCGCGGCGTCGAATGATCCGTCCGCCACGGGCAGATCCAGGGCGTTCCCGAGCCGGAACTCGACCGCTGGCAGCTCGCCGAGCGCTCGGCGGGCCTGATCGAGCATCGCCGGCGACAGATCCACGCCGACCACGAGCCCGTCCGGCCCGACGGCCCCGGCCAGCGCGGCGGTGAGCTTGCCCGTGCCGCAAGCCACGTCAAGCGCCCTCCCGCCCGGCGAGAGCCGGGCGGCCCCTACGGCGGCCCGGCGCCATCGGCCGTCGCGGCCCGCCGTCATGAGCGTGTTCATTCGGTCGTAGACGGGCGCGATGGAGTCGAACATGGTCGTGACGCGGCGCTCGGGCACGTCGTTGCCGCCCCGGATGGCAGGCGTCGCGGTGTCGGCTGCGCCGGGGCGTTCGGCTGCCGGTCTGCGGTCGGTCACGGGGCCGGCGCCGCGGTGTCGGCTGCGCGGTTGATTTCGGCTGCCGGCGCAGCGATGTCGGCTTCGCGGGGGCTTTCAGCTGCGGGTATGCGGTCGGTCACGATCCGGATGAGTTCGGCAGCGGCTCCGGCTCGCGCGCCAGGTGGAGCGGCCGCCTTTCGAACGCGCTGGAGAAGACGACCTGGGTCTCGGTCGTGAAGACGTGCGGGACCTGCTGGATCGCGTGCAGGACGGCCTCCAGGTGCCGCGTGTCCGTCGCTCTCACCTTGAGCAGATAGTCGGCCTCGCCGGCGATGTGGTGGCACTCCTCGATCTCGTCGATGTCCACGAAATCGCCGGTCAAGTCGGTCGCTATCGTGCCCGGCACTTGTTTGATGAAGATGAACGCCAGCACTCCGTAGCCGAGCAACGTCGGATCCACCAGGGCCGAGTAACCATGGATGACGCCACGGGCCTCGAGCTTCTTGACTCGCTCGTGGGCCGAAGGCCCGCTCATGCCGACGGCCAGCCCAACCTCCGCGTACGACTCGCGCCCGTCCCGCTGAAGAAGCTCGATGATTCGAGCGTCCGTCTCGTCGATCCGTTCGAAAGCGCCCATCTCTCCCTGTGCCCTCGGGCCCTGTCCGTGAGACGCCCCGACGCGCCCTGCGTCCAGCCTAGCCGATCCCCGAGAATTCGACATTTGAGCGGGCCGGGCCGGGGCTCGGGGCGGCCGGGGGCGGCTGGGCCGGCCGGGGCCGAGTGGGGCGGGCAGGGGCGCGGGGCGAGCGGCCGGGCCGGGGCGCGGATGGGCCGGCCGGGGTAGCACGAGGCGGGGCGTGGGGGCGCGCAAAGGGCTCGGATTCAGACAGAACCCTCGATCGAGCGCTCGGCGGAGCGTGACCAGGCAGGCACGAGCCCTGATTCGGGCTGTCGGGCCACCACCGACAGGCCCGGGTGACGACCCGGCGCTACGGGGGCTGGAATCTGGGCAAGAATCTCGGGCGCGCCATGGCGCGAGCAGCGCGGGTGACGACCCGTCGTACGGGGGCTGGAATCTGGCAAGAATCTCGGGCGGCGGCAGCGCGGCAGGGGGCGGGCAGCGCGGCAGGGGGCGGGCAGCGCGGCAGGGGGCGGGCAGCGCGGCAGGGGGCGGGCAGCGGGTCGTGGCGAGGGTCGTGGCGAGTTTCCTGCGGGCGATCGGGCCGCCGGGCGGTCGGATTACCAGCGGTAGCCGCGCCCCTTGGCCTTGCGGCCGAGCGTTCCCGCTGGCAGGTGCGCCTCCAGACAGGTGACGCCCTTGGGACCGACAACGGCGTCGTACCGGATGTTGGCCGGCAGATCGAGGCGCTCGCCGGGGGTCAGCATGAAGCCCACGCCGTAGCCGCTCAGCCCAAACGTGATCGATCCCTCGACCGCAACCACGACCCTGTCGTACTCGTCGACGCGTTCCTCGAAACGCTCACCGGGCAGGTTCGACCACGCCGACGCCTGAAGACCCTCCGCACGTAGCCGCGCCTCGAGGCTGTCTCGATCGACTGGGCTCATTTCGGCTCCACTCCCTGGTTGGCTGCGCGCTTTGGTTGGAATCCCTCACCGTCGTCCCGCGGGCGGGCACTCGCCCGTCGCTGCCTCCCCGGTCCGGGCATTATCGCTTGGATCTGTTCGAGGATGACCCTGTCCGACACCGGCGGCAAGTCCGAGGCCGCCTCCCGCCACGCCGCGTCCGCGGCCTGGTCGCGGGGGTCCGGACCGCTGGCCACGACCGCAAAGACGGCCAGACCCACGCCGGCCCCGATCAAGACGGAGACTTCACGAGTCGAGTGGAGAGTCGCCAGCAGAAAAAGCCCAAGCGGGGCTCCGACGAGGACCGCCGCGATGAGTCCCCGTAGCCGCTGCAATGCTTCTCCTTCCGGACTTGATCTGCGAACCGGGCGGGACCGCCACGCCTGACGACTCGCGGCCGGGACCCGGGCATCGTGCCCGCTCCCCGACGGTCGTGACAACTGTGGGGTCTCACTACCGGCGCCATCGTACCGCTACACTCCGAGGGCGCGCATCGAGGACCGCGATTCGGCGAGGGGCGGGCCGTTCAGAGCAAGCCGGCCCATGCCGACGGCGCCTCGCGACGCGCCGTCGAGGAGCCGCGACTCGTGACCCCACTGCGATACCTCTCCGCCGACGAAGTGGAGGCCGCCATGCCACCGCCGGCCGAGCGGCTTGCCCTTGCGGAGAGGACGATGCGAGCTCTCGGGCTCGACGCGGAGATGCCGGCCAAGATCGGCGTTCATCCCAGGCAGCCTGGGTCGCTCGCCCACGCCATGCCGGCGCTTCTGCGCGGCGAGGCCGCCGACGGCTCGGCCGACTTGATCGGCGCCAAGTGGATCGCCGGGTTCCCCGCCAATCCAGCCCTGGGCCTGCCGACCTACCACGCCCTGGTCGTGCTGAACCACCCGGTCACCGGCGAGCCGCTCGCGGTCATGGACGCCGCGGCCATCACGGCCCGGCGTACGGCCGCGATCAGCGGGACGGCGATCCGTCACTTCCTGCCGGATGGAACGCGGCGAGACGGAGGGCCGGTTCGGGTCGCCATCCTGGGGGCGGGCGTTCAGGCTCATAGCCACGTCCCCGTCATCGGGCACCTGCTTCCGGGGGCCTCGGTCCGAATCACGGACGTAGACGCGGCCCGGGCGTCGGCGCTGGCGCGGGAGGCTTCGACGGTCGGAGGCATCGGCGCGGCCGAGGCGGTCTCCGGCGTACGAGAAGCGGTCGAGTCGGCCGATCTCGTGGTCTCGGTCGTCTCGTTCGGCCCCAACCGCCAGGCGCTCGATCCGGCCTGGCTCACGGCCGACGCGACCTTCGTGGCCGTCGACTACGACATGCAGGCCCCCGCCTCGCTCGCCCGCGAGGCGCTGTTCGTGGTCGACGAACGGGACCAGTTCCTGGCCACGCGCTCCAGCGAGGCTTTCGCCGGCTACCCGGACCCGGCCGCGACGATCGGCGAGCTGCTCAGGGGCGTGGGTCCGTCGGGCCGGCCGAACGCCGCGGCACGCCGGTCCGGTCGAACGCTGATCACGCACCTTGGCGTCGGCCTGGCCGACGTCGTCTTCGCGTCCGCGGTGCTGGTCCGAGCCGAACAGCTCGGACTCGGGCGTCTGCTGCCCCGCTAGCGGTTGATCTCAAGCGGGCCGGCCGGTACCTCGATCAGCACTCGGCCATCCTCGACGACCACCGGGTAGACGACCAGCGGCAGCTCGGCCGGCGGGTCGACGACCTCGCCGTCGATCAGCGAGAAGCGCGACAGGTGGAGCGTGCACAGGATCGAGTCGCCGGTCAGAACCCCCCTGTCAAGCTCGAAGTACTCGTGCGAGCAGATTCCCTGCGTGGCGTGGAGCCGGCCGTCCAGGTTCACCACCAGGACAGTCTCGTCCTCGACCTCGCAGAGCTTCATCGTGCCCGGCGAAACGTCTGCCTCCGCGCACAGGTCGATGCGGCGCAGGCCGGACCGTATCTCAGTCACGGCGGACCTCCCGGCTCAGGCTACAGCGGCGGCCGCCGGCTGAGCAACGGTTCGGGCATCCCACTTGGCCTCGAGGAGGCTGCGCAGCAGCTCCCGGGCGGAGTCGAGCGGCACGCGAGCGACGACCGGCTCGAGGTAACCCAGCACTATGGCCCGCCGAGCATCCTCCGGAAGGAGGCCGCGGCTCTCGAGGTAGAACAGCTGCGACTCGTCGATCGGGCCGACGGAGCTGGCATGGGCGACTCGCCGGCAGTCGGGCTGGTCGATCTCCAGGCTCGGGATCGCCACGGATCGCGCCTGCTTGGACAGCAGCATGCCGAACTCGCCCAGGAAGCTGTCCGTGCCGTGGGCTGACAGGTCGATCGTCGCCAGCCCCTTCATGTAGACCCGCGACCGATCGGCCAGGGCTCCCTTGGAGAGCAGGTTGCCGGTGGTGTCGCGACCCACGTGGCGGGTGTAGGAAGTGAGGTCGAACAACTGGTCGGTCGAGCCGAACACGATCTCCGCCTGCTCGACCGTCGACCCGTCGCCCTCGAGCCGGTTGTCTATGCGGCTGCGGACGATGCGACAGCCGAGCTGTGCCAGTGCCCAGCGAACGGTCGCACCTCGACCGAGCACGGCCGAGCGATGCTGGAAGGCGATCTGGCGCAGCGACAGGTTCTGGAGGCCGGCGAACGAGAGGGTCGAACCCGCGCCGACCTGTACTTCCGTGGTCCCGGCGAAGAAGGCCTGCGCCTCCGACGGGCCGGCCTGCTCGACGGCGTCCGACGCGACCTGCTCCTCGACGACCGAAACCTCGGCATCCTCTCCCAGCGAGATGACCGTCCGCGAGAAGAGCGCCTTGCCCGGCCCTCCGACTCGCCACCTCAGGAAGACCGGCCGCTCCAGGCGCACACCGCTGGGCACGTGGAGCAGCAGCCCCTGCGACCACAGCGCTCTCGTCATCTGAGCCAGCTTGTCGTTTTCCGGCAGGGCGCAGCCACCCTCGAGGAGGCGGCGCAGCAGTTCGGGGTCGCGGGCCCGCAGGTCGGCAAGCGTCTCGAGAATCACGCCGGCGTCGCGCGCCTCCGACGAGAGCGCCAGCGCGGCAACTCGATCCTCCCCGATCTCGGCGTACGCGGCCGCTCCCTCGGGGAGCAGCTTCGTCGCGGCCGCTCCCGGTGAAACCGCGGCCGGGCCGATGCAGGGCCGCACGTCCGCAAGGCGCGCATTCCTGAGGTCGACGTACGTGGTGTAGAGCGGGTTCGTCTCGATCGGGAGCGCCTCGAAGGCGCGCAGCCCGGCAAGCCGGTCGGCCAACAGCCAGTCCGGATCGGCCGCTGCCCCGGCGGTGCCCCGCACCGTGGCCTCGTCGACGAAGCTCAGCGTCAGGTCCGAGGGCGCCTGCGGCTTCGGCCGCTGGGGCGCCGCCGCCTCGCTCTCGACGGCAGGCTCCCCCACTCCGGCCGCGGTCGCCCCGGCTGATCCAGCGTTCGCCGTCATCCGAGGGAGCCCTCCATCTCGAGCTTGACCAGTCGGTTGAACTCGATGGCGTACTCCATCGGCAGCTCTTTGGTGAAAACCTCCAGGAAACCCTGGACGACCAGGTTGGTAGCCTCGTTCTCCGTCAGCCCACGGCTCATCAGGTAGAAGACCTGGTCCTGGCTGATCTTGCCGACGGTGGCCTCGTGGGTCATCGTCGTGTCGTCCTCCTGGATGTCGATGTACGGGTACGTGTCGGAGCGGCTGCCCTCGTCCAGCAGCAGCGCGTCGCAGCGGACGCTGGCGACGACGCCCGTCGCCCCAGGCACGACCTTGAGCTGGCCCCGGTAGGTGGTCCGGCCGCCATCCTTGGAGATCGACTTGCTGATGATCCGGCTTCGCGTGTTGGGAGCGAGGTGGATCGCCTTGGCGCCGGTGTCCTGGTGCTGACCCTTGCCGGCCACGGCCACCGAAATGACCTCGGCCGTGGCGCCCTCGCCGCGCAACCAGATGCTCGGGTACTTCATCGTTAAGCGGGGGGTCAACTCCAGGCCGAAGACGCTCCGAACCACCTGTCGGACGCGCTCCGCAGCCGGGTCGGAGTCCGGCACGGCAAAGTTGACTCGGTTTGGCCCGTCGAAGTATCCGTCCCCCAGATAGAAGCCGAGCAGCCAGAGCAGGTCGTCCGTGCTGGTCTCGGGGGCCGTGAGGTCGGTCTTGAGGTGCTTGCGCCGTGCCACCGGCCCGAACACGTGGGCTTTGCCATCGTCCGGCAGTTGTCCCACCACGGCGATGTCGTCGCCCGGCAGAAGGGAGGCGACCGGCAGCCAGCCGACGCGGCGAGCCCGTCCTTCCTTGCGGAGAACCAGGAATGGATGGTTGGCCGTCGCCCGGACGGATCGATGGTTGGCAAGCGCAAGCTCGAAGACAGGCTGCGGCTCGTTTGCCTTCGTCGCCGTGACCAGGCTTCGTCCGATCTCGAGCTCCGGCGTCAGCGAATAGACTCGGTCGCCGGGCTGTATCGCGGAGATCGGCCGGATGTCGCTGTTGGTGTAGACATTCGTGCCTGCCGTCAGACAGCCCGTATTCGCGTCTATCCACTCGACCGTGGCATGGGCGTGGGCATGGGCCCGCTTGGTCACGAGGTTGTAGACGTCGTTCGACCAGTTCTGGATCGTGGTGTAGCGGACCTTCGAGCCCGGCAGCGCGATGACTTCGACGACGGCGGCGTGGAGCGCGTCGGTGGTGTAGATAGGAGCCGTGCAACCCTCGATGTAGTGGACCTTGGCGCCCTCGTCCACGATGATCAGCGTCCGCTCGAACTGGCCGGTGTTCTCGGCGTTGATGCGGAAGTAGGCCTGCAGCGGCAGCGGAACCTCTACTCCCTTCGGCACGTACACGAACGAGCCGCCCGACCAGACCGCGCTGTTGAGAGCCGCGAACTTGTTGTCCTCGGGCGGGACGACCGTGGCGAAGTACTTCCTGAAGAGCTCCGGGTATTCCTTTAGGCCCTGGTCGGTGCCCATGAAGACGACACCGATCTTCGACAGCTCCTCGCGGACGCTGTGGTAGACGACCTCGGAGTCGTACTGCGCGCCGACTCCGGCCAGGAACTTGCGCTCCGCTTCCGGAATGCCCAGGCGCTCGAAGGTCTTCTTGATCTTGTCCGGGACGTCGTCCCAGGACTTCTCCTCGCCCTCGGACGGCTTGCGGTAGTAGACGATCTTGCCGAAGTCGATCTGTCCGAGATCGCCGCCCCACGTCGGCATCGGCCGCGCCAGGTAGTGAGCGTATGCCCGAAGGCGGAAGTCGAGCATCCATTGGGGCTCGTTCTTGAAGCGGCTGATCTCCTCGACCGTCTGGCGCGTCAGGCCGGCCTTCGTCTCCTCGAGATAGTCGACATCGTCGTGGAAGCCGTACTTGTACTCACCGGAGACGATCTCTGGACTGGTGGCCATCGCGCTCCTTGAACGGGTCGGCGGTCCGAGCGGAGGGGGACGCCGGACCGCCGCCGTGGATTGTGCTAATTCCGAGTCCTATTATCGGGATTACCGCGGTCCGCGTCAAACGCGGGCGCCGGCGCGTTGGCGCCGCCTTCGGCCCGGTCTTCGGCCCGGTCTTCGGCCCGCACCAACCGTGCTATTCTGCGGGCCTCCGGCGGTTGCGTCCTCCACCAGTGCTCGGTGCCGCGCCAACCCTTGAATGCCGGATGCGTGCGAGTCCCGCCGCCACGGTCCCCGGCCTCTCGGTGAGTGGCCCGAAGAGGGCCCACGTCACCCACCGCGGCCACTCCCGCCCACCCAGTCAAACCCGTCAGGTGGGCCCGTCGGCACCGGCTGACCGGAGCGGGCACGACACCAGAGGAACCATTTGAAGCGATATTCCACGGCGGCGGTCCTGATCGCGGCGGCGGCCCTCATTCTCTGCATCGACGCCGTCATCGTGGTCGTGCCGCGCACCCTGGCCGATCCGGCGGCGTCGGCGACGCCTGCGGCGTTCGGTTCGCCGGTGGCAGCGGCCCAGCCATCTCCAACGGGCTTCTGGTTCGCCGATCCGACGTACGGCCCCGCGTCGACCGAGAACGTCTACATCCCCGGCCCGACCCCGGCGGCGACCCCGACGCCCTCGCCGACGCCGACGCCCAAGCCGACTCCCAAACCCACACCCCGAGACACTGTCTGGAACGCCCGGGCATACGTCAAGGCCCGTGTCGGAGCGAAGGGGTACAACTGCGTCAACGCCATCTGGACCGGCGAATCGAAGTGGAATCCGCGGGCCGGCACGCCGTCCGGCGCCTACGGCATTCCCCAGGCGTACCCGGGCAACAAGATGGCCGCCTTCGGGTCGAACTGGCGCACCAGTCCCCTGACGCAGGTGAAATGGGGCCTCTGGTACATCGAGAGCCGCTACGGATCGGCTTGCGGCGCCTACGCCTTCTGGTCGGCCCACGGCTGGTACTGACCCGATCACAGGCCGGGCATGGCCCCCGCCTTCGCACCGCGCGGCGGATCGAGGCGCACCTTCCTACGCAATTGCCGTGCATATGCCGTAGGACCTATTGGTTATTCGCGAGATCGGCCGCGAGCATGATCCTGAAGTGGTGACCTGGCTTCGCGGCCTGCCTCCGGTCGTGGTCGACCGGTTGTGGGCCGGCTATCTTGTCGTGACTCTCGCGGCGTTCGCGTTCGCCGCTACGGCCGGCGGGAGCATGCTCACCGCCGTTGGAGCGATCCTGGGCGTGGCAGGCGTGGCCGCCGTCGTGGTCGGCGTCCGCGTCTTCGACCCGCGGCCCCGGCGGCCCTGGTGGCTGCTCGCGGCCGGCCAGCTCTGCTTCGCGGCCGGGGACGTCGTCGCCGCGATTCTCCACGTGCCGCTGACTGCCTCGGCCTTCCCGTCCGCCACAGAGGTGCTCTACCTGGCGGCATACCCGATCGTCACGCTCGGCTTCACGCTGTTGGTTGTCCGCAGGCCGCTGGGCGCGGGCTGGTCCGTGCTCCTCGACGGCGGCATCCTGACGGCCGGCCTGGCGCTGCTCGTCTGGGTCTTCTTCGCCGATCCGATCCTGCGCGACCCTGGGCTCCGGCCGGTCGAACGGTCGGTCGAGATCGCCTTCCTGCTGTGCGATATCGCGCTGATCGGAGTGGTTTCGTGCCTTCTGCTCGGCTCGGAGACGGGCACGCCGTCGATCAGGCTCTTCGTCCTGAGCGTCCTGGCCATGCTGATCGGCGACGGCCTGACCGGCTCGAACGGCACCGCGTTCGCCAGTGCGACGCCGGCGATGATCGCCTACTTCGCCCAGTACGGATTGTGGGGAGCGGCGGTGCTCCATCCTTCCATGGCGAAGCCCGCTCGTCTCAACGTCGATCGGAGCCACCGCATGACGCCGACGCGTGTGGCGACGCTGTTCGGCTCGGGCCTGGTGGCGCCGGCCATTCTCGCGGTCCAGGGTCTGACCCAGCCCAGCCAGATCGACTTCGCGGCGCTGAGCCTGGGCGGAACGCTGATCGTCATCCTGGCCATCGCCTCCATCGTGGACATGGTCCTGGAGCAGACGGTCGCGGCGGAGAAGCAGCTCGTCCTGGAGGAACGCTTCCGCCAGACCTCGGAGACGCTCAAGGCGATCCTGGATTCGTCGCCGTTGCCGATCGTGGTCGTCGACCGGCACCGGCGCGTCCTGTTCTGGAGCCGGGCCGCCGAGCAGCTCTTCGGCTACACGGCCGACGAGCTGATGGGCAAGCGCTCCCCAATCGTTCCGCCCGATCAGTCGCCCGGGGGCAAGGCCCTCATGCCCCGCGTTCTCGCCGGCGCGTCGATCGTGGAGCAGGAACTGCCCGGCCAGACGAAGGACGGACGGCCGATAAACGTTCGGGCCCACTTCGCTCCGATCGCCGACGAGTCGGGCCGGATCCTCGGCGCCATCTCGTTGATGGAGGACACGAGCGAGCTTGACCGCCTCCAGGCCGAGCTGGTCGAAGCTCGCAAGCTCGAGTCGATCGGGCGGCTGGCGGGCGGCATCGCCCACGACTTCAACAACATCCTGACCGCGATCCTGGGCTTCGCCGACCTATCGCTCGACGAGCCGCCCGGGACCGACCTCACCGGATACGTGACCGGCATCCGCGACGCCGCCGAGCGGGCCGCAGGGCTCACTCAGCAGCTCCTGGCGTTCAGCCGCCGCCAGGTCCTCCAGCCCCACGTCCTGGCGGTGAACGAGGTCGTGGCAGGAGTGGAGTCGATGCTGCGCCGCCTCATCGGAGAGCAGATCGAGTTGGAGATGGACCTGGACTCGGAGGCCGGTTATCTGCGGGCCGACCGAACGCAGCTCGAGCAGGTGATCCTGAACCTGACCCTGAACTCGCGCGACGCGATGCCGAAAGGCGGTCGCCTGGTAGTCCAGACCGGCCACCGGCACTACGCCCCCGCCAGCCGCTCGCGGCCCCGCGAACTCGAGCCCGGCAATTACGTGACCATCTCGGTCAGCGACACCGGCCAGGGCATGGATCCCGAGACGCGCGATCACATCTTCGAGCCGTTCTTCACGACGAAGAGCCGCGGCCGCGGCACAGGGCTCGGCCTGGCCACCACGTACGGCATCATCAAGCAGTCCGGCGGGTCGGTCTTCGTGGAGTCGGAGCCGGGTCGCGGCACGACCTTCAGGATCTACTTCCCGACCGTGATGCGAGAGGTGTCGCTGGCCGGCGATTCGGGCGAGCGCCCCGCCAGGTCGGTCCCCGCCGGACGGCGCAGCGGCCGCATCCTTCTCGTCGAGGACGAGCCCGGCCTGCGCGACATCGCCCAGCGGGTGCTTGCCCGAGCGGGATTCGACGTCACCACGGCGGCCGGGCCCGACGAGGCGATCCTGGCCGCGGAATCCATGACGGAGCCGCTGGACCTGGTCCTCACCGACGTCGTCATGCCCGGCATGCGCGGCCCGGAGCTGGCGATCCGGCTCACGATGCGCCGGCCGGGCCTAAGAGTCCTGCTGGTCTCGGGCTACGCCGAGGAGATCGTTGAAGGCGGCCGCGACGACTCCGTGCCCTTCCTGGCCAAGCCGTTCTCGGCCGAATCGCTTCTGGCGGCGGTCGACGCCGTGCTGAGCCCGGCGGAGGGTGGCGTGGATTCGGGCCCGTCGGAGGGTTCTGGCGACGCGGCCGGCTCGACGTCGGTTGAGGGTTCCGCCGAGCCTGGACCGCGTGGCGAAGGTGTGGCACGCTGACGTCCGAACGGACGCTCGGCCGATGGAAGGGGCAACGACACGATGGAACTCTGGCCGGGCCGCCCATTCCCTCTCGGGGCCACGCCGGGCCCGGACGGCACCAACTTCGCCGTGGCCTCGGGGATCGCCGACGGCGTAGCGCTTTGTCTCTTCGACGCCGATGGGACCGAAACGCAGATCCCCCTCCAGGAGCAGGACGCCGGCATCTGGCACGGCTTCGTGCCCGGCATCGTGGCCGGACAGCGCTATGGCTATCGAGTCTCCGGGCCCTTCCTGCCGGCGCAGGGCCTGCGCTGCAACCCCAATAAACTGCTCCTCGATCCCTATGCGCGGGCAATCGCCGGCGACATCGCCTGGGGCGACGACGTGCTTGGGTACGTGCCGGGCGCCCCGGACACCTTCAGCGGCCTGGACTCGGCGCCGCACGTGCCGCGCGGCCTGGTGGTGGGCGACGACTTCGACTGGGGCGCGGACGCCCCGCCGGCGATCCCCTACTCGGACAGCATCGTCTACGAGACGCACGTCAAGGGCTTCACGCAGCTCCATCCCGGCGTGCCGCCGGAGCTGCGTGGCACGTTCGCCGGCCTGGCAACGCCCGCGGCGCTCGATCACCTGACCGCCCTGGGCGTCACGGCGGTGGAACTCCTGCCGGTCCACCAGCACGCGGACGACCCGTTCCTGCGATCGAGGGGCCTCTACAACTACTGGGGCTACAGCACGCTCGGCTTCTTCGCCCCGCACGCCGGGTACTCCGCCGAGGTTCGTGCGGGGCGCCCGGGAGGCCAGGTCGGCGAGTTCAAGGGAATGGTCAAGGCGCTCCACGGGGCCGGGCTCGAGGTGATCCTCGACGTGGTCTTCAACCACACCGCCGAGGGCAATCACCTGGGCCCAACGCTCTCGTTCCGCGGCTTCGACAACCCCGCGTACTACCGGCTGGTCGCGGACGACGCGCGCTACTACTACGACACGACGGGCACCGGCAACTCGCTCAACCCCGACGATCCCACCTGCCTGCGACTCATCATGGATTCGCTGCGCTACTGGATCGCCGAGATGCACGTCGACGGCTTCCGGTTCGACCTGGCGGTCGCGCTGGCACGGGAGCACGGCGGGTTCGACCGAGTGTCGGCCTTCTTCGACCTGGTTTCGCAGGATCCGATCGTGTCACGCGTCAAGCTCATCGCCGAGCCATGGGACGTGGGCCAGTCGGACAGCTACGACCTGGGCCTCTTCCCGGCGCAGTGGAGCGAGTGGAACGGCCGGTACCGCGACACGGTCCGGGACTTCTGGCGCGGCGTGGAGGGAACGCTCCCGGACCTGGCGACACGCCTGACCGGATCGGCCGACCTGTACGGCCCGTCTCGCCGCCGGCCGAACGCGTCGATCAACTTCATCACCTGCCACGACGGCTTCACCCTGCGCGACCTGGTCTCGTACGACGGCAAGCACAACGAAGCGAACGGCGAGTCGAACCGCGACGGCACGGACGACAATCGATCGTGGAACTGCGGGGCCGAAGGTCCGACCGCCGACCCTGCCGTGCTCGACCTGCGAGCGCGGCAGTCGCGGGCGCTCCTGGCCACGGTCCTGCTGAGCCTGGGCGTTCCGATGCTGCTCGGCGGCGACGAGATGGGCCGAACTCAGCGGGGCAACAACAACTCGTACTGCCAGGACAACGAGATCTCCTGGTTCGACTGGGGATCCGTGGACGCCGATCTGCTCGCCTTCGCCCGCGAGCTCGTGGCCACTCGACGCCGCCATCCCGTTCTTCGGCGCCACCGCTTCGCCAGCGGCGCCCGGCGCGACGACATCGAATGGTTCACGCCGGCCGGATTCGCCATGACCGACTCCGACTGGGGCGCCGGCTGGACGCGCAGCGTCGTTGCCTATCTGGACGGCACACGCGACGCCGACCGCGACGAGCGCGGCCGGGCCGTCCTCGACGACGACCTGCTGCTCGTGGTCAACGGCTGGTGGGAGCCGCTCACGTTCACGCTGCCGGACATCGGCTCGCCGCGGACCTGGGAACGTGAACTGGACACCGCCACCGCGGCGACCGGCGCGGCCGCGAGCCCGCCGCTGGCCGCGGGCGGAACGCTCGCCGTGGAACCGCGCTCTCTCGTTCTGCTGAGGTCGGCACGCGCCGGCTGAAGACCGCACAATCGCGCCATGCCCCAGCCGATCAGCGTCGCCGTGGCGCGCCGCTTCCTCGCCATCCGCCACCTGCTCGCGCCTCCACGCGCGCTGCCCGCGTCGCCCGAGAGCGTCCTGGCCGTGGTCGATCGACTCGGCTCGTTGCAGTTCGACCCGCTGGAGGTAGCCGGGCGGAACCACGACCTGGTCCTTGCGGCGCGGATCGGCGGCTACCGCCGCGAGCTGACCGACGAGCTGCTGTACGGCCGGCGGCTGCTGTTCGAGGCGTACAACAAGTCGCTCAACCTGCTGCCCACACGCGAACTGCCCTACTACCGGATCGCCTGGGAGACCATGGGCGCCGGCTGGGCGAGCGGGCTTCTGGCCGAGCAGGCCGCGCTGGCGGAGAAGCTGCTGGCCACCATCGCGGCCGAAGGTCCCAGGAGCTCGGCCGACTTCGAGCGGAGCGAGGCGATCGCCTGGTGGTGGGGGCCGACGTCGGCCGTCAGGGCGGTGCTCGAGGCTCTGGCGGTCTCCGGTCGCCTGGGGCTTGCGCGCCGCGAGGGCAACCGCCGCTACTACGACCTGGTCGAACGCCTCTTCCCTGCCGACCTCCTGGAGATCCGCGTCCCGGAACGTGAGCAGCGGCGGCACAAGCTCCTGTCGCGCTTCCGCGCCCACGGCCTGCTCGGCGCCTCCGGAAGCGGCGAGTTGTGGCTCGGCATCGGGCCGGCGCCGTTGCGAACGGAGCTTCGGGCCGAGCTCGTGGATCGAGGCGAGATCGTGCCCGTCACCGTCGAGGGTTTGCGCGGCGGGCGCTTCGTCGTGGCGGACGAGTTGCCGCTGCTGGCCCAGGCCGAACGCGAAATCGCGGCCGAGGCGGCCGGGGCCACGGCTCAGCCCGGGGACGGCCCGGCCGGAGCGAGCTTCCTCGCGCCCCTCGACCCGCTGATGTGGGACCGTGAGGCGATCGAGCCGCTCTACGGCTTCGAATACCGATGGGAGGTCTACACGCCCGCGGCGAAGCGCCGCTGGGGCTATTACGTCCTGCCGATACTCTTCGGCGACGGCCTGGTGGGCCGCATCGAGCCGCGCATCGACCGGGCCTCGAAGCTGGTGCGGATACTCGGCCTGGCCTGGGAGCCCGGCTTCGATCCGATCGAAGCGCCCGGTTTCATTGCGGCGTTCTCCTCGGCGCTGAACGCCTACCTCGAGTTCGGCAGCGCCGGCGCGGTCGTGCCGCCCCCGGGCGCAGCGCACCGAGCCCTCTTCAGGAAAGTCGCAGGCGCCGTCGCCGTCCGGCACGCCGAGGCACTGCCGGCGCCGCGCCGACCGGCCCGAACGTCCGCCGGCTCCTGAACTCCTCGGCCGTCCCGTCGCGCGGTCTCCGCAGCCTTCTGTCGACCGGGACTTTTCGGGCGTGCGAACATCGACATACAGAGCGGCGATCCACAAAGCCGCGCAATCTGGAGGTGTACGCCATGGCCGCAGTTCGTCGGGCCAAGGTGGGATGGAATGGCGACCTGGCGACGGGCTCCGGTCGCGTCGACGCCGCCACGAGCGGCGCATTCACCGCTCTGCCGGTGACGTGGGCTTCCCGGACCGAGCAGGCCGACGGCAAGACCAGCCCGGAGGAGCTGCTGGCGGCGGCGCATGCCACCTGCTTCTCGATGGCTCTTTCCAGCGACCTCGCAAAAGCGGGATCGCCGCCGGAGAACCTCGAAGTCTCGGCCGAAGTGACGGCCGAACGAGTCGACGGCAAATGGACGGTCGTTTCGAGCAGGCTGACGGTTCGCGGTCGCGTGCCCGGCCTCGACGAAGCCCGCTTCCGCGATCTGGCCGAGCAGGCCACGAACGGCTGCCCGATCTCTCGCGCTCTAAAGGGGAACGTCGAGCTCAGCGTGGACGCCGGACTCACGGCGTAGCGGCCGAGGACCGGCCATTTTCCACGCCCGGCCGGTCCGCTTCGCAGGGGATCGGTCAGGCTGCTACTCTCCCGTCATGAAGAGGCAGGATGCTCCCAAGGCCGTTCGCGTCGACAGCTGGAGTTTCGACGGCAGCTGGCCCGGCGCCCGCTCGCGCGTCCCGCTGATCGGCGTCTTCCTGATCGTCCTCGGACTCCTCCTGGCCGCCGGCCAGCTCTTCAGCGAGGCCCAGTTCGGCGCGTCGGCCTTCTTCCTGGCGGTCGGAGTGGTCCTGGTTTTGGTCGGCTTCCGCGACCACAGCGACCTGGCCCTGTACAGCGGCGTCTTCATCTCCGCCCTCGCCCTTTCGGACCTGTTGAGCACCGTCGGCGTCATCCACGGCGGCGGCTGGGGGACGCTGTTCCTGGGCCTCGGCGTAATGGCGATAGCCCTGATCCGCTCGACGACCGGCCGCCGCTGGGGCTGGGCGCTCGGCATCGGCGGGCTGCTGGCCCTCTGGGGCGGCAGCGACGTGGCGGCGGCGAACCTCAACTTCCCCACCGACCGGCTCATCGGGCCGCTGCTGATCGTGCTCCTGGGGCTGTACGTCGTGACCCGCAGTCGGGGCGCCCGCGGCTTCTGAGCGCGGATCGGAGCGCCCGCGGCGGAGGACCGCCGCCATCCCGGAGCGAACGGGCCTCAGGCGACCTGGCGCGTCCCCGGAGGCGGATCCGTCTTTCCGTCCTGCGCCACGACTATCTCGCAGCCCTCGCCCGATGCGATCACGGCGCACTCCCCGCTGTCGTCGGCGACGGGGCAATCCTCCGCGGCCGTCCTGACCGGGGCGGATAGGGGTTCGAGCAGGGGCAGCATCGCCAGCCTGGCGTGCAGCTCCTCGGTCGCCGCCAGCGGGACGTGGACCTCGTTGTTGAGAGTCCGCTCTACGGCCGGATCGAGCGGGCGGATTTCGCCCCGCTCGTCGACGACCTGCTCGAAGACCTCGACGATCTCCGGATCGAACTGGCTGCCGGAGTGGGCGCGCAACTCGGCCCAGGCCCGGTCCAGCGGCAGGGCCGGTCGATAGATGCGGTCGCTGGTCATGGCGCTGAAGGCGTCGGCCACGGCGATGATGCGACCGCCGAGCGGGATCGACGCCCCCACGAGAGCGTCCGGATAGCCGCGGCCGTCCCAGCGTTCGTGGTGGTGGCGGACAATCTGAGCGATGTCCGCCATGGCATCGTGGACTTCCAGGATCGCGGCGCCGATCTCGCTGTGGCGGCGCATCTCCGCCATCTCCGATTCTGTCAGGCGTCCCGGCTTGAGCAGGATGGCGTCGGCGATGCCGATCTTGCCGATGTCGTGCAGATAGCCGCCGATGCGGATCGTCATCTGCTTGTGCTCGTCGAGGCCGAGGACCGCGGCCATTCGTTCGGACAGGACGCCGAGCTGCCGGCAGTGCTCGCCCGTCTCGAGGTTGCGGGCCTCGATGGCCGTCGAAAGCGTCAGGGCGATCGAGTCGAGCACCGGGCTCAGGTATCGGTACTGCAGCGCCTCGTAGCGCATCTGCGCCGACGACAGGGCGCGCCGGACCTCCGCCAGAAGCTCCTCACCGGTGAACGGCTTGACGAGCATTCCCGTCGCACCCTCGCGCAGCGCCTGGATTGCCGTGTCGACCGTGCCGTGCCCGGTCACCACCACGACCGGCAGTTCCGGCTGAACGGCCCGCAGTGCGCGCATCAGGGCCAGGCCGTCCATTCGCGGCATGTGGATGTCGGTGATGACGACGTCGAAGGCTCCCTCGACGAAGTCGTGGACGGCGGCTAGCGGGTCGTTGCAGGCGACAGGTTCGAAGCCCTGGACTTCGAGCAGGCGGCGCAGTATCTGCAGGATGACCGGCTCGTCATCGACGCACAACACGCGCGGGCGGGCGTTTCCAGAACGGAACGGCCGCAGGTCCCAGGTCATGCGGCGACCTCTCTCCCTGATCCGACTGCGCCGGCCGCTGCGGCGCTGGACTTGGAATCGAAGGTTACCGCCGGGGACTGCGCCGCGGCAGCGAAATCCCCATCCGGCCCGTCCGACGAAACCGACTGCGACAATTCGGTTCCCGGGTCGGTGAACACGCCCTGGACGGCCGGCCACGAAACTGGCAGCCACACGGTGAATACCGAACCCTTCCCGGGCGCGCTCTCGACCTCGATAGTCCCGCCGTGGCTTTCGACGATCTGGAGGCTGACCGACAGGCCGAGCCCGGTAGCCCCGGCGTTGCCACTGCGGGTGGAGAAGAACGGCGTGAAGACGCGCCCTCGCGTCACCTCGTCCATGCCCACCCCGGCATCCGCGACGGCTACCGCGACGCGGTCGCCCTTGCAGAGAGTCGCGACCCGGAGCTCGCCCCCGTTCGGCATCGCATCGATGGCGTTGCCGAAGAGGTTCAGCAGAACCTGCCCGAGGGCGTCGGGGTCGACCTGCAGCGGCGGCAGGTCGCCGTAGTCGGCGGCGATGCCGACCCGGGCCTCCGAGGCGCGGAAGCCGATCAGTTCCAGGGTCGAGCGAGCGAGGTCGTTCAGGTCCGTCTCTCTTCGCTGAGGTGGACGAGGACGGGCGAACTCGACCAGGGCCTTCACGATCGAGCGGGCCCTGACCGCTTCCTCGCGAATCACGGCGACTTCCTCGCGGCGGCTGTCGTCCTCGGGCAGCTCGGCCAGGAGCAGCTCGGAGAAGCCGAGGATCCCCGTCAATGGGTTGTTGACCTCGTGGGCCACGGCCGCCGCCAGCTCACCGACCGCACCGAGCTTGGAGGCCTGGATGAGCTGGTGCTGGACGCGCTGACCCTCGGCCAGCTGGCGGCGCACGCGCGCAAGCAGGGCGTTGTTCTCCATCGCGACGCCGATCTGGTTGGCGACCAGCTGTGCCAGGCTGACGAAGCCCGGCTCCAGGATTCCCTCGCCTCGGTCGACCATGTGAAGCCAGCCCAGGCATCTACCGTCGTGACCCGCGAGCCGGATCGCCAGACCGGCCGCTACCTCGGCGTCGAGGCCGGCCATGTGTTCACGGGTGACGGCCGGATCACTGGCGCGATCGGCTGCCCGGAACGACGTGACCGGGCCAGCCGCGAGGCGGGAGTCGGACGCCCCGGACGGCACGGGCCGCCGGAACGCCACGACCGAAGCCGCGAGCGGGCCGTGCGCGGCCACGACCGTCGCGTCCGTCTCGCCCTCGACCCGAACCAGGAAGGACGTGGCACCGTCGGGCGTGATAGCCGTCAGGACCCCGAGGTAGTCGATCTGGCCTTCGCCAGTGAGCATGAGACTCTCGCTCGCGGCCAGCACACCGGCCAGCTCCTCGGCGCGAGCGCGCTGGATGGCTTCGGCGGCGGCGGCGCGATCGAAGGCCGCGCTCGCGCGAGTCTTGACGGCGCGCAGTGCGCGCAGCCCCACCAGCAGCATGGCGGCGACCGCGGCGAGGCCGAGAGCCAGGATGGTCACGATCGCACCGCTGCCGGACTGGAGTGCGGCTCCCATCGCCAGCAGAGCCAGGAGGATAGTCAGGGCGGCGGCACCAACGAGGGCCGGCCTGGCGCCATATGCGGCGAGCACCTGAATCCCTCCGCTTCTCTGCGGCGCGCGAAGGGTCATGCCTCGCTCGGGGCTCGCTGCGACCATGTGCGAACCCTACGGGTTCGCACCCCTATCTGCCATCACCAACATAGGCGATTCTCGCCTGCGCCGGACGGCGTAGGAACGGTGCCCCGGGGAACCGATCGCAGCGCTTCCCAAGCTCGCTTCAGGCGTTCGGAGCGTCGGAACGCCCAAACCGCCGGATCCGGGCGCCGCGATCCTATCCGTCACATGACCGACCCGGCAGTGCGCCTGGATGGCTCGTGGGGGCCTAGTTGCTCCTGGGACTCGCCTGACTCCGCAGCGCCTCGACGGCCTGCGGCACTTCCGGAGGAGCCGCGAGGAGAAGCTCCAGCAGGGAGTAGGCCTCGCGGCGGGCGTCCGTCGCCGCGATCGAGCCGGCCTCCAGCGCCCTGACGACGAATCCGTCCATGAGCGTCACGAAGGCCGAGGCGATGGCGTCGGCGTCGATCCAGCCCGGGAGCTCGCGACGAACGAGGGCCTCCTGCAGAACCAGCCTGGAGAACGCAACCATCTCCGTCCGGCGGTCCCTCAGGATCTGGCGGAGATCCGGCGATTCCCCGGCGACCATCCAGGCATGGGCTCGGACGCTCCGCTCGTTGACGTCGTAGACCGCGGAGTCGATTGCAAAGTCGATAGCCGTTCGGAGTCTGTCGGTCACCGAGCCCAACTCGGCCAGGCGCAGCCGCAGGTCCGCGTTCTGGGCCTCGACCTCGCACGCGCACGCGACCAGGAACAGTTCCTCCTTGTTCTTGAAGTGGGTATAGACGGCCCCGACGGACAACCCGCTGGCGCGGACCACGTCCTGGACGGTGGCTCTCTGGTAGCCCATCTCCCCGAAGACGGTGATCGCGGCGTCGACGATCCGCTGCCGCACCGCCTGCTCGTGGGCAACCGTTACGCGTGGCATCGGTCGACTTCAAAGAGAACTTCCATTCTCACATCTTACCCCGGGCGTCCACCCCGGTTGAGCGGGAGCACGACACGGGACGGGTAGTTGACAAAGGGAATGGAGAATCTCTATTCTTTTTGGGCCGGGAGAACCGGCACTGGTCGGCCGACCGTCCATCGCGGAAACAGGGGCTGCTGAGGCTTGCTCTTGAGCCATGCCCCCAGCTCACGGAAGGGACGGTCATGTTTGCTCGTTGGGGGAGATTCGTCTACCGCCGCAGGCGTTGGGTTGCGACGCTGGCCGTGCTCGCGGCAGTCGTCTCATTCGGTTTCGCGGCACGCGCCTCGTCGGTTCTCTCGACGGGCGGCTGGTACGACCCGAGCTCGGAGTCGCAGCAGGTGGCGCAACGGCTCGCGGCCGACTTCGGCGGCGGCGGCAGCTCGATAGTCGTCCTGTTCGATGCGCCAGGTCGCACCGACGCCGAATTCGCCCGCGTTCCAGTCCCAGATCGCGGCGGCGCTCGCGACACTTAGCGCCGACCCGCGCGTGACGTCCATCGTGAGCTATGCCGAGACGGGCAGCGCCCGTTTCATCAGCAATACCGGAGATGCCACCTGGGTCCTCGTGAACCTGAGCCTCAGCGAGGATCAGGCGATCGGCGCGGTCGACAGCCTGCGCTCAGAGATAGGGACGCCGTCCGGCATGACCGTCCAGCTGACCGGCAACGCACCCTTGAGCGCGGCCGAGTCTGCCCAGTCCGAGCAGGACCTCAGCCGCGCGGAGTCGGTCTCGCTGCCGATCGCCCTGCTGATACTGCTGCTCGTGTTCGGCACGCTCGTGGCCGCCGGGCTCCCTCTCATGGTCGCCGGCCTCACGATCCCGAGCACCCTGGCGATCGTCTGGGTCCTGGCCCAGCACATGACGATGAGCATCTTCGTGACCAGCGTGGTCACAATGCTCGGCCTGGCGCTCGCGATCGATTATTCGCTGTTCATGGTCAGCCGCTTCCGAGAGGAGCTGGCTTGCGGAGCCACGGTCGAGGAAGCCGTCGAACGGACCGTCGCGACCAGCGGCAAGGCGGTCACGTTCTCCGGCTCCGCTGTGGCGATCGGCCTTTCCGGACTGCTTCTGTTCCGCGCGCCTACCCTAAGCTCGATGGGAATCGGCGGGGCGCTCATCGCGCTCTGCTCGGTCGCCTATGCGGTCACGTTCCTGCCGGCCGTGCTGGCGATGCTCGGTCCGAAGGTCGAGCGGCTGCGGGTCCCCAACCCATTCCGGCGGGCACCGGCCGGCGACCGGCCCGCCGATTCCGGCGCCTCAACTGCGCCAACCCGCGGGACCGGCATGTGGGAGCGAATCGCCTCCTCGGTTATGGCTCGACCACTTGCTGTGATGCTGCCGATTCTTGCCCTCCTGCTCGCCTTCGGGATCCCGTTCCTCGGAGAGCGGCAGGGTCTGCCGGGCGCGGACGTGCTGCCCGCGGCCGCGGAGGCTCGGGCTGCCTGGGACACGATCGAGACTCAGTTCCCGGCGGGCGAAACCCGGCCGATCGACTCTGCTCGTCACCGTGGCCGGCGATCCGCTTTCCAACTCCAATGCGACCGCTCTGGCCGACTACTCCGCCCGGATCGCCGCCCTTGCTGGCGTATCCGGCGTCGAAGGGCCCTTCTCCCTGGCCGATGGCAGCGGGCGACCGTTGCCCGCGGCCGAAGTGGTCGCTGCCGCCACCGCTCCCGCAGCCTCGAGGCCCGCGGCGCTCGACGCGCTGCTTGCCACCACGATCCGAGGCTCGACCGTGCATCTCCAGGTGATCAGCCCGTTGGCCGGGACCGCCGCCGGACAGGCGCTGGTCCAGACCATTCGCAGCCTCGAACCCGGCGCCGGCCTGACCGTGGCGGTGGGAGGCGACGACGCATCCGCTCTCGACTTCCTCGACGCTCAGAACGCCGAGGCGCCGGCGGCGATCTTCTTCATCCTGGTGGCAATGGCGTTGATGCTGATGCTTCAGTTCGGCTCGGTCGTGTTGCCTGTCAAGGCCGTCGTGATGACCCTGCTGTCGCTGACCGCCAGCTTCGGCGCCCTCGTCTGGATATTCCAGGACGGCAACCTGTCGAGCCTGCTGGGCTTCTCCTCGCCGGGGTTCACGATCTCGATCGTCCCGATCCTGATGTTCAGCGTGATCTTCGGGCTATCGATGGACTACGAGGTGTTGCTTCTCTCGCGCATCCAGGAGGCCTACCGCAAGACCGGAGACACGCGCCAGGCCGTCGTCGAAGGACTCGCGCGCACCGGGCGAGTCATCACCGGCGCCGCGATGATCATGGTCGCCGTCTTCGCGGCGTTCGGCCTTGCCGACATGATCGTCATCAAGAGCCTTGGCGTCGGCATGGCCATCGCGGTCCTTCTCGACGCGACGATCATTCGGGCGCTACTCGTTCCGGCAACGATGCGGCTGCTCGGGCGCCGCGCCTGGTGGGCGCCGTCACGCCTGTCGTGGTTCTCGGGCCGGCTCGGATTCAGTCACGTCGCCACCGACTACGAGTGCGACACGCCGGAGCCGGAGCCCACCGCTCGCCAGGACCGACGCGGCGGCAGACGGGGTCGATTGGCAGGTCCGCCGACGCCGGCGGCCGGCTGATCCCGAGCGAGGGTGGGCGGGCTGTGAGTCAGCCCACCCTCGCCGACGCCTCGGCTGCGGCGCGTTCTACCGCCTCGCCGAGACGAGCGACGATCGAGGCCACTTCGTCTTCTGTAACCACGAACGGCGGCCCGAGCAGGACGGTGTCGCCGTTCATGCCGTCGGCGTTCCCCGTGCCGTGGTACAGCAGGAGGCCGGCCGCGCGGGCGTGGCTCATGACGGCCTCGATCAATCGCGCCGAACGCGGGAAAGGCTTCCTCGTGGCTCGGTCTGCCACGAGCTCCAGGCCGACGAGGAGCCCACGGCCGCGGATCTCGCCGACGTTCGGATGACCTCCCAACCGCTCCGCCAGCAGGGCGCGCAGCCGTTCACCCTTCACGGCGCTCGCCTCCACCAGGTTCTCCGTTTCCAGGATCCGCAGCACTTCTCCCGCCACCGCTGCGCCCACCGGGGAGTGGCTGTAGGTGAACCCGTGGACGAAGCCCCCGCCGGCGGTGATCGTGTCGTAGACGGACCCGCTGGCAACAGCCAGGCCCAGCGGGAAGTAGCCGCCGGCGGCACCCTTGGCCGCGGCCACGATGTCCGCCCGGATGCCCCAGTGGTCCATCCCGAACCACCGCCCCGTCCGCCCGAAACCCGTCATCACCTCGTCGGCGACGAGCAGGATGCCGTGGCGCCGGCAGACCTCCGCGATGGCGGGCCAGTAGTCGTCCGGCGGGACCACCGCGCCCAGAGTCGCGCCCACGATGGGCTCGGCCACGAACGCCGCAACTCTCCGCGGGCCCGCTTCGGCGATGGCCGCCTCCAGGTCCGCGACGAGAGCGCCGGTATCGCCCAGGGCGTGCGCGGCGGCCTCTCCGCCGCGATACGGATACGCGGCGCTGACGTGGCCGAAGCGGCCGAGCCACGGCTCGTAGGGGCGGCGCAGAGGCTCTCGCCCGGAGAGGTCCAGCGCGCCCATGGAGTTGCCGTGGTAGCTCCCCCAGCGGGCGATGACGACGGTGCGATCGGGCTCGCGCCGGGCCAGGTGGTAGGCGCGGGCAAGCTTCAGGCAGCTCTCGATGGCCTCGGAGCCGCCGCTTACCGGATAGATGGCGGGGTCGTCGACGGGCAGGTACCGGCCGATGGCCCGCGCGTAGGTCTCGAGCGGCTCGGTGGTGAAGGTCGTGCCGTGGACGTAGGTGAAGGCGCGCGCCTGGCGTTCCATCGCATCCACGATGGACTGCCGGCCGTGGCCCACGTTGACGACGATGGCTCCGCCGGCGGCGTCGAGATAGGCCCGCCCGTCGGCATCCCAGATGGTGCAGCCTTCGGCCCGCACCGCCACCGGCAGCTCCTGGCCGAGGACTCGCTGGAAGACCCTCCCTGCGACGGTCCCGGGGCCGGCCGCGCCGGAAGTCGTGCGATCGGTGGTGTTCATGGCGCGATTGTAGGCGGAGCGCCCGCGGAACCTCGGATGCGGCACCCGGGGCCGATGGGCCGCCGACTTGTGACATTTGGCACGTGGGCATATGCATATAGCCGATGTATTCATATAGCACGCATACGTCATCAGCCACCGGAGTGCCGAGCCCCACGAATACCGCGATGGGATCGTGCAGATCGGCGGCTCATTCACAGGGAGAAAGCCGAGCGATGTTGCGACCAGCCGACGGGATCTATGCCCTCCAGGCCTCGCTTCTCAAGACTCTGGCCAGCCCGCGACGCCTGGAACTCGTTCACTTCCTGGGCGAGGCCGGTCCAGTGGAGGTCCGCAAGCTCGCCGAACACTTCGGCACCACTCAGCCCGCCATCTCGCAGCACCTGGCGGCCCTCCGCGGTGTCGGGCTCGTCGAGGCGGTCAGAGACGGCCGCGAGGTCCGCTATCAACTGGCCGACCCGGAGATCGTGGCCGCCTGCGGACTGATGCGGCAGGTCCTCATTCGACGGATCGCCCGGCTGGGCGACCTCGCCGCGTCCTACGAGAATTCAACGAAATCCGGTTCCGACGTGGTCGGAGCGACGCCCTGAGCCGCCGATGACATCAGATGCTCACGGTGCCGAAACGAACCAGGCCCGACTGCCTGGAGGCTCCTCTGCAATGGTCACCCAACAGCCGTCATCGATTCTCAGATCGGAGCAGCAAATGAGCGCGCTCAGCACAGCTGAACTGGAATCCGTCACTGCCGCCGAGGTCATCGACGCCCGCGGCGCCGCCTGCCCCGGTCCCCTCCTCGAGGCCAAGAAGGGCATGGGCAAGATCGCCGTCGGCGACGTCATGGAGGTCTGGTCGAGCGATCCCGTCACCAAGACCGACATCGGCGCCTGGTCCGGCAAGGTCGGCCACGAGTTCCTCGGCGTCATGGAGGCCGACGGCTACGACCGGGTCTTCCTTCGCCGCGGCAAGTAGGCCCTCCGCCATCGGATCGGCGGGCGGCCCCCTCGCCCGGCCGGATTGAGCGTTTCGGGAGCACTGGACTGATGACTGCGCTCGCGGTCCCCCGTCGAGGAAAAGGCCCACGCGGTCGCTCCGCGGATCCTGGTCTTCTCCACTAACAACATCTCGGATCCCGGCATAGACCTGGCCGGGAGCTCCCACCTCCACTATTCGCCCGGGGTGCGAGTCATCAGCATGCCGTGCACGAGCGGCATCCGCCCGTCCTGGATCCTCCACGCCATCAAGCAGGGCTTCGAAGGCGTCTTCGTCGCCTCGGACGGCGACGAGTGCGCCCTGCTGCCCGACTGCGCCAAGAGAGCGTCTCGGATTATGGCCGAGGCCCAGGCGCTCCTGAAGGCCGAGGGCCTGTCGCCTCAGCGATTGAAGATGGCGGCGATCTGCTCGGTCTGCGCAGAGAACTTCGCCAAGCACATGAATCAGTTTTCGGAAGCCCTCATCGCGATGCGGTCGGCTGGAGCCAAGTCATGACCAAGTACGACGCCCTCGTGGTAGGCAGCGGCATCGCCGGCATGGAGTCGGCGCTCAAGCTCGGCGACATGGGCTACAACGTCCTGCTCGTCGAGAAGGAAGCGAGCGTCGGCGGCCGGATGATCCTGCTGTCCAAGGTCTTCCCGACGCTGGACTGCGCGAGCTGCATCTCGACCCCCAAGATGGCGGCCTCGATCCACCACCCCAACGTCACCGCGATGACGTACACGGAGGTGGACAAGATCACGCGCGGCGATGACGGCGTGATCAGGGCGACCATCCGCCAGAAGGCCAGGTTCGTAGACGAGGTGACCTGTACAGGCTGCCAGCTCTGCGAGAAGGCATGCACCGTGGCCGTGCCCGACCAGTTCAACTACGACCTGGTCGCCCGCCGAGCCGCCTACATCGCGTTCCCGCAGGCCGTGCCGAAGAAGGCGGTCATCGAGCGCGAGGGCTCGTCGCCCTGTACCTATGCGTGCCCGGCGGGCATCGAGGCGCACGGGTACGTCTCGCTCGTCCGCAGCGGCGAATACGAGAAGGCCCATCGGCTCGTCCTGGATGCGACGCCTCTGGTCGGCACCCTGGGTCGCGCCTGCTACGCCCCGTGCGAGGGCGAGTGCACCCGCGGCTCGCTCGAGGGCACGCTCCCGATTCGGCGGATCAAGCGCTTCATCTCCGACCAGCACAACGCGTCGGACGACGAGCTCGGGATCGAGGTCGCCCCACCGAACGGCAAGAAGGTGGCGATCGTCGGCAGCGGGCCCACAGGACTGACCGCGGCCTGGCAGCTCGCCCGACTCGGATACGCCGTGAAGATCTTCGAAGCCGCCCCGGAGCCCGGGGGCTTCCTGCGCCTGGCCATCCCGTCCTACCGTCTCCCGGTCGAGACCGTGGAGCGCGACATCCAGAACGTCCGCGACATCGGCGTCGAGATCGCCGTCGAACGCGCCGGTCCGCGACCTGTCCGCCCTCAAGGCCGATGGCTACGACGCCGTGCTGGTCGCCACCGGCACTCCACGCTCGTCTGCGCTGGGCGTGCCCGGGGAGGACAGACTCGGCGTGCTCGGGGCGACGGACTTCCTGCGCAAGGTCAAGCTCGGCGAGAAGGTCGACTTCGGCGGCAAGCGGGTCGTGGTCGTCGGCGGTGGCAACGTCGCCATGGACGCCGCCCGAGTCTCGCGCCGCCTCGGCGCCGCCGGCGTGACGATCGCCTACAGGCGCACCCGCGCCGAGCTTCCGGCCCATCACGTCGAGGCCGACGATGCCGAGCGGGAGGGGGTCGGCTTCACGTTCCTCGTCGCCCCCGCGGAAGTCACCGGCGACGCGAGCGGCGCAGTCAACGGCCTGCGGTGCACGAAGATGCGGCTCGGCGAGCCGGACGCATCGGGCCGGCGCCGCCCGGAGCCGATCCCCGGCAGCGAATACGTCATCGCGGCCGACATCATCATCGCCGCGATCGGACTCTCGGCGGACAAAGGCGCGTTCGCGGGCACGCTCGACACCAACCGGAACGGAACACTGGTCGCCCGCGACGGGACGCTCGAGACGGCGGTCCCGGGCATCTTCGCTGCCGGCGATGTGGTGAACGGCGCCACCGACATCACGCGGGCCGTCGGCGAGGGCCGGCGCTCCGCCCACATGATCGACCGCTACGTGCGCGGCCTACCGCTCGAAGGCTTCGACCTGCGCCTCCCGGTCGTCGACAAGAAGGCGGTCCTGGCTCGGCAGAACGCCTACACGCCTCGTCCGGCGACCGCCAGTGGGACGGCGCTGGTGGCGGCACCGGCCGACTTCAGCGAGGTCGAGGCTCCGCTCGACGAGGACGAGGCCCGCTCCGCCGCGGTCCGCTGCCTCGACTGCGCCGTCTGCTCCGGCTGCCACGAGTGCGTGAATGTCTGCCCGGTGGACGGCTGTATCGACCTGCATGCGCGCGAGAAGGTCACGGAGATCGAGGCAGGCGCTGTCGTTGTCGCGACCGGCTACAAGCTGTTCACCGCCGACGCCAAGCCCGAGTACGGGTTCGGCAGGTACAAGAACGTCATTACCGGCACGCAGATGGACCGGCTCCTCGCGCCGACGCGGCCGTTCAACACGGTCCTGCGCCCCGGCGACGGCAAGGTTCCCGAGCGGATCGCCTACATCCTCTGCACCGGTTCGCGCGATGAGACGGTCGGCAACCCGCTCTGCTCGCGGTTCTGCTGCATGTACTCGATCAAGCAGAACCAGCTCGTCATGGGCGCCTTGCCGCTGGCCGAAGTGACCGTCCACTACATGGACATCCGGGCCCCGGGCAAGCGCTACGACGAGTTCTACGAAAGCGCGAAATCGATGGGCGCGACGTACATCAAGGGTCGCGTCGCCAGGATCACGGAGAAGCCCGACGGCAACCTGATCCTGCGCTACGAGGACATCGAGAACGGCGGAGCGCTCGTGGACGCCGAGTACGACATGGTCGTCCTGGCGGTCGGCGTCCAGCCGAACCGGGAGGTCGAGCTGCTCTTCGACGACGGGGCCCTCGAACTAAGCGACCAGCAGTACGTGCTGGAGCCGGACGAGGACCTGAACCCGGGCCGCACCAGCATTCCCGGCGTGTTCGTCGCCGGCACGGCGTCGGGCGCAAAGGACATCGCGGACTCCATCCTCCATGCGGGCGCCGCAGTCGCTCAGGTCGCTGCCCATCTCGAGAGCCTGAAGGTGCCGGCATGAGCGGCAAACTGCCAGAGTTCGACTGGAGGGAGAGCGAAGACCGTCCGGGAGCTCCGGCGAGTCCAGACCGAGGCCGGCCCGAGGACGCGACGCGAGCGCACTCGGACGTGCGTGAGCTAGCGCCCGGAGGCGCCAACGAAGGCGTGGACCGCCCGAGCGCCCGGCGCATCGGCGTGTACGTCTGCCACTGCGGCGGCAATATCAGCGACTACGTCGACGTCGAGGCCGTCGTCCGGGCGGTCAAGGACGAGCCCGGCGTGGTGGTCGCCAAGACGACCGTCTTCGCCTGCGCCGACGCCAGCCAGTCGGAGATGGAGGCCGACATCGAGGAGCAGAACCTTGATGGCCTCGTGGTCGCGTCCTGCTCGCCCAAGCTTCACGTCGTGACGTTCCGCGGCGTGGCGAAGCGGGCCGGCCTCAACCCGTACGAGTACAACCAGGCCAACATCCGCGAGCAGTGCTCGTGGACCCACACCGACGATCATGAGGGCGCCACGGCCAAGGCCATCGGCCTGGTGAAGGGCGTCATCGCGCGGACGCGCGAGAGCGCCCCGCTCGAGCCGCTCGTTTTCGAGACCACGCAGAAGGCCCTCATCATCGGCGGAGGGATCGCCGGCCTGCGCGCCGCGATCGGCCTGGCAGACGTAGGGCTCGGCGTCTTCCTGATCGAGCGCGAAGCCGAGCTGGGCGGCTGGGTCGGCCGCTTCGGCCCGATCTTCCCGCACGACCGCAACGGTCGCGAGCTGATCGCGAACCTGGTGGCCGAGGTGAAGAAGCGCCCCTCGATCAACGTCTTCACCGGAGCCGAGATGGTCGGCAAGTCCGGCTCCTTCGGCAACTACAAGGTCGACATCCGGATCGCGGGCGACGCCCTGCAGACGATCCCGGTCGAGGTCGGCTCGATCGTCGTCGCAACGGGCTTCGAGAGCTACCAGCCGGAGGAGGGCGAATTCGGCTACGGCGACGAGGCCGTGGTCACGCTGCCCGACTTCAAGGAGATGGTGGACGCGGCCACCGGACCACTTCACTACAAGGGGCGCCGGGTCCGCAGCCTCGCCTACGTCTATTGCGTCGGCAGCCGGGGCCAGGGCGGGAACGACTACTGCTCCCGCTTCTGCTGCACGTCCGCCGCACACGTTTCGATCGCCGTGAGCAAGCTCGATCCGGGCCTTCGCCAGTACCACCTGTATCGCGACATCCGAACGTACGGCACCTTCGAGCTCCTCTACACGGAGGCGCGCAAGCAGGGCGCCATCTACGTCAAGTACCCCGACGACGCTCCTCCGGTCGTCTCGACCGAGGCATCGGGCACGCCGCTGATCAGCGTCCGCGACCTGCTTTCGGGCGGCGAGGATCTCGAGATCCCCGTGGACCTGGTGGTCCTTGTCACGGGGATGGTGCCGCGCAAGAACGAGGAGCTGGTGTCCATCCTGAAGCTCCCGATCGGCAAGGACGGGTTCTTCAACGAGATCCACCCCAAGCTTCGCCCGGTCGAAACGATGGTCGACGGCGTGCTCATCGCCGGCGCCTGCCAGGGCCCCAAGAGCTCGGCTGAGAGCGTGGCCTCGGGCCTCGCGGCCGTGACCCAGAGCGCCTCGGTCCTCAAGAAGGGTTTCGCCGAGCTCGACCCGCTCGTCGCCACGGTCGACCCCGACGTCTGCGAGTGGTGCAACAAGTGCGTCGAAGCGTGTCCGTACGGGGCCATCGAGCAGCTCTCGCTCAACGGCCGCGAGGTCGCGGTCATCAGCGAGACCGGCTGCAAAGGTTGCGGCGGCTGCGTCCCGGTCTGCCCCGTCGGTGCCATCGATCTGCGCGGCTACACCAACGCCCAGATCCTGGCCGAGATCGACGGCATGCTCGAGGAGGCGATCGCATGAACCCGGAGCGCGACTACCGCGAGGTCATCCGAGAGGAGCCGTTCATGCGCAGCCGGATCCTCGCGTTCTGCGCCGATGAGGGGCACACGGTCCCGGAGATCGCGGCGGCCCTCGGCAGCCCCGACTACGAGGCGATGTACTGGGTCATGGGAATGCGCCGCTACGGCTGGATCCGCGAGCTCAAGGACCCAACGCCGGAAGGCTATTTCAAGTACCAGGCCGTACCCGCGGAGTCACGGACATGACCGCACGAGTCGACCACAACCTCTACCCCGAACTGAAGCGTTTCGGGGCCACCGACATCTCGGCCTGCTACAACTGCGGCGTCTGCTCGGCGATCTGCCCCCTGTCGGCGAACGGCGCGTCGTTCCCGCGGCGGATGTCGCGGTATGCCCAGCTTGGACTCCGCGACAAGCTGCTCTCCAGCCCGGAGCTGTGGTCGTGCTACGGCTGCTCGGAATGCACCGAGTCCTGCCCGACCCAGGCCGATCCGGCGTCGTTCATGGCCGCCGCCCGGCGCTACGCGGTGGCCAGCTACGACCGTACTCACCTGGCCTACCTACTTTCGACTTCGGGCGTCTTCGCCGGTGTCTTCGTCGTGGCGCTGGTCGGGCTGCTGGCCGCGTTCATGTACTCGGTCCACGGCCCGGCCGATGGCTCGACACTGGCCTTCTTCCAGTTCATTCCATCCGACTTCGTGCACAGCCTCGGTGTTGTCGTGATGGCAGTCATGGGCGTGGCGGCACTGGCCGGTCTATTCGAGATGGTCCGCCGAGTCCTGCGTACTCCGGGACCGGTTGCGCCGAAGGCACCGATCCGCAAGGTCACCGATGCCGCCCTCTACGCCGTTGGCACGGAATCGCTTGCCCAGACGCGGTTCCGCAAGGACTGCGCGGATGCCACCGAAACGCGGCCGTGGTACTCGCAGCGCTGGTTAATCCACTTCGCCACCATGTGGGGCTTCCTCGGCCTTCTGGGCGCTACGATGGCCGACTACGGCTTGGAGCTTCTCGGCTTGAAGACGGTGGGAGCGCCGGTGCCGATCTGGTACCCGGTCCGTCTGCTGGGCACGCTGGCCGGGGCGGCGTTGATCTACGGCACGACGGTCATGATCGTCAGGCGCCTGCGCAAGAGCGACCGCTCCAGCCTCCATTCGACCGCATCGGACTGGACGTTCCTGACCATGCTCTGGGTGGCCGGAGTGACCGGCTTCGCGCTGGAACTCGGGCTGTACCTGCCTCAGGCTCCCGCCTGGGGCTACCCGATGTTCCTCGTCCACGTCGGCGTGGCCATGGCCCTCGTCCTGCTGGTGCCGTTCGGCAAGTTCGCCCACGTCCTATACCGGCCCGTCGCGCTCTTCGCGATACGGCTGCGCGGCTGAGGAGGACGGGCCCGACTTCCAGAGGACGTGCTCCGCGACGTAAGCTCATAGGGCCACACACGGACCGACCCTGAGAGGGCGGAGGGCCACGGTTTCAGGAGATTTCATGCGACTGCTCATCCCGACGACCGACACGCACGGAACCGGCGCCCAGCTTTCGGTCCATTTCGGCCGGGCCCCCTACTACACCCTGGCCGACACCGAGACCGGTGAAGTCGTGGCCGTCGCCAATCCATCCGTGTCGCACGGTCACGGCGAATGCGTGCCGGCCGCGAATGTCCTGGCCGACAGCAGCTTCGACGCGGTCGTATGTCAGGGCATCGGTCGCGGGGCGATCAACCGATTGGCCTCGGCCGGAGTCCCCGTCTTCGTCCACGAAGGGCCGGACGTGGCCTCCGCTGTGGCGGCCTTCCGAAACAACGACCTTCGGGCAGCCGGCTCTGACGAGGCCTGCTCCGGCTCGGGGTCCTGCGGGGAGCCGGGCCCCGACCACGACCACAGGAACAACTGATCGATGAGCCGCAGGACGCACTCAGACTCCGGCCGAGGGCACACCACCCGCGGCACGTCCGTGAGCGGGGCGGCCGGCCGCGTCCCGAGCGACCGCAAGGCCGCGGCCACGCAATCTCCGAAGCCGTCCCTGATTCCCGATACGAGGGCCAGGCTCGCCCTCCTGATCGCCGTCCTGATCCTCGTGGCCGGCGTCGTCATCGGCGCCGATCTCGTCTTCGGGGCCGTCACCGGAGGTGGTGCCGGCTCTTCCGGCGCACCCGCCGCGGCCGCGACTCCGTCCGCCCAGATCGGCGTGACGGTCCAGGGCGTGGGCGGCCACTGGACGAACGTTACCGCCGATCAGTTGGCCCAGATGCTTACCCACAAGGACTTCACGCTGGTCAACGTCAAGACGCCGTACATCGGTGAGATCGACGGCACCGACCTTTACATCCCGTACGATCAGCTGACCGCTAGGGCGAGTGAGTTGCCGGCCAGCAAGTCCGCCAGAATTCTCGTCTACTGCCGGAGCGGCGTGGAGAGCGCTCAGGCCGCGCAGACCCTTCTGAACCTCGGCTACACCAACGTATGGAATCTGGATGGCGGGATGAACGCCTGGACGGCATCTGGGCGGACGCTCGTCCAGAAGAACCGCTGATCCGCCGGACGTGGCCGGGTCGCCCATGACGGCGACCTGCTGTCGTGCGTGGCGAAACGCGTCGAATGCTCGATCGCGAACGAAGCGCCGGTTACCGAACCGCAGCTAGAGTGACCGCTATGCACTTCGTAGCCACGACCCCAGGAGTGAGCATGACCGGCACTTCCACGCAGGGAATCAAGACCGTGCTGCATCCCGTTTCCGACCTGGCGAAGGCCAAGGTGGTGTACGCCGCTTTGCTCGGCATTGCGCCGCAGACCGACGGGCCCTACTACGTCGGCTTCGATGCCGCCGGTCAGCACATCGGGCTGGTGCCGGGCGGTGGACCGCAGGGCATGACCTCGCCGGTAGCCTACTGGCACGTGCCGGACATCGAGGCCAAGCTGGCCGAGGTGACCGCTGCCGGCGCCGCCGTGAAGGAACCCGTGCGCGACGTGGGCGGCGGCCGCCTGGTGGCCACCGTCACCGACCCCGACGGCAATGTGCTCGGGCTGATCCAGGACCGGTGAGCTCCGACTCCGTCATGCAGCCCCCTGCGCCGCCCGTTGCCGGCAGCCACGATCTGATCCGAGTGCACGGCGCGCGCGTAAACAACCTCAAGGACATCAGCGTCGACATCCCGAAACGCCTGCTGACGGTGTTCACCGGCGTCTCCGGCTCGGGCAAGAGCTCGCTGGTGTTCGGCACGATCGCCGCGGAGTCGCAGCGGCTGATCAACGAGACGTACAGCGCCTTCGTGCAGGGCTTCATGCCGACGCTGGCGCGGCCCGAGGTCGACGTGCTCGAGGGGCTGACCACGGCGATCATCGTCGACCAGGAACGGATGGGCGGCAACCCGCGCTCCACAGTCGGCACGGCCACCGACGCCAACGCGATGCTCCGCATCCTCTTCAGCCGGCTCGGGCAGCCTCACGTCGGCTCGCCCCAGGCATTCTCCTTCAACGTTCCGTCCGTCCGGGGGAGCGGCGCGATTACCGTCGAGCGCGGCGGCAAGACCGTGAAGGAGGGGCGCAGTTTCAGCATTACCGGCGGCATGTGCCCGCGCTGCGAGGGCATGGGTTCGGTGACCGACATCGACCTGTCTCAGCTCTACGACGACAGCAAGTCGCTTGCCGAGGGTGCGCTGACGATCCCCGGATATACCCCGGGCGGCTGGAATTACCGCCTCTACGCCTCCTCGGGCTTCGTCGACCCCAACAAGCCGATCCGCGACTACACCGACAAGGAGCGCCACGATCTCGTCTACCGGGAGCCGACCCGGATGAAGATCGAAGGCATCAACATGACCTACGAGGGGTTGGTGCCGCGGATCCAGGGATCGTACCTGTCCAAGGACCAGGAGTCGCTGCAGCCGCACATCCGGGCGTTCGTGGACCGGGCGGTCACCTTCACCGCCTGTCCCGATTGCGGCGGTAGCCGCCTCAGCGAGGCGGCCCGGTCGTCGCGGATCAAAGGCATCAACCTCGCCGACGCCTGCGCGATGCAGGCCAGCGACCTGGCCGAATGGATTCGCGACCTGGACGAGCCGTCGGTGGCGCCGCTGCTCAGCGCCCTGCGGCACACGCTCGATTCGTTCGTCGAGATCGGGCTCGGCTACCTCTCGCTGGACCGGCCGTCGGGCACGCTCTCGGGCGGCGAAGCGCAGCGCGTCAAGATGATCCGCCACATCGGGTCGTCGCTCACGGACGTCACCTACGTCTTCGACGAGCCCACCACGGGCCTGCACCCCCACGACGTTCAGCGGATGAACCAGCTGCTGCGGCAGTTGCGCGACAAGGGCAACACCGTGCTGGTGGTCGAGCACGAGCCGGAAGTGATCGAGATCGCCGACCACGTCGTGGACCTCGGCCCGGGCGCGGGTTCCGCGGGAGGCACCGTGTGCTTCGAGGGCACCGTCGAGGGCCTGCGGGCCAGCGGCACGATCACCGGACGCCACCTCGAGTACCGAGCCGGGCTCAAGGGGACGCTCCGGGTACCCGCGGGCAAGCTGGAGATCCGCCACGCCACCCAGCACAACCTGCGGGACGTGAGCGTGGACGTACCGCTCGGCGTGCTGTGCGTGGTGACCGGCGTGGCCGGATCGGGCAAGAGCTCCCTGATCCACGGTTCCATGCCCGGGGGGCGGGGGTCGTCTCGATCGACCAGGCGCCGATCAAGGGCTCGCGGCGAAGCAACCCGGCGACCTACACCGGGCTTCTGGACCCGATCCGGACGGCGTTCGCGAAGGCCAATGGGGTCAAGCCCGCGCTCTTCTCCGCCAACTCCGAGGGCGCCTGCCCGGTCTGCAACGGCAACGGCGTCATCTACACGGAACTGGGTTTCATGCAGACCGTGGAATCGGTGTGCGAGGAGTGCGAGGGCAAGCGCTTCGACTCCGACGGTACTCGAATACAAGCTCGACGGCCGGGACATCAGCGAAGTCCTCGAGATGTCGGTGGCCGAGGCGCTGGCGTACTTCGGCGGCGGCGCGGCGAAGACGCCGGCCGCCACGGCCATCCTCGCCCGGATGGCGGACGTCGGGCTCGGGTACCTGACCCTCGGCCAGCCACTCACCACGCTCTCCGGCGGCGAGCGGCAGCGGCTCAAGCTGGCCATCCAGATGGCCACCGACGGCGGGACATACGTGCTCGACGAGCCAACGTCGGGCCTGCACCTCGCCGACGTCGAGCATCTGCTCGGGTTGCTCGACCGACTGGTGGACTCCGGCAAGTCTGTGATCGTGATTGAGCATAGCCTCGCGGTGATGGCGCACGCCGACTGGATCATCGACCTCGGCCCCGGTGCCGGCCACGATGGCGGCCGGATCGTCTTCGAGGGCAGCCCCGCCGACCTGGTGGCCGCCCGCTCGACCCTCACCGGCGAGCACCTCGCGGCCTACGTCGGGGCCTGACCGAGACCTTCCCGGACGCCGTGGCACGAGTCTTCTCGTGGGCAGGCACACGTCGACCGCGGCTCCCCGCTGGCGCTCCGCCGCGTCCCCATCCTCGAAGACAGGCTGACGCCCGCGGAGGAGGCGGCTCTTGCCAGGGCTCTCGATCACGTTGCCGCGGAGCGCCTGTAGGCTCCCGGGCCGTCGCTTCAGCCGCGCTTCGACGACATTCCCGTCAGCAGACCCAGGGAAGCATGCGCCGCGTCCGGCTGCGGTAGGCGCCGTAGTCCTCGAACTGCTCCCCGAGCCAGGTCTCCTCGCGTCGCGACTTGAGGTTGAAGAACGCCGCGAGCGCGAGCGCGCAAAGCAGCGAGATCGGCGCTGCCATGAACAGCGCCCCAGCCCGCAGCGCCCAGGACCAGGCCACCGTAGATCGGGTGGCGCACGAGTCGATAGGCTCCGGACTCAACCAGACGGGCGCCCGGTAGCGGCCTTGGGAAGGGGGTCAGGTTCTCCCGCAGGTCCAGCACGCCGCGCAGTGCCAGGACTCCGCCGCCGCACATGAGGACGATGCCGCCCAGCGCCCCCGCGAGCCGGGCCGGCCCGTCCCAGGCCGGGCCCGCGGCGCCCGAGGCGGCGATCGCACCGAATATGACCAGCTGGAGCAGGAACCAGCCCTCTCCTCGCCGGCCGAGATCCGGAAGCCGCCGCCCGGCCACGCTACTTCGAGCCCTCGGCCGGCTGCGCTTGACCGGCCGCGTCGGGATCGGCACGAGGCCCCACGACAAGCACCTCGCCCTCGATCGCGGCGGCGCCCTCCGGGCTCACGATGCGGTAGCGATGGTGAATCTCCACCGTCCCGGCCGAGAGCATCGCCGCAACCGAGCAGTACTTCCTGGCCGAGAGCTCGATGGCGCGGCGGACGGCGTCCTCGTCGACCGAGGGCCCTTCGACCAAGTGGACGACATCCGCCCGGGTGAAGACGGCCGGTTGGCCTTCCCGCTGTTCCGCCGAGACCGATACCTCGTATCCGGTTACAGTCTGCCGCTTCTTCTGGAGGATCGAGATCACATCCATGCCGGTGCAGCCCGCCTGGCCTACCAGGAGCATCTCGACCGGCCGCGGGCCGGCATTGCCGGCCGAGTCGTCGAGGACGATCTCGTGGCCCGATCCGGTTCTGGCTGTGAAACGAAGGCCGATCCCGTCGTAGCGGGCGGCGGAGGTCTTGACGGCCACTGGCGGCAGCTCCGTGGATGCTAGTGTCGGCGAAGAACGAGGAGGGAATCGATCGGGCCACGGCCCGGCGGCGGAACCCTGCGCACGACTTCCGCGCGCTCCACGACCAGCTCCGGATCGGCGGCCTGGAGCCCCGCGGCGATCTCGTCGGCGGTGAACAGGCGCGCCGGATCTGGTCCACCCTGGCCCTCGGCGCCGTGCAGGCGGTCGTGGCCGACGATCAGAATCCGGCCGCCCGGAGCGACGGCGGCGGCGGCACCCGCGTAGACGGGCTCACGCTCCTCGGGCGGGAGGTGCAGGTAGACGATCACGACCAGGTCGAACGCACGCCGCGGCGGCGACCATGAGAAGAGGTCGCGCTCGAGCCATTCGACCTCGACGCCTGCCGCGTCCGCCTTGGCCATGCCGTTGGCCAGGCCGACGGGCGACCAGTCGACCGCCGTGGTCCTCCAGCCTTGCTGGGCGAGCCAGACCGCGTTTGTGCCGCTGCCGGCGGCCAGCTCAAGGGCCGAGCCGGTGGCAAGCCCGGTCGCGGCGGCGACAAGCGTCGGATTCGGGCCGTTTCCCTCGAAATCGCCGGCCTTGTGCCGCTCATCCCAGTCGAGACGGCGCTGATCGGCTCCCATGTCAGTTCCTCTCCAGCGGTCGCTGCGTGCGAGCCCACGCGCCGGTTCCGCCTTTGACGGAGACGGCGCCGTCGAAACCCCGGCTCAGCAGGAAGTCGGTCGCGGCCAGGCTGCGACTGCCACTCTCGCAGATCACGGCGTATGGTTTGTCCCGGCTCAGACCGTCGGATCGAGCGGTCAGGGCCCCCAGCGGAACGCTGATCGCTCCCGGTACGTGGCCGCGTCGGAACTCCCAGTCCTCGCGAACGTCGAGCACTCGCACGCTCCCCTGCTGCAGCAGGTCGTCCAGCTCGTCGACGCTGACTTCTGGGGTGGATCGGCGCGGCAAAATGTGCATGGACTGCTCCATCGTGAGGGGCATGGCACGGATGGTTCAGGCGGCGTTCATCGGTGCCTCTTGCCTGGCCCTGCACGCCCGCCGGGCATAGGCTAGGATATCAGCAGTTGCATAGTTGCGCAAGTAGCAGAGTAGAGGACTGGCCCCTTCCGATGGTGGACCGAAGTTGACCCCCGAGGCCGATCTGGGGATATTCGCGGTCAGCGCAGCGGCGGGGCTGATAGGCGCCCTGGCCGGAGTCGGCGGCGGCATTCTGGTGATCCCGGCTCTCACGTTCGGATTCGGAGTCGACTTCAGGCTCGCCGTGGGCGCGAGCATCGTGTCGGTCATCGCCACCAGCTCGGGGGCTGCCGCAGCCTATGTCCGCGACCGCATGACCGACATGCGCGTAGGCATGTTCCTCGAGCTGGCGACCACCACGGGCGCCGTCTGCGGGGCGCTACTGGCCGCGGTCGTGGCGCCGGATCTGCTGTACATCCTGCTCGGAGTGGTATTGCTGGGATCCGCGGCCATGCAAGTCGCACGCATGGGCGAGGAAACGCCGCCGACCGATCCACCCTCGCCCCTCGCCGCCCGCCTGCGCCTCGAGTCCTCCTACCCGGACCGCAAGCTCGGCCGCGAGGTCCCGTACTCCGCGCGCCGCATTCCGCTTGGATTCGCGTTGATGTGGATCGCCGGCGTCGTCTCCGGATTGCTCGGCATCGGGTCCGGAGTGCTCAAGGTGCTGGCCATGGACGGCGCCATGCGCCTTCCCATGAAGGTGAGCTCGGCCACCAGCAACTTCATGATCGGGGTCACGGCTGCCGCATCGGCCGGCATCTACCTTGGTCGCGGCGACGTCGACCCGCAGATCGCGGCCCCGGTCGCGCTCGGCGTCCTCAGCGGCGCTCTCGTCGGCGCGCGCCTCCTCCACCGCGTCTCCAACCGCACCGTCCGAGTGGTCTTCCTGCCGGTCCTGGTTGCCGTCGGCCTTGAGACGATCGGCCGCGGCCTGGGGTTTGGGCTGTGACCCCGGAACGGTTCAGGACCGCGGTCAGCACGGTGCTGGTCGTCGGCGTCGCGGCCAGCGCCGCGCTCATCGGAGTCGGGTTCGTTGCCGCGCTGGCCATCGGCTGGCAGAGCTCGCTCGTCGGGACGGCGGTCCCGGCAACGAGCGGCACGACAGATTTCTCGAATCTGCCCGCTCGCCTGACCGATCTGGAGCCCGTCGCGATCGTCCAGCTCGGCCTCCTCGTGCTGCTCGCCACGCCGGTCATGCGCGTTGCCACGTCGGTAGTCGGCTTCGCTCTCGAAGGCGACCGCCTCTATGCCGTCGTCACGCTGGCGGTACTGCTGATCCTCCTGACCAGCATCTTCGTCCTTCGCTAGAGCGCCGTCCGCCGTGTCCGTTCCGACGCCCGGCAATCGGAGTCTCCGGCTCGTCGAGGCTCCGGCTGAGCCCGCTTGTCTGCGAACGCGCCGACGCGACCAGTCCCGGAGCCCTCGACCGAGTTGGGAGAGCCGGCGTGCGACGCTACGATTGAGCGGCTCGACTCCGCGGGGTCTCACACGCTCCACCGCGAGAGCGCATCCTCAAGCGCCATACGAGCGTCCCCGACAACAGCGCCAGCGAGGCTGCCCCGATCAGCGGCTGGATGGGCGCGAAGATGCTGGTGGCGCCGCTTGCCCCAAGGAGAAGCAGAGCGATCTTGTTGCAGGTGGGGCATCCGATCGCGAGGAACGCCGCGAATCCGCCCAGCGTCCCGAGCGTCGTCCCGTCGTGCCGCGCGGCAGGCTTGAGCGGTACGGCCGCGATCGCGGGCGGCGGAGCAAAGTAGGTGGCCATGACCATGCCCATCAGCGGGGCGGACGCCAGCCAGACCCCGACCGCGAACGGCTCCGGCGCGCTGCCCCGGCCGAAGATCGGGTTCGGGATGATCGCCGCCGTCACGCCGAAGACCACCAGGGTCGCCAGCGTCCAGACCGCGCTCCATCCCATCAGGGCTCGGTCCCGAAGTGGGTAGTAGCCACCGAGTCCGGCATATCCAGCCAAGCTGTACCTCCCAACGGTTGAGCTGTCCTGCCGGTGCGTGCAGTCCAAGCAATTGCGTACTTGCGCAATCGGCCTACAGCACTCGACCCCGGCCGTGCTGGTGAGGCGAACCGGGGTCGAAGTTGCGACGACGGAGGGCAGGCGACCGATCGACCTGCGTGTCCCGGGGATCCGCGAGGGCTACGAGGGCTAGATGAACAGGGTCGAGTCCGCCTCGGTGGCCAGCTGCAGCATCGTGGCCGCGCCGACCGGATCCTCGAGGCCGTCGATCAGGTCTTCTTTCTTGAGACCGAAGAGGTCCATCGTCATCTGGCACGGGTAGATCTTGACCCCGAGCTCCTGGCACATGCCGAGCAGCTCCTTGGGCTTGGAGACGTTGTACTTCTTGGCCAGCTGGAACATCATCCACGGCCCCATGCCCATGAAGTTCATCTTGCTGAGCTTGCGGTGGCTGATCCCAGGTCTCTGCATCACGGACAGCATCCTTTGCATCCAGTTCTGGCCCGGCAGGCGCTTGCTGTCCTTCACCAGGGCGTGAAAGCCCCAGAACGTGACGAAGATCGAGACCTCCATGTCCATGGCGGCGGCGGTCGAGGCGATGATCATGCTTGCCCAGGTCGGCTCGAGCTCGCCGCTATAGGCGATGATGCAGATGCTCTTCCGCTTGGTGGCGGCCTCTGCGGGCATTTCGGATCCTTTCTTCCTGAAGGCGAGATCGTTCAACGCTCGCCCGAGTGGCCTACTTGCGCCGGAGTACGAAGCGGAACTTGCCGTCCGCGGAGTCCTGCTCGACCAGGGCGTTGCCGGTCGAGGCGGACCAGGCGGCGAAGTCCTTGACTGACCCCGGGTCTGTCGCGACGACCTCGATCAGTTCGCCGGACGCGACGCTCCTGATACCCTGCGTCGCCCGGAGAATCGGCAGCGGACAGGACAGGCCGCTCGCGTCGACCTTGAGCTTGATATCTAGATTGGCCACGGTTGGCTCCTTCTTCGTCTCGTGCTTTCCCCGGACGCCCTAGATGAACAGAATCTGGCCCTCTCCGGCGTTGATGTAGAAGGCGGCCACTCCCTCGACGCCATCGACGAGAGGATCGAGATCCGACGGCTTCAGCTTGAGGATGTCCATGGAGGCAGAGCAGGCCTGGATGTCCACCTCGCCGAGTTCCTTGGCCGCCCGAAGGGTCTGAACCCAATTCGCCTGGCCGGCCTTCGCGGCGGCATCCACGGCGGCCCTGCCGGCCGGGCCAGCCTCCGGCATCAAGCCGTGGTCGGCTTCGATTCGGTCGGCTCGGAAGGCGTCCAGCGCCCAGTACTGAAGGAATATCTTGACCGGCCGACCGAGGGCGGCTGCTCCGGCCGCAAGGACCGCGGCCGCCTGGAGCTTGTCGTCAGTGCCGGAGAAGAGCACGATCGAGATGGTCTCGTCCATCGAAAGCGCCTCAGATAGCGGGGGTTGAGGCGTCGTCGGCGGCCGAGGCGGATCGCGCGGCGACGACTTCGGAGGGTGTGCGCGTCGCGGCCGCGGAAATCCGCGAGAGACGGCGGATGAGCACGCCTCGCATGGTTTCGCAGGCGGCGATGATCTCCGGGTCGCTGAGCCGATAGCGCACCTCGCGGCCGTCCCGCTCCGCCTCCACAACCCCGGCCGAGCGCATCAGAGCCAGGTGCTGCGAGACGTTCGGCTGGCTGATGCCAATTTCCTCGGCCAGCCGGGACACCTCACGGGGACCCTCGGCCAGCAGGTGAATGATCTCCAGACGCCTCGGATTGGAGAGCGTCTTGAGGACCTCCGCCTGAAGCCTGTACACCTCGTCCATGTCGTGCAGTTTTGCTCATATGCGCACGTGCGCATAGGTACAGGTGTCGCGCTCCGGCGGGCCGAATGGCACGGAGGCGAGCCGCACCCGCGAGGACGGCCGACGGTGGCCGGACCGGCCGAGTCGGCCGACGGTGGGGCAGTGGCCGGATGGCTCGACCGGGGCGCCGAGCGCCCGACGAGCACCCACCGAGCGCCGGCCCTGCGCCGAATCCCCTAGCAGATACGGGGCAGCTGCTCCCCTACCAGCATGTCCACGATCCGCTGCGAGCCCACGATCGTCCGCATCGTCACCATCGCCGGGTGATCCGCCACGACGCGGCCGATCTCGACCGCCTCCGCTCCCTCCGGAACGACACGCATGGCCGCCAGAACCGCGTCCGCGAAGTCGGCGGGCACGATGGCGACGAGCTTACCCTCGTTGGCGACGTGGAGCGGATCCAGGCCGAGCATCTCGCAGGCGGCGCGCACGGGCCCGGGGATCGGGATCGTCTCCTCCCGCAGCTCGATGCCCACGCCGGACGCCGCTGCGATCTCGTTGAGAGCCGAGGCGAGACCGCCGCGGGTAGGGTCGCGCAGGACACGCACCTCGGGGCACGCAACCACCACCGCGGCCACCAGCGTGTTGAGCGGCTGGGTGTCCGAGGCGATCTCCACCTCGAAGTCGAGGCCCTCGCGGACGCTCATGATCGCGATGCCGTGCAGCCCGATCGGGCCGGAGAGGATGACCGCATCTCCGGCGGCGGCGCGATCCGCCCCTACCGTCACCCCGGCGGAGACCAGCCCGATGCCTGCCGTGTTGACGAAGAGCCCGTCGGCCGCTCCCCTGCCGACCACCTTGGTGTCGCCCGTCACGATGCGAACCCCGGCTCGAACCGCCGCCCGGGCGACCGACTCCGTGACCCGGCGCAGGTCCTCGATCGGCAGCCCCTCCTCGATCACGTACGCCAGCGAGAGGGCGAGAGGCTGGGCGCCCATCATCGCCAGGTCGTTGATCGTGCCGTTGACTGCCAGGTCGCCGATGTCTCCGCCGGGGAACTCGAGCGGGCTGACCACGAACGAGTCGGTCGTGAAGGCCAGACGCTCGCCGGCCACCTCGACTACGGCCGCGTCGTTGAGCGGACCGCCGGGGGCGGCTGCCGCCAGCGCCGGGGCGATCACGTCCCGCATCAATGCCGCCGAGAGCTGGCCGCCCGAACCGTGGCCGAGCAGGACTCGGGCTCGTTCAGGGATCGGGGCCGGGCAGTTCAGGTTCGACGGGTCGGGCGTGGAGGTCGCGGCGGCGCCCACCGCCGACTCGCCCCGGGCCGCTCCCGGGAACCCGCCCAATGGATCGACCGCCGCCCGCCGGTCCGTCATTTCGGCGCCTCGCTCAGGGGCCTGCTCAGGTCGTAGAGCGGGAAGGCCGTCGGCGCGGCCAGACCGCGCCCGGCCGCGTGGTAGGCCGAGCAGACGCCCTCGGCGCTCACCATCGGCGCGCCGAGCGGCTTCTGGGGGGAGCAGAGCACGCCGTAGGCGGTGCAGTCGAGCGGAGTCTTCGTGCCCTGCAGGATCTGGCCGGCGATGCAGGCCGGGTGCTCCCGCGTGTGGATGTCGCCGACGTCGAAGCGCGCCTCGGCGTCGAATTTCGCGAACTCGGGCCGCAGATGATAGCCCGAGGCCGGGATCGTTCCGATGCCGCGCCAGGTCCGCTCGCCCACGTCGAAGACGCGGAAGACGGTCTCCTGGGCCGCGCGATTGCCCTCTCGTTTCACCGCCCGTGCGTACTGGTTCTCCACGACGGCCCGGCCCGCCTCGAGCTGACGGATCGCCATCAGGATGCCTTCGAGCAGGTCGAGGGGCTCGAAGCCGGTCACTACGATCGGAACGTGGTAGCGCTCCGCGATCGGCTCGTACTCGGTCCAGCCCATCACGGCGCAGACGTGGCCGGCGGCCAGGAAGGCCTGGACCTGGCACGTCGGCGACTCGAGGATCGCGGTCATGGCCGGCGGCACCATGACGTGGCTGACGAGCACGGTGAAGTTGTCGAGTCCCAGCCGGGCGGCCTGGGCGACCGCCATGGCGTTGGCCGGAGCCGTAGTCTCGAACCCGATGGCGAAGAAGACGACCTGCCGACCGGGATTGGCCGCCGCGATCCGCACGGCGTCCAGCGGCGAGTACACGATCCGGACGTCGGCGCCGCGAGCCTTCAGCGACAGCAGGTCCGTCGTCGACCCCGGCACTCGGAGCATGTCGCCGTAGCTGGTGAAGATGACGTCCGGACGGGCGGCGATCGCCAGGGCCTTGTCGATCTGTTCGAGCGGAGTGACGCACACCGGACAACCGGGGCCGTGGATCATCCGCACGCCGGCCGGGAGAGCTTCGTCTATGCCCTGCTTGACCAGCGTGTGGGTCTGGCCTCCGCAGACCTCCATCAAGGCCCAGGGCCGCGTGGTGATCCGGTGGATCTCATCGACCAGCTTGCGGGCAAGCTCGGCGTCGCGGTACTCGTCGACGTACTTCATGCGGGCGCACCCGGCAAGGTGGGCGGCCCGGAGGCATGCGCTCCCGCAGACGCGGGCGACGCGGCCGAACCCTCCTCGGTCATGGCCCCGAGCTCCATCGCCATGCCTTCCGCGTCGATCTCGCGCAGCAGCTCGAGCGTCTTGAGCGCCTCCTCCTCGTCGAGCCGGCTGATCGCGAAACCCACGTGGACGATCACGTAGTCGCCCAGCCGCACCTCCGGCACGTAGGCCAGGCACGCTTCCTTGCGCACGCCGCCAAAGTCGACGCGAGCCATGCGCAGCGGTCCGTCGTCACGGATCTCGACGACTTTGCCCGGAATGCCGAGGCACATTCGATTCTCTCCTTGTCGCCGGCCCCGCCATTCGAGGCGCGGCTCCGGTCCGCGGCTGCTAGGCCACAGCCGATGGGTTGCTAGGACGCGCCGGCCAGACGCGCGGCTGCGACGGCAGCCTGACCGTAGCTGATTCCGCCGTCGTTCGCCGGAACCTGCCGATTCGTGTGGACCTCGAACCCGTCGCTCTTGAGGCGCCGGACGAGGGTAGTCGCCAGCCATTGATTCTGGAAGACGCCGCCGGAGAGGGCGACGATTGAGAGGCCGGTCGCGGCCCGGACGTCGCCGCACAGCTGTCGCGTGACCGCGGCGATGGTTTCCTGGAAACGCGCCGCGAGCGTTTCCACGGCCACGCCGTCGGCAAGGCCGCGCAGGAGACCGTGCAGGGTAGGCCTGGGGTCGTAGACGAGCAGGCCGTCCTTCCGGGCGATCTGGTACGGGAGCGGATCCATGGTGGTGTCGGTCGATCCGGCGCTCCCCTCCTCCGCCAGGAGCTCCAGCTCCACCGCGGCCTGCGCCTCGTACTCGGCGACGTCGCGGATGCCGAGGAGGCTGGCCGCCGCGTCGAAGAGCCGGCCCGCCGACGAGGCCTCCGGCGCGTTGAGGCCGCGGGCCAGCTGGACACGCACGACCTCGACTTCGCGGGGGTCGAGCCGCTCGAGAAACGCCCGCGTCAGCTCCGGATCGATCCAATCGGCCACAGGCGGGTCTCCGGCGGCCGACCGTACGGCGCCGGAAGCTTCCTGTTCGAACGCCTCGGCGGCCATGAGGTACCCGAGTGCCATACGGTACGGCTTCTTGACCGCCAGCGCCCCACCCGGCATCGGCGCGCGGCCAAAGCGGCCGACGCGCCGGTAGCTCGCCAGCGAGGCGACCAGGACCTCGCCGCCCCAGAACGTGCCGTCGTCGCCCATGCCCAGGCCGTCGAAGGCCACGCCGATGAACTCCGTGGCGAGGCCCGCCTCGGCCGCGACCGACGCCACGTGAGCGTGGTGATGCTGCACGGGGATGCGCCGGCTCTCCGGGAAGTGGCCGGCGGCGTACTGCGTCGACAGGTAGCCCGGATGCAGGTCGTGGGCGACGTACTCGGGATCGATGTCCAGCAGCTTTGTCAGGTGGGCGAGGTTGGTCTCGAAGGCTCGATAGGTGAGCAAATCCTCCAGGTCGCCCGTGTGCGGCGCCACGTGGGCCCGGGTTCCGCGAGCCAGCGTGAACGTGTGCTTCAGCTCGGCGCCCACCGCCAGAACGTTGTGGGGAGTGGCAACGGGTAGATCGAGCGGCTCGGGAGAGTAGCCCCGGCCGCGACGGATCAGGCTCTCGCTGCCGTCGACGACCCGCGTCACGGAGTCGTCGTAGCGCGCCCGGATCTCCCGATCGTGGGCCAGGAAGGAATCGGCGATGCCGGACAGCCGCTCGACGGCTTCGGCGTCGTCCGTGGCCAGCGGCTCGTCGGACAGATTGCCGCTCGTGAGCACGATGGGCCGGCCGAGCGCGTCGAGCAGCAGGTGATGCAATGGCGTGTACGGCAGGAAGAGCCCTACGCGGCGGTTGAGCGCGCGGCGCGCGCCGGCTCGGCGTTGACGACTCCATCCGCGAGCGGCGCACCGCCGGCGGGGAGTACCGGACTCCGCCGCTCCACGAGCACGATCGGCCGGGCCGGCGACGTCAGCAACGCCTCTTCTTCGGGCGACAGCTCTGCCTGCTCGCGAGCGGCCACGACATCGCGAACCATGACCGCGAACGCCTTTGCCCAGCGGTGCTTGCGGTCGCGAAGCCTGGCTACGGCCGCCGGATCGGTCGCGTCGCAGGCCAGGTGGTATCCGCCGAGGCCCTTGACCGCCACGATGCGGCCGGCGCGCAGGTCGGCGATGGCCGCCGCCAGGGCCTCTTCCCGGTGCGCCGCCGGGGCAGCGTCGCCGGGTCGCCGGTAGCTCAGCCGGGGCCCGCACTCCGGGCACGCGACCGGCTCAGCGTGGAAGCGGCGGTTAGCCGGGTCGCGGTACTCGGCCTCGCAGGCGGCGCACAGCGGGAAGGACCGCATGGACGTCCGGGCGCGGTCGTATGGCAGGTCGTCGATGATCGTGGCCCGCGGCCCGCAGTTCGTGCAGTTCGTGAACGGGTATCGGTACCGGCGGTCGGCCGGGTCGAAGAGCTCGCGCAGGCAGTCGTCGCAAGTCGCGATGTCGGGCGGGAAGAGCCGCTCGGTCGAGGCGGCTGCCTCGCTCTCCTCGATCGTGAAACCGGATCCGGGCAGCGGCGTCCTGCCGTCCGCGGCTTCGCGGACGGAGACATCGTCCACCCGGGCGCGCGGAGGTGCGTCCGTCAGCAGGCGTCCCGCGAATGCTTCGACCGCCTCCGCCGGACCCGCGACCTGGATCACGACCTGGCCGGCGCGGTTTACGACCGTGCCGTCGAGCCCGAGCTCCGCCGCAAGCCGCCAGACGAACGGACGGAACCCGACGCCCTGCACGACGCCCCGGACCTCGATGGCGCGGGCGACTCGCCGGCCGGACGCCGCCGGCTTCACCTGGCGGCCTCGGCCGAGAACTCGGCGTGGTCGTTGTGGCCACCCCTCACCGCCAGCCGGACCAGGCCGGGCACGAGGCTGCGCTCCCGCAGCGCATTCGCCGCGTCTAGCGCCAGTCCTGCCTCGTGCATCCGATCTATCTCCGGTCGTGTGAGATGGCTCCGCCGGGCGCGGAACCGCCGTCTACCCATGTATATCTCACACCGCGGCGCTGCAGTTTCCGCCTGCCGAGCGGCCCGGCTACACGGCCAAAAGGTCCCGACTAGGTACCGCCCGCGGGTAGGGCCGGCGCGCCGCCGAATTACGGGCCGCCGGCAACCCTACGAGACGACCGGCGAGTCCTCCAGGCCGACACCCGCCAGGGCGTGCTTGCAGCGCGGGCAACGGCCGTCGACGAGGCGCCACTCCGTGACCGCGAAGTCGGCCCGGGCGATGAGCCGCTCGCCGCACCGGGCACAGGACGTGGTCGCGGCTTCGACCTCGGGGGCGTTGCCGATGTAGACGTGGCGCAGCCCCACCTCACGCCCTGCGGCGGCCGCGTCCACCAGCGTCGCCGCGGGCGTCGGCGGCAGGCCGGCCAGGTGGTAGGCGGGCACGAAGCGCGTCAGATGCCACGGCGTCTCCGGCCCAATCGCCGTGGCGATCCACTCCGCCATGGCGCGCAGCTCGCGTTGGTCGTCGTTGAGACCGGGGATGACCATGGTCGTCAGCTCGAGCCAGATTCCGCGCTTGCGCATCTCCACCACGGCGTCGCGCACCGGCTCCCATCGAGCGCCGCAGACGCGACGGTAGAAGCGATCGCTGGCGGCCTTGATGTCGACGTTGGCCGCGTCGAGGTAGGGAGCGACGAGTTCGATCGCCTCGGGCGTCTCGTAGCCGTTCGTGACGAAGACGTTGTGCAGGCCGGCCGCCCGCGCTCGGACCATCGAGTCGAGGGCAAACTCGAGGAAGACCGTCGGCTCGACATACGTGTAGGCCACGCTCCGAACGCCCGCCGCCACCGCCTCCTCGATCACCGCGTCCGGCGTGACATTGCGACTCTCCGGCACCAGGCCCTCGCGATGGGCCTGCGAGATCTCCCAGTTCTGGCAGAAGGAGCAGTGGAAGTTGCAGCCCTGGGTCGCGACGGAGTAGGCGTAGCTGCCGGGAAGGAAGTGGTAGAAGGGCTTCTTCTCGACCGGCTCGGCCTGGGCCAGCGCCACGCGGCCGTAGACCAGCGTATAGAGCCAGCCGCCCCGGTTCTGGCGGACGCCGCAGATCCCGATTCGGCTCGGTCGAAGGACGCAGCGGTGGGCACAGGCGACGCAACGGACGCTGCCCGGAGCGACGGGATCGTCGAACGTCTCGCCCAGCAGAGCCCGGCGGATGTACGGCTCGGACTCCGTGCCCGGTCCCAGGTCGTCGACACGAAGCCCAACCGGGGGCTCCTCGCCGGGGAAGCGGGCACGCACCGGCTCCGGCGTCGTCGCGGCGGGATCGAAGGCGACGGCCGGCGCCCGGGTGAACGTCTCGGGGCTGCCGGGCGTACGCGTGCTGTCGTCCATCAAGGCCCTCGGAGCTCGGACTCGCCGTGACTCGGAACCAGGGCCTCTGGGTATCGCCCTACTCCGTCTGCAGTATGCCATCACGAAGATTGTCGTCGCATCCGCTCGGAGCTGCCCGAGCGCCCGATATCGACAGTGAGCAACGGAAGATGCATGTCGGAGGCATCGGCGAGGGCGGCGACGGCCGCATCGGGGCGCTCCCGCGAGTCGCGGCGGGCCGCGCGTGAAGGGCGCCGTCGAGCGGGCAGGGCGGCCCTCGACGGGTCCTTCGGCCCTTGCCCGTCATGCCGCCGCGCGACAGGCTAGGGCCAACAAGTCCCGCTCGCGGGACCGCCACGGATCCACGCCGCCGGCGACCTCGGGTCGAGGCGGACGAGGTCGGTGGCTTGTTCTGCGACGGGTCCGCACTCGAAAGTGAAGAGCGAATGGCGATCAGTCCAATTGCCATGGCCGTCCGGCCGCCTGTGCCGTGGACGCCCCTCGTCATCGCCGAGCAACGTTGCAAGGGCTGCGAGCTCTGCGTCTCCGCGTGCCCGAAGGACGTTCTGGCGCTGGATCGCAGCCGGGTCAATGTCCTCGGCTACCACCCCATCGAGCTGATCGACGCCGCAGGCTGCACGAGCTGCGCCTTCTGTGCCCGCGTCTGCCCGGACTCGGTGTTCACCGTCTGGGCTTCCCCGCGTGGTGTCCCGCGAGAAGAGGCGACGAGATGACGAACGGTCGAGATACCGGCATCGTTTCGCCGCAGACCGGCCGAGAGGTCGAGGCAAACCGCCGGGCTCGTGTCCTCATGAAGGGCAACGAGGCGATCGCCGAGGCCGCCGTCCAGGCCGGCTGCGATGCCTACTTCGGGTACCCGATCACGCCGCAGGCGGAGCTGCTCGAGTGGATGGCCCGCCGGATGCTCGAGCTGGGACGTGTGTTCGTCCAGGCCGAGAGCGAGCTCGGCGCCATCAACATGGCCCTGGGAGCGGCGGCCACGGGCGCTCGGGTCATGGTTTCGTCGTCGAGCCCCGGCATCAGCCTCATGGCCGAGGCGATGAGCTACATGGCCGGTTCCGGCACGCCGATGGTGCTCGTCAACATCATGCGGGCGGGCCCCGGCCTCGGCGGCATCGGGCCGTCCCAGAGCGACTATTTCCAGGCCACCAAGGGCCACGGTCACGGCGACTACCACGTACCGGTCCTCGCCCCCGCCTCGATCGGCGAGGCGATGGACCTGATGGCCACGGCCTTCGAGCTGGCCGAGCGTTATCGGACCCCGGTCATGCTCGTCGCCGACGGAATCCTCGGACAGGCGATGGAGCCGGTGGATCTGCGCTTCCGGACGCCCGAGCGGCACGCCTTCGACTGGGCGCTCACCGGCGCGGCGGGCCGGCCGGCACGGATCGTGAAGTCGATCGATCTGGATCCGGACGTCCTCGAGAAGCGCAACCTGGCGCTCCAGCACAAGTACCGCGACATCGGCCGTCACGAGGTCCGCTGGGAGAGCTGGCAGCTCGAGGATGCCGACCTCGCGATCGTCGCCTACGGCACCGCGGCCCGCGTCGCTCGCAGCGCCATCGCCAAAGCTCGCGAGAAGGGAATCAAGGTCGGGCTCTTCCGGCCGATCACGCTTTGGCCGTTCCCGGAGCGCGAGCTCGCCCGACTCAGCCGGCGCCTGGGCGGCATCCTGACCGTGGAGCTCTCCTCCGGCCAGATGGTCGAGGACGTTCGGCTCGCCGTCGAGGGCCGCTGCCCGGTCGGTTTCCACGGCCGCATGGGCGGCCTGGTGCCGACTCCCGACGAGGTCCTCGGAGCGCTCAAGGCGCTCGGCGCCAAGGTGGCGCGGACGCGGGAGTCGGAGCGCCACGATCACGTGGCGGATCGCGCCGAGTTGGGTCACCGCCACGCCGGCGAGGATGCCGACATGGAAGACGGCGTCCGCGTCGGCGCGCGCCGGGGAGGTCGACGATGACTCTCCAGACTCCGAGTCACACCTCGCCCGGCGGCTCCACCGCTCGCCTGATCTACAGCAAGCCGGACGTCCTGCTCGACCGCTCCACCCACTATTGCCCCGGCTGCGGCCACGGCATCGTCCACAGGCTTCTCGCCGAGGTCATGACAGAGTTGGACCTGCCGGCCCACACCATCGCGGTGGCGCCGGTTGGATGCGCCGTCTTCGCCTACGACTATCTGAACATCGACTTCGTCGAGGCGCCGCACGGACGCGCCCCGGCCGTCGCCACGGGCATCCGGCGCGTGCGCCCGGAGGCCTTCGTCCTGACCTACCAGGGCGACGGCGACCTTGCCGCCATCGGAACTGCGGAGATAGTCCACGCCGCGGCACGCGGGGAACGCATCACCGCGATCTTCGTGAACAACGGCATCTACGGCATGACTGGCGGCCAGATGGCACCGACGACGCTGCTCGGCCAGCGGACCACGTCCTCGCCGAACGGCCGCGACGCGGCCCTGATGGGCTTCCCGATTCGCATCACGGAAATGCTCGCCCAGCTCCCCGGCGTCACCTATGCCGCGCGCGGCACCGTCGCGGACGTGGCCGGGATCGGCAAGCTCAAGGCGATGATCAAGCGGGCCTGCCAGGTACAGATCTCGGGCGGCGGCTTCAGCATCGTCGAGGCGCTGTCCAACTGTCCGGTCGGCTGGGGTATGACGCCTCAGGAGTCGCTCGAGCACCTCAAGGGCCCGGTGGTGGAGGCGTATCCGCTGGGCGTCATGGTGGACCGAAGTGGAGGCGGCCCGGCTCAGTCGAACTCGAGCGGCTCGCCCGGCCGCTCCGCCGCGGCCGGCGAGTCGGGCACACTCCAGAAGTCGGAGGCCTGAGATGGAGCACTCCGTCGTGTTCGCCGGCTTCGGCGGCCAGGGCCTCCTCTTCACGGGTCAGGCGCTTGCAAGAGCCGCGATCAAGGACGGCCTGGAGGTGTTCTGGATCCCCTCCTACGGGCCGGAGATGCGCGGCGGCACGGCTTCGTGCACGGTCATCATCGGCGACGGCCCGATAGGCTCGCCGGTCGTGGACGCGTTCGACGCCGCGGTCGTCATGAACCTGCCGTCGCTCCGCAAGTTCGCGCCGCGGCTGGCCGCCGGCGGCTTGCTCGTGGCCAACACCTCGCTTGTCGGGCCCGAGACCTCCGACCGAGCCGACATCGACGAGCTGCGGATCGCCTGCACTGATCTGGCCGCCCAGGGCGGCGACGACACGCTGGTCAGCATCGCGGCCCTGGGGGCGCTGGTTGCGCGGCTCGGCTGGGTCACGCCCGAGTCGGTCAGGGTCGCGCTTCGCGAAATGGCCGGCAAGAAGCGCCCGGAGATAGTCGAGGCGGACCTCGGCGTCTTCGCAGCCGGCCTTGCGGCTGGAGCGGTCGGGGCCGCGGTATAGCGGAAACCACTCCAGAATCGGAACCGGGGCCCCCTGCGAGGCCCCGGTTCCGGAGTGACGGCTGGATGAGGGACGGGTCGTCCCTCGGGACTAGCGGATTCCGGCGAGCTCCTGGAGAGTCTGCCAGTTGTGGAGGCGGTCCTCCTGCGAGCGCTGAAGCTCGACGGAGGGATTGCCTTCCTTGTCGAAGTGCTGGCCGAAGCGGCCCTCCGTGCGGGCGAAGGAGATGAAGTCGAAGGTAGTCCCGTCCGGGTTCTTCGACCAATCGTCCTTGACCGCCGGGTTGCCCTGGAGGGAAAGCCGCTCGGCGAGAGAGCTGCCGCGCCGCGGGTCGTAGGTGAAGAGCGGGAACGCGCGCGATTCGACCGCAAGCTTGGCCTGGCGGTTTGCCGCGTCGTCGGCGATACCGTGCTCCGGCATGCAGGGCGCGTAGGCGATGATGACGGCCGGACCCGGGTAGGCGTTGGCCTCCATCACGGCCTTGTAGAGGTGGTTGATGGTGCAGGCCGCGACCTGGGCGACGTAGGCGTCGCCGTGGGCGATCATGATCCGCCCCAGTTCCTTGCGCTTCTCCGACTTGCCGTGCTCGGCCTTGCCGTAGGCGGATAGCTTGGAGACCTGCGCGGTGAAGGAGGCAGTGGACGTCTGGCCGCCGGTGTTCGAGTACACGCCGGTGTCGAGGACCAGGACCTTGATGTCCAGGCCCGAGGCAACCAGGCGCGACAGCGACTGGAAGCCGATGTCGTACATGGCACCGTCGCCGCCGACGACCCACAGCCGCCGATCCTCGTGGCCCGCCTGATCCCAGCGCAGCCGGATGCCGAGGGCATCGGCCGGCCCGTTCTCGAAGAGCGAGTTGGTCCAAGGAATGGTGAACGGGTTGTACGGGTAAGTGCTGGCGAACACGGTGTTGCAGCCGGTTTCGGCGACCATGCCCATGCTTTGCGGCCCGTAGGTCTGGAGCGTGGCCGCGGTCACCATGCGAACGATCGTGCCCTCGCCGCAGCCGGAGCATGAGCCGGCGCCGCCGACGAAACCGAAGGCGTGCTCGCCGAGCATGATGTCGGCCAGAACCTTGTCGTTTCGGTACTCGGCCGGCGTCGGCGGAAGCGACTTGTAGAAGGAAATGTCGCGGCGGTAGCGATCCAGCGTGCACTCGCCGCTGGGCTCGCAGTCGCACTTCTCGGCCATGAGGAGGGCGTCGTGACCCTGGGCCACGCACACGTCCACGCACTCGGCGCAACCCTTGCAGTGGTACGGGTCGATGAAGAGGCCGAAGTCGGCTCCTTCAAGGCCTTTCTTGGCGGGCACGTCGGCGTACTTGGTGGTGTGCACGAAGTGGGATCTGGCCGTCGTGGTCGCCAGCGCCGAGTCCGGTTGGGTCGACGCGAAAGCGTCGATCGCCGAGGCGAGAGAGCTCTTGGGCTGGGCCGTCGCCATGATGGCGCTGTCCGGGCAGGCGCTGACGCAGGCCATGCAGCCCACGCACTTCTCGGCCACGAACTGCGGGATCAGCGGCGACAGGGCGCTGAAGTCGCGGATGCCGGCCGAGGCCGGAGCGATCAGGCTGCGGCCCACGCCGAGATCGGCCGGAAGGTCGACGTCGGCAACGCCACGGCGATAGGCATCGATGACGTTGTTGTTGAAGTCATCGATGTACGCCGCGACGTCGAGGGTCTGTGGTGCGATGAGCCCGGGGCCGGCCCCGAGCTTCTCGATATTGGTAGAGGCAATCGTGTCGGTCATCGCTCGCTCAGTCATCGGTTACCTCACCATCGACCGAAAGAGGTCGCTGGTGGAGATGATCCCGATCGGGGTGGCCGCGGCGTCTACAACGACGAGGCGGTGGACTCGGCACTGCTCCATCTGTCTGGCGGCTTCTTCGAGACTGGCCGTCGAGACGATGGTGAGCGCCGGCTTTGTCATCACCTGGCCGACCGCGAGGCCGGGCCAGTTGGCAACTGAGATTCTGGTTCGCTCGAGCGCGCACGAGGTCGGTCTGACTCAAAACGCCAACCAGGCTGCCGCCTGCGTCGACGACCGGAAGACCCGTGATCTTCTTGCCGTCGAGTATTCCGGCGGCTTCCGCGAGAGAAGCCGTGTCGGCAACCGAAATCGGGTTGGGAGTCATCGCCTCGGCAACGGTTCGAGATTTCGTCATGAGGCGACCTTTGCGGTCGCCTGCGCGACCCCGGCGGCGGGCTTGGCCGTGATGGCCGCAGTGACGTCGATCACGCCGTCATACGCGCCCTGGATAACAGCCAGGTTGGCGTCGACGACGGCCGTGCCGCGCTTGCCGAAGAAACGGGTCAGGTTGGCCCGAACGGACTCCATGAGAGCCGGTCGGTCCAGCCCGGCGCGCTCGGCGAACGGCGAGACCTTGAGGAAGACGCCTACAAGGGCGACGCCCTGCATCCGGATCTCGAGGTCCGGCCGGGGTGCGTGCTTCATGGCGAGCGATGCGGTGTCGAGGGCGAGGAGCCGGATCTTGCGGGCCAGGATCTCGGCCCGAGTCGCCGGCGGAAGCGCCGCCCAGACCTCGTCGGGATCGGTGAGCGGCGTCGGAACGAATACCGTGCCACCGTCCACGAGCCCGGCGAGAGGATCGCCCTGCTTGAACGAGTTGGTGTCGAAGAGCGGCACGAAGTCCACTTCCGTCAGCTCGTTGTGGAGCCGGATCGGCTCCTCGGCGATGGTCAGGAAGTATGTCGTGGGCAGGCCCTTCTTCTCCGAGCCGTAGCGCGGATAGGCCTGAACGTACAGGTTGAACAGCTCGCCGACGGTCGTCGCCACGAGCTTGTTCGTGGTGACGCTGCCGAAGCCGCCGACAGAATGGCCGCGCAGGCTGTAGGCGCCCTTGGGGCGGACGTTCAGACCGTTGTTGGCCAGAGCCTGGGGGTGGCGGATGCCGAGCACGGCCTTGCGCCGCTCCTTGACTTCCTTCTCGTCGGCCATCCAATCGAAGACGGCCCCGAGGTCGCCCGGCTGGATGTCGCGCGAGCCCAGGCCGGCCGACGCGGACACGACACGCGGCATCGGGGCGCCGTCCATGGCCGCGTCGGCGAGAGCCGACTTGAGTTCGCGGGTGAGCGGATTGTCGGCAGCCGCCGGATCGTCGGTCCGCTCCACCACGGCCACGACCTTCGCGTTGCGGAGGGCGGCGGCGAGTTGGGCGGCCGGGAAGGGGCGGAAGCAGGTGACGGTGATGCAGCCGACCTTGCGGCCTTCGCAGCGGAGAGCGTCCACGACCGCGAGGGCGGTGTCGGCCATGGTCCCCATCGAGACCAGGATGTAGTCCGCGTCCTCGGTCCGGTATGGATTGATCATGCCGTAGCGGCGGCCGGTCAGGTCGCCCCACTCGTTCATGGCCCGCTCGACGATCTGCGGCAGGCGGTCGTACCAGGCGCGCATGCCGATGCGGCCCTTCATGTACGAGTCCTGGTTCTGGACCGGGCCGCTGAGCAACGCATCCTCGGGTTCGAACAGGCTGCGGACGGTCTTGCGCGGGTCGCCGACGAAGCGGCGGAGCAGATCGTCCTCGGGCAGCAGGACGTTTTCGATCGTGTGCGTCGTCAGGAAGCCGTCCTGGGCAACGAACCAGGGCGTCTCGCCGTCCTCGGCCACGCGCCGGGCGATGGCGGTCAGATCGGCGGCTTCCTGGCAGTTGCGGGCAAAGAACTGGCCCCAACCGCAGTCGGCAACGCCCATCATGTCGTCGTGGCCGGCGTGGATGTTGAGCCCCTGCCAGGTGATGGCACGGGCGCCAACGTGGAAGACCGCCGGCAGGCGCTTGCCGGCGATCACGTACAGGACCTCCTTCATCAGGATCAGGCCCTGCGCGGAGGTGAAGTTCGTGACCCGTCCGCCCGCCAGGGCGAAGCCTTCGGCGGCTGAGGCGGAGGAATGCTCCGACTCCGGCTCGATGAACTTCAGGTGTGTGCCCCACAGGTTCGGGGTGCCGTTGGCGACGGCAACCTGGAAGACCGCCGCCATGGTCGTCGAGGGCGTGATCGGGTAAGCGCAAGCGCCGTCGCTGATTCGCGTCTCGACGTAGGCGATGGCCTCCGAGCCGTCGATGATGGCCGGGATGCCTGGAAATTCGGGAGTCGGCGTATTCGTCACGATGGTCGGTTCACTCAATGCACGCAGCTGGCGGGCCAGCGCGCTTCCGTCCAAATGCTTGAGCAGGGTGCCGCCGATCCCGCTGGCGACCGCCTCGCGCTGCTCGTCCGCATGCCAGTAGGAAGCCAGCACCGCGATCCGACCCGCAGGGATCAGATCGTGCAGAGCCGCAACCATAGGCCGCCACCCTCCCGCGACGTCCGCGTCGAGCAGCACCACGTCCGGCCGGGCTGCAGCGGCCTCGCGAGCGGCGGATTCACACGACGCTTGAGCGACGATGAAGCCGTGGCGGGAGAGGTGGTCGCAGAGAGCCTCGGTTGCAGCGCGGTGCTGACTGACGATGAGCAATCGGCGCAGGGGTATCTGCGTGTCGGCGAGCATGCGCATAGGGTGCGCCCGGGGCATCCGTCGCCCGTAGCGACAGGGCTCCCTAAGACCGGGGGCCATATGGCCCGCGAAGGTACGGGACAGGATGGGAGCAGGCCGCCCCAACGGGTGGGCAGCGGTCGATCGGGACGCGAGTCCGAACCCGGCCGGCATGTTGTCGGCGGCGGCGATTTGCCGGGCCGGCGGGCGGCCTCCAGACCGACGCGGAGACGGCCTCCGGCGGGGTACGACATGCCCTCAGCGGAGGGCCATTCGGCACTGCGCAGCGGGTGTGTGCGCTCGCAGACTTCCACTCGTGACGAACGCCGGAGGGGACGCCCGGCGTTCGTCCCTTTTTGTGCCCGGAATGCCGGCCGGCCGAGGCGCTCGACCTACAGTTCGTGGTACTTGTGGGCGTAGGAAGCCAGCTCGTCGCGGAAGTCCGGGTGGGCGATTGCGATGAGGCGTTTCGCCCGCTCGCGGAGCCCCTGGCCGAACAACTCGGCCACCCCGTACTCGGTCACGACGGTGCGCACGCTGGAACGAGTCGTGGTTACTCCCGCGCCGTCGTACAGCTCCCACGTGATGCGCGAGACCTTCCCGTCGGCCGTGGTGGACGGCAGGGCGATGATCGCCCGCCCCTCCGGCGCCAGCGACGCGCCGCGCACGAAGTCCATCTGCCCGCCGACGCCGCTGTACATTCGGTGGCCGAGAGAGTCGGCGCAGACCTGACCGGTCAGGTCGACCTCGATCGCAGAGTTCACCGCGATCATGCGCCGCTGCCTGCGAATCGTGGCAGTGTCGTTGGTGTAGTCGACGCCGCGCAGTTCGAGCATCGGGTTGCCGTCGACCCATCTGTAGAGGCGCGGGGTACCCATCATGAACGCGGCCACGACCTTGTGCGGGTCGAGGGTCTTGGCGCTGCAGTCCACGACCCCCTTTTCGACCAGTTCGACGAGGGGGTCCGTGAACATCTCGGTGTGGACCCCGAGATGCTTCTTGTCCTCGAGACACGTCCCGACGGCCGTCGGGATGGCCCCGATCCCCATCTGAAGAGTGGCCTCGTCCGGGATCAGGTCCGCGACGTACTCGCCGATCCGGCGCTCCACCTCGCCGATCTCGCCCGGGGTGTAGACGTAGGGCGCCTGGTCGACCTCGACGGCCAGGTCGATCTGGCTGACGTGGACGTAGCTGTCGCCGTGAGTGCGCGGCATGCTCCTGTTCAGCTGGGCGATGACCTTCTTCGCGCAACGGATCGCCGTCTGCATCGATTCGACGGACGTTCCCAGCGAGCAGAAGCCGTGCTCGTCGGGGGGCGTCATGTTGGCGAAGACGGCATCGAGCGGCAGCAGGCCGCTCTCCATGAGCAACGGGACGTCGGACAGCTGGACCGGGATGAACTCCGCCCGTCCGTCGTTGATGGCCGCCCGGGCGTTCGGTCCGATGAAGAGCGCCCTGTGGAAGAGGTGGCCCTCCATTTCGGGGGCGAGGTGCGGGTGCGGCCCCTCGCAGTGCAGGTGAACGATCTTGACGTTCTCCAGCCCGGGGGCCCTGCGGCAAAGGGCGTCGAGAAGCACGGACGGCGTGGCGGCCGCGCAATGGACGTATATCTGCTGGCCTGAACTTATCCCTGAGACTGCCTCATCGGCGCTGACGATACGCATGCGTCGAATCTATGCACTACGCATAGAGGCGCGAGAGCCGAACGGCAGCATTTCGCGCGCGCGGGCGTGCGCGCACGCGAGCGCCCGCGACGCAGCCACCCGGTGCCCGATCGGAGGCCGGCGAGCTCAGCGCGAGGCGGAGCCGAGGAGCGGAGCGAGCAGGCTTCAACGCCTGTGAACGAGCACCGCAGGCGACAACGAAGCTGTCGACCGCCCGCGACACAGCCCTAAAGTCCGTAGACCTTCCTGGCGTACGACGTCAACTCGTCGCGGAAGTCCGGATGTGCGATCGCAATCAGGCGTCTGGCCCGCTCTCGCAGGCTCTGCCCGAACAGCTCGGCGATGCCGTACTCCGTCACGATCGTGCAGGGGTGGGATCGGGTCGTTGTCACACCCGCGCCCTCCTTGAGGGCCACGGTGATCCGCGAGACCTTGCCGTCGGCCGCGGTGGATGGCAGGGCGATGATCGCTCGACCCTCCTCGGCGAGAGCCGCGCCGCGGACGAAGTCGAGCTGGCCGCCGACACCGCTGTACATCTTGTGTCCGATCGAATCCGCGCACACCTGGCCGGTCAGGTCGACCTCGATGGCGGAGTTGATGGCGGTCATGCGGCGGTGCCGGCGGATCACCGACGTGTCGTTGGTGTAGTCGACCTGGCGCATCTCCACCATCGGGTTGTTGTCCACGAAGCTGTACAGCCGCCTGGTGCCCATCATGAAGGTGACGACGATCTTGCCGGTGTCCAGCTCCTTCTTCTGGCAGGTCACTACGCCTCGCTCGACCAGATCGACGAGTACGTCCGTGAACATCTCGGTGTGGATCCCGAGATCCTTCTTGTCGTCGAGGTAGAGGCACACCGCACTCGGGATCGCCCCGATGCCCATCTGCAGCGTCGCCTCGTCCGGGACGAGCCCCGCGACCGCCTCGCCGATGCGACGTTCGATGTCGCTGATGGGCGGGTCGGCGTGCTCGTAGGGCAGCTGATCGACCTCGACGCCGAGATCGATCGTGTCGACGTGGACGAAGCTGTCGCCCAGCGTCCGGGGCATCGATTGGTTCAGCTGGGCGATGATCGTCTTGCCGCACCGTACGGCGGCCAGAACGGTGTCGACGGACGTACCGAGCGAGCAGAAGCCATGAGCGTCGGGCGGAGTGACGTTGATGAGCGCAGCGTCCAGTGGCAGAACGCCCCTGTCGAAAAGCGACGGTATGTCCGAGAGGAAAACCGGGATGAACTCCGCCCGGCCGTCGTTGATCGCATTTCGCGCGTTGGGTCCGATGAACAAGGCGCGGTGGCAGAAGTGGTCCGCCATCTCGGGGGCCAGGTGAGGACCGGGCCCCTCGGCGTGCATGTGGACGATCTTCACGTCCTCGAGTTCGGCCGCCCGCGCAACCAGGGCGTCGAGGAGGACCGAGGGTGTCGCAGCCGCACCCTGCATGAATACCTGCTGGCCAGACTTGATTCCGGAAACGGCTTCTTCGGCGGTCACGATACGCATGAGCGGAGTTTAGGGGGCGTACGCGGACCTGGCAGGGTCGGATAGACCATCGCGGGGGCTCTCAACGGTCCAGGTCTTCGGCAACGAACCGGGCCGGCAAGACGACGGCCGGCGGCCGTCGGTCGCCTGGAAACCCGGGAGTCGACACAGCCGGCCGCTACGCTCCTAGGCGCCGCCCTTGAGCCGGTGGCGCGCGACGAACGCGGCGGCCTGAGCGCGGCGCTCCAGGTTCAGCTTCGAGAGGATCGAGCTGACGTAGTTCTTGACCGTCTTGTCGGACAGGAAGACCTCGGAGGCGATCTCCTTGTTGGTCTTGCCCTCGGCCACGAGAAGCAGGATCTTCTGCTCCTGCTGGGTCAGCTGGGCCATCTCGTCCGTGTATGTTCCGGTCGCGATGCGGCGGACGCGATCCAGCACCTTCTCCGTCACGGCCGGGTCCAGAAGCGACTCGCCGCGGCCGACCGACTCGAGCGCGCTGACGAGATCGCGCCCGCGAATCTGCTTCAGCAGGTAGCCCGAGGCGCCGGCGATGATCGCCGAGAGGACGGCCTCCTCGTCGGGGTAGCTGGTGAGGATGACGACGCGTGTGCTTGGAAACTCGGCCCGAATCTCACGGCAGGCCTCGATGCCCGAGCCGTCCGGCAGTCGGACGTCCATGACGACGAGGTCCGGCTCGAACTTGCGGGCCATCTCGACGGCCTCGGCGGCGGTACCCGCTTCGGCGACGACCTGGAAGTGCTCGCGCCGTTCCAGCAGCGAGACGAGGCCCTGGCGAACGACCTCGTGATCGTCGACCACGAGAAGCCGCAGCGGGCGTGCTTCGATCTGGTCGGTCATTCCTCTCCTCGATCCGTGACCCCGCTCGATGCTTCGCGAAGGGGCACCGAGACGATGATACGCGTGCCGGCCCCGGGCCGGCTCTCGACATCGAGCCTGCCACCGATGGACGAGACCCGGGCACGCATGTTGACGAGGCCCTGATGGCCGACGGCGCGCGGTACGGCCGGGTCGAACCCGACGCCGTTGTCGCTGACGGTCAGGGTCACTGCCGCTTCTTGAGTCTCCACTCGCACGCTGCCGCGGGTAGCCCGGGAGTGGCGCGCGACGTTGCTCAGCGCTTCGCGGGCGATCGACAGAAGCTGGCCGACGACATCGGGCGGCAGATCCATCTCCCCCGCCTCCGCCGTGTCCAGGTCCACGTCGACCATGCTGTTGACGCGGAACTCGTCGGCCAGCGCGGCCAGGCCACCTATCAGGCCGGCCTGCTCGAGCAGCTCCGGCCGGAGCCCGAAGATGAAGTTGCGGATGTCGCGAATCGACTGGTCGAGCGAGTCGATGGCACGCTCGACGCGGGCCCGAGCGACGTCGGGCTCGTCCGCCATAAGGTCCGGCACGTCCTCGAGCGACAGCCCCACCGCGTAGATGCTCTGGATGATGCCGTCGTGCAGGTCGCGTCCGATGCGCTCCCGTTCTTCGACGATCGCCAGGCGCTGAACCTGGTCGTGGAGCCGGGCGTTCTCGATGGCGATGCCGGCGTGAAGCGAGAACATCTCGACCAGGCGCTCGTCGTCCTCGGTGAAGTCGCCGGACGGCTGCTTGTTGGTAAGGTACAGCCGGCCGATGGACCGGCCCTTGGCCGCGATGGGCACGCCCAGCAACGACCTCATGGACGGATGATTCGGCGGGAAGCCGTAGCGTCGCGGGTCGGCGGCGATGTCCGGCACGCGAACGGGATGGGTTTCGCGGGCGATCGCGCCGAGCAAGCCGTGGCCGTGGGGCGGCGGGCCGATGCGTTCGCGCTCGGCGCGGCTGATGCCGCTGGTGATGAAGCGCTCGATGCCGCCTTCCTGGTCGACTATGCCCAGGGCGGCGTACTGGGCATGGGCCAGCTCGCGCACGCGGTCGGTGATCAGCTGCAGGACACGGTCGAGATCCAGTACTCCGGCGATGCCTCGAGTGGCGGCGTCCAGCGCCGCCAGCTCGTCGCTGGCCTGGCCGGCGCGGGCCTTCGACCACGCGGAACCGATGACTATCTCAAGGCCGCGGGCGCATTCGTCGACGGAGAAGACCGCCGCGGGCGGCGCATCGAACTGGAGCGCGGCCAGCGTGCGATCGCCGAAGCGCAGCCGATAAGTCCGCAGTCCGGCCGTCTCCGCGTCCTGGTCGAGCAGGCTGCCGGCTCGCAGTTCCACCTCGGTCAGAGGCGGAGCGTGCAGGTGCAGGTGCCCGCCGCCCAGCCCCGAGCTGGCGACCACGCGACCGAATGCTGATTCCAGCTGCCCGAAGCTCTCGTGGCCTGGGTTCGTCTGCCACAGCTCCAGGGCGGCCGACAATTCGCGCAGACCGAGCAGGCCGGTCGAGTCTGTCGCGTTCGACGTCGAATGCGGGGCGCTCATCATCGGGAGCCTAGCAGGACGCCGTTTCGCGCGCCGCCGCGCCGCCCGCCTGTTGCGTCGAGTTCCGGCACAGACGGGAGCCCGATCGGCGCGAGTTTGGCCCGGGAGCGGCACCGGAGAGTGGCCGGAGTGGCACGAGAACCGCGCCGGATCGTGGGAGGCCGGCCCGAACCGACACCGCGGAGAGCGACGCCGGGTCCGCGAAAGTAGCCCCAGTGCGGCGCCCGAGGCCGGCCGCGACTCGCGTTGCCGCCGGGGACGTTGGACCCGCCGGAATGGGCCGGAGGTCCCTTGGCCCTCCCTTGGGTCGCGCCCAACCTTGCCCAACACGAAGACCGGCGGCAATCAAGCGCATCGGCCGGACGGACGGGGACATGTCCCACCTGGAGACCATACTGCTGGCGACAGACGGTTCGTCGGCATCGGAGCCCGCCAGCGAGGAGGCGATCGACCTCGCCGCTCAGGTGCAGGCACGGCTCCTGGTCGTCAGTGTCCTCTCGGCGTCTTCGCGCCCCACCGAGGCTTCGCCGGAGACCGCCGTCGCCGACTCGCGCGATTCCCTGACCTCGAAAGCGCAGGCCATCGTCCAGCGCGCCAGGGCCGCCGGTGCCGACGCCACGTTCCTGGTCTGGGAAGGCGAGCCCGGAGACGCGATCGTCGCCGCCGCTCACTCGGAGAACGCCGACCTGATCGTGGTCGGGTCACACGGCCGCAGCGGCGTCAGCCGCTTCTTCATCGGCAGCGTCTCAGACTACGTCGTCCGGCACGCGCATTGCCCGGTCATGGTGGTGAGAGGCAGGACTGAAGCGACGCGGCACTGACGAGTGACGGCGACGCGCGCCGGGGCGCCGATCGGCTGAACTGCCCGCGCCGACGCTCGCCCGAGGATCAGACCGGCGTCTCAGGGTTGGTAGAGTTCGGCTGACAGACCCCCGGCCGAATCGCCTCCCGCGATGAGAACCCGTCCATCCGGCAGCGTCGTTGCGGTTGCCTCGGCGCGCTCGGTTCCCATCGCGCCGGTCGGGCTGAATCTACCGGTGCTGGGGTCGTACAACTCTGCCGACGTGAGCCAGGTTGATGGGCCCGTCGCGCCGACGATGCCCGGGCCTCCGGTCGCAGCGGCCCGTGGGCCGCCCAGCGAGACCATGGCGAAACGGCGCGGGAGCGGTGCGGCCTCTGCCTCGTTCGCGACGAGTCTCGGCTGAACGTAGCCCACGCCCGGAGTATTCACGCCGCCCGCGATCAGGACGCGTCCGTCGTCGAGCAGCGCCGCCGTATGGGCGCCGCGGGCGGTAGCCATCGAACCTGTCCGGCTGAACGTCCCCGTCTTCGGGTCGTACAGCTCCGCCGTCGCGAGCGTCGCCGTGCCGTCCGACTGCCCACCAACGACCAGGACCCGTCCATCCTGGAGGAGAGTGGCGGTGTACGAGGCGGGCATGCGGAGCGTGGTCATCGAGCCCGTCGGCCTGAACTGCCCCGTGCCGGGGTCGTAGACCTCGGCAGAGCTAAGCCACGTTGTGCTCCCGTAGCCGCCGACGTAGCCGCCGACGATGAGGACGCGCCCATCGGCTAGCAGGGTCGCCGTCGCCCCCTGACGCGGCGTGGTCATCTCCCCGGTCGACCGAAAAGTCCCCGTCTTCGGGTCGTACAACTCGGCAGTGCTCAGCGACCCGGACAGATCGGAGCCGCCCGCAATCAGGATCTCTCCGTCGCCGAGCAGCGTGGCGGTCTGGCCCTCCCGCTCGGAGTCCATCGACCCGGTGGGGCTGAACCGGCCGGTGCTGGGGTCGAACAACTCCGCGGCCGCGTACTTGGACGTTACGACTTGACCCGCATTGCTCGAGTAGTTCACGCCTCCGGCAAGCAGCACTCGGCCGTCCTGAAGCCGAGTGGCGGTGCCGTCGCCGCGCGCCTGGATCATCGAGCCGGTCGGAGCGAACGTGTCGGTCGCGGGGTCATAAAGCTCGGCCGAGGCCGTCCAGACGTTCACGCCCAGGTTCCCAATCACCTGTTCGGCGTGGTCGCCGGTCATCAGGACGCGGCCGTCCAGGAGCAGCGTGGCCGTGTCGTACTGGCCGTCCATCGAGCCCGTCGGACTGAACCTGCCCGACGGCGTCAACCTGGTGGCCGCCCTGAGCGTCGGCGACGGCCGGGCCGTCGGACTCCCGGTCGGGCTGGCGATCGGACTCTGACCGCCGCCGGCGCTTGCGGATGGCTCGATCCCATTCGTGCTGGGCTCTACGCCTGACGCCGGAGCGGTGGCAGCCCCCGGCGCCGCCGCCGGGGCACCTCCGCCGGAACCGGCGCGCCACGCCGCGACGCCGGCGCCGGCCACGATCGCGACGATCAGTGCGGCCGCGACTGCCAGGTATGTCCGGGGGCGCACCGCAGTATCTCGAGCCGCGCTCCGCTCTCGCCGTGCCCTGATCGACGCCGCGACCAACCTGGCCGCGCGGGTCGAATCCGCCGGGGCGATCGACTTGTAGTAGTCGCGCAGCCCTCTGTCGATGTCGAAGTCGTTCATCGTCGGGATTCCTCAACGCGACGCTCGGCCGCCAGTGCGGAGCGAAGGTGTTCGAGCGAGTGATGGAGCCTTGACTTCACCGTGCCCTCGGCAAGACCGGTCTCCGCCGCGATCTGTGGAACGGTCAGGTCGCGACCGAAGCGGAGGCCGATGAGGAGCTGCTCATCCGCGGAGAGGCGGGAAATGGCGCGTCCAATCTCGTCGCGTACGGCCAATCGATCCGGCGAACCGCCCGCCATCGGCGCGGGCGGTTCCGGCAGCGTCCGCCTCTTGACACGACGGCGGAGTTCGTCGCGACAGACGTTCACGACGATGGTCGTGAACCATGCAGCCGGGTTGTCGGCGTGACGCAGCTTCTTGCGCGCGTCCCAGGCGGCCAGTGCCGCTTCCTGAACGGCATCTTCGGCAGCGACCGGGTCGCGCAGTATCCAGGTGGCCAGCCGATGCGCTTCGGGCGTCCGGGACGCGAGCAATTCGGCTATGTCGTCGTCACTGAGCACGGCGATCGCGGCCTCTGCAAGCAAGGTTCCACCTCGGCTGTCCACGGTTCTGCAGCGAACAACGACCGGCGACGACGAATCGTTCATTCTTCGGCAACCCGACCTTCGGATCGCCGTGACGATGACTTGTGCAGGGACCAACGGAACACGGGGCCAACGCCTTCGCGCGGCCGCGGCAGCGTCAGCTCACTCCGCTCCCCTACTTTGTGTAGGCGCCTTCCGGGTCCAACTCGTCGCGGATCAGGCGCAGCTCCTCGGGGGTGGGGGGCGGCGTCGTGACCAGCGGTTCGGCGACCTTCGGTTCCCAGCCGATCGTCTCGCGGACCTGCTCGAGGGTGGCCCCGGGGTGGATCGAGTCGAGGCGCATCTCGCCCGAGTCGTCGAAGTGGTAGATGCCGAGGTCTGTCACCACGACGGACGGCCCACGCCCAAGCCAGCCCTGCTCGCGCCGGATTCGGGCCGCAGCCTCCGCCCCGCCGAGATTTCCCGGGGACGTGCGGAAGGCGATCCGATCGACGAACGAGCGCTTCGACTGGCGCATGATCACGAAGACCTGTCGGGCGTTGATGGCGATCTCGCACGCCCCGCCCGAGCCAGGCAGCCTTGTCATGGGGTGTTGATAGTCGCCAATCACGGTGCTGTTGATGTTGCCGAAGCGGTCGATCTGGGCGGCGCCGAGGAAGCCGACGTCGACCAGCCCGCCCTGCAGGTAGAAGCTGAACAGTTCGAACATCGACACGGCGGCGGTCGCGCCGGTGACGATGGTGGGGTCGCCGATCGAGAGCGGGAGCCGCGCCGGCTTCGCACCGAAGGCGCCCGACTCGTAGACGAGCTCGAGCTCCGGGGAGACGGTGAGGCGGGCCAGGTTCACGGCGATGTTCGGCAGGCCGACACCGACGAAGCAGACGCGCTGGCCGGCCAGCTCGCGGGACGCGGCCACGATCATCATCTCGGACTTGCTGAAGGCGGGGGCCGAACCCTCTGCCGACCCAAACGCGCGCGCCTCGCTCATCGGTAGACTCCGTAGTCGACCGAGCCGGACGGCGCCTGGCCCGAGGGTCGCAGGCTCGCCAGCCGCTCGGCTCCAAGCTTCTCGACGTACTCCGCGCGACCGCTGACGCCGTAGACCCACTCGTCCAGCCAGGCCTGCGTGGTGGCGGCTTCTCGGGAGATCGCGTCCCAGTCACGATAGAAGCGGTTGTCGCGATCGTAGGCGCCCTGCACGTATGAGGGATGCGCCCCGAACGGCTCCACGACGACCGCGTCGACGATCAGACCGGGGATCACGGTGCGGTTCGGGTCGGCGCGGATGACCGCCTCGTCTACGAGCTCCTCGACCACGACGACGACCCGCTCCGCAGCGAAGGCGGCCTCCTTCTGGCAGCCGAGCAGGCCCCACATCTGCGTGTCGCCTTCGGCGTCGGCCCTCTGGGCGTGGACGACCGTCACGTCCGGCTTGAGCGGCGGGACCGCGTAGACGGTCTCTTCGCCGTACGGCGATCGGATCGGGCGAATCAGCGGGTTGGCCTTCGGCAGGTCCGTCTCGAAGTAGGAGCGCAGCGGGAAGAACGGCAGGTTCGAGGCGCCGGCCGTGTACCGGCCGACCATGCCGAAGTGGCTGTACTCCTCGAGTTCCAGCGGCGCCGGATCGGCCTCGCCGGCAAGCGCCCCCGTCTCCGCGCCGGCCGCGACCTCGACGCGGCGCCTGATGGCATGCAACCCGCCAACGCCCGGATTGCCTAGCCAGCTGAAGACGAGCTTGCGCGCCGTGCCGGCGGCAACCATCTGGTCGTATATCAGGTCCGGCGTGAGGCGCGCCAGCGTAAGGTCCCGCTTGCGCTGGCGAATGATCTCGTGACCCGCCGCGAAGCAGATCAGGTGCGTGAAGCCTTCGATGGCGACGACGTCGCCGTCATGGACATTCGCGGCGACGGCGTCGCGCATCGACATGACCTTACTCATCGGCGCTTACCTGCGACTTATCTGCGACTTACCGGCAGTCTGACCTGAGCCCTTGCCGGATCGGCGGCTGGGGTTGAGTTGTGCTCCGAGCGACCTGCGGACTGGCCGTCCGTTCCGTGGTCCGCGGTTCGCGGTTCGTGGTTCGTCGGCCGCGTTTCGTGGTTAGTGATTGGTGGTTCGGACCCATTCTGGACCCGTCTCGCCTGAGCCTCGTCCGGGCGACCGTGCCAGACCGTGCCAGACCGTGCCCGGACATCCTGCCATATGCCGGCCCGGGTAGCGCGAGGAGAGAACTTTCCGGGCCCAAGGAGGCTTTCAGGCCGAAATCGACGTTCCGGTGGCCGGCGATCCGGCCAGGCGATACTCCGGCTGGCATCTGGCCAGAACCGACGACCGCGAGCGCGCCCCGTGCTACCCCGGCTGGCATCTGGCCAGACACCGGCAGCGATGGGGCTCTGGAGCGCCGAGTTCGCGGCCCGGCCGAGCGCGGCCGACGTCCACCAGGTTCGAGCGTCGTCCGACTCATCCCCATTCCGGCCGGCGACTCAGGCCTTGCCCGCCACCTCGGCGACTGCCTCGCCAAAGAGCCGCAGCCCGGTCGCAGCCTCGTCTTCGGTGAGGACGAGCGGCGGCGCCATCCTGATGACGGAGTGACCGCACTCGAGGGTCAGGAGGCCCCGCTGGAAAGCCGCCCATTCGACCGCGGCCGAGTGCTCGTGCGTGTCGAACTCGATGCCGATCATCAGGCCGATCCCGCGCGCGTCTCGGATGAGCGACGGGTAGCGCGCCTGGAGCGCTTTCAGCCCCGTCAGCAGCTGGTCGCCGCGCGCCTTCGCATTTGCCATCAGCCCGCCCTCGAGCAGCTTGATCGTCTCGAGCGCGGCGGCGCAGGCGAGCGGGTTGCCGCCATAGGTCGTGCCGTGGGCGCCGGGGCCCCACCTGGTCATGAGCGAGTCTCGGGCGATGAACGCGCCGAGAGGCATGCCGCTGGCGATGCCCTTGGCCGTGGCGACGATGTCCGGCTCCACGTCCCAGTTCTGGATGGACCACATCTTGCCTGTGCGACCCGCGCCGGCCTGGACCTCGTCGGCGACCAGCAGGATGCCGTGCTCGTCGCAGATGCGGCGAAGTCCCTGCATGAAGCCGTCCTCGGGAATTACGTAGCCGCCCTCACCCTGGATCGGCTCCACGACGATCGCCGCCACTTCGGTCGGGGGCACGAGGCGGTCGAACAAGACCTCGTCGAACCACTTCAGGTCCTCCACGTGCCCGAACGGGGCGTGGACGACGCCCGGCAGCATCGGCCCGAAGCCGGCGTGGTACTTCGCCTTGGAGGCGGTCAGGGACACGGAACCGTATGTCCGGCCGTGGAACGCGCCGAGGAACGCGACCAGATACTGGCGGCCGGTGGCGAAGCGGGCGAGCTTGATCGCGCCCTCGACCGCTTCCGTTCCGGAGTTGCCCAGGAAGACCCGGCACTTCTCCCGCATGGGCGCTATGCGTGCCAGCTCGGCGCAGGCCTCGGCATATAGGGGCAGATAGAAGTCGGCGCTGTAGTGGATCATCTTCGCCGCCTGGTCCTGGATGCGGCGCACCACGTCGGGGTGGCAGTGGCCGGTCGAGGTCACGGCGATGCCGGCATTGAAGTCGAGCAGGAGGTTGCCGTCGATGTCCTCGACCGTGCAGCCCTCGCCCCGAACCGGAACCACGGGATAGGCTCGCGGGACGCTCGGCGAGGTCCACTGGCGGTCGAACTCGAGGTGGGCGCGTGCCTTCGGGCCGGGCAGCTCGGTGACGAGGTGGGGAACGGATGGAGCCTCGTCCGCAGGAGCCTGGACGAGCTTGCCGGGAGCCTGAGTCACGGTGCACCTCGACACGATTGGCGGGCCGCGGATCGGGCGCAGCTGCCGCAGTAGCGGATAGCCTTTATGCAGGCTGGATAGTCATCCTAGTATAGCCGAGCGGCTCGACGGCGGCCGGGGTCAGACGGCTACTAGACCGAGCCCGGCCTCCCGCGACCGAACCGGCGGCGGCACATGCCGAACTCGCAGCGGCCAATGCCGAGCCGCCGGCCCCAGGTCTGCGCGAACCCCGGTCTACGCGGACCTCGGTCTACGCGAACCCCGGTCTAGTCGACCAGGGTTTGCGACTGCTCGCGCATGAACTGCTGGACGTAGTAGAGGCCGCCCGAGGCCTTGCCCGTGGTGCCGGAACCCTTCCAGCCGCCGAAGGGCTGGATGCCCGGCCACGCGCCCGTCGTCGCCCCGGCGCGGCGATTGATGTAGATCACGCCCGCCTCGATGGCCTCCTTGAAACGCTCGACCTCCTCGCGATCCTCGCTGAAGAAGCCCGCGGTGAGGCCGTAGATCGTGTCGTTGGCGCGCTCGAACGCCTCGTCCAGCGTCTTGACCGGGGCCACCGCCACGATCGGCACGAACAGCTCCTCGCGCCAGATGCGGTGATCGGCCGGCAGGTCAGCCACGATCGTAGGGGCGGCGTACAGGTCCGTACCCTGCCCTGCGATCAGCTCGCCGCCGAGGACGATGCGGCCGTCGCGCCTGGCCTCGGCGATCGCGGCCTCGTACTTGGCCTTCGCCTTGGCGTTGACCAGCGGCCCGAGCCAGACCTTGCGGTCGGTCGGATCGCCGACGACGATGCCCTTCGTCTTGGCGACGAGCGCCTCGAGGAACGCCTCGTACACGGGCGTCTGGACGTAGACGCGGCTGCACGCCGAGCACTTCTGGCCACCGTAGCCGAAGGCCGAGCGCATCACGCCCTCGGCCGCCTCTTCGAGGTCGGCGCGGGCGCTTACTATCGCCGGGTTCTTGCCGCCCATCTCGACGACGACCGGCATCGGGAAACGCTTGCTGAAGGTCTTGAAGATCTGGTTGAAGCCGATCTCGTACGAGCCGGTGAACAGCAGGCCGTCGACGCCTTCGTTCTCCTGCAGTTCCGCGCCGACGGTCGCACCCGGGCCACTGACCATGTTGAAGACGCCGTGCGGCAGCCCGGCGAGATCCGCGATCTCGGCCAGCTTGACCCCGCACAGCGGCGCGTCGCTGGAGGGCTTGTAGACGACCGCGTTGCCGGCTACCAGCGCGCCGCCCGACGGGCCGCCCGACAGAGCCATTGGGAAGTTGAACGGGCTGATCACAGCCCACACCCCGTGAGGCTTTAGCACCGACCGAGTGTGAACGGTAGGATCGCCCAGGTTGCCCATCGGGTGGTCGAAGCCGTCGTTCGCCACCAGCTGGTCGCAGTAGTAGCGAATCAGATCGGCCGACTCCTCGACGTCGCCGAGCGCCTCGAGCCGGTTCTTGCCGACCTCGATGGCCATCAGCGCAGCCAGTTCCATCTGCCGCTCGCTGATCAGGTCGGCCATGCGGCGCATGATGGCGATCCGCTCCAGCCACGGTGTGCCGGCCCAACCGGGTGCGGCGGCGCGGGCGGCGGCGACGGCATCTCGGACATCCTGGCGCGTGCCCGCCCCGAAGCGCCCCACCAGGGACCCGTCGATCGGCGAGCGCTTCTCGAACGTCTCTTTGGCGTCCCGCCACTGGCCGTCGATGAAGAGGCCGTGAGTCGCGCCGAGCTCGCCTCGAGCCGTCGCCAGGCCGGCGTCGTAGGACGCGTGGAGCTGCTCGTTGTCGTTGCGCAGCGTCGCGTAGGTGATCTTGAGCCGGGGCTCAGACGTCGCGGTCATCCGAACACCCTCCTGGGGTCGTCCACCTGAGGAGAGCCGCACCGCCTCGAGCCGCGCGCTCGCAGCAGGGCGCAGCCTCTGTCTGAATCCAGTCTACCGCGACCTGCGGCAAGGGCGGCGATGGCGGCGGGCTGGGCGGGGCGGGAGCCCGGCGGGCCGGGGCTCGGCGGGGCGGCGCTCGGCGGGGCGACAGGGCGGGGCCGGGGGCGGGCGGGGCCGGCGCTGTGAGCCACAATCTGGCCATCCGCTAACCCCGGTAGCACGCGATGCAGTCGGACGGCCAGAACTTGGCCATCCGCTAACCCCGGTAGCGCGAGCCACCGTCCCCTCTCCCAGTGAGGCGGAAACTGGCGCCGCAGGACCGATACGGAGCCCGATCGGCGCACCGGCACGCTCAGAAATGGATCCATTGCGCAGGAGAGTCGAGGCGTCAAGGGGCCCGATGTGGCAGTGTGTGGCCAAGTGGTGGTCCCGTGCTGCCCCCGTTGGCTTCTGGCCAAGTCCTGGGCCGCGGCACCGGGGCAGCGTCCGGAGCGTGGGTTCGAGCGTTGCGCGCGGAGCCGCTGGGGCGAGACCGCGAGCCACTGGGCGATCGACAGGCCGCCTGGGTGCCGAGCCCGCCAACGACTGGGGAGAGCCCGAGCTTCCTGGGCGCGACCGCCCACCACCGCGCCGCCCGCCCGCCACCGCGCCTCCCACCCCGGCTCGCCACCGCGCCGCCCGCCCGCCACCGCGCCTCCCACCCCGGCTCGCCACCGCGCCGCCCGCCCGCCACAGGGCCGCGCACGCGCGCCCCAGAGACGCGCCGAAGCGCGCGACGACCGCCACCCCCGGCAGGGTATCCTTCACCGGAACCGCGCCACGCGTCCTCGTCGGTTCCGCGCCATCCCGGAGGCGACCCACACCCGGGAAAGCCTTGAACACAATCCGCCAGGCGCTGCCGGGCGGTCTCCGGAGACTTGGATGACCGATTCCAGACCCATTCACAGCGTGGTCCTGGTCAAGCAGGTGCCCGACACGCACAACCTCACCGGCGAGGTCATGACCAAAGACGGGACCATGAACCGCAACGCCCTGCCGGCCATCTTCAATCCCGAGGACCTCAACGCCCTCGAGATGGCCCTGGAGATCAAGGGGCGCCACGGCGGAACCGTCACCGTCATCACCATGGGCCCGCCCAAGGCGACCAACATCCTGCGCGAGGCCCTCTTCCGCGGCGCCGACAAGGTCGTCCTGCTGACGGACCGCAAGTTCGCCGGCGCCGACACCCTGGCCACGTCGGTCGCCCTGCAGATGGCGGTCCAGAAGCTCGACCGCTTCGACCTGGTTCTGTGCGGCCGCCAGGCCATCGACGGCGACACCGCCCAGGTGGGCCCGCAGACGGCCGAAAAGCTCGGCATCCCGCAGATCACCTACGCCGAGTCCGTCATCGAGCTCACCTCGACCCACATCACGGCGCAGCGCGCCCTCGACTCCGGTTCGGAGATCGTGCGCTGCACGCTCCCCTGCCTGCTCACCGTGGTCGGCTCGGCCAACACGCCCCGCCCCGCCTCGGTCCGGCGCCAGATGGAACGCAAGCTCGCCGCCGCCCCGGGCGAGTACGCGGCTCTGCGCACCCAGTGGCCCGAGTTCGAGACCGACGAATCCCTGGAGGCATTCCTCGCCGAGCACGACCTGAAGATCCCCGTCTGGACGGCCGACGACATCGGCGCGACCGAGGGAACCATCGGGCTGGCGGGCTCTCCGACGCAGGTCCACAAGATCAACTTCGTGGTCCTGGAGAGCACCGAGAGCAAGACCGTCTCGCCCACGCCCGAAGGTATCGCGGCGATGGTGGCCGAGCTTGTCCATGAATACATCGTCGGGTAGGCGCGAGATGAACGAGCGGAAGAGCATCTGGGTATTCATCGAGCACACCGACGGCCAGATCGCCGACGTCAGCCTCGAACTGACCGGCAAGGCCCGCGAGCTGGCCGACCAGCTGGGCTACGAAGTTGTCGGGCTGCTGTGCGGCCACGACGTCGACGCCCTGGCACAGGACGTGATCCACCACGGCGCCGACCGCGTCCTCATGGCCGATCACGAGGAGCTGGCCCTGTATCGCACCCTCCCGTACGCCCGCGTGGCGATCGCGGAGGCGAGGGCCCGACAGCCCGAGATCTTCCTGATCGGCGGGACGCCGAACGGCCGGGACTTCGCGCCGCGGGTCGCCAGCGCTTTGCGCTGCGGTTTGACGGCCGACTGCACCGACCTCCAGATCGGCGACTACTACGTCAAGAAGGAAGACAAGACCTACAAGGATCTGCTCTACCAGATCCGGCCCGCCTTCGGCGGCAACCTGATCGCGACGATCGTGAACCCCAGGACGCGGCCGCAGATGGCCACCGTTCGGGAAGGCGTCATGCGCAAGCCGGCCGCCGACCCGAAGCGCAGCGGTGTCGTCGAGAAGGTCGTCCCCGCGTTCGAGCCGGGCGACTTCGCCCTGGAGGTCCTGAGCCGCCAGGTTCGCAAGTCGACCGTGAAGCTCAAGGACGCGACCGTCATCGTCTCCGGCGGCGCCGGCGTCGGCGGGGCCGAGGAGTTCGCCCTCCTGCGCGACCTGGCCAACCTGCTCGGCGGCGAGGTCGGCGCCTCGAGAGCCGCCGTCGACGCTGGCATGATCGACCGTGCTCACCAGGTGGGCCAGACCGGCACGACGGTGCGACCGCGCCTGTACATCGCGGCCGGCATCTCCGGCGCGATCCAGCACCGGGCCGGCATGGACCAGTCGTCCAAGATCATCGCCATCAACACGGACCCGGCGGCGCCGATGTTCCAGATCGCCCACTACCGGATCGTCGGCGACGTCGCCGAGGTCCTGCCCATGATCATCAAGACGTTGCGCGAGCGCTCCATGGACCAGCGAGATAGCCGAATGAGCGAGAACTTCTTCCTCGACAACCCGGACCTTCAGTTCCGGCTGGACCAGCTGGATCTCCGCGAGGCGCTCGAGTTCAAGGAGAAGGGCTACTCCGAGGCCGCGGTCTACCCCGGCGCGCCGCGCAACTACCCCGACGCCAAGGACAACTACCGCATCGTCCTCGAGATCCTGGGAGAGATCTGCGGCGAACGCGTCGCTCCCCGCGCCGCCGAGGCGGACGAGGAAGGCGCCCAGTTCCACGACGGCGTGGTCACCTACGCCGCGGCTACGCAGGACGCAATAGAGGCGCTTCGCTCGGCCGAGCTGTTCGGGGCGATGCTTCCTCGCGAGTTCGGCGGCCTGAACCTGCCCGAGTCGATCTACCAGATGATGGTCGAAGTCGTGGCTCGGGCCGAGAGCGGCCTGATGACCGTCTACGGTCTCCAGGAGATTGCGTCGCTCATCGAAGAGTACGCCGATCCGGAGACCAAGGCCCGCGTCCTGCCCCGCTTCTCGCGGGGCGAGATCTCGGGCGCGATGGTCCTGACCGAAGCCGACGCCGGCTCCGACCTTGGCGCCGTGGCAACGCGCGCTACGCTGGACGAAGCCACCGGCAAGTGGCATCTCAACGGCGTGAAGCGCTTCATCACCAACGGCCTCGCCGACGTCTCGGTCGTGATGGCCCGCAGCGAAGAAGGCTCCTCGGACGCCCGCGGCCTGTCGATGTTCGTGGTGGAGAAGGACGAGACCGTCAAGATCCGCCGCATCGAGAACAAGATGGGGATCCACGCCTCGCCGACGTGCGAGATCCAGTACAACAACACACCGGCGATCCTCCTCGGCAAGCGCCGCTTCGGGCTCATGCGCTACGCCATGAACCTCATGAACGGGGCCCGGCTGGCGGTCGCGGCTCAGGCCATGGGCATCGCCGAAGCCGCGTATCGCGAGGCCGACGACTACTCGAAGGAACGGATCCAGTTCGGCAAGCCGATCCGCGCCCTACCCGCGGTCGGACGCCTGCTGCTGGGCATGAAGGTCGACCTCCAGGCGACTCGCGCGCTGCTGGCCGAAACGGCGACCTGGGTGGACCTGTGGAAGGGCTACGAGCGGGTAATCGGCGAAGGCGGGGAAGTCGATCCGGCAACCAGGGCCCGCCACAAGCAGTGCCAGGCTCTGGCCGAGACGCTGACCCCGATGGTGAAGTACTGCTCCACCGAAATGGGCAACCGCGTCTGCTATCAGTCGATGCAGGTCCACGGCGGCGTGGGCTACATGCGCGAGTTCAACATCGAGCGGCTCTTCCGCGACGTCCGCATCACGAACATCTACGAAGGCACGAGTCAGCTGCAGGTGGTCGCGGCGATCGGCAAGCTGCTCAATCGCAACCTCGATCCACTCTTCGACGAGTGGGCCGCGGCCGCGTGCCCGGACGACATGGCGGCCGAGAAGGCGATCCTGGTCGAACTCACCGCGATCTACCGCAAGGCCGTCGACTCCCTCAAGGCCGAGGCGAGCCGCGACCGCGTCGACTACTACGCCTGCGACCTGGTCGACATGGCCGTCTGGCTCGTGTGCTCGTGGCTGCTGCTGCGCGACACGAACCTGCTCGACTCGAAGAAGGACGTGGCCCGGGCCTACGTCGCCTCGATCGCCCCGCGGCTCCGGGCCTCCGGCGAGGTCGTGATGGCGGCCAACGCGGTCCCGCTCGAAGCTATCGGCACGCTCCTGGCGTAACTCACCCCACGCAGTCAAAGCGGCCGCCGGGCTCAGCCCGGCGGCCGCTCTCTATCCGGCGGGCATTACCCGACCGGCTTCACCGAACCTCGCGCGGCCGTCCCTCGCCGTCCACGGCCACGAGGATGAATCTCCCGGTCGTGGTGACCGTGCGAGCGGCCGTGTGCCGGTCCTCGGCCTCCAGGACTACCTCGACCGCCATGGACGTGCGGCCCACGGCTACGACACTGGCGATCGCCTCGAGGAAGACGCCGATGGGCACCGGGGTCCGGAAATCGATGGCGTCCACGTGGGCTGTGCGCACGGGCCCGCGGGCGTAACGGATGGCCGCCACGGCCGCGGCCTCGTCCATGAACCGCATGGCCTCTCCGCCGAAGAGAGTGCCGTGCTCGTTGGCGTCGGCGGGCTGGACGAGTCGGCCGAGACGGGTTTCTGGTCCGGGATTTGAGAGTGGCTGCGGAGGCACGACACCACCCTGAGCCATTCCCCGGCCGGGCGTCAAGTTCTCGCGCGAGATGACCCGCGCCGCCGCCGCCCGGGCTGGCCCGGGCGATCCGGACCGAGGACATTGCGGACGATCGGGCGGCGCGGCGATGGGCGCCCGCGATCGGCGATCGCGATCCGCGGAAACGGCAACTCGACGCTCCCCCGATTGTCTAGTGCGTGAGTAAAGGTTATTCTCCGCGCCAGCCGCCTGCGGCCCGGTCACGGGAGCAAAGGGCCGCCACTCCTGCGGCGTAACGATAGGGCCCGAGCGGGTTTAGAGATGATGAAAGTGCCCCGGTACCGGCGCCACGGCCCAGGCGGCCCCGACCCGGTTCCGCCCGGAGCCGGCCGAAACGTGGTACCGGGACCGGCGATGCCGGAACGGCAGACAGCGGAGGACCGACGGAACAGATGAAGCTGACCAAACGATCGGCCGCCCGCGCCGACGAGCACGAACCGGCGTCCCCGACGGAGCCGACCCTCGGCGAACTCGACACGGAGACGGATGCTGAGCCGACGGGGACTCGTGCGGCGGCCGTCGAGGCCCCGACCGCGGTCGCGAAACCGCGCACCGGCCACCGCCTGGCCCGACCGGCCGACGACTGCGTTCGAGAGGGCCTGCTCAAGGGCAGGAAGGCGCTCGTCTTCGGCGTCGCCAACGACCATTCGATCGCCTGGGGGATCGCCAAAGCGCTCTACGATCAGGGCGCCGACGTCGGCTTCTCCTCGATGGCCTCACTCATCAAGCGGCGCGTCCGTCCGCTGGCCGCTTCCATCGGCTCGCGCTTCGTCGAGAGCTGCGACGTCCGCGACGACGACGAGATCAGGCGCGTCTTCGAGCACTGGCACGCTCGCGAGGGCGATCTCGACATCCTGGTCCACGCAGTCGCCTACGCCGAGAAAGAGGATTTGGCCGGCAACTTCAGCTCGACCAGCCGGGACGGGTTCCATACGGCCTTCGACATCAGCGTCTACTCGCTCATCGCCATGGCCCGGGAAGCGCGGCCGTACATGAAGCCCGGCTCCTCGATCATGACCATGACCTACCACGGGGCCGAGAAGGTCATGCCCCACTACAACATCATGGGCGTGGCCAAGGCCGCGCTCGAGGCCAGCACCCGCTACCTGGCCGCGGATCTGGGCCCCAGCGGAATTCGCGTCAACGCCATCAGCGCCGGCCCGATCCGAACGCTCTCCGCCCACGGCATTGCCGGCTTCCGGACGATGTACGGCGCGTTCAAGGACGTCGCCCCCATGCGGTCCCACATAACCATCGAGGATGTGGCCGGCACCGCCGTCTACCTGGCCAGTCCGCTCTCGGCCCAGACGACGGGTGAGGTCATCTACGTCGACGGGGGCTTCAACATCCTTGGACTGCCGGTGGCCGAGGAGTAGCGCGAAGCAGGTCTGGGACGGTCCCGACGGTCAGGCAGTCCGTCTCGCTCGAATCTCCAGCCAGAGGACCAGCGCCCCCAGCGCGATCAGCGCGCCGACCGAGTCGATTCCCACGTCCACGATCGAAGGGTGTCGGCCTGCCGTGAACGACTGGTGGAACTCGTCGGAGGCGGCGTACGCGACCGTCAGGACCAGGCTGATCGCGACCGCGCCGCGCTGCCGGGAGTACGAGACCGCTCTCCAGACGAGCAGAGCCAGGACGCCGAACACGGCCATGTGGCCGGCCTTGCGAACGATGAAGTCCGCCGTGTCCGACTGGACGAAGCGTAGATTCGGCGTCGCCGAGAGGCCGAATATCACCCCGGCCCAGACGACCACCGGCAGCCACATCAGCAGCAGCCGCGCCCGCGGCGGAATTCGGGCGCCCTTCAGGGAACCGATCACGTGCGCCGCCTGCGTCCGAGGGTCAATCTGAGCCGCCGGGCAGTTCGAAGCGCATGAGCCGCCACGTGGCAACGGCCAGGCTCGCGACCACCAGGACGGCGGCGAGAATGAAGGCCGTCTCGGCCGAGAGGCGGGTCTCCTGGAGCGGCAGGTTGTAGATCGCCGTTGCCGCCCCGAGCGAGTACTGCCGGATCGACAGGTTGGCGATGCCCGGCAGCATGAACGAGAGCGCGCCCTCCCAGACCAGCATGTAGCCGATACCGATGACCAGGGCCCGGCGGGTGAACAGGCTGAGCGCCAGGAAGAGCGAGACGTAGCAGGCCGATCCGACGACCACGGCCAGGACCTGGGCCTCGGTCGCCAGCACACCGTCGTTCCCGGCGGGGACCATGTCGATGAGGCCGGCCAGCGCCGTCGAAGCCCCCGTCAGCAGGATGGCCATGGCCATCGCGCTGATCGCCTTCGAGGCGACCACGATCCAGCGCGGCACCGGCTTCGCGAGCAGATACACGATCGTGCCGTCGTCGATTTCCGCGCCGAAGGCCCCCGATCCGAACAGGATCGCCACGAGGGGCAGCAGGATGGTCATGGAGATCGTGTCGAAGATGCGGCGCGAGAACCGCTCTATCTCCGTCTCGCCGGCGACGCGGAATGCCAGGGCGAGGAGCACCGGCAGGGCCGAGAGCAGAACGAGAAGCAGCGTTCGACGCCGGCCCAGAAGCTGGCGGAACGTGACCCTCGCGATCTCCGGCATCGCCCCGATCGAACTCGCTCGACTCTGCCCGATCATCGATTCACCAGGTAATCGAACACGCTTTCGAGCGACTCGTCGGACGAGACGACCTCGAACAGCCGGATGCCGGCATCGCGGCTTGTACCCGCGACGAGCCGGCGGAACGCCCCGAGCTGGGCGGTCTGGACGGACAGCCCGGTCTTTGTCAACTCGACGGCGAAGACGGCCGGATCGGCCATCAGCGTCGTGGCCAGCTTGCGATCGTCGCTGGACCGGATCGCGATGGAGTGGGGTCGATCGGTCATGAGGGCCCGAATGGCCCTGAAATCGCCCGACGCGGCGAGCCGGCCGGCGACCATGACCAGTATCTGGGTTCCGACCTGCTCGACCTCCTCGAGGATGTGCGACGAGAAGAGAATGGTCCGACCCGCCGCGGCCAGCTCGCCGAGCAGGTCCATCATGGCGATGCGCTGCCGCGGGTCCATGCCGTTGAAGGGTTCGTCGAGCAGGAGTACCTGCGGATCGTGCACGAGCGACCCGGCCACCTTGACTCGCTGGCGCATCCCCTTGGAGTACGTCCCGATCGCGCGGTCCATGGCGTCGTCCAGCCCGACGCGGGCGATGGCCTCGCGGGCTGCCCGGTCGGCGTCCGGAAGGCCCTGCAAGCGCGCGTTGAACCGGACGTATTCCAGACCCGTGAGAAACGGGTATACGGCCTCGCGCTCGGGCACCAGCCCGATCTGGCGGTAAACGGACGGGTCGCGGTGCGGGCTTCGGCCCAGCACGCGGACCTCGCCGGCGGACGGGGCGAGGAAGCCCGCTAGCATGTGGAGGAGCGTCGTCTTTCCGGCACCGTTGGGTCCGAGGAGGCCGGTGACGCCGGCGCCAAGGGTGAAGCTCACGTCGTTGACGGCGACCACGTTGCCGTACCAGCGGGCCGCATGCGCGAGCTCGACGGCCGGCTTGGGAGCGGCCGAGTCGGGCGCGGCGGGCGCGGTCGCCGGCGCCGTCGACTGCTCGGTCATGCCGGCATCCTCCGGTAGCGGAACAGAAGGACCGCCACCATGACCGCTATGCCAACCAGGGCAGCCGCGAGGTACCCGCCGCTGGTCACCGATCCGCTGAACGTAGTGGGGTCGAGCGCCTGGCCGAAGAACCAGTCCGCGGCGCCCACCAACGATGTCGTCGGCGTGAGCAGGAAGAGCTTGTCGGACCACGTCCACCCGGCGTTCTGGCCGACGGAGTAGATCGCCGCCGGGATGGCCTCCATAAGAAGCATGTAGGCCACGATGCCGATGGCCGAGTAGGCCCGCCGAGGCGAGAACGACGAGACCGCCAGCGAGAGGGCCGCCAGGCTGACGGAGATCAGGGCGTTTGCCGGCAACGACGGCAGGGCCAGCGGCAGCTCGTCGCCGATCGCCTTGAACGTGTCCGGCTTCATCAGCACGTCGCCGACGAATAGACCCACGGTCGGGACCAGCAGGAGCAGGAACAACGAGAACGCCAGCGCCCCGAGCCTGGCGAGCGCGTACTCGCTCCGGCCCATGGCCCGGGTGAAGTAGAGCGGCAGAACCTGGTAGCGCTGGTCGCGGCAGACCAGTTCGGGGGCCTGGGCCACGCAGAAGAAGAAAACCAGGAAGTCGAACCCCGCGTAGTAGTCGTGGTAGCTCAGCAATTCGAGCGGCTGACCCGTTGAGGCAGCCCGCTGGGCGATCACGGACGAAAACGCCAGCTGGATCGCGGCCGGCAGCGCGTACAGTCCGGCCAGGATGAAGGGCGCGGCCTTGGCGGTCATCGGCCGGCCGAAGCCCCAGACGCCCCGGATGCTCTCGACGAACAACGACCACATCGCGTAAACGCGGCCGTTCCGCTTGCCCTCGTAGTGGCGGTAGCCGAGGTCGTAGATGCTGCCGGCGGGCGAAGCGGCGGCCGGGGAGCCGGCCGCGGGGGTCGTGGCCGTCATTGGACGATACCCGCGCCGGGGGCGGCGTCGCGGAAGAGGTCCTCGAGCCGGCCGCGCTCCTGCTGGATGCGAACCAGCGGCAGGGCCAGGTCGGCCACGATGTCGCGCACCGAGTCGTAGAGCGCGTCGCTCTCCATGGCGATGAGCACGCGGGCTCCATCCTGCTTTGCCCGAGCGCCGCTCGCGGCCAGTGCCGCGACCAGCCGGTCGGCGCCGTCCTCCACCTCGACCGCCAGGACCGGCGTGCGTTGGGTGAAGTGCGAGATCGGAGCCGAGCTGAGGAGATGTCCGGCGTCGATCGCCAGCAGGTAGGTGCAGACCTGCTCGATCTCGCCGAGGAGGTGGCTGGCGACGACGACCGTGATCCCGAAGTCCGTGCCGGTCCTCTTGATCAAATCAAGCATTTCGTCGCGTCCGACCGGATCGAGGCCGTTCGTAGGCTCGTCGAGAAGAAGCACCTTGGGATCGTGGACCAGCGCCTGGGCAAGCTTTACGCGCTGCTTCATGCCGGTCGAGTAGCCGCCGATCTGGCGGTAGCGCTCCTCGTACAGCCCCACGTGGCGCAGGACTTCGGCGGTCCGCTCGCGCGCCGCCGTTCGAGGCAGGCCGGAGATGCGGGCCATGTGGGTGACGAAATCGGTCGCGACCACATCGGGCGGAAGGCAGTCGTGCTCGGGCATGTAGCCCACGACGTGGCGGATGGCGCGGGTCTCCCGGACGGAGTCCATGCCCATGACCGAGGCGCTTCCGCCGGTCGGCGCCAGTAGGCCCAGCAGGATCTTGATGAACGTGCTCTTGCCGGCGCCGTTCGCCCCGACGAGCCCGATGATTCCGGGCTCGACCGCCAGGTCCAGCTTCTCGAGAGCATGGACCTGCCCGTAGTGCTTGGTGAGGCCGACGGCCTCGATCAGTGGCATAGCCCGAGTTTGCCCTCCGCTCAGCGGCGAGGCGTCATCATAAGGTCTGCGGAGGGGTCATTACATCGAACGACCGCGCCGGTCGACTTCGCGGTCGGCCCCGATCGGCGCCGTGGCCGCGCCTCCACACCTGTGACTCGCCCGCCTCGCCATCGGTTCGGTGCGAAACCCGACGAATGGCTAAGGTAGTGGCGTCCGCCGGGTTCAAGCCGGTGCGACTGGCGCCGACACCTTTTCCGTGGAAGTACTGACCAGCACCACTCTCGACCGAGCGCGACAGATCGTCCAGCACGCGCACGCGATCAGCCCGTCCGCCAGCCTCCTCCGCCTGGAGCAGCAGCTGCGGCAGGGCGATTCGAACGCGCGCCAGCTGGCCAAGCTGATCGACGGCTCCCCTGCCCTCGCCGCCCGCGTGTTGCGGATGGCCAACTCCGCTTTCTACGCCCCGGCCGAGCCCGTCACGACGCTGTCTCGAGCCGTCGCCCTGCTGGGCGACACCGTCCTGCGGCAGCTGGTCCTGACGTCGCTCATCGTTTCCCGCCGGGCCGGCAATCGCAGCCCGCGCGAGGCCCTGGCCGCCGCCCGGCTGACCGGCGACGCGGTTCGAGCCGCGGTCGTCGGTAAGACCCTGGCCCAGATGTCGCGGTCCCAGGATCCGGACACCGCCTTCGCGGCCGGCCTCCTCCACGACCTCGGGCACGTGTATCTGCTCGACGACGTCGGCGAGCGATACGCCAGCTACCTGCTCGACCCGCACGCTCACGACGCGCGCAACGCCGCAGGCCAGCTGGAGATGGAGATCGAGCTGGCCGGCACGACCCATCAGGACGTCGGAGCCGTCTTCGCCTACGAATGGAACCTGCCTCCCGTCATCGCCCGCACGCTGTGGGATCACCACGTGCCGAGTCCGGGCACGCTCGGCGCCCTGATCGCCGGCTCGGACGTGCTGCTGCGCGAACTCAGCTACCCGGCGGTCGTCGACGCGGCCGACCGGCAGCTCGAAGGCGACGCGGTCCTGGCATCGCTCAACATCACCCGCGAGCGCTGGGATGAGCGAGCCTCGGTCGTGCGCGAGTCCTTCTCGGAGCTGCTCTCGATCTTCGACGTCCAGGCCGCCTGACCTCTCCACCGGGCGACGGTATTCCCTCGCATGGCGCGGGCTTCGGCGCGCGCCGGCAATCCGGGTGCGGGAGTCCAACCCTCGAGCAGGCCGGGTCTTCCGCGATCGGATCAGCGAAGCCTGGTGGAGCTTCGGCGGTCGTACCAGCGGATGAAGAGCCAGCATAAGAACAGGATCGCCGCGGACACTACGACCGCGCCCTGAACCGGCGGGTAGTGGACGATGTCGCCGGCGGTCGAGACGACAGTGGACGTGGTAGGCGGCTGCGGGGTGGCGATGACGCCCGGCATGGTCCCGGCGGCAGACGGCGAAGGGCCCGACGCTCCCTGGCCGAGGAAGAGAGAGGAGCCGCTCGGAACGGCGGCCATTGCCACGGGTGCGCGATCGTCCTTGAGTTCGAGAGTCCGCTGCAAAGCCCCCTTGGCGTCGAATACCTCGACCCCCGTCGCTTCGGCAACGTGCAGGATCGTGCCGTCGTCGCTGGCCGTCAGGACCAGCGCCGACTGGCGCGTCGTGGCGAACGCGGTGGCCGTCTCCCCGTCGACCTTCCACAGGCTCGTCCCGCCGCCGACTACGTCCGTCGAGACCAGCGGCGCGACGCCGGCCGGCGCGGCCGGCAGCTTCACCGTCCACGTGGCGACAAGGGAGGTGAGGTCTACGCGGATCAGGGAGTTGGGATTCTGAGTGGCCACCAGGACGCCGCCGCGATCTCGGTCGATGGCAAGGGCCACGATTCCTCCATCGACGGTCGTCTTCTTGAGCGTCGACGTCGCCGGGTCGACGACGTCCAGCCAGCTCTTGCCGGCCTCGGCGACGGCGACTCGGGCATCGCGGCGATCGCCCGCCAGCAGATTGCCCGCGCCGGGGAGCTCGGCGCTCTCGGTCACCGTTCCGCTGTGGACCACGGCGAACGCCAGGGTCCGTCGGGTGGGCATCGCGCCCACGAGAATCTCGCCCGCCGGGAAGGCCAGCGCGGAGACCGGGCCCGGCATCGTGATGCTCGTCTGAACGTCCAGGGTGGCGATGTCTATGGGCGTGACGCTGCTGCCGGTCGAACTCACATAGAGGGTGTGACCGTCGGGGCTGAAGGCCAGCGACTGCGGAGCGGGAACCATCGGGATCGTGCTCACGACGGTCGACGTCTTGACGTGGACCTCGAGCACGCCGGCCGAGCTCGCGACATAGAGATCGCCCACGCCGTTCGCGAGAACGGCGCCCGAGAGCGTCAGCGCAAGCATCGATGCGAGCGCCCCGCTCGCGAGGAGTAGCTTTCCGGTCTTCACGCCTATCCCTGCGTTGGTTGCTCGTGCCTGGTTAGGTATCGGTCGGGACGGGCGCCGTCGGTGGCGGCCGGGCCGGCGCGAGGCCGGCCCGGCCGCGGAACGTCACGCGTTCCGCCGAAGCGGATCGACTACTACTGCTTCAGGTTCACAAGTTCCTGGAGCATCTGGTCGGAGGTGGTGATCACGCGGCTGTTGGCCTGGAAGCCGCGCTCGGCCGTGATCATGCCCGTGAACTCGGTGGCCAGGTCGACGTTCGACATCTCGAGGGCGCCCGTCGTGACCGTGCCCCGACCGCCGGATCCCGCCATGCCGATGCTGGCGGAGCCAGACGCGGACGTGGCCGAGAAGTTGTTCTGGCCGGACCGCAAAAGACCGGCCGAGTTGAGGAAGCTCGCGAGCGCGATCTGACCCAGAACCTGAGTCTGGCCGTTGCTGTAGACGCCCGAGAGTGTACCGGCGTCGCCGACGGCGAAGGTGGTCAGGGTGCCCGAGGTGAAGCCGTCGGTCTGGCCGGCGGGCTGGCTCGTGCCGCTGAACTGGGTCATCTGGGTGAGGTCGATGCTCGGAGTGGTCGCCTTGGCGCCATCCGGGAAGGTGAAGGCCAGTGAACCGGTCGAACTTGTCACGGCGCCCGAGGTCGTGAACGTCAGGGTGCCGTTGTTGACCGGGGCCACGGCCGGCGGTCCCGCGGACGCGGCCGTTTGCGCGATCGAGATGCCCGTGTCGCTGGAGTCCGCGGAGGCCGTCCAGGTCCAGGTGTTCGCCGCGGTCTTGGCGAACGTCACCTTGACGGAGTGGGAAACGCCCAGGCTGTCGAATACGGTCATGGTCGTGGGCACGGACGTGGCAACGTCCGCGCCGGCGTCCAGGTTGCCGCTGAGGGTCACGGCCGACGTCGCCAGGGCCGTGGTGCGCTGGCCGATCGGAATGACAAGGTTGGTGAGGGGCTGGGTAGTGTCGATCTTGCCCGACGCATCGGCCTGCCAGCCCTGGACCTTCATGCCGCTGGCCGGGTTGGCGAGGGAGCCGTCGAGCGCGATGTCGAAGGCGCCGTCTCGCGTGTAGTAGGTGCTGGATCCGTCCGACTCGACGAAGAAGCCGTCTCCCTGGATCGCCATGTCGGTCGTCTTGCCGGTGGACTGCAGGTTGCCCTGCGTCTGCAGGACGTCGATGCCGGCTACGGTCATGCCCAGGCCGATCTGAGCGGGGTTGATGCTGCCCAGGCCGCCCTCTGGAGCCGTGGCGCCGTGGATGGTCTGCGACATGATGTCCTGGAAGTTGACGCGGCCGGACTTGTAGCCGACGGTGTTGACGTTGGCGATGTTGTTGCCGATGACGTCCATCATGGTCTGGTTGCCATGAAGACCGGAGATCGCCGCGAACATTGAGCGAAGCATTCGAAGCCTCCAGAGGGTTGCTGGCGCACGCGCCTTCGGCGCGCCGCGTTTTGGCGTCCGCGGCCAGGCCAGCTTCCTCAGAGAGGTCCAGCCATGTACCTGGCTCATTCCAGCGGACGGTTCGGGTTGGCGAGCGGCGGATTGCCTTCCGGGCAAACCGCACGCGCAGTCGCCGTCAGGCGATTACGACTGAGTCGATCTTGGTGAAGACGCGCTCCTTGCTCTGGTTCGGCTCAACGGCCGTGACGACTGTGTGGCTGGGTGCGTGGACGACGTAGGCGTACTGGTCGAGCATCACCAGGGACTGACCCCGACTGCCGCTCTGGCTTAGGGTGTCCATGGCCTTGCTCAGGCGATCCAGCTGATCCCCCTGCATGGGGATCTGACGCTGCTCGACGCGCTTCAGGGCGTGCTCCGAGAACTGGAGCGAGTGCTCATCCGCGGCCGCGGACAGCGCGTCCCGGAAGGACAGGCCACCGTTCGACGGCGGCGCCCCCGAGGTCGGCTGTCCGAGCGGGCTCGAGCCGGGCGTCTGGCTCGGGTCTCTGACGAGACCTCCGCTCTGCACCGCCAGGTCGGGTCCGATTCGATCGATCGTGACGATCACCTCCTGTCGATTGGGCGGCCCGGGCCGCCGGTTCTATGAGCCGGTGCCCGTCGTCCCGGTATCTGCCGGGGCCGTCACCTGAGTGACGCTGTCGGGCGCGATGTACTGGCTGCCCACCTGGAGAACCAGGCCAGCATCGCTAGATTGGGTGACCGACGTGACGACGCCGTTGACCGCGGCGCCGTTGACGTCGACTCCGGTGACGTTCTTGCCGATCAAGGCCGAGCTCTGCGCGAGCTGCGATCCCTGCAGGGCCGTCTGGACCTGGCCGAGCGTCTGGACCTCGGTCATCTGAGACAGCTCGCCGAGCATCTGCGAGTCGTCGACCGGTTGCGTCGGATCCTGGTTCTGGAGCTGCGCCAGGAAGAGCTTCATGAAGTCGTCGGACGAAAGGCCCAGCGCGCTGGTGCCGGTGGGGTTGAGGGTGTCGACGCCGCCGGAGCTGGTGCTCGTGTCAGTGCTGTCCGCGCTCGTGGCGCCGGCGGCGGTTGCGGAGGCGCCGCTCGCCGACGCAAACGCGGAGAACGGCGTGAAGCTGGTCGCATCGATTGCCATAGCTGGACTCCTGTCAGGCCCTGATGTCGACGGATGAGCCGCCCTGGAGCGGCACCCGCGGCATCGGCCGATTCGGTTTCGACGATTCGGGACGGGCGGCGGGGGCCGGCCGGGCCGTCCCCTGTGAGCCGTCGCCGGTCCTCTGCTGGCCCGTTCCGTTGCCGGCGGCCGCCGCGTTCTGGTCTCCGAGGCCCTGGCCGTGACCGCCCCCGGAGCTGGAGTTGCCGCCGGGGCCGTAGCCGCCGCCGGCCGTCCAGCCGGCAGCCTCGAAGGGGTTGCTTCCGGCGCGCCCGCCTGTGGCCGAACCGCCGCCATCGCTCCTGACGGTGACGTTCACGCCGGCGAGGGCGTCGCCGGCGGCGTGGATTCGAGCGGCCGCCGCCTCGATCGCGTCGGCCGCGACGCGGTCGTGGACCACGAGCTGCGCCTGCACGATCTCGCCGGCACGGCCGGTGACGACCAGCCGGACGTCGCCCAGGTTCGCGTCGTTGATCCGAGCCTCGACTGTCGGGCCGGCGGACGTCTGGTAGGTGTGGATGGTCTGGACCACCTGGGTCATGAGCTTGTCCGCCGAGTCCGCCAGATCCACCGGCGGGAGGCCGCCGGCGACCGACTCGGCCCGGGCGGGCGTGGATGCGGTACCCGCTACGGCCGCCCCGGCCGACAGAGCCGCGGCCGCGGCAGATGCGGGGGAAGCTGCCGGAACAGGCGCGGAAGAGGTCGAGGCGCCGTCGCCCGCGGTCGACGTCGATCCCGAGGCGGCCGCGGAGGTGTCCGACTGCGATGACGAGGTCGAGCCATCCTGCGCGCCCGCCGGCGAGTCCTTGGCGGTCGACGCGCCGATCGCCCCTACCGGAGCGGAGCGCCCTGAGACTGCGCTCGCGCCGGTGCCGCCGGTCGCGTAGCCCATCGCCGCCGCGAGGGACGGACCGCCGCGGCGGACGATTCGCGGCACTATCCGAGCCGCGTCCGGAATTGGCGTGGCGTCCTGAGCCGTTGCCGCGGCGGCAACGGCAGCCGCAAGCTGTTCCGGAGAGGCCGGCGGATCGGTCTTCGATGGGTCGGCTGCCGCCGCGTCGGCGGCCGTCGGCGCCGGGACCGACGCTGAGGTCGCCGCCGGGAGCGGCGCCCCGGATGCGGTCGTTGGGACGGCCGGCGCGGGGGCGCTTTCACTCGACGCCTGGGCGGTCCCGAGAGCGGCCGGCGCATCCGTCGGGATGGCGGCGCCCGAGGTCGAGCCGGAGGCCGCTGCCGTGGCTTGCGCCGTGGCGCCGGCAGTCGCAGATGCGGACGGCGCGACCGCCGGTCCAAGCGCATCAGACCCGGCCGGAATTGCGGCCGCCGAGGAGGTCGGCGCGACGGCGGCCTGACCGCTCGTCGAAGAGGACTTCACGATTACCGGCACGGCGGCCGATGCCCAGTGACTCGGGACAGGCGACCCCAGGCCGGCGAATGTGCCGGCCGACGCACCGGGCGAGCCGGGGAGGCTCGTCACGGTCAGGACGGTGCCCGCGTCCGGCGAATTGGATCGAGGGCGCGCCGGGAGTGATGCGGGCGACGTGGCCGGCGGCATGGGCGGCGGTGTCGACGGTGTGAACTGAAGAGCGTCGACCGTCTGCCTCGCGGGAACGGTTCCGGCGGCGGCGGCCGTCCCGGATGTCTCGGCCGTGGTCTCGCCCGAATTGACCGAGCCGGATCGGGACCCGGCCGGTACGGCCGCATCCGACGCCACCGGCCCGACGGCCGAGGCCGCGGTCGCGGCCGAAATCGGCGCAGCCGGCCCATCCGGCGCAGCCTCCGGCGAGGGTGCGGTCGATGGAACGGCGGCAGCGGCAAGCCCGGCCGGTTGAGCGTCAGGCGACGGACTCGATGGCACATCGAGGCCTGACGCAGCGCCAGCGGCGGGCGGCCCGGCATACACCGCCGGACTTGGGACGGTCGGAGCGGCCGATTGACCCACCGGGGTCGCAGGCCCCGAGGAGGCGGCAACCACCGAGTCGGGCGAGTCGGGGGCCGTGGGCTCCAGCGGCATGTCGGTCGCGAATGCATCCGCGGCAACCCCGGGGGCGGCCGTTTCGGGGGCCGCGTTTGCGGCCGAGGCGATCTGCCGGCTCGAGCCGGCCGGCGACGTGGCCGCCGGCGTCGTGGCGGCCTCGGCGGCTTGGGCGGACGTCGGCACGTCGGCCGCGGTCTGCGTCGCCCGCTGGACAGAGGCAAAGGTCGTGGCCGGCGCGCCCGGGGCAACGGTGCCGCTCGCCGCGGTCGGCTGCGCGCCCGCAACCCGGGGGGCGTCCGCGGCCTGCGGGTTGGATGTCTGCGGAGAGGCGCCTGCGAGGGCGCCGCCCGACGAGTCGGCGGCAGATGAGGCGTCCCGCGAGGAGGCGGCCGCTTGTGCCCCCGCGATCCCGGGCTGCCGGATGGGAGTCGCGGTCCCTCCGGTCCGGCCGAGAACGCGGCCGGCGTCCGGAGTCGTTGCCACTTCCCGTCCGGCTGCCGGATCCGGAGCCGCCGCGGCGATCGGACCGGCGGCGGCGATCGAGGCCGGCGTCGCGGGCAGGGCGTCGGGCGTGGCCTGTTGGATCCGGGCCGTCGCGAGGGGCAATGCCCGGGCGGCGGCAGTCGTCTGCGGATCGGTTGGAGCGGGGGCCGGCTCGGCGGCGCCGGAGTCACTCGAGGCGGCGGCCGAAACCGCTGCGGCGGTGCCACTCGCGGCGGCGGCCGTGGTTGCACCGGAAGGAGACACGCCGCTTGCGGGCGAAGGAGCCGCGGTGGCGGGCACGCCGCCGACCGCGCCGACGGAACCGACGGCGGTGGCGGCCTCGGACGAACCGTGCGCTGAGCCGGTCGCCGCGGCACCGTCGGATCCGGTTCCGGGATCCGACTGAGAGGGCACGGCGGCGATGCCGGCTCCACCGGACGGATTGTCGCCGGCGTCGGGCGCCGAGGCGCGTGAAGACCCGGACGTCGATGAGCTCCGTCGTGTCGAGCGTCCGGCCTCCGCCTTCAGCTTCCCGCCGTCGGAAGCCAGCTTCGAGCCGGTCTTCGCCGCGAGCTTGCCGCTCGTGGCGGCACCGCTCGCACCGCCCGGGGCATCCGTCGGGACCGGGCTGCCCAGTTTCGGTCCGGGCGACGTGGCGTTCGGGCGGGAGAGGGACGCCCATGCCGGCCGGGCAGACTCCGACGTGGGCTTTGCCTGCGTCCCCGAGAGCTCGGCGCTGAATCGCGACGGCCCTTCGACCGCCGCCGTCGCGCCCTGGCGGATCGCGTCCTCACTCGCGTCGGCCGTGCCGAATCGCGTAGCCTGGGCCTCGGCGAAGGCGTCGCTGAAGGTGACCTCGTCGGCCGAGGGAGGAGCGCCGGCGATCGCGCCGGTGACCGGAGCGACCGGCTGGCCGAGCGTGACGTTGGCAGACAGACCGCCCATTGCTAGTGGCCTCCAAGGACGTCGTAGAGCTGCGACAACTTGCCCTCGATCAGGCGCGAGTCCGCCTCGTAGTTGATCTGGGTTTCAGTCAACGCGGTCATCTCCGTTTCGAGATCGACCTTGTTGCCGTCGTTCCGGGTGTTCTCGCTGACCGGCGACGAGGTAGCCCCGGAGGCGTCGCCCAGCGTTCCGAGAGTCGAGTACTGCCGCGCATCGTTGGTCTTCATCGCCACGTCGGCGGACGGTCCCGCGGACGGCGGCAGGGCGTCGCCGGGCGAATCGCCCATCGAGTCGAGCTCGTTCTGGAGCGCCGTCTGGAAGTCGACCGCCTGAGGCTGGTAGTTGGGCGTGTCGATGTTGGCGAGGTTGGCTGAGATGACGGACTGCTGGCTGGTCAGCCCATCCAGGGCCTGGCTCAGGATCGTCATCGTCGGATCGATCAGGCCGCTCATGCAACAGGCTCCTGATAGCTGGACCACTTGCTAAGGATTCGCGATACATAGCCCCGACTACCATCGGGGACCGCCCCGAGACGGCTGACCGCTCCGGGCCCGGCCTCGTAGGCCGAAAGCGCCAGATCCACGCGGCCGAAGTTCTTGAGCTGCCGGGCCAGGTACGTGGCCCCGCCGTTGAGGTTCTGTTGCGGGTCGAACGCGTCGGAGACGCCCAGACCTGCCGCCGTCTTGGGCATCAGCTGGGTCAGACCCTCGGCGCCGCAGCTCGAGACCGCGTTGGGGTGGAAGTTCGATTCCGCGTACACGAGCGACGCCAGCAGCATCGGGTCTATCCCGTTGGCGACTGCGGCCGAGCGGATTTGGGCGGCATATGGGATGCGCGACGAGACCGCGTCGAAGCGCGCCAGGGCGGTGCTGCCGGATACCTGGGTGAGAGTCGACGGATCGCTCGCCGACGGGCCGAGGAGCGTCGCCGGGTCGGGCAGATGGCCCGCGGACAACCACGTCGACGGATCGATGGCCGTTCCGCCGCTCGTGTAGAGCCCGAAGTGAAGGTGCGGACCGGTGGTGACGCCCGTGACGCCGACCTTGCCGATCGTCTGACCGGCAGCCACGCGCTGGCCGACGGTGACCTGGAGAGACGGATCGAGGTGGGCGTAGAGGCTCGTGTAGCCGTCGTCGTGGCGGATCTTGACGACGACCGCGCCGTCCGACTCCGCGCCGGCGAACGTGACAGTGCCGTCGGCGGCCGCCAGGACCGGCGTCCCCAGCGGTGCGGCCAGGTCGATGCCGTTGTGGTAGTGGGCATAGGTGACGCCGTTGACGGTGGCCGGGGGCTCGAGCGTCTCGGTCGTGGGTCCGAAGGCCTGAGTCAGCCTGGCGCCGGGGAGCGGCGACGAGAAGCTGACGGTCGAACTCGAGGCGGACGGGGCCAGGACGGCCATCGAGGCGGCGGACGATGCCGAATCCGAGGCCGAGGCGGTGCCGCTCGACACGCTCTCGAGCACGTTCGAGAAGGGCGAGGCCGCGCTCAGACCCTGACCCGCCGTGGCAACCATCGAGTAGCCGCTCGTTGCCCAGGTGGGGTCCACGCTGCGCAGCAGGGCGTCGAGCTGAGAGATACGGGCGATACAGTCGGCGTAGCTCATCGACGATCTCTGGCCGCGCGGACGGCGTGCTGCGTTGATGCGATCTCGGCCATGGCCAGCGTGTCCCGGTGCTCCATCTCCCGCCGCTCCGCGACCAGGAAGCGGTCCCGGAGCCGCTCGACGACCTCCCGCTGCTTCGTCGCCTCGGCGAGCTTGCGGCGGGCTTCGAAGAGCGCGTCGGTGGCGCGGCCGAGCCGCTCCTGGGAGGCGACGATGGCACGCTGGGCCGACGCGACGGCGAAGACGGCCGTCTGAAGCTGCCCTGCCTCGGCCGTCGTGCACTGCAGGTCGGACAGCCAGCGCAGCTCCTGGCCGGCGCGGCCCTGGGCCGCCTCGACCGCGGAGAGAGCGTGCTGGTGCGCGTTCACGGCGTGGCCCAGCTCGATCCGGGCCGTCTCCTCGGCCATCTCGCGAAGCCGCAGAACTATCCCCAGACGGAAGCGGCCGCTCATCGCGGAGCCTCACCGCGCAGCATCGGCGGCAGCGCGTTTGCCGGCTGTGGAGCCGGCTGAGGCTGGGCGGGCCCGGATGCCTGCTGACCCGGCCGTCCGGCGCCACCGGTGTCGGTCGGGCGAGCCGATGACAGCCCGGCGCCCGCGCCGAGGAGGGCCGGGGCGTTGAGGACGCCGCTGCTCTCCATCGCCTGGCGTGCCGTAACGATGTCGGAGGACTCCTCTAGCTCCTGGCAGAGGAAGGCTTCCAGGGCGGGCCGCAACGCGATCGCCTCGTCGATCGCCGGGTTGGAGCCGTGCGCGTAGGCGCCGACTTCGATCAGGTCGCGGGCGCCTTCGTACTCGGCGAGTGCGGCCCGGACGGCACCGGCGACGCGCAGATGACCCTTGTCCACCACGGCCGGCATAGCGCGCGAGACGGAGGCGAGGACGTCGATGGCCGGATAGTGGTTGCGCTCCGCGAGAGAGCGCGACAGGACGATGTGTCCGTCCAGGATCGATCGAACCGTGTCGGCGACCGGCTCGGTCATGTCGTCGCCCTCGACGAGGACGGTGAAGAAGCCGGTGATCGTGCCGTATTCGGTGTTGCCGGCCCGCTCGAGCAGACGCGGCAGGAACGAGAAGACCGACGGCGGATAGCCGCGCAGGGCCGGCGGCTCCCCTGCCCCGAGCCCGATCTCGCGTTGGGCCATGGCCAGCCGCGTGACCGAATCCATCATGAAGAGAACGTCCTTGCCCTCGTCGCGGAACGACTCGGCGATGGCCGTCGCGATCTCGGCCGCCTTCAGCCGCAGGAGGGCGGGCTGGTCCGAGGTGGCGACGACGACGCAGCTCCGAGCCAGGCCCTCGGGCCCGAGCTGCTCGTCGATGAACTCCTGGACCTCGCGGCCGCGCTCGCCGATCAGGGCGATCACATTGACGTTGGACGAGGCGTGGCGGGCGATCATCGCCAGGAGCGTGGACTTGCCCACGCCCGAGCCGGCGAAGATGCCGAGGCGCTGCCCCTTGCCGGCAGACAGCAGGCCGTCGAGCGCGCGCACGCCCGTGGAGATCGGAGTGGAGATGCGGGCGCGGCCCAGGGGATGGGGCGCCGCTCCCGTGACGACGCGGTACTCGGCGCGGAGAGGGCCCTGGCCGTCGAGCGGCCGCCCAAACCCGTCGAGCACGCGGCCCAGGACCGCGGGGCCGATCGGGACGCGGAACTGCTGCTCTCGCAGGCGCACCGCCGAACCCGGCCGCACTCCGGAGAGGTCGCCGAAGGGAACCAGCGTGATCATCCCGTCCTTGAAGCCGACCACCTCTGCGCTGACCATGCCTTCGGGCTCCAGGTCTATCCAGCAGATCGATCCGAGCTGGAGGATCAGGCCGGCCGCCTCGACGGTGGTCCCGATGACGCGCACGACCTCACCCGTGGCCTGGAATCGTGGAGCCGCTTCGGCCGCCTCGACCAGGTGGCGCAGCATCGGGGAGACGCCCCCTTCTCCCGCGTTCAAGTGGGTCCGGCCGGGCCGGTTGGTCAGCAGGGTGCCGCCGTGGCTGGCGTTCGTCACGCCACCTCCTCTTCGACGGCGCCGCGGGCCAGGTTGGGGATGGCCCTATCCAGGGCGATGCCTATCTCCTCGAGCTGGGCCTCCAGGCCCGCCTCGACGAAACCGTGCTCGTAGCGAAGCGTGCAACCGCCCGCGGCCAGCGTCGGGTCGCCTTCGAAGAACCACTTCTTGCCGAGATAGGCGCGGCCGTGAAGCGCTTCCCAGGCCTGCTGAACCGGCTCGACCGCCGCCGGATTCAGGAGGACGCGAGCCTCCGGCGAACCGTTGATCGTGCTGACCGCCGCCTCGAGGGCGGCGCAAAGGAGGCTTGGCTCGATGCGGACCTCGTGCTGGAGGATCCGCTTCGCGACGGCGAGCGCCAGCTCCGCGATCGAGTGGGCCACCTCGGAGGTGCGCTCCGGCGCTATGGCCTGGAGCCTGTCAGCCAGCGCCGACGCGCCGTCGACCGCGGCCCTCAACTCGGCCTCGGCTCGGTTGCGACCGGCTTCGTAGCCGCGCTCCTCCGCTTCCCTCTCGAGGCGCTCGAGCTCCTCGGCGAGAACCGCCTGATCGACGTTGCCGCCATAGCCGGGGAGGCCGCCCTGCATCCCGCCCGACCCCGGATTCGGCCCGCCCCGGCCCGATCCGTGGCCGCCGCTCCGACCGAGCCCGCGGAGGATGGTCGCGGACGAACCCTTGACGCCGAACGGCTCCGAAGTCGCCGAGACCGCGGCGGAATCCGCCGTCCCCTGCCCTTGCGGCGGCCCGCCGTTGCGGATGAGGCGCCAGCTAGACGAAGGCATCTTCCGAGCCTCCGCGGTTGATGGCGATCTCGTCGCTGTCCTCGAGCTTCTTGATCAGATCGATGATCCGCTGCTGGGCTTCCTCGACCGCCTTCATCCGGACCTGGCCGGCCAGGCTCATCTCCTCCCGCAGCATCTCGGCGGCGCGCTGCGACATGTTCTGGAAGAACTTCAGGCGCAGGGCCTCCGTGGCGGGCCGCAGAGCCAGGGCCATGTCCTTGGCGTCGAGCTCGCGGATGACGCGCTGCATGGCGCGGTCGTCGAGCAGGACTATGTCGTCGAAGACGAACATGTAGCGCCGGACTTCGTCGGCCAGCTGGGAGTCCTGTTCCCCGAGCGCCGTCAGGATCTGGCGCTCGTTGGTGCGACCGACCTGGTTGAGGACGTGGGCCAGAGGGCGAGTTCCGCCGACGGACGTCACGTCGGTCACGACTGACGACAGCTTGCGGCGGAGTCCTTCCTCGACGATCTCGACCGCCTCCGGTGTGATCTGCTCGGTCAGGGCGATGCGCTTTGCGACCTCGACCTGAATTGGCGGTTCGAGCTGGTTGAGGATCTTGGCCGCGGCTCGTGGGTCCAGGTGGGCCAGAACGATCGCGATCGTCTGCGGATGCTCGTCGGAGAGCAGACCGGCGGCCTGAACGGGATCGATGTCGCGCATGAAGTCGAACGGGATGATCTGCTGGGCCTGGTGAACGCGGTCCAGCAGCTCGCGCGCCTTGCCGGACCCGAACGCCTGGCCGAACAGTTCGGTGGCGTAGTTCTCGCCGCCTGGCAGGACGCCGGCGTGGGCGAACAGACCTGCGTAGGCCTCCTCGAGGATCGCGTCTCGAACGCTCGAGTCGACGGCGGGCATCCGCATCAACTCGAGGGCGACGCGATCCAGCGCCTCCGGCGGCAGGCGGGCCAGGAGCTTGGCCGAGGCCTCGGTGCCGAGTGTGATCAGAAGGGCCGCCGCCTTGCGCGGCCCGCTGAGAGATAGTGCGGATGCGGCTTCCGGGCTCATCGTCGACGCTCGTCTTCACGCAGCCAGCCGTGCATCAGACCGACCAGGGCGTCCGGCCGCTCGTCGGCGACCATTCGAAGGCGCTCCTGGATGCGAGCCTGGGGCGTGGCGTTCGGGGCGTCGGCTGCCGGCGGGGCGTCCGGCGCCGTGCTCGCCGGAATACCGGCCCGGTTCGGACCGGGGATGAAGGCGGGCATGGATCCGGCCGGCCCGAGATCGAGGACGGTCTCCTCGGCCCGGCGGCGCAGTGCGCCCATGTTCAGCCAGAGCAGAACGAGCATCACGACGGCGAAGAGGGCCCCGAGGATCGTGCCGCTCATGCCGCCGACGGTCTTGACCATGTCCGAGGAGGAGGCCGCGGAGGCCACGTTCGTGGCGGCGGACGCCTGGGCCGCGAACGGGATCGCCTCAACCGCGACAACGTCGCCGCGCGTTGTGTCGGTGCCGATGGCGGCCTCGATGCTCGACTTGAGCGTGTCCGCGGTCAGCGTCCCCATGGCGCTCTTGTCCACGAAGACGGACACCGACAGCTTCTGTAGGACACCCGGCTCGGTGACGACGTGCTGGACCGTCTGCGAGACGCTGTAGTTGATCGTGGTTTCCTGGTGCAGGTATCCGGAGCCCGTGCCGGCGCTGCTCTCGGCGGTCGGCGCGGCCGTGGCGCCGGAGGCGGCGGCCGTCGGCGTGGCGGACGGCGACGCGGACGGCGCAACGCTGGCCGACGCGTCCGCGGTCGGCGCTGCCGTCGTGGTGGCGGCCTCGCACACGCCCGGGTAGGACGGCAGGCCGGCGATGTTCGAGTCCGTGCCGGGGATGCCGCAGGCGCCCGCGGACGAGGTGGCGCCGTACTGCTCGACGATGTTGTGGATGCTCACCGGCGGGTCGCTCCCGGCCGGCGCGTAGGTCGTGATGTCCTGCACGACCTGGCTGGTGTCGACGTCCGCCGAGACCGCGACGGAAGCGTGGCCCGGGCCGAGGGCTGCGTCTATGAGGCTCTCGATCTTGGCCTGGGTCTGCTGCTCGATGAGGTCCTTGGCCTGGGCCGCGGCGGAGTCGGCGGAGTCGGACGCGCCGGCCAGGACCTGTCCCTGGTCGTCGGTGACGACGACGTTGTCGGTCGTCAGACCCTGAACGGACTTCGCGACGGTGTTGACGATGGCCTGAACCAGGCTGCTCGACGGAGTCTGGCCGCCGGTCATGGCCAGCACGACGGATGCGCTTGCTGGAGTGTCCTGGGACGACAGCGCGCCGGTCTGCGCCAGCACGATCGACACCCGGGCGCTGGCGACTCCCTCCATGCTCTGGATCGTCTTGGTCAGCTCACCCTCGAGGGCCCGCTGGTAGGTCACGTTCTGATCGAACTGCGACTCGCCGAAGCCCTGGTTGTCGAACAGGCTCCAGCCCTGGGTATCGTTGTTGGAACCGCTGCTGTAGCCGGCCGCTCCGGCGGCGACCGTGGCGTCGCTCAGGGAATCGACGGGAACCTCGATGGTCGTGCCGGCATCGGTCACCTGGTAGGCGATGTTCGCGCCGCGCAGGGCGCCTTCGATCGTGGAGGCGTCGGCCGCCGAAAGGCCGGTGAACGCCGGCGTGTAGTCGGGCTTGCTGGCGAACATGACCAGTACGCCGATCATCGCGACCGCGGCAAGCGCGGCACCGATGATGCCGAGACGCTGCGTTATCGAGAGCTGCTTGAGGACCGACTGGAGCTGCTCGTTCATCGCTCAGCCGCCCTCATATCTGGGTCCGCATGATGTCCTGGTACGCGTCGAGCAACTTGTCTCGCACGTCCGTGGCGGCCTTGAGGCTCACCGACGCTTCTTCCATCTGGAGCATCACGGTGTGCACGTCGGCCGACCCGCCGGCGGCGAAGTTGGCCATCGACGCGTCGGCGGAGGTGAGCTGGCTGTTCAGCTCTCCGAACGCGTCGTTGAGGGAGTTAAGGAAGGAGTCGCCCGGGGCCTGGGTTCCGGCGGCGCTGCCGTCGACGGCCCCCGCGCCGTCGACCGTGCTCGCGCCGGAGACGGCGTTCACGTTCGAGATGCCGGATGCGCCCGACACTCCGGAGAGGCCGGAGATGGGTGTGATCGCGCTGATCGCGTTCATGCCGCGTTACGCCTTGCCCAGGTCGAGCGCGTCGAGGGCCTGCTGCTTGGCAGCCTGGGCCACGGTCGCGTTGACCTGATATGAACGCGCGGCCCCCATCATGTCCGTCATCTCGGAGGCCACGTCGACGTTGGGGTAGCTGACGAAACCGGTCTTGTCGGCGTCCGGGTTGGTCGGGTCGTAGACGCGGGTGTTGGGCTTGGCCGGGTTGACGATGGCGATGGCGGAGACGCCCTGGGCCGCCGCCATGGGGCCCATCTGCTGCGCCTGGAAGACCACCGCTTCGTCCTGGTAGGGCTGTCCCGCCCCACCGCTCTGGGTTCGCGTGGTCTGCGCGTTGGCCAGGTTGCTGGCGGCGACGTCCATCCTCAGCCGTTCGGCCGTGAGGCCGGATGCGGCGATGCGGATCGTGTCGAACACGCTCATCGGGTGCTTCCTCGGTTGGACGGTGGGCTCGCCAGGGGGCCTATCGACTTCCCATGAGCTCTCCGAAACCGCCCGCATCATCGGCTGGCTACCGTGCCGCCGGTATCAGGGTCCACCCTCGGACCCGGGTACTATTGGTACGACCCCCGCGCGGGCAGGCGGCCCTCCTCAGGTGGACCCTCCGGCCGGGGTCCCCTCACGTACCACTGCGCGGGGTCACTCGCTCCGGGGATGCGTCTGCGCCGGATCGATGCCTCGCGATGCCTCGCGAACCGAGATCGCGTCCCGTCCCAAAGGCAGCCGCCATACACTGGCAGCCCATGGAAGAACGATCCCTCGCCCGCCATCTCGCGGGCGCCGAGCTATGGGCGCGCCTCGACGACGCCACCGGCCGACCCGGGCCCGCTCGGCCGGCCGCGAGACCCGACGCCGGAGCCCACGGCGCGCCGGCCGGCGGTCCCGAGGGGCAAGGTCCGGAAGCCGAGACGACGCTACTCTCCCCGGAAGCGGCCGCGGAGGCGGCTCCCGCCGTTGCGCTCGTCGCGGGCTGGGAGGACGGCGAGCCTTTCTGCGCCACCATCTGCTCCACCGATGTCGGCCTGCAGTTCTGCCGCCGCTGCCCAGAGGAACTCGCGGCGCGCGTGATCGCCACCGGCAGAGCCGCACGGGGCCGCTGCCGCGCCGGCGGCATGTTGCTGGGCTTCCCGGCGCCGCGCGGCTCGCGGACCTCGGCCGCCATCCTGCGCGTAGGCCCTCCCGCGCAGCGTGACGCGGCCCTCGTCGCCGACCGGACCCGGGTCGCCCCCGGCGCACTCCGACGCGCCGCCCGGCAGGCGCCTCCGGCGAACGGCCGGGCGGCGCTGGCCGCGGCACGGCTGTTGCGCGACCCCGCTCGGCTGTTCGAGTGGCAGGTCGGTCAGCGGGCTCGCGGCTCCGACAGGCGTCGAACCGCGACCGCGGCGCTGGCGCAGATGGTCGCCACGAGCGAGGAGTTCTACGAGCTCTACCGCGAATCTCAGCGGCAGCGCCGCGAGCTCGAGAGAAATCAGCGCCGCCTGGACCGTCTGGCCCGCCAGACCCTGCGCGCCAGCGATCTCGAGCGAGCCCGGATCGCCCACCAGATCCACGACACGGCGGCCCAATCGATGGTGAGCGCCTTCCGGTTCCTCGACGCCGCCCGCGCCTACGCCAGCCAGCACCCCGGCGACTCGGTCGACTCCTACCTCGAATCCGCGTCGGACCGGATGGTGACGGCCATCAAGGAGCTCCGGGCCGTCCTTGCGGACCTGGTGCCGCCGGGCCTCGAGGAGCTCGGCCTCGGCCAGGCCATCCACAGCCGCATGAAGTCGCTCGCGGCCGAGTCGGGCATGGAGATGGTCGTGGAGGGCGAGCTCCCCCGGCTCGACGACTGGGTCGAGCAGGCTCTGTACGGCATGACCTCGGAAGCGCTGACCAACGCCGTCCACCACTCGCAGGCCGGTTCGGTAAGAGCGGACCTTCGCGTATCCAAGGGCAGGGCCGTCATCACGGTCCACGACGACGGTCAGGGCTTCGACCCGGCCGCCGCCGAGCGCCGCCGCAAGGGCGGTGGCCTGGGCCTGCTGGGGATCGCCAGGCAGGCTCGCTGGCTCGGCGGAGCCGCGTCGGTGCGCAGTTCGATCGGCTCCGGCACCGTTGTGAGGATTTCGATACCAATTGCCCGTCACACGGGCACTCGCGCCGGATACCCTGGCACGAGCAGCGATGCCGCTGCCGAAGGACCTATCGGAGAAGGCAAGTCGTGAACGAGCACATCCGCGTCCTGCTGATCGACGACCACGAGATGGCGCGCCGCGGCCTCCGTGCGATGCTCTCCGCGGCCGACTGGATCGAAGTCGCCGGAGAGGGCGATTCGTGCGAGACCGGTCTCAAGCTCGCCGAGGAGCTTCAGCCGGACATGGTCCTCCTCGACATCCGAATGCCCGGAATGGACGGCCTGGCCTGCCTGGAGCGGCTCAAGGCTCGTCTGCCCCGGATCGCCGTCGTCATCGTGACCCTCTACGACGACCGCCGGTACGTGCTCGAGGCCATCCGCCGTGGCGCCGCCGGCTACCTGCTCAAGGACGCCAGCACGGCCGAAGTCATCCAGACGCTCCACAACGTGGCCAACGGCCAGCTGGCCGTGGAGCCGCAGCTCCTGCGCGAGGCCCTGGCGACTCGCGACGAGGCGCCCCCCGCGGGCGAGTCGGCCCGCCAGCGCGCCGAGCAGTACGCCCTGACGCCGCGCGAGCACGACGTTCTCTTCCTCGTGGCCGAAGGCCTGACGAACAAGGAGATCGGCGGCCGCCTGTCCATCACCGAGGACACGGTCAAGAAGCACGTCCAGAACATCATCTGGAAGCTTCGGGCGGCCGACCGGACCCAGGCCGCCATCATGGCGCTGAAGCTCGGCCTGCTCGAGACGCCGGCCTGATCGGCGGCCCGGCGGCCGACGACTTCGTCGCGTTCCTCGCTCAGGGACGCGGAAGTCCGCTCGCTCCGGTTCTCGGGCGGCGCCTCGGCCTCGACTCGCCGGACCGCCGATCGGAGACATACCCGCTCTGTGTTGGCGTCTGGCAACGGAATTGGTGTTTTCCCTGTCAGGAATAACCCCTAAACGGTCAAGTCGCGTCGCTGGCGCCCGATGACTCAACTACTCAGATGGCTACCAACGACCTGCTCCCGACGGCACTCGTCGCTACCGGAACCGCTCCGGCGGCGATCCCCAAGGCCGCGCCCGCACCCGTGGCGCCCCAGAAGGATCGCTTCGCCAAGCAGGCCGGTCCCGACGTGTCTTTCAAGGGGCCGGATGGGGTAACCGAGGCGTACGCAGTGTTCCAGATCGATCCTCAGAGCAAGCAGCTCCAGGTGACGGTCGTGGACGCGCAGGGTCAGGTCATACGCGTGATCCCGCCGCGCTCGGTTTCCCAGATGATGGAGACGATGGGCCGCTACCGGCTGTAGTCCGCCGCGACGCGTCCTCTCCAGCTATCCGACTCCCCCGGTTCGGCCTGCGCGCTGAAACCTCGTAATTCCCGGTAGCTCCCGAAAGCCGGTCGCCCATGCGATGGACCGGCCGACGCCGCCTCTGTCTACCTCCGCCGAGGTTCAAGTCCTGGTCCCTTTCTACCGATGCCCCGACGGGACCGCTGCGGTCCCGCACCGTGGCCGATGGCGCCGAGAACGCCGCCGGCGACCCTGAGTACCAGCTCTCAAGGAATCGGCCAACAATGACGCTCACCCTCTCCGAAGCCGGTCAGCACGCCGTCGCAGGGACATTCGGGCGGGCCATGAAGCGCGCCGGCGAAGCCCTCGGCTCGATGAGCGGCCAGGTCATCGAGGTCCAGACTCCCCAGCTGCAGCGCTGTACCGCGGCAGACGTGCTGAGCATGGCCGGAGGAGCCGAGTCGGTCGTTCTGGCCGTGTACGTCGGCATCTTCGGTTCTCTCCAGGGCCACGCCCTTCTGCTCTTCTCCCCGGAGGACGCCCACCGCCTCGCCCAGATCCTTCTGGCGGGCCTGCTGGGCCCGGGCGAACTGCCGATGGAAGCCACGACCGACGTGCTGAACTACGACGAGCTGGAGCTATCGGCCCTGCAGGAAGCCGGCAACGTCACCATTTCGGCCTTCCTCAACGAGCTCGGAATGCACCTCCACGAGCCCGTCCAGCCGACGCCGCCTCAGGTGGTCATCGAGATGGCCGGCGCCGTCCTGGACGCCGTCCTGCTCGACCTCGTCAGCGACGCCGACCAGGTGCTGGCGGCCAGGACCACCTTCAGCGAAGGCGGCCGCGCCATCGACGGAACGCTCTTCGTCCTGCCTCGCTCCGACAGCCTGCGCGTCCTTCTGGACGCCCTGGGAGCGATCGGCATATGACGCTCACCGAGAGCCCCAGCCTCCTGGTTGCCGGCATTGGCGAGATGGTCCTGAGCTCAACCACGGACGCCCATCTCGTGGCCTACGGCCTTGGTTCCTGCATCGCCCTGGCGGCCTGGGATCCCCGACTGAAGGTCGGCGGGCTGGCCCACTTCATGCTGCCGAACGGGCCCGCCAACAACGCCAGCCCGGTCAAGTTCATCGACACCGGCCTCGACACCTTCCTGAAGGCGATGGAGGCCAAGGGTGCCATGCCGACCCGATGCATCCTCAAGGCGGCCGGGGCCGCCGCCATGCTGACGGTCGGGGGCGGACTGGCGATCGGCAAGCGCAACGCCGAGATGATGCAGGTCGCCCTGGCCGAAAGAGGGCTTTCCCTCGCGGCCGCGGCCCTGGGAGGAAATGCCGGCCGAACCGTTCAACTTGAGGTGGCCGACGGCCAATTCCTCATCAAGAGCTTGTCTTCAGTCACCGAGTTGTAGTTCGAGTAGTAGGAGCACCGACGATGGCAAAGATCCTCGTCGTTGACGACGCGGCCTTCATGCGTCTGCGGGCGGCGAAGTTGCTCGTCGAGGCTGGCCATCAGGTCCTCGAGGCCGAGAACGGGCGAATGGCGGTTGAGACGTACCTCCGCGAACGGCCCGATTGCGTCCTCATGGACATCACGATGCCCGAGATGGACGGCCTCGAAGCACTCGCCGAAATCCGCGCCAAGGACCCTCACGCGCGCATCGCGATGCTGACGGCTATGGGCCAGCAGGCGATCGTCATGGACGCGATCAAGCGCGGCGCTCGCGACTTCGTCGTGAAGCCGTTCGCGCCGGATCGGGTCCTGGCCGCGGTGAACAAGCTGCTGGCGGCCTGAGAGCGCCGAATCGCCCGGGGCGCGGCGGGAGACGCCCGGTGCTCCCGGCCCGGCGCCCCCGGCGGCCAGGTGAGAGTCGGATGCCACGATGGCCCCTATCCGAGTTCTGATCGTCGACGACTCGGCCTTCATGCGGCACGCCCTCGGCCGCCTCCTCGGCGAGGAGCGCGCCATCGACGTCGTGGGCGCCGCCTCGAACGGCGAGGAGGGACTGGCGCTGGCCCGCGAGCTGCGGCCCGACGTCATCACTCTCGACGTCGAGATGCCGGTCCTGGACGGCCTGGGCATGCTCAAGCGCTTGATGCTCGAGACGCCGAGCCGCGTCGTGATGCTGTCGAGCCGGACGACTCAGAACGCCCAGGTCACCTTCGACGCCCTGGAGTTCGGCGCGATCGACTTCGTGCCCAAGCCCTCCGGCTCGCTCTCGATCGACATCGGCCGGGTGGGCGAAGAGCTGGTCGGCAAGATCCAGGCCGCGGCCGGCATGTCCGAGGCCGCGTTCCTGCGCCACCGCCAGGTCGCGGCCATGAACCTGACCCTGGCCAGCAACGCCGCGGCCAAAGCCGCAGGTTCGGCCACTCCGGGCGGGTCTGCGCATGCCGGCTCCCCCGCCGGTCCGGCATCGGCGGCCGGACCGCCTCGCCTCCTGGCTCTGCCCGGCACGGCCGCCCAGAAGCGGCCGCCCAGGTCCGGCACGCGCGTCGCCGCCAACAAGCTCGTGGTGGTGGCCTCGTCAACGGGCGGCCCGAGCGCCCTCCACACGTTCGTCAAGGGACTGCCCGCCCGGCTGGGCGCGGCCGTGGCGATCGTCCAGCACATGCCCCCTGGCTTCACGGCATCGCTGGCGGCGCGTCTCGACTCGGCGGGCGCGCTGCGCTGCGCCGAGGCCACCTCCGAGGACATCCTCGTCGAGGACGAAATCCTCGTAGCTCCCGGCGATCGCCACATGATCTGCTCGACCAGGGGCCACGTCCAGCTCGTCCACCTGCCCGCCGTCAACGGAGTCCGGCCGGCCGCCGACATAACGCTCCAGGCCGTCGCCCCAATCTGGCGGGATCGGCTGCTGTGCGTCGTGCTGACCGGCATGGGCTTCGACGCGCGCGAGGGCGCGCGAGCCGTGAAGCAGCACGGCGGCACGGTCTTCTCCCAGGACGCCGCCACGGCGACGATCTACGGCATGCCCGCGGCCGTCGCCGAGGCCGGCCTTTCGGACCGGGTACTGCCCCTCCACCAGGTGGCGGAGGCGGTAGCCAGGTGGTGCGGCGTGGGCGAGCAAGCCGGCGCCGATCCGCCGAGCGCCGATCCGACAGCCGCCCCCGAGGCGCCGGCGCCTCCACGAGACCGATCGGAGATCGCCTCCTGAACGGACCGGATCAGGGATTGCCCCGACTCACCAACTCAGCGAGATCGCCGATACCTAAGACAAGAGCCCGCAGCCGGACCACGTCCGGCCTCTAAGCAAGGAGAAACGTGCCGTGGCCGACAAGCCAACGTCCGGCGGAAGCGGTCGGTCGGGAGAGCTGCAGATCGTCGTCTGCGAGCTCGCCGACGAGCACTACGGTCTGGACATCGCCAAGGTCTTCGAGATCATCCGCCATCAACCCATCACGCCCGTGCCACGCGCCCCGGCTTTCGTCAAGGGCGTGATCAACCTCCGCGGTCGAATCATCCCGGTCGTGGACCTGCGCGGCCGCTTCGGCATGGCCGAGGTCGAGCCGACGAAGGAAACCCGCATCGTCGTCGCGGAAAGCTCGTGCACGCGCGTCGGGCTCATAGTCGACAGCGTTTCGGAAGTCCTGCTCGTGCCCGCCGATTCGGTCGAAGCGACGCCCGGCGTCGCCTCCGGCGCCGACGCCGAATACCTCCGGGGCATCGCCAAGCTCGGTGACCGTCTCGTCCTTCTCCTCGAGCTGGACGGTCTGTTCGGACTCGAGGACCAGACCGCGCTAGCCGGAGCTGCATAGCCATGAGGGTTCAGATCGTCAACCGCTACGTGCAGTCGGCGCTGAACGTGATCAGCAAGGAGACCGGCCTGCCCGTACAGCGCGGCGGCCTCCTGCTCGAGGGCAACCCCTACACGACCGAGGACGTCACAGCCGTCATCGGCGTGAGCGGCCAGCTGTCGGGCTCGCTGTACCTGTCCATGGCCGAGACCGTGGCACTTAAGCTCATCAGCGCCATCCTGGGCCAGGACTCGGCCGAGCTCGACGAACTCGGCCAGAGCGGCATCGCCGAGATGGCCAACGTCATCGCGGGCACGGCCGGCATCGAGCTCGCGGAGGAGGGCGTCGAGACCACGATCAACCCGCCGCTCGTCCTCGTCGGCCGCGGGGCCCGCCTGTCCACCGTCGAGATCCAGCGCCTAGTGGTGCCCCTGACGACCGCCTACGGCGAGGTCAAGCTCCACGTCGCCCTGCGAGAGGCCGCCTGACATGCGCCTGACCTTCGATCTGCAAGAGGGTGACGACCGTCTTTTCACGGACGAATCCCTGGAGCAGATCGAACGGATCGAACAGGGCCTGCTCGATCTCGAGCACGACCTGGACACTGGCGTGGTCAACGAGGTCTTCCGCGCCGCCCACACCCTCAAGGGCTCGGCGGCGACCATCGGCCACCGCCGCATGGCGGAGTTGACCCACGCCATGGAGGACCTCTTCGGAGCGTTCCGAAGCGGCACTCTCGTCGACGTCAAGCCCTTCGCGGACGTGCTGCTGGCCACGATCGACGTCCTCCGCGCCCTCGTCGCCGAGGTCCAGGAAGGCGAGACCCTGACCGACGCCCCGGAGACTCTGACGAAGCAGCTCCGCGAGCTTCTCTCCACCGCCACCGCCGCGGCCGCGGCGCGTACTTCCGCGCCCAAGCCGGCCGCCAGACCCGCCGCGGCCGTCCCCGCCTCGCCGGCCGCGCCGGACGCCGGTACGGCAGCCTCGGAATCCGCGGCCGACGACGCTGAGGAAGAGCCGGACGGCGGCGAGGAGGGCGTCAGCAACATCGCCGTCGCCCCGCTCATCCACCGCCTTCTCGTCGAGGCGCCGGGTGGCTACGAGCCGCGATCGATCCTGGTCTGCCGCGTCGACCCGATGAGCGAATGGCAGTCGGTCAGGCTCCTCCAGCTGGTGCTGGAAGCCGAAGAGACCGGCGGCCTGATCGCGTCGGCGCCGAGCCGGCAGGAGATCGAATCCGGGCTCGGGACGACGCTCCTGGTCATGCTCGTCCGCGGCCGGCCGGTCGAGCTTCTCGAGACCCGGAAACGCCTCGCCGCCATCGACGACATCGCCGGCGTGGAGGCCGTTGCCGCTCCGTTGGGGACCGGCGAACCCGAGATCCCGCAGGCGCCGCTCAGCGTCGACGTCTACGGACCCGGCGACGCCGTGCCCGCCCTCGGCGCCGCGCGCGCGGACGACGAGAACTCGGCCGGACCGCCCGCGGCCGCGGAGCGCCGCCAGGCCGATCTGGGCGCGGAGGCCCGAGGCCTGCCGCAAACCGAGCGAATGACCGTCGCCGGCGACCGGCTCAAGGCCGCCCAGCAGACGATCCGCATCGACGTCACCCGCCTCGACGAGCTGATGAACCTCGTGGGCGAGCTGGTGGTCCACAAGACCCGCCTGCAGCAGAGCGCCCAGCTTCTTGCCGTCCGGCTGGGCGACGATCCGCTGGCGCGGCAGGCCGACGAAGACTCTCAGCAATTCGCCCGCATCGCCGGCCAGCTTCAGGACCAGGTCACGGGCCTGCGCATGCTGCCCATCGAGACGGTCTTCAACCGCTTCCCGAGGGTAGTGCGAGACATCGCCCAGCGCCTCGAGAAGGAAGTCCAGCTGGTCATCGAGGGCAAGGAGACCGAGCTCGACAGGTCCGTCCTCGAAGAGGTCGGCGACCCGCTCGGCCACCTCGTCCGCAACGCCCTGGACCACGGCCTCGAGTCCCCCGCGGAGCGCAAGGCTCTGGGCAAGCCGCTGCCGGGGACGGTGCGCCTGACGGCCCGGCACGCCGACGGCAGGATCCTGATCACCGTCGAGGACGACGGCCGCGGCATGGATCCGCAGGCGATGCGCCGAGCGGCGGTCGAGAAGGGCTTGATGACTCGCGAGGCGGCCGAGGCCACGAGCGACGCCGAGATGCTGCGGGTGATCTTCATGCCCGGCTTCTCGACGGCCAAGGTCGTGACCGAGGTCTCCGGCCGCGGCGTGGGCATGGACGTCGTGCGCAACAACATCGAGCGCCTCGGAGGCTGGGTCGACGTCAACAGCACGCCCGGTCAGGGAACCCGCGTGTCGCTGTCGCTGCCGTTGACGCTGGCGATCATCGGCGCCCTCCTGGTGAAGTCCGGATCGCGGGTCTGCGCCCTGCCGCTCACCGGAGTCGTCGAGACGCTGCGTGTCGAGGCCAGGTCGTTCGGCCGCGTCCGCGGCCACAACGTCCTGACGCTGCGGGATCGGGTAATCCCCGTGGAGCAGCTGGACAATGCCCTGGGCGACCCGCCGCGGCCGCTGCAGGCCAACGACCGTGGCTTCATCAACCTGGTCGTGGTGCGGTCGCGCGGTGCCGAGATGGCCCTGGCCGTGGACGCGTTCGTGGGCCAGCACGAGATCGTGCTGAAGTCGCTCAGCGAGGTCACCGGCGAGAGAGCCGGCCTGGCCGGCGCCACGGTAATGGCCGACGGCGCCGTGGGCCTGGTCGTCGACATCGCCGCCCTGCTGGATCACCCTTCGGCACGTTCCGCCGCGGCAGCCGCCGCCGAGACCGCCCCGTCGAAGCCCAGGCGCAAGGTCGCGTAGCTGCCGGAGCGTGGCGGGCGATTGATCCGCACCTCCACGCCGGCCGCGGCCTCCACGCCGGGGTCCTCGCCACCCCGCCGCATCTCGAGCGCCCATCTTGACACTCCCTCCGCGCGTTCGGATAATCGGATAAGTCCGGTCGAGCTACTCCCGGGCTAGCCAGGTGGCCCCGCGCGGAGAGGAGTCGGATTGAAGCGACTCGAGAAGGCGCAGACGCCCGCGGAGGCCCGAGCCCTGCGGCTGCTCAGGACCCTCGGCTCGCCGGTCCGCCTGCGGATCGTCGAGATCGTGGCCGAGCGCAAGGACTGCACGGCGCCGCAGCTGGCCGAAGAGCTCGGCCTGGCGCAATCGACCCTGTTCGAGCACCTCAGCGCTCTGAGGGAGGTGGGCCTGGTCGAGGCCAGCGGCGAGGGGCCGAATCGCTACTACTGCCTCGATTCGACCGTGCTCAACTCCCTGGCAGCGTATCTCGGCGGCGTCGGCGACCGGACGCGGGCCCCGGCATTTCCGGGCACGCCGGCTTCCGAGCGCGGCGGCATCGAGATCCGCGACGCCAATCTCGACGACGCGCCCGCCATCGCCCGCATCTACAACCAGGGCATCGAGGACCGCACCTCCACACTGGAGACACAGCTGCGCACGCCGGAAGAGCGAGCGGAGTGGCTGGTCTCCCACGACGCCCGCCACCCCGTCGTGGTGGCCATGGACTCGGGCGTCGTCGTGGGCTGGGCTTCGCTCAACCGCTTCAACCCGCGCGCCGCCTACGACCACGTTGCCGACATATCGGTCTTCGTCGGGCGGGAATCGCGCGGCCGCGGCGTGGGCGACGCGCTGCTGACCGCCCTGGAGGCGCGAGCTCGGGCCATCGGCTATCACAAGATGGTCCTGGCGGCCTTTCCGACGAATGCCCCCGGAATGCGTCTCTACGAGCGCCACGGCTTCGTCACCGTCGGTGTGTATCGCGAGCAGGGCATGCTGGACGGCCGGTGGGTGGACGTGGTGGTAATGGAGAAGATCCTTCGGTAGCGCCATGGCGGGCTCGGCCGGGCTCGGCCGGGCTCGGCCGGACTCCGCACGGGCGGCGGGCGGCGCGCTACGGGCGCGCTCCGGCGCTTCACTTGCGCGCCGGCCCGGACCCGGCCATACCTCCGCCGAGTAGTTGTCGTGCGGCGCTCCATGTGGCAACTTCCGGGCGATGACTTCTCCCGTAAACGTCCTCGTGTACGGCGCGCTCGAGGCAGGCAGCTGCGACGTCTTCCGGGCGGGCATGTACCGGGACCACCTGGCCGCCCTCGGCGTCACGCTCCGTCCCTGGACGCAGTTGAATGTCGACTTCGCTCCCGGCTGGGAGAGCCGCCCCCAGGAAGCGCTCGATGCCGGCAGGTTCGAGATCGATCGAACGGATCTGGACTGGGCCGACGTCGTGCTCTTCCGCCGCTTTTACTTCACCTCCTACGCCTGCGAGGACTGCGATACCGCGTCGCGGTCCGAGGCGGAGGTCGCCGACCACGCCCGTGCGACCGGCCATCGCGTCCGCGGCCCCCTGGATCGCCTGCTCAGGCCGCTGTGGGCACGCCTCCAGGCCGATCCGTCGTTCCTTGGACGCCGGGCGATCGTGTACGAGACCGACGACGACGTCCTGGCCACGCCGGCCTGGTCCGGCCACTCGGCGTCCGCCGGCCTGGAGGCGGACATGATCCGGTCGATGCTGGAGCAGGCGGACGTGGTGACCGTCTCGACTCCGCCGCTGGCGCGCATGGCCGCCCGTTTTGCCGGAACGGTGCGCCTGATACGGAACGCAGTCGAACCGGACTGGTACCCGGATCTGCCGAGCGTGCCGGACCGCGAGGGAGAGCCGCGGCTGCTCTTCTACGGAGTCCCCCTGCGACTCCGCGACTACGCCGTCTGCCTGGACGCCGTGAACGAGCTGGCCCGCTCGATCCCCGGGGCGCGGCGGGTCTGGATGGGTGGCGACACCCCGGCGCTGCGCGCCGTCGTGGACGAGGTAATCGGCTACGTCCCGGGCGCCGCGGCCTTCGCCCGCGCCCTGGTCGAGGCCCGGCCGGACATCGGCCTCGCGCCCGTCGCCAACGAGCCGTTCAACCTGGCTCGCTCCGAGCTGCACTGGCTCGAGTACGCCATGGCGGGCGCACCCACTGTGGCCTCGAGGTTGACGGGGGGCGGCCCGTACGAGGTGATCCGCGACGGAGTCGACGGGATTCTCGCCCACAACAAGTCGGAGTGGCGGGAGGCGCTTAGATCCCTTGCCCGCTCCCCCACTCGCCGCGCCGAGATCGCCGGCCGCGCCCGGGAGCGCGTCCTGGCCGAGTACCGGAGCGCGGACCGCGCCGTCGAGTGGGCCGACGCCTACCGCTGGGCCGCCGAGCACGCCGGCGCCGGGTTGCGCACCGGCGGCAAACGATCCTGATGCCGCCCGCCCCGGTCGCGCCGGCGGTCCGAGCCGCGGCCGAGCCCCGAGTTCAGCCGGCCGCCCTCATGACGCCGGCCAAGTCGCCGACCGAGTCCCCCGCGTCGAGGCCGGCGGCGCGGGCGTTGATGCCGCCGAGCAGCCTGATGAACTCCCGAAGCAGCTCGTCGCTGAACTGGCCACGCATCGCCACTCGCATGATGTGCAGGGCGTCGAAGGCGCTTACCGCGGTCCGGTACGGGCGCTTGCAGGTCAGCGCGTCGAAGGCGTCGACGATGCCGACGAGCTGCGAGTCGAGCGCCGTGCCGGAGGCCATGCGCCCAGCCGGATAGCCGGAGCCGTCGCAGCGCTCGTGGTGCTCGGCGATGATGTGCGCGTACGAAGGCGGGTAGCCGAGCGCCCGGACGACCATGTCGTGGCCGGCCTTGACGTGGCTGCGCATGATCTGCCACTCGGACGGGTCCAGAGCGGCGGGCTTGTCCAGAACGGCCTTCGGGACCCGGTTCTTGCCGATGTCGTGGAGCAGACCGCCCCGGGCTACGTCCTGGATCGCCTCCGGCGGCCCGAACTTCATGAAGCGGGCCAGGACGATGCCGTACACGGCCGTGTTGATGGCATGGGTGTGCGTGGCCACGTGCTTCTGCATCGTGGCCACCATGGCCCAGACCATCTCCTCGTCCTGGAGGAGGTGGAGCGTGATCGCGTCGACGGCCTGATGCGTCAGCACCAGGCCGTCGTGATCGAGCGGGGTCTCGCGAGTGAAGACCGGAGCGAGGACCTTGGCCGCGATCGAGTAGGCGGTCTTGCTGCGCTCGACCGGCGTCATGTGCTGGTTCGCCAGCACCCTCGGCAAAGCCGCCGCCAGGGCGCCGCGCAGCAGGTCCGAGTCGATCTCCCGGACCAGGAACGACATTCCGCGCTGGGCCCTGGCGACGACCCGGCGCAGATCTCCGCCCTTCATGGCGTACAGGACCGGCCGCGGGCCTCGCCAGATGTACAGGTCGCACGGGAGCATCGAGATGTCCGTCAGCACCCGGGCGGGTACCGGCTCGAATCCCGGAGGGGCAGGACTGATGAGCGGTGGAGCCGACATGAACGCTCTCACGACGTGGGCGATTGACCTACTTGAGGTGTCGGCCAGCACGAGACCCCCTTGAGGCCGGGGCGTGCTCCAACGGCCTCCGAGGCGGCCCATCAGGCGCCGCCGGGGCTCGGGTCGCGTTTCGAAACCCCGGCTCCGCCCGGTCAATCCCAGCGCGGACGAGCCGATACCTACCTCGATGGAGACTCAACCCCGACCCGAGCGGCCCGCGGTCATGCCCGTATTCGCTCCCGTCCCGGAACTCGATGCGATCGCCTACGACCGTATGGCGCGCGAGGTGCGCGGCCTGCTCGGCATCGACCTGAGCCAGTACAAGCCGGCCCAGGTCTGGCGGCGCGTGAACGGCTTCGCCACGGCCAGGGGCCTGCCGGACGCCGACGCGCTCGTGGCCCGGGCCCGCCAGGACCCAGGCCTGCGCCAGGCCTTCGTCGACATGCTGACCATCAACGTGAGCGAGTTCTTCCGCAATCCGGAAGCCTGGGACGCTCTCGTCGCCCAGTACCTCAAGCCGATGTTGCTCGGGCAGCTGTCGATGCGAATCTGGAGCGCCGGCTGCTCTCTCGGGTACGAACCCCTGACGATCGCCATGCTCGCCCGCGAGATCGCGCCGCACACCCCCGTGTACATCCTGGCCACCGACCTCGACGAGACGATCCTCTCCCGTGCCCAGAAGGCCACCTACACAGAGCAGCAGATGGCCGGCGTCTCGCCGGCCCGCCGGGCCCGCTTCTTCCGCGAGGTGGCGGGCGGCTGGGAGGCCAGGCCCGAGCTCCAGGCCATGATCACCTGGAGGCGCCACGACCTCCTGCGGGATCCCTACGAGCGGCCCTTCGACATCATCTGCTGCCGCAACGTGGTCATCTACTTCACCGAGGCGGCCAAGTCGGAGCTGTACAAGCGCTTCTGCGAGGCGCTGCGTCCCGGCGGCGTGCTCTTCCTGGGCGCGACCGAGTCGATCCCCAACGTCCGAACGGTCGGTCTGATGCCGACGAGTCTGACCTTCTACAAGCGCCCCTGACGGCCGGTCGCGAACCGCGGGTCGAGCCGGCGGACCCATGGTGGGGCGGGTGGGGCGTCCGGGCAACGCTGGTCCTGCTCAAGACCATCCAAACGTCGCATGCGATGGTACCTACCTGTGGGCTACCCTCCGCTCGCATGAACAGCCCGACCCCACTCCACTCGATCGGCCCGAAGGCGCCCTGCGTGCTCATCGTCGACGACGACGAGTACGTGCACGGGGCTCTCGAGGCGGCGCTGAGGGGCCTGCGAGTTCACCTCCTGCTGGCTCACACCGCCGCCGAGGGCGAGGCCCTGGCCGTCCAGTATCGCCCGCTGCTGGCGATCGTCGACGTCGGCCTGCCCGACCGGGACGGCTACCAGCTGACCGCGGACCTGCGCGGGATCCCGTCGCTGTCCGGTATGAGGATCCTGATCCTGACCGGGCAATCGCCCGACGAGATCGCGGCCAGCCATGCCGGCGCCAACGGCCTGATCCAGAAGCCGTTCCGTCTGCACCATTTCCTCGACCTGGTCCGCGAGCAGCTCGGCAATCGCGACCACTACGAGGAGCGGCTGCCGGCGGTGCTGGCCCGGGGCGCGTAGCTCCCCTTTTCGGCTCTCCTCCGCCCGGCCGTCGGTGGCGGAGCGGGTGATCAGTGGCGGAGCGGGCGATCCTGGCCGTCGAGAGCGCGGACTATGCGATCGTTGTTGAGCAGGCGCAGCTCCCGGCGAATCTGCTCGAGCTGGCACTGCAACGAGATGAGCAGCTCGCGATCGTCGATCAGGATGCGCTCCAGGCGCTGCTGGATGGCTCGCACGGACAGCGGGCTCATGGCCGCGGCCAGCGTCTCGGCCGCGACCTCGCGCTCCATGGTGCTTCCGTGCGGAACCGGCATCATCGCCGTGCGCCTCCGGCGGCATAGGTGCCGCTCTCGACCAGCATCGGCCGCGGCAGCGGCGCTCGGCTGGGGAGGGGCGCGGCGGGCACCTCGGCGTCTACGAGATCGGATGCCGGCCGTGCCGCAAGCTCCTGCCAGGCGTCCAGGAGGCCGCGCAGTACCTGCAGCGCTTCTTCCGTCGGGCGCGGCTTCTTCGTGGCGTTGCCGACGGCCAGGCGCCGCAGCACGAACTCGTAGAGCTCATCGAGCTGGACGGCGATGGGGCCGGCCGAGAGATCCAGCGAGCCTCGCAGGGCCGTCACGACCTCCTGGCAGCGCATGGACGCGCGATGCGCCTGCTCGATCTCGTGGCGCTCGATGAAGGCCAGGTGCTGCGTTCCGAATCGGATGGCGCCCTGGTACAGGAGAACGATCTGGCCGGCGCGGCTGGCGCTGACCACCTGAGAGGTTCGATACGCGGCGGTTGGATCGAGCATGGAGCGGGAGCCTCGTGACTTCGCTGATGGGGCCAGCCGTGCGGCCGTTCCACCTTAGGTATCGGCTCCGGAGGGGGTCGTCTTGACCCAACGGCGCCCCCTCGCACCACCTTGAAGGCCGGCCCGGGCCGGCCGGTTCGGGACCGAGACGGGCGCGCCGAAGCCCGGGACGCGCGGAAACGCTCGGGAATCGCGGGCGAGACGCATCGGCCGGGCGGCCGCGAAGCGACGCTAGCTTCCGGAGGGCTCGAGGTGCCGGAGGTCGACGAGGCGGTGAGGCCGCTGCTCGAGGAACTGGACGATGTCGAGTACCCAAGCTCGGCGGCGATCTGGGCCGACTGCGACTGCAGCGTCGCCAGGGTGGTCTCCATGGCGGTGAACTGCGCCTCGATCATCGTCTGGTACTGGTTGATCATCTCCTGCTCGTCGGCCTCGCGGTTCTTGAGGTCGGAGATCTGGCTCGTGAGATCGACGTGGTGTTCGACTGGACGTACGCGCTGTTGTTCGTCGGATCCTCGAAGCTCTGGAGCTGCGTCAGCAGCGTACCCAGCGGACCGGAGGCGTTGTCGAGCAGATTGGCGACGGCATTCGGATCGTTGGTCAACGCGGTGGTCAGCTGCGTCGTGTCCAGCTGGAGGCGTGTGGTGGTTCCGACCGCCGCCCCCACGGCGCCGGTGTTGACGCCGATGGCGCCCATCGAGTTCGTGGAGCCGCTGCCGAAGGTCTGGAAGACCGTGGCGCGCAGGTTCAGGAACATCGTCAGCGCCGTCGGGTCGTCGCCCAGCGGGCCCGCGGACCCGGCCGTGCCCCCGGACTGTCCGGGAGTGTTCTGGGTCAGCTGGTCGAGCGTGTTGCCGAGGCTGTTGAAGCTCGAGATAAACGAGTTCAGGGCCGTCTGCACGCCCGACGTGTCGACGCCGACGCTCAGGGTCTCGGACGTCTCGTCGATGGGCGTCTTGCCGACCAGGCTGAGGGTCACGCCGTCGATGGCGTTCGTGACGGTGTTGCTGGTGCTCGTGATCGACTTGCCGTTGACCGTGAGCTGAGCCGTCTGACCGATCTGCTGCGCGTTCGTGGTGCCGGGCGCCAGCTTGAGCGAAGCCCGCCAGGTTTCCGCTCGTGTCGGTGATGTCGATCGCGACCGCGCCGGTGTTCTGCTTCGTGAGCACAATCTCGTCGTCGGTGCGGTCGATCGAGGCGATCACGCCCGGCGGAGGCGTTGTTGATCCTGCTGACGACCGTCGACAGGGAATCGTTCGTTGTGTCGTACGAGATCGCCACGCCGTTGATCGTCAGGACGCCCGTCGTCGTCGACGTCAGGCCGGCGATCCCGGCGGAATCGAGGGAGCTCACCATGCGCGTGACGCCCAGGTTGGTGTCGCCGGTAAGCGTCGGGATTGTCGGCGGCGGTCGCGCAGGTGTTGGCGATGCCGAGCATGCCCAATGCGTTGCTGGTGTCGCTCGAGGCCCCGAACGAGAGCGAGTGCGCGCTCGTCGCGCCGGTGACGCTGAGCTGCAGCCGGTTGTTCACAACCGAGAACGTGGCCGTGGCCGCCGGGTCAGCGAGATGGCCGTTGCCGCCCGCCTGGAGCTGGCCCTGGATCGCCTGGCCGAAGCCTTGCATCAACTGGTCGAGCGTGGTCTTGGTGGGATCGCCGACCGTGAAGTGAACGATCACGCCGTCGACCACGGCGCTGATCTGGCCGGCGTTGACGCTGCCGGGCAGATTGAGCGACTGGAGGGTCGGGTCCAGGGTAGGCCGTGCCCGGTGACCGTGGCGTTCTGGGCTCCGTTGGTCACGTTCTGGGCTAACTCAGACCGAGCGCCGCGGCCAGGTTGCTCGTGTCGCGGGGTCCGGTCTGGGCGTCAAAGGAGATGGTGTGTGCCGCGGAGTTGCCGCTGATTGATAGCTGCAGCTGTCCGTTGACGATCGAGCGTTCACCGTGGCTGCCGGCGTCGGTGGTCTGGAGCTGCGTCTGGAGCGCGCTCGACAGGCTGTTCATCACGGACTGCAGGGTCGTGGTCGAGGGATCGCCGACCGCGATGTGGACGGCCTCCCGTCGACCGTGAAGGTCATGTTGCCCTGCCGTGACCGGCGTCGCCAGGTTGGCGTTGGCGAGCGTCGGCGACGTGTCGACGTCCCCGGTCACGGCGCTCCCGAGGCGCCCGTCGACGTAGCCACGGTCGCCGAGGCCAGGCGCTGGACGGCGACCTGGTACTGGGACACGGAGGCGTTCGGGGAGGCCGTGGCGGTGAAGACGGAGTTGTCGGACGAAGTGGCGACGCGGCTCGCGCCGGCGCTCGATGACGGTGAAAGTTCTTGAGGGCGCTGACGACCGAGTCGATGGACGTCCCGAGGCTGCCGTAGGCGGACTGCTTCGCCGTCAGAGAGGCTTCCTGAGCCTGCATGGCGGTGAGAGGCTGGCTCTCGGCCGTCACCAGAGCGCTGATGATGCTCTGCGTGTTGAGCCCGGAGACTACGCCGCCGAACTGGATCGTTGACATCCTGATCTCCCGGTAGCGCCATGGCCAGCCCCGTCCGCGGGGGCAGCCGTTCGGGGTATCGGCTCGAGTTCCCAAAGCTTGAGCCGGGGCAGCGCAATTCGCCAGACGGGTTCTCCCCGAACTTGCGGGGACGCGACGGAGCGGCCTCCTCCACGCACCCGCCCGCCCGGGGCGGTCATCGAACCTGCTCCGGGACGCGCCCGCCGCTGCGCACCTCGTTCATCATCTGGCGGGTGCTGGCAAGTCGTTCGCGGAGCGCGTCCATCTCCGTCCGGAGGTGTTCGGCGGCAGCTCGATCGCTCTCCAGGATCCGGCGCATGCGGGCGTTCATGTCCGGCGGGCGCGTCTTGGGGTCCGATCCGACTATCAGGCGAATGGCGGCTTCGCGCGCCTTCAGCGCGGCGGTGGCGGCCTCCAGGTCCGGATCGGGGCGCCGGCTCAGGGCGACTATCAGTACGTCTGTCGCAGCTTCCAGAGCGATGATCGCAGAGGACTGGCGTGAGGTGTCCATTCTCACCTGGAAGGGCTACGGGGAACGGAAGGGGCCGGCGGAAACCCGCCGGCCCCTTCGAGACTCTCGGTCGGCGGCTCAACCGAAGTCGAGCCAGGAACCGAACTAGCGGAGCAGGGTGAGGATGTTCTGCGGAGCGGAGTTGGCCTGGGCGAGGATCGCCGTGCCGGCCTGCTGCAGGATCTGGGTCTTGGTGAAGTTGACCATCTCGGCCGCCACGTTGAGGTCCTTGATGCGGGACTCGAGAAGCATCGAGGTTCTGCGACGTGACCGAGAGGGTGGCGACGGTGTCGTTGAGGCGGTTCTCGACGGCGCCGAAGTTGGAGTTCATCGTGCTGACGTTGCTGATGGCGGCGTCGGTCGCGGTGATGAGCGCCCCGGCGGCTGCGGCGACGCCGCTGCGTCCCGCATGTCGCGCCGTCGGTGAAGGTGGTGATGGCGGCGTCGAGGCCGTTGTGCCGAGGTCAGCGTGCCGCCGGGCGCACTCGTCTGAACGTTCACGAAGGCCACCCGAGAGTGTCGGCGGCGTTCGCGCCGATCTGGAACGTGGCGCCTGGACGCCGGCGCCAGGCTGTGACAACGGTCGTGTTGCTGAGCGAGGCCGCGTACCGGAGGTGTGCTGCGCCGTTGCCGACAGCGGCTGCCGTCGCGAGGGTGATGGAGACGCCCAGGCTGGTGAAGTTGAGGACCTGACGAGGCCTTGCGGCCCCGGCGCGTCACGGAGATCGTTTGCGACTTGGTTCCATCGCCGCGCGCATTCGGTGAGGGTGAGCGTTCCGCGGCCGCCGGCCGTGCTGAGGGTGTACGTATCGCCCGGCTGGCGCGCGACCCTGATGACGTCGAGTTGGTCACGACCGTGGTGCTCGGTACCGGCGTCGACGCCGATGACCGAGGTGTACGTTGCGTCGCGAGGGCCGTGCCAGATTGCGCGGACTGCGGCGACCGAGGCTGTCCGGTGAGAGGGTCGCTGGCCGTTGAAGGTGGTCGAGTTGGCGGTGCGGTTGATCTCGGCCTGGAGGGCCGTGATCTCGGACGTTGACGCTCGCGGCGTCGCTGGAGCTGAGGGTGCTGTTGCCCGCTTCGACGGCCAGCTCGCGGATGCGCTGGAGCATCGTCTGGACCTGGTTGAGGGCACCTTCAGCGGTCTGGACCATCGAGACGCCGTCCTGGGCGTTTCGCTGGGCCTGGTTGAGTCCTGTGACCTGCGACTGCAGCTTGGTGGCAATCGACAGTCCGGCCGCGTCGTCCGCGGCGGTATTGATGCGCAGGCCGCTCGACAGCTTCTGGACGCTGCTCGAGAAGGCAGTTCCGGTCGTCGTCAGGTTGCGCAGAGCGTTGAGCGCATCAATGTTGGTGTTGATGGTCATCGACATTGAGGTAGGCCTCCTAGCCTGTGTTCAGTGCGGCGTCCATGCCGCCGGAGGGCATCTGCCCGCCGGAGTGAGGAGTCGGCCGGTCCAGCGGCCCTTGAGCGCTCACGGTGCTCCGCGGAGCTAGTGGCGCCCAGCCGCATCGCCCGCGACCGGCGCATGGGTCGACGGCGAAGCCGGAGCGGGCCGCGTCCGAAGCCGGCGTGAGCGGCCGCCCAGCGGTAGGCGTCGGCCCACTCCGCCGCCCGGGTCGAGACCGTACTCGGCCAGGACACGCTCCCGCGCCCGTGCCGGCGAGCTCCGCTCGCAGCGCAACCCGAGGCCGCCAAGCCGGCGCAGCTGCCGCACCCAGTCGGGCGAGGTTCGGGCAAGGAGGCCGTCCCGCCGTCGCGGATGACGTCGTACGGACCCGGTCCGTCGAATGCGGAGGCGATCGTGGGGGCGCCGGCCACGGCGTACTCGAGCCAGTGGAGCTCGCTCTTGGCCCGGTTGAACGGTTCGTCCAGCAGCGGCGCAAGCCCGATGTCGGGCCGGGCCGCGACCAGGGCCGCGCCGAAGGCGGCCAGCCCGTCCACCCAGGGCCGCACCTCGTCCACGCATGCGGCCACGCTCGAGTCTTCCGGGGCGCCGAGCCAGACGCGGCGCAGGCCGGGCGTCGAACCGGCCACTCTGTCCACCGCCGGACGGGCGACCTCGTAGTCGCGCAGCCGGTCGAGAACGCCGTGGTAGACGACGCGCAGGTCGCCGATCGGTTCCGGCGCCGGCTCGGGGCGCCCGCGTACCAGGCCGGGTCGACCGCGTTCCGGACGACCCTGACGTCGGCGCGGGTGTGCGGCAGCAGCCGCGCGGCGAGAACGGGCGTCGCGGCGGTCACGACGTCCGCGATGGACAGGATGCGCAGGATCAGGTCTCGCTCTCGAGCGGCCGCGGCGCCGAGCCCAGTCCAGTCCGGGTAGTCCAGGACGTCGTCGTCCGTGTCGTAGACCACTCCCCGCTCGCCCAGCAGCTCCGGGTGAGTGGTCAGCAGCTCGACGACGGGCCGCAGTCAGCAGGTCCGGGACGATCGTGCGATGGCCGGTCGCGCGAACGTGGGCCGCGAGCGCGGGCTCATCCGGGAAGGCCGCCTCGCAGGCGGTGCAGACCATGTGCGTCGGAGCGCCACCGGCGGAAGAGGACGACGTCGGCCCAGGCCAGCGCCGTCAGCCCAGAATCGCGGAGGAGGCCTCCGTCGAGGGCCGCTGCGACGCAGCCGGCGGAGCCGCCCCCGTGCCAGGAATCGTCGCCGAACGACGGCCACGAGCGCACCTCGACGCCCAGCCTCGCCAGCGGTTCCACGAAGACCGCCCACGCGCAGGCTGTCGGTCACGCCGGAGTCGAGCGCGCCGTACGACGAGCACGTGCAGAGGTTCGCTCATGCTCCTTCCTCCGCAGGTGCATGGTTTGATCGCTCGGCACTCGCTGGTTTCATCGGCTGGCAGGCCGGGACTTGGCGTTCAGGCCACGCCGGGATCGTCCGGGGATCCGTTCTCCGCCGCGGCGCCGAGGGCGTGCAGCGGCGTAAGCATGACCCGCAGCTTGGCGCGAGCGTCCGAGGCCTCGCGGACCTCGCCCGAGACCTGCTCGACGAGTTCGGCTCGAACGACGGCGACGTGACGCGGTGCGGCTATGCCCAGGACTGCGCGATCGCCCTCGATCCGGACCACGCGCACTTCGACGTTGGGCCCGATCCTGATCGACTGGCCCGGACGGCGCGTGAGGACGAGCATCTAGCCCTCCCCCGAGACCGGCGCCTGGAGGGGGAACTCCGGGTCCTCCACGACGAGCTGTCGAGCCGTTGCCTTCTGCATGTCTATGACGACCGGTCCGGCCAGGTTGGCGGTCACCGCGGGGGGTTCGCCGTGAACGGTCAGGATGGCCAGAACCCATTCTCCTTCGTCGATGAAGCCGTGCTGGCGCAGGCGGTCCGTCGTGCCGGGCTTGACGTTGTCGGCCGCGGCGGCGATGAAACCCATGGCCGGGTCGTCGTCCGAAAGGATCTCGTAGAGCGCCGTCTCGGGAACAGCGCGGAGATGGTGGCGGACCAGGGTGGGCAAACCGACGAGACCGTCCGGAAAGACGATCTCGGCTGCGAACTGTGCTTGAGTCACGGGCTCGTCCTCGATTGCGGGCTCGACACGCGGGCCGTCCGCCCGCCTAGCCTTCACCTTCGTCACTTCAGGTAGTCGATCAGACTCGTCTGCATCGTCTTGGCGGTCACCGCCAGAGTCGCCTGGTAGGTCGTCTGTCGCTGCGTCAGCTCGGTTATGGCCGCCGGCAGGTCGGCGTCCTCGATCTGGCTCAGCAGCGACTCGTTGCTCGTTTGCAGCGCCTGCTGCGCGGTCTTGGCGTCGCTGAGCCGGTTCTCTCTCGCGCCCACCGTCGCCTGAGATTGCGCGATCGACTGGAGCGCGTCGGAGATCTGGGTGATGGTCGTCTGCTGGACGGCCTGACCGCTGCTGAGGTCCGTCTGCAGCTGGGCCAGCGCGTCGATGGCGGGCTGGAAGACGGCGTCGCCGGCGAGGCTGACCTGCATCGTGCTGTCGGGGCCGATGCGCGCGACGGAGACGCCGTGGTCGCCCTGGTAGGCTCCCACGTTGCCCGACGAGTCCACCTGGTACGGCGCGCGGTCGACGCGGAAGCCGCCGAAGACGTACTCGTCGCCGACCTTCGCGTTCGCGGCCGAGGCCAGGGATCCCGACAGCTGGGTCACCTCGGCCGCTATGGCCTGGCGCTGCCCGGCGTCGAGCGTTCCGTTCGCGCCCTCGATGGCGAGCTCGTTGGCGCGCTGGATCACGTTGGCGGCGCTCGAGAGGGCGGTGTCCATGGCCGAGGCCTTGTTGGTCGCGGTGTCGATGTTGCGCATGAACTGGTTGATCTGCGCGAGCGTGTCGCCGAGACCGACAGCGGACTGGACGTCGGCGGGATCGTCGGAAGGCAGATTGAGCTTCTTGCCCGAGCTGACCTGGTTCTGGATCTTCTGAATCGCGGTCAGCTCGCTCGCCAGGCTGGCGTTGGCGGTGTTGTAGATCATCGATTTGCTTACGCGCATCGGTCGGCCCTCATGAGCGGCCCACCAGGCCGGTTCCGTTGATAAGCGTGTTCAGCATCTCGTCCATGGTCGTGATGACCCGGGCGGCGGCCTGATAGGCGTGCTGGAAGCGCAGCATGTCGGTCGCCTCGTCGTCGAGCGAGACGCCGCTGACCTGCTGGACCTGGGTGTTCAGCTGGTCGAGGACGAGCTGCTGGTTCTGCGACATCTCCTGCGCCTGGCTCGACGCCGTCCCGATCTTGCCGACCAGGCTGGAGTAGAAGTCGGTCGTCGTCTGCGACGGCGAGTACAAGGAGGCCGCGACGATCGTGTTGTGGCCCGGCGCCGTCAGGTCCGTCACCAGGTCCGCCCCCGCCTTGCCCGACGTCTCGGCGCTGACCGTCAGCTTGATGCCAAGCTGGTCGAAGTTGAGCACCTGGGTGCCGCCCGTGGCCGTGTCGGCGACGGTGATGGTCTGGTGGGTGCCGTCGGCGCCGGTCAGGGTCAGGGTATTGCCGGTGCCGCTGAACGTGTAGGTCTGGGCCGTGGCCGTGTCTGTCGCCACGGTCATCAGGCGCGCGGTGGTGCCGGTGGTGAGATCCATGCCGCCGACGATGTCCGTGCCCGCGACGCCCGCCGAGTAGCTCTTGGCGTTCTGCAGATCGGCGATCAGCCCGGCCACGGATCCGTCGCCGGGCGTGTTCGGCGCGGCCGACGCGGCGATCAGCTGCGGGTTGGCGGCCACGGCCGGGTTGACGGCCAGCGACTGCGCCGGGTCGCCGGCGTGGTACGTGAAGATCGCCTGCCCCTGGTTCCCGTTGGCGTCGATGCCCTGTTCCTGAAGGGCGTTGGTGGAGTCGGCGATGCCCTTGGCCAGCGAGTCGAGCTGGGACTGGTAGCCGGCGACGTCCACGTCCCGAACGTCCAGCAGGGCCTTCAACTGGCCGGTGGGCAGCGTCACGGCGCTGCCGTCGGACCAGGTCGGCGTGATGTGCCCGGAACTGTTCGTCCCGGCGACGAGCTGGCGCGCGGTGACGTTCGAGACCAGATCCGTACCGCCGACCTCGACGGTTATCGTGCCGTCGCTCTGGGACAGGACCTGGGACGGCAGGATCGAGCTCAGCTGCGTGAGGAGCTCGGTGCGCTGGTCGAGCAGATCGTTGGGGTTGTTGCCCGAGATCGTGACCCTCTGGATCTGGCCGTTGAGATCGGCGATCTGCTTCGCCAGGTTGTTGACGGTCGTGATCTGCTGGCTTACCTGGCTGTCGATCCCCGACGAGATCATGCCCAGCTGGCTCGAGTCGCTGTTCAGCTGCATGGCCAGGCTGGAGGCCTGTTCGGTCAGGGCGCTCCGGGCGGCCGTGGACGACGGGTCGGCAGCGACGTCCTGCCAGGCGCTGTAGTACTGGCTGATCGTGTTGCCCAGGCCCGAGCTGGAGGGCTCGGGGAAGACCGACTCGACCTTGGCCAGCTCCTGCTGGCGCGTGTCCCACTCGCCCTGCAGCGCCGTCTGGGCCTGGACCTGGCCGTCGAGGAAGAGGTCGCGGACGCGGGTGATCGCGGCCACGCTGACCCCGGATCCGATCTGGCCGGGCAGGCCGCTCCTGTCGAAGGCCGGGATCGTGTAGGGCGGCGACTCGACGAGCGTGACCACCTGGCGGGAGTATCCGGGCGTGCTCGCGTTGGCGACGTTGTGAGCCGCCGTGTCGAGCTGCTGCTGCGCCGCCCGCAGCGCCGAGGCTCCGATGTCCAGGCCGAAGAAGGGAGAGCTCATCCGCTATGCCCCCCGATCCACGCAGGTCGGGCCGGCAGGCGCGGCGTAGCCACCCACGGCGCCGTCCGAGCCGACTCGGCCCAGGCCGAGCAGCAGCCGCATCAGCGCCGCATCGACCGCCCAGGCCTGCTCGATGAGATACGCGTTGCGCCGGGCGCTGGCGCCGAGCCGCCGGCAGAGTGCGGGAACCCCAAGTTCCCCGAGCATAGCCCGATCGGCCGGCGTAAGAGAGGCGGCCAGTCCGTTGATCTCGTCGATCAGCGCTTCGGCGACCTCGTTGACGCGGATCAGGGCGAGGCGATCGTGCCGCGTGACCGCGTCCGTCGCGCCGTCGGCGGCCGTCGCCAGGCGGCCGAGCGCGGACGTCAGCGCGTAAAGCTCCGGCGAGCCGGGGCTTGCGCCGTAGGCGGCCGCGTTGCCGGCGAACTCCCGCTCGCCCGGCGCGAACATCTACGCCCTGGTGTCGAGGATCCCCCGAGCCACGACCTCGGCCTTGACCGTGTACGTGCCCTGGGCGATCCGTTGCTTGGCGTCGTTCACCTTGTCGGTCCGGACGTCGGGAGCGGCATTGGCGGCCGCGAGGGCCTGATGCATCTCCCGGCTGCGCGACGATAGCTCGACGCGGGCGGCCGGCTGGCTGACGGCGCGGTCATTCTGAGGTCGTTGAACTTCCGGTCGGGCCGGCGCCGGCGTGGCCGGAGCGGCAGGACGGAGGTCTGGCGACGGGGTTACGGACCGCGGGTCTTCGATCTTCATTGCTTTCCTCTATTGGGCGTCACCCTAGAGATCGGTCGGTACCCTGGAGACTTGACTCGCGGGAGGGGTAGATCGTCATCGATTCGACGTACGCGTTGCATTGGGTCGACGGTTTTGCCGATCGCCGAGCGGCGCACCACACCGCGGCGCGCCAGCCGGACCAGCATCGCACCTTCGCCGGGAACCCGGAAGGCACCCGTTCGGGGGCCTCCGGACGACGCATGTCCGCTCATCGCAGCCTCCCGAGCTGAGCGGCGTCGCCGATCGAACCGTCCTGCAGCGACAGCGCCCGGGAGCTCATCTGGAAGTCCCGCTGGAGCGAGATCATGTCCGTCATGGCCATGGCCATGTCGGTGTTGCTGCCCTCGAGGGCGCCCTGGCGGATCTGGCCCGTGGCGGGCGTCAGCTGGCCGCCGGCCGAATAGAGATTCTGGCCGAGACGGGTCACTCCCCCGGGCGGCCAGCCGACCAGGGCGATGCGCTGACCGGTTTGCGAGATCGTGCCGTCCGAGTCGACGGTGAATGTCTGGCCGGGCTGGATCGTGTGGCCGGCAGTGTCGAGAACCGGGTATCCCTGCTCGGTCACGAGCATGCCGTTGACGTCCAGCTGGAAGTCCCCGGCACGCGTGTAGGCGATGCCGCTGCCCGTTCGGACCTCGAACAGGCCGTCCCCTTCGATGGCCAGGTCGGTCTGCACGCCGGTCGACTGGAGCGGCCCCTGGCTGGTGTCCAGCTGAAGTCCGGTCGGGATGGCGCCCGTGCCGAGCTGCCCGAGCTCCGGGCCGAGCGAGTTCATGATCTGGAGCTCGAAGTCGTCCTGCGACGTCCGGGACTGCTTGAAGCCGACCGTGCTGGAGTTGGCGATGTTGTCGGCCACGACCTCCTGCCGGGTCATCGCGGAGAGCATGCCCGACAGGGCGGTGTAGAAGCCACGAATCATGGCCTGGCCCTCCGCCGCCCCAGCCGGGCGGCCACGTCCGAGTCCACCAACCGGCTGCGAAGAGCCAGGACGGCCTCGGTGTGGATCTGGCAGACACGGGATTCGGTCACGCCCAGGACCTGGCCGATCTCCTTGAACGTCATCTCGTCCTGGTAGTACAGAGCCAGGACCATGCGCGAGCGCTGGCCGAGGCGGCCTATCTCCTGGACGAGCGAGGCGATTGAGTCCCGGCGAGCGGCTTCGTCGGCGGGGTCGACGGCGTTGGGATCGGCCGCGTTGTCGGCCAGCATCACCGATTCGTCGTCGTTGTCGCGGGCGTCGTGCTCGTCGAGGGAGACCGTCACGACCGACGCCGCCTGGAGCCGGTCGCGGTAGCGAGCCACCGGCATGCCGAGCCGGGCGGCGATCTCCGATTCCGTCGGCGAGCGGCCCAGCTCGTGCTGCAGGTCGCGGATCGCTCCCTGGATGGCGCGCGCGGCCTCGCGGCCGGCCCGGCCGACCGTGTCGAGCGAGCGGACCGCGTCGAGGATCGCGCCGCGGATTCGCAGGATCGCGTACGACTCGAACGACGCCGCCGCCTCCGGCTTGTAGGCGTCGATCGCCCGGAGCAGCCCGAGCACGCCGGCCTGCATCGCGTCCTCGTGGTCGAACAGGCCGGGCACCGAAACGCCCAGCCGCCCCACCACGTACTTGACCAGGTGGGCGTAGCGAGAGACCAGCTCGTCGCGGCTCATGCTCAGGCCCGGCGCCGGCGTGCTGCCGTACGCGCCGTAGCCGCTCAAGTCGAGGGCTTCCTCGTCCGGCTCGGCCGCGACCGTGGCCTCGGCTCCGGCCGTCTCGCCGGATGCCGCGTCGGACTCGCCCTCGTCAGGCGTCACGGGTTCGCCGTAGGCCGCCTGCGCGCCGTCGGGGGCTTGCGGCTCGTCCTCGCGCCGGCCGTGGCCGTCCTCCGGCGGCGCGTCGCCGGGCATCGATCCGAGCTCGAGCTCGGGTCCACCGGGCGACTTCACGAGCGGCTCCACGACCGAACCCGTGCGGGTCTCGGCGACGAGCCGGGACGCGGGCCGGGCCAGCACCGAGCCGTCCACTGAGGAGGCGCGGAGCGGGGGGAAGAACTGTCTATCGAACATAACGCAGTCTCCTCAGCCTCACGCGCTTCTGGACATCGTCGACTCGGCCCGGCGGGCTCGCGCCGCCGCCACCGAATCGGCCGTTGCCCCCTTCATGGCCTTGGCCCGCTTCGCCTCGCGGCGCCTTCGCATCTTCAGCATCCGAACCTCGGGAGGTTCGAGCCAGCCCTGCAGCCATCGACCCGCCAGGGTGAAGGCGACGGCCGCGGCGAGCGCCCGGTCGACGCAGTCGACGGCCGGAGCGCCGGACTGGTATGAGGCTCCGCCGATCGCCAGGGCGGCGACGACGGCGATCCTCAGCGTCCAAGTGGCCACCATCAGTTGCATCGATCAGACCTCCACCTGGGCGTGTACCTGCACGGAGACGCTGGGCAGGATTTCTTCGTAGGAAAGGACGGTGAGCTGCGGCATGTGCCGCTCGGTCAGGTTCCGGAGAGCCAGCCTGATTCGCGTGGTGCAGAGCAGGATCGGCTGGTAGCGCTGCACGGCCAGGGTTCGGAGCGCCTTGTCGATCGACTCGACCAGCATCCGGCTGTCCGACCCGGACAGCTCCAGGCCGACGTAGCCGGGCTGGACCATGACCGACGCGCCGAGGCGAGTGTCCAGATCCGGGGCCAGGGCCACGGCGTGGATCGCTCCGTCCGGGGCGCGGTAGCGCATGGAGATGGCCCTGACCAGCGCGTGCCGGACCGCCTCGGTGAGGAACAGCGGCTCCTTGGTGCTGCGTGCGCCGTCCGCGATGGCCTCGAGGATCGTCGACAGGTCGCGGATCGGGACGCGCTCCCGCAGCAGCCCCTGCAGTACCTTCTCGACGTCGCCCAGGCTCACGAGGTTCGGGATGAGCTCTTCGACGAGGCCCGGCTGATCGCGCTTCAGGCCCTCGAGCAGCTGGTTCGTCTCCGGGCGGCCGAGGATCTCGTGGGCGTGCCGACGGATCGTCTCGGCGAGGTGCGTGGCCAGGACGGAGGCCGCGTCGACGACCGTGTAGCCGAGGCTCTCGGCTCGTTCGCGCTCGGCGACGCTGATCCACGACGCCGGTAGCCCGAACACGGGCTCGGTCGTGGGGATCCCGCTGACGGCGATCTCGCCGCCGTTCGGGTCCATGCACAGCATCTTCGTCGGATCGACCGACCCCCGGGCGATCTCCGAGCCGCGGAGCTTGATGACGTAGGCGTTCTGATCGAGTACCAGGTCGTCGCGAATCCGTACCGTGGGCACGATCAGGCCGAGCTCGCTGGCAATCTGGCGCCGGATCAACCCGATCCGCTCCACCAGTCCGCCGCTCGAGCCGCCCTCCACGAGACCGACGAGTCCGTAGCCGACCTCGAGCTCCATCGTCTCGACCTTGAGGGCGTCGAGCGGGCTGTCCTGGCCGGACCCGAGAGCCGGCAGGGCCGGCGCCGCAAGGGGCGCTCCGGCCGTCGCGACTGCCAGAGCCGTAGCGGTCTGCTGTTGCGAGAGGAACCAGCCGCCGCCTGCCACCACGCCGCCGCCGATCCCGAAGACGACCATCGGGAAGCCGGGCACCAGGCCGATGAGGATCAACGCTCCGCCGACGACGATGAACAGCTTGGGCCGGCCGAGCAGCTGCGTGCCGAGATCGCTGCCGAGGCCCGCGTCCGAGCCGCTGCGGGTCACGAGGACGCCGGTGGCAACGGAGACCAGCAGGGCGCTGATCTCGTTCACGAGTCCGTCGCCGACGGTCAGGACCGTGTACGTCGTCAGGGCCGTGCCGATGTCGAAGCCCTTCTGGAGCACGCCCACCGTCAGGCCGCCGACGATGTTGACGACGATGATGACCAGGGCCGCAACGGCGTCTCCCTTGACGAACTTGGACGCGCCGTCCATGGCGCCGTAGAAGTCCGATTCGTGCTCGATGGCCCGCCGCCGCGCCCGCGCTTCGTCGGGCGTGATGAGGCCGGCGTTGAGGTCGGCGTCGATGCTCATCTGCTTGCCGGGCATGGCGTCGAGGGTGAACCGGGCGGCGACCTCGCTGACACGACCGGCGCCGTTGGTGATGACGACGTACTGGATGACCACCAGGATCAGGAAGACGACGATGCCGACGACGGTATTGCCGCCCACGACGACCTTCCCGAAGGCCTGGATGACCTCGCCCGCATGGGCGTTGAGCAGGACGAGCCGCGCCGCCGAGACGTTGAGGCCCAGGCGGAACAGGGTCGCGATGAGGAGCAGCGGCGGGAACGAGCTGAACTCGAGCGGCTCGCGGATGTTGAGCGAGACGAGCAGGATCGTCAGCGAGAAGGTGATGTTGAGGACGATCAGGATGTCGAGCAGCGTCGACGGCAGCGGGACGATCATCATCGCCACGATGCCTACGACGGCGGCGGCCAGGAAGGCGTCGCTCCGGCGCAGGACGGCGGGTGTGACCGGGGCAGCCTGACTCGTCATCGCTCGCGCTCCTCGCCGTCAAGGCCGGTTGAGACTTCCCCGAGGACCAGGCCGGCCTCGAGCTGCGCCATCTCGTCCGGGGTGATGTCCCCCAGTTCGTCTTCGGCCATGGCCACGGCCAGGGCGTCTTCGTCCACGTCGGCGGGGTTGAGCCCCGCGTCGTCGAGCCAGGCGTCGTCCACGGCATCGCCCGGGTCCCCGGCCCCCGCCTCGGAGGCGTCCGAACCCGCGGCGCCGTCCCTTGCGGCTCCCGGCTCCACGTCCGCCGTCGGTCCGGCCGCCGCGTCCATCTCGTCGTCGCCTGCACCGGACGCGTCCCCGTACAGGCGGGCCGCCGCGGAGCTGTCGAACGACCCGCCCGCGCCGCCGGTGCCGGCATCGAGCACGACGCCGCCGAGCGGGGCGGTGGCGGCGTTCCACCACGGCCGCGAGGCCAGGCCGCCCGCCACGTTTCGCGCCGACTCCGCCGACCAGCCGCGCGCTCCCCGGCGCCCGCCGGCGCCTCGCCTGCCGGCGCCGAACCGCGCCTGGTGGACGAGGACCAGCAGTCTGGCGACGGCCCGATAGAGGTGGGCCGGAACCTCGGTGCCGACGGGGCGTGAGAAGAGCGCCCGAGCGAGGGGCTTGTCCTCGATGACCGGCACGTTGTGCTGGCGCGCGAGTTCCTTGATTCGATCGGCCATGAGGCGCTGGCCCTTGGCCACGATCTTCGGGGCCCGCATGGTCAGCGAGTCGTACTTGAGAGCCACGGCCAGGGTCGTGGGGTTGGTGATCACGACGTCTGCCGTGGGCACTGCGTCCATCATCCGGGCGAAGGCCATCTGGCGGGCACGGCGGCGGCGGGCGCCGCGGATCAGCGGGTCGCCCTCGGATTCCTTGTACTCCTGCCTGACCTCCTCCTTGGTCATGCGGATCAATTCCATGGCTCGGCGGCGCTGGACCACGAAGTCGACCAGGGCGACGACGGCGAGCAGGATCGTGATGGTGAGACCGAGCTGGAAGACCGCGGACAGGCAGCTGCCGGCGATCGCCGTCGCGCTGGACCCTTCCGTCGAGACGATGGATGGAACGCGACTGCCGACCACCTGCCACGAGATGAGGGCCAGGATCGAGAGCTTGGCCGTGGCCAGGCCCAGCCTGACCAGGGCCTGGCGATCGACGATCCGCTTGAGACCGGTCATCGGATTTATGCGGTTGAGATCGAAGCGGATGGCCTTGTAGGAGAAGACGAGGCCGCCCGAAACCAGGTTGCCCGCGACGCCGGCGATGAGGACCAGGAAGGCGAGCGGCAGAACCAGGATGAGGACCGTCTGGATCGCGTCGCCGGTCTCGCTCGCCAGCTGGGAGCTGCTCGCCCCGGGCGACATGTCGACGATCGCCGACTGCGTGCGCGTGACCAGGGTGGCGGCCATGCCCGGTATCAGGCTGGCCAGGGCCAGCGTCCCGACGCCGAGCGTCAGGCCCATGGAGAACTCCCAGGACCGGCCAACGCCCTGGCCCTTCGCGCGAGCCTGCTCGCGCCGTCGTGGAGTGGGTGCTTCGGTCTTCTCAGCCATCGCCCGCGCCTACGTGGAGACCGCGCCGCCGCTGGCGGCCTGGAAGACGAACCGGTAGATGGAGGCCGCGCCGGCGACGAGAGTCGGCATGGCCACGGCCAGGACCGCGATGCCCACGAGCATCTTCAACGGCAGGCCCAGGATGAAGACGTTGATCTGAGGAATGGCGCGCGCCAGCAGAGCCACGGACAGCTCCACGAGCAGCAGCACCAGCGCGATCGGCAGGGCGACCCTGGCGCCCAGCTCGAGGGACAGGGCGATGGTCTGCGCCGCCGTCAGCGCCAGGTCGGCCGGCCATCCGCCGCCGACCGGGTAGACGACGAACGAGTTGGCCAGCGCCTGGATGACGGCCAGGTGGAGACCCATGGCCAGGAACAGCAGTCCGGCCAGGACCGAGAAGAACGGGTCGATCGCCGTCGAGGCCTCTTCCTCGGTCGGGCTGAAGACCGAGGCCAGCGACAGGCCCAGCTGGATCGAGATGACCCGGCCGGCCAGCTCCACGGCCTCGAACGACATCGACAGGATGAAGCCGAGCGACAGGCCGATGATCAGCTCGATCGGCGCGGCCAGGAGCACGGGCATCGTCCCCGCGGTGGTTCCCGCCCCCTTGGCCAGGGCCACGGTCAGGGCGGCGGCAAAGCCGAACTTGACCAGTGTCGGGACGGAGTGGTGGCCGTAGATCGGGGCTGTGAACACCAGCCCGATGCAGCGCAGCATCACCAGGAAGAGCAGAGTCGCCTGGCCGCCGGCGATCGTGACCGTCATCGGGCCGCCTCCGACGCCGCCTGGAAGATGTAGCGGGTGAAGTCGGTCAGCTGGCTGATCATCGCCGGTCCGAGCAGCATCAGGATCAGGGCCACGACGATGAGCTTCGGCACGAACGTCAGGGTGGCCTCGTTGATCTGGGTCGCGGCCTGGACGACCGAGATCACCAGGCCCACGGCCATCGAGACGAGGACGATCGGCCCTCCCACCATGAGAGCCGTGAAGAGCGCCCGCTGCATGACGGCACCGACGTCCGACGCACCCATGGCTAGCCGAAGCTCCTGACGAGAGACTGGACCACCAGGACCCAGCCATCGACCATGACGAAGAGGAGCAGCTTGAAGGGCAGGGCGATCTGGGTCGGCGAGACCATGACCATGCCCATCGACATGAGGGCCGAGGCGACGACCAGATCGATGATCAGGAACGGGATGTAGAGCAGGAAGCCCATCGTGAAGGCGGTCTTCAGCTCGCTCACCACGAAGGCCGGCAGGAGGACCTCGAGCGAGACGTCGTTGGCCGTCGCCGGCCGGGGCTCCTTCGACAGGTCGATGAAGACCTGGAGGTCCTCTTCCCGCGTCTCCTTGAGCATGAAGGTGCGGAACGGATCGATGCCGCGCTGGATGGCCGTGTTCTGGTCGATCGTGTTGTTCAGGTACGGCTGCAGGGCGTTGTTGTTGGCTTCCTCGAAGGTGGGGGCCATCACGAACAGCGTCAGGAACATCGACAGCCCGAGGATCACCTGGTTGGGCGGCAGGTTGGGGATGCCGATGGCGCTGCGGAGGAGCGACAGCACGACGACGATGCGGGTGAAGCTGGTCGCCAGCATCAGGATGGCCGGGACCAGCGACAGGACGGTTATGGCGACCAGCAGCTCGAGCGAGAGCGCGAACTGCCCGTTTCCGCTGGAGGCCTGGCCATCGCCGACCTGGACGGAGATGTTCTGCTGCCCGGTGGTGGACGAGCAGCCGGTCACGACAAGCGCGACTACCGCCAGGAGGATCAGCAGCCCCAGGCGCCGGCGGCTCATCGAACCCGCCCTCCGCCCAGGAAGGTGGCCAGACGGCCGCTCACGGAATCCACTGTCCCCAGGGCGTAGTTGAGGGCCGAGCCCAGGGTCGGCTGAGCCGTTCCGCCCATGCGGCGGGCGCCTCGAGCGGTCTCCGGGGAGACGCCGTCGGCGGCGGCATCGGCTGCCTCCTCTTCGGCCGTGAGCTCGGTGGCGTCGAGCTCGGCGAGGGAGACCATCCCGCTGGGGGTGAGCCCGACCACGAGCCGGCGATCGCCGATCGCGACCAGATGGAGCGAAGCTTTCGGGGCGAGGGGCCGCGACTCGAGCACCTCCAGGCGGCCGCCGCGCTTCGGCGCCGAGGCCTGCATCCGGCCCAGGACCCGCAGCGTAATGAAGAGCAGGACGAGAACGATCGTGCCCTTGGTGATCAGATCGAGCCAGTTGATGTCGCTCGTGGGATCCGCACCGCTCCAGACGACCGAGACGCCCGCGACGCCCGAGGTGGCGGCCGCGATCGCGGTGCCGGTCGCGGCGGGCCCTCCGTCGCCGGCGACGGGGAGTGGATGCAGGGTTCCCAGGAGAGCCACCAGGCCGAGCCCGACGACGCAGGCGACCGTGGCAACGCGGCGGCCGGACCCCTTTCGGCGCACCTCTAGCCGCCGCGCCATGGGGCGGTTCGGGGCGGCCGGGCGGCCGGTGATGGGCATGGTCAGCGCGCCGACGGAGAGAGTCGCTGCTGGCGGGAAACGACGTCGGTGATGCGGACGCCGAAGTTCTCGTCGACCACGACGACCTCGCCCTGGGCGATCGGGCGGCCGTTGATCAGGATGTCGACTTTCTCGCCGGCCAGCTTGTCGAGCTCGATGATCGAACCCGGCGTGAGGGCCAGGACGTCGCGGATCGGCAGCGTCGTGCGGCCGATCTCGACCGCGACCTGGAGCGACACTCCGAGCAGCAGGTCGATGTTGTAGCCGGGCGAGGCCGTCGGCGCTCCGGTGAGCTCGGGCAGCTGGGCCTGGCGAACGTTCGTCGGGAGCGGAGCCTGGCCGCCGTTGCCGTTTGGAGCGGCCGGCGCCGGCGCGGCGGCGAGGCTCGGGGCCGGTGGGGCCGCGGACGTGACCGCCTTGAACTCCTGGGCGCGCTGGGAAACCGTCGGCGGCGGGGGCGGAGGCGCGGAGGAGGCCTCGGCCGCGAGGGCCTGGAGAGCCACCACGTGCGCAGACAGCTCGCCGGCGACGGCCGCGTCGTACGCGGAGATGATGACCAGCTCCTCGTTGTCGACGGAGGTTAGCGGCAGTCGCAGGAGCAGCATCGGGGCGTCGGGCGCGGAGATCTGGACCGGGTCGCCGAGTCCCAGCCCCTCGCCGAGGATCGACTCGAGAGCGCCGTCCATGCCCTCGAGTACGAGCTCCTGGAGTCGCCCGGCGGTGTAGACCTTGCCGCCGATCTTGTCGCCCTTGGCCGGGTCGAGCGCGCCCCAGGCCCCCCGACGGTCGGTCCCGAGAAGCTCGAACGAGCGCGACGGCTCGAGCGTCGTCGGGGCATCCGAGAAGTTGACGTGTCCTACGGTCAGCTCCCCGATCGTAACCGGGCACAGGGCGTCGGCCGAGATTCCCTCGGCAATGGCCGATCGGATCATCGGCCAGAGCGGCAGGATCGATGCTCCGGCGCCGAGTGAGACCCCGTCCGCCGGCTTCCAATCGAATGTTTCCCAGCTCACCTCAGGCCTCCATGGGCTGCAGCGGGGTCACCAGGCGCAGGGCGACGCGATCCCCGACTCGACCGGGGACCGCCCACGCCTGGGCCTGATCGGAAACCGCAACAAGGACAGGCTCGTCGAAGTGCTCGTCGAACCTGATGACGTCGCCGGGCCGCAGCTCCGTGAGAGCTTCGACCGGGATGTCGACCGCCCTGAAGGAGGCGGCGACGGAGATCTCTACCGAGCGAACCTCGTTCTCGAGGATCTCGCGAGCGCTGGAGTCGCCGGCAACGTGGCGGCGCTGGGCGTACCACATGGTCGCGGCGAGACGCGGCAGAAGCGGTTCGAGGGTGGCGTACGGATAGCAGATGGTCATCGGGGCGGTCTGGCCGGCGAAGCGGACCTCGTATGTCAGCACGGCGACGACCTCGCCAGGCGACGCGATGCGCAGGAGGATCGGGGTGAGAGCCGACTCCGTGATCGAGACGTCGAGGGCCTGTAGATGCGACCAGCCTTCGTTGAGCGCGTGCGGCAGATGTCCCACCACCCGGGCGATCAGGTCCGCCTCGATCGGAGTGGGCTCGTTGCGCTCGCTGGGGATGCGTCCGGGCCCGCCCAGGAGACGGTCCACCGATGCCTGCGCGAATCCCAGGTCGACGTCGACCATGAACGGGCCCGCCAGGCCGGTGCTGTTCATCACGACCAGTTCGGTCGGGAGGCTGAGCTGAGTCACGTAGTCGTCGAAGATGAGCTGGTCCGTGCCGGCCAGCTGGATCACGATCGGCGACCGCAGGAAGGCGGAGAGTCGAGCGGCGGCGATGCGGCCGACGTTCTCGTGGATCGCCTGCAGGGTCCGCAGCTGCTCGTTCGAGAACTTGGCGGGACGGCGGAAGTCGTAGGCCTTGACGATCCGGCCGTCCGGGCTGATGGACGGCGGCTGATCCTCGGCAGGCAGCGAGCCATCGGCTACCGCCCCGAGGAGTGCATCGATTTCGGCCTGCGACAGCATCTGGGCGCCCGCCTACTGCATCACGAAGTCGGTGAAGAAGACATCGATCACGACGCCGTCGCCCAGGACTTTCTTGGCGGCCGCCAGCAGCTCGGCCTTGAGCTGGGTTCGGCCGTCGGAGGTCGTGAGCGTGCTCGAGTCGTGCGAGGAGATCACCGAGCCGACCGCGTCGATCAGCAGCGGCACGGAGTCCGTGTACTGGGCCAGCTCGGTGTTCTCTTCCTTGGTCCGGTCGGCGCCGTGCAGGCCGTAGAAGCTCGCCGAGTCCGGCCGCAGCTCGAAGGTCACGCCGACCTTGGCGTACTTGTAGTCGCCCGGCGTCGTCGTGGACAGGTTGATTACCTTGTCGTCGAGGGCCAGCATCGGGCCGAGCTGGCCGGGGCTCGGATCCGGGAATCGCGGGCGGAGCCTTGCTGGGGGCGGACATCTGAGTGAAGACCAGGGCGCCGGCCGCGGCGAGCCCCAGAGGCAACCCGAGAACGAGAATTGCGCGGCGGCCCCGCGGTATCGGGAGCTTCACGGGCGATACTCCAGATGGTTTGCGGTGCGGCCGGTTCCGGCGGCCGCGGTGGTGGTTCTCATCGCTCAGAAGGACGGCATCGGTATCGGGGACGGCGAGGCGGTGTCGTCCGGCGGGTACAGGACGACGATGTCCACGCGGCGGTTCTCGGCGCGCGAGGCGTCGTCCACGTTCGGCGTGATCGGGTTGTACTGGGCGTTGCCCTGGGCGGAGAGCCGGCTGGGATCCATGCCCATGTCCACCATGGCTTTCAGTACGGCCAGGGCTCGATCGGTCGAGAGGTCCCAGTTGCTCGTGTAGAGGACGCCGTCTGGAGGCTGATCGTCGGTGTTGCCCTCGATCCGGATCTGGTTCGGCAGTGGCTTGATGATGTTCACGACCTGCTTGACGAGGTTCAGGGCGTGGTCGTCGAGGTGGGCCCGGCCCGACGAGAAGAGCAGGGCGTCGTTGAGGCGGATGACGATCCCCTGAGGCGCCATGCCGACCTCGACCTCGCCGCCCAGCCCCTGCCCGATGGCGTAGTCCTCGAGGGCGGCCTTGATGGCGTTCAGATCCGACTGGACCGGGCTGGTGCCGGACGAGCTCTGGTCCTCCTGGACCGTCGTGTCCTGGCCGTCGTTGATGCTGATGGCCTGCTGGCCCTCCATCACCTGGGAGTTGAAGGCGGCCGACATCGACTGGGCCAGGGCGACGAACTTGCGAATGTCCGTCGTGCTGATGGCGTACATGACCACGAACAGCACGAACAGCAACGTGATCAGGTCGGAGTAGGTCAGCAGCCAGCGCTCTTCGTTGTCGTGCGGGCCTTCGACGTGGGATCGCTTGCGCCGCGCCATCACGCGGCCTCCGCCATGGGCGGGCTCGGCTCGGTCTTCTCGGCCGACTCGGCGACTTCGGCTTCGGGTCCGGCGTAGGCGCGCAGCTTCTGGGCCACGATCCGCGGGTTGTCGCCGGCCTGGATGGCCAGGATCGCGGCGAGGGCGAGGCGGCGCTCCTGGGCTTCGGCCGCGTCCTTGCCCTTCAAGTTGGCGGAGATCGGAAGCCACAGGATGTTGGCCGCGCCGACGCCGAAGAGGGTGGCGATGAAGGCGGTCGCGATCGACTCTCCCAGGCCCGACGGATCGGACAGGTTGCCGAGGACGCTGACCAGGCCCATGACCGTCCCGAGGACGCCGAAGGTGGGCGAGTAGCCGCCCATCTTGGCGAACATGTCGATGCCCTTGGCGTGGCGAGCCTGCATCGACTCGATCTCGATCTCGAGGATCTCTTCGACCGTGTCGGGCTCCAGGCCGTCGATCACCATCTGCAGGCCGTGTCGAATGAAGGGATCCGTGACCCCCTCGACGTCGCCCTCGAGCGCCAGCAGGCCTTCGCGGCGAGCCCGCTCGGCGAACTTGATCAGCATCTCCCGGATCGAGCCGACGTCGCTCACCCGCGGCTTCATGCTCAGCCCGAGCAGCTTCGGGAAGGTCATGAACTGCTTCACGGACGTCGAGGCCATGGTTGCCCCGAACGTCGCGCCGAAGATGAGCAGGATCGCCGACGGGATCAGAAACGCAGCGGGAGATCCACCGTCGAGCACGTCGGCGACCATCATGGCGCCGAGGCAGATGAGGATCCCGATGCCAGAGTCCATGTCGGCTCAGCCCCTGGAGGTCTCGCCGTAGGCGCGCAGACGCCCGCGGTTGGGGTGCTCGTACAGAGCGGGGTCGTGGTCGGTCGGCGGGTCGTAGGCGCGGCGGCCGCCGAACCGCGAGTCCACGTGGAGCGATCGCTGGTAGTAGTGGAAGCGCGTCGCGACCTCGGTCGCCGTCTCGCGGACGAGGATCTTCTTGCCGTCGGCGAGCGTGATGACCGTGTCGGGCGTCTCCTCGACGAACTCGATGCGGTCCGGGTTGACCAGGACGGAGGTTCCGTCCGGTCGCGTCAGCGGGATCATCGGATCAGGCCAGGCTTCCGGTCAGTGCCAGCCGCATCAGCCCCGCCCGGGATCGGACGTTGAGCTTGCGGCTGAGGTTGGCCCGATGGGCCTCGATCGTCTTGACGGAAAGAACGAGCGATTCGGCGATCTCGCGGTTGGAGAGGCCCTGCCCTATCAGGTACAGCATCTCGCGCTCGCGAGGCGTGAGCAGCGAGACCGGGCCCTCGTCGACCAGCGAGGCGTCAAGGCGCTCGCCTACGGTCGGGAAGCCGGCCACGATGGGTCCCATCCCGTCCATGACCCGGCGAACCACCACGAGGAAGGTGTCCCGGTTGACGTTGTCGATGAGCATCGCGGCGTCGGCGCCTACGGTCAGGCAGTCGTTCGGGGAGACTTCCCGGCCGCGGGTCACGAGGGCTACGAGCCGGGGGCGCGGCCACAGGGCTGCCAGCAAACGGCAGACCTCGGGCCCCTCGGACGGAGCGAAATCGAACAGCACGAGCTGCGGGTGAACGTCCGATGCGAGGCGGAAAGCCTCGTAGACGGAAGCCGCGCTCGCCACTTCGCAGGCCGATCCGCTTGTCAGCATCGTCGAGACGCCGAGGCGGACGATTTCGGCCTGGTGAATGATCAGGGCATGGGTGACTACGCGTGCCGGCCTCGGCGGCGCCGCAGCCGAGCGGCCCGCCCCCCGACGGTCCTGCACGGGATAGCTGGCGATCGACATGTGGCCAATCCTTGGTCTACCTGCCTTGCTGGCGGACGGGTCCACCGGCAGGCGCGGCGTGGGACTCGTCTTGCGATCTAGCCTGATCGTCCGATCAGGTCCGAAGCATTCGGCAGGGAAGGCTTGTAGGTGTAGACCCGGCTTGAGCCAATCGTTCAGGGGGTGACGGTGGTCTTGGGCCGACGGCCGTAGGTACTGGCACGCTCAGGGGGTCTGGATGGCCCGGTCGGGCTACTCTCCACGCGGCGAACCGCGTCCGCGTTCTCCGCGGCCGGCCACCGGCGCAACCCCCGGGCAACCTTGCGGCGCCGCAACCGCAACCGCGGGTCTGCCAGGCGCAACCCGCGCGTCCCCAATCCAGCACCGCTCCGCTGCTGATTCACGGCGCTTCATCGTCGATTCTGCTGACACGCATAGAAGCCCCCCGGCATGGCGCCGGCATCCGGGCGCCGCACCGTGCGCGAACAGGAGGACCGAAATGGCCGCCGCGCCAGGGACCGAAATGAAGCGAACCCTGACGATGACCGGGCTGACGATCAATGCCATGGCGCTGATCGCCCCCGGTGCGTTCCTGTGGACGACGTTTCAGGCGCAGGTCGTCCAGCAGAACGGCGGAGCTACCACGGCCTTCGACATGGTTCCGGGTCTCTTGTTCGTCCTCGTGCTGGCCTTCTTGACGGCTCTCTCGTACTCGGAGCTCGCGAATATCTTCCCGGAGGCCGGCGCCGGCTCGTCCTATTACTTCGCGGAGGCCGCCTTTCTGCAGCGGGAAGAGCGAATCCACTACAAGTTCGCGAGACTTGCCAAGTTCGTCGTTGGTTGGGTTTCCCACCTGTACTACTGGATCTACCCGGGCATCATGGTCGCGTTCACGGCGACGCTGCTCGTGTTCATCCTGGGTCAGTTCGGCATCACGCTCAATCAACCACTCGAGATCGGCGCCGCGGTCCTCTTCTCCGGAATCGTCGGACTGATCGCGTACCGCGGCATTTCCGGATCCACCATGACGGCAGTCGTCATCAACGCGATCCAGCTGACCGCCCTGGTCGCGTTCGCGATCCTGGCCGTCGTATTCCGAATGACGCACCCAGAACTCAACTATGCGCACTCCGGCCTGGCGTCGGTCGTCCTTCCGCACAACCTCACCAACGTCGTGTTCCAGGGCACGATCGCGATCCTTCTGCTCGTCGGATTCGAGTCGGTCACCGCGCTCGGCAGCGAGGCGATCAACCCCAAGCGGGACGTTCGCCGGGCGATCCTGCTGTCGCTGGCCATCCAGGGCGGAGTCGCCTACGTCATCGAGTACGTGGCCGCCAACTTCTTCGTGAACAGCGGGACCGTGCCCACGGCGGCCAACGGCTATGCCGCGGCGGCTGCCTCCGGCGCCCCGATCGGCGACATGGTCAAGCAGATCGGCGACGTCATGCTCGGCGGCACGGGATTCCCGCTCATGATCATCCTGGCCGCGACCGTGCTCGTCGCGCTCATCGGAACCACTCTCGCCTGCCTCAACACCGGCGTCCGCATCACCTACGTGATGGGTCGGGACAAGGAAGTCCCCGGCATCCTCGGCATGCTCCACTTCCGCCATGCGACCCCACACTACGGCGTCGTCGCTCTGACCGTGATCTCGGCGATCCTCGGCGGCTATGCCGTTCTGTCGGCGGACAACCTGCTGCAGATCACGCTCGCCAGCAACACGGGCACGTTCCTGGTCTACGGTATGACCTGCGCCCTGGTCCTGGTGGCGTTCGGCGGGGAGCACAAGAGACATGTTGTCAAACACGTCATCGTTCCGGTCCTCGGACTCTGCGCAAACATCGGGATGCTCATCGGCATCGTCGTCATGAGCGTATCGGCCGGCGGATCAACCCAGACCGACACACTCATCGCGCTCGCGATAGTGGGCGCGTGGATCGTGGTCGGCGCGGTGTGGCTGATCGTCAACTCCGCGGCGACGAACACAAGCCTGCTCGTCAAACCTCAGGTCGTGAGTCCGGAGCGTTAGAACACGAGTCCATGCCAAAGAGACCGCGCCGGTGGTTGCTCCTTCGCCACCGCGCGGTCTCACACCATGTCGAGGAAGAAGCAAGAAGTCGCCATGTCGGTGATCTCGGCTGACAAGACATGCAGACCGTGACATCCGGGCTCGCGGTCGAATACGCCGGCCTGACCGTGATCGGTCACGTCCGCGATCACAACGAGGACCGCCTCGGCTGGATCGCGCTCGACGGCGGTGCGGCCTACGTGACCCCGGCGGAGGAGCACACTCTCACGCAGGCCACGGTCACCTCCGGCCTCGGCCTCGTGTTTGCGGTCGCGGACGGGCTGGGTGGGTACGGAGGCGGTGAGATCGCCTCCGGCATGGCCGTCGAGGCGAGCCTCAGCCAGGCCCAGCGAAACCTCGCCGGCGGGGGCCGGATCCCCGGCATTCTCCGGGACGCCTTCAACCGGGCCAACCAGGCCATCCTCGATGCCGCGATCACGGGCAAGGGGGGCCGGAAGATGCAGTCCACGCTGAGCGCGCTGGTGATCACGCCCGGCGAGGCCCACCTGGGCCACGTGGGAGACAGCCGCGTCTATCGCCGCCGCGGGGGCGATCTGGAGCTGCTGACCACGGACCACAGCCAGGTCATGGAGCTGCTGCGGCTTCACATCATCACGCCCGAGCAGGCCATCGAGCACCCGGCCCGCTACGCCCTGACGCGCTCGGTCGGGGGCGACATCACCGTCCGGACCGAGATTCGCAACGAGCGGCTGGAGGCGGGCGACGCCTTCCTGCTCTGCTCCGACGGACTCTGGAGCAACGTCACGTCCACCGAGATCGCCGAGGCCCTCGGCCGGCCTCCGGCCGAGGCCTGCCGGCGGCTGGTCGACCTCGCCCTCGAACGTGGCGGCGACGATAATGCGACAGCCATGGCGATCCGCGTTCGCGAGGCTGGAGAGCGCCCCGAGGCGCCGCAGGGATGGCGGAGGTTGTTCTCGTGACCACGACCGAGTTCCAGGCGGGCGCCAAGCTCGACCAGTTCACGATCGTGCGGGCGATCGGGCACGGGGCCTACAGCGACGTCTTCCTGGCCGAGGATCCGAACGGGCACCAGGTGGTCCTCAAGTGCCCCCACGAATCGATCATGGGCGACGTCTCCACGTTCGACCGCTTCCGCCGCGAGCTCGACATCTCCCGCCACCTGCACCATCCCGGGATCCAGCGCCCGATCGAGTTCACGACCGACCGAAGCCGGCCGTACATGGTCATGGAGTACGTCGAAGGCGAGACGCTGCGGGCGCTGCTGGCGCGCGAGAAGAAGCTCTCCGTCGACAGGGCGGTGGACTTCGGGCAGCAGCTCGCCGCGGCGATGGCCTATGCCCACTCCCAGGGCGTTGTCCATCGCGACCTCAAGCCCGAGAACGTGCTGGTCGACGCCCGAGGGCAAGCTCGTGGTCACCGACTTCGGCGTGGCGCTGATGGCCGGCGCGCGGCGGCTCACCTGGCGGTGGTTCTCGACCGCCCTGGGTACGCCCGACTACATGTCGCCCGAGCAGATCCAGGGCAAGCGCGGCGACGCCCGAACGGACGTCTACGCCATCGGCGTGATGATCTACGAGATGCTCGCCGGGCGCGTTCCCTGGGAAGGCGACAACGCCCTCTCGGTCATGAGCCAGCACATCAACGCCCCGGTCCCGCCGCTCCACGAAATCGCCTCGGAGGTCCCTCCGCCGATCGACGGCATCGTCCGGAAGTGCCTGCGCAAGGCGCCGGACGAGCGCTACGAGGACGCGACCTCGCTGCGCTCGGACCTCGAGCACTGGCGCGACCTGCCCCTCTCCCAGTTCATCTTCGGCGACGAGCAGATCGTCTCGCCGCAGCGATCCGACCTCCAACTGATCCTGCTGATCTTCGGGATCAGCGCCGCCTTCCTATCGGCCAGCATCTTCCTCATCGTGCTGGCGTACCTCATCGGCCATGCCCACTAGTAGCCGCGCAGGCGCCCCAGGACCGCGCGGGAGGGACGACATGCCTCACAGAGACGGGACGTACGCGAACAGACGGTCCGGGTTCGGATGCGAGACGAGAGATCGCGGCCCCCGGCCGGCCGGTGGACGACGGTTCGACCACGCCCTCGAGCGACATGGACCGCCGGGCCGTCGAGCGGGTCCTGTCGGGCGTGAGGGAGGCCGGTGTGCAGCAGGTGGAGCTGCAGTTCGCCGACGTCACCGGCGCGGTCAAGACCGTGGCCGTGCCGGCCCGGCGCATCGCCGCCGTCCTGGCCGACGGGGAGTGGTTCGACGGCTCGGCCATCGAGGGGCTGGCGCGCGAGGTCGAGTCGGACATGTACCTGCGCCCCGACCCGACGACCTTCTCGGTCATGGAGCCGGCCGGCGTGCCGTGCGCGCGGCTGATCTGCGAGGTCGTGACGCCGGACGGCGAGCCGTACCGCGGCGACGGCCGCAGCACGCTGCGCTCCCTCCTCGACGGAGCCGAGTCCGCCGGGCTCGGCTACCTGGTCGCGCCCGAGATCGAGTTCTTCCTCTTCCCCGCCGACGCCATCGGCCCGCTCGCGGACGACCCCAGCAGCTACTTCGAGCGCAGCCGGGGCCGCTCACGCCGGGTCGAGCTGGAGATAGTCGCCGGCCTGGAGGCGATGGGCATCCGCATCGAATCGAGCCACCACGAGGTGGCGAGCGGCCAGTTCGAGCTGGACCTGCCGCTCCTGCCGGCCCTCGTCGCCGCGGACGCGGTCACCACGCTCAAGCCTGCGGTCAAGGAGCTGGCCCGGGAACGCGGCATGCAGGCCACCTTCATGCCCAAGCCGCTGGCCGACGCCGCGGGCTCCGGCATGCACACGCACCAGGTCCTGGTCGACCGCTCCGGACGGAGCGTCTTCGACGATCCGAGCGACGCATACGGGCTGTCGGCCCTCGCCAGGGCATTCCTGGCCGGCCAGCTGGAGCACGCCCCGGGCATGTGCGCTCTCGTGGCCCCGGTGGTGAACTCGTACAAGCGGCTCGTACCCGGCTACGAAGCGCCGGTGGCGGGCAGCTGGGGACGCCACAGCCGTGGGGCCCTGATCCGCGTGCCGACCCCCGGGCGTGGCGACGCCTCCGTGGGCGAGGTCTTCGGGACTCGACTCGAGCTGCGCCTGCCGGACCCCAGCTGCAACCCCTACCTGGCCTTCGCCGCCATGCTGGCGGCGGGTCTCGACGGGCTGGATCGGGGCTGCGAGCTGGGGCCGCCGCTCGAGGAGCTCGAGCACGGCTTCGGAGGGGGCGGCCACAGCGTGACGAAGCCACTCCCCGCTTCGCTGGGGGAGGCGCTGGCCGCCCTCGAGGACGACGACGTGATCACCGCGGCCCTGGGCAGCGAGCTGATGGAGCTGTTCCGCTCCGCCAAGACCCTCGAATGGGAGGCCTACCGCCGCCAGGTCACCCCCTGGGAGCGCGACACCTATTTCCAGCGCTGCTGATCCCTGCGGCGCCTCGCATTCGAGGCCTTGCCCGCCGCCGATCGCACGCGGGTCGCGGAGTTCCCCCTCGCGGGTCGTGGGTCGTGGGTCGAGGGTCGAGGGTCGAGGGTCGCGGGGTTCCGGTCGCGGAGTTCCCGTCGCGGGTCGGGGCAACTGGTCCAACTTGCCTCACCTGGAAGTTAGCGCGGGTCTCGGGCGGCGATGGGGCGTGGAACCCGTCCACGGCGGCACGGCGGTCGAGGGCGCGTGCGTGAATCCTGCCGGCGGCCGTCTCGTGACGCAGCCGCGGCGGTCGGAAGGCGGCGATCGGATGGACCAACGTGCACCCCGGGCAAGTTGGTCCACAAGAGGCCAGCGTGTCGGGCGCGCGATCCGGGTGGAGCCTGCGGCAGGTCAAGTCCCAGGCCGGACGCATTGCCGCGATCGGGCCCGCGAGTGGGGTGGAGCCTGCGGCAGTCCCGGGCCGACAGGCATCGCTTCGCGTCCGGCCGCAGTCCGGGTGGGGCCGGCGCGCCCATCGGGCCGAAAGACATCGCTTCGCGTTCGGCCGCAGTCCGGGTGGGGCCGGCGGCAGCCCCGGGCCGACGGCTGCAACCTTTTCGACATGTTTACCGCGGCTCACTCGACCGCCGCTGGCGCTAAGCTAGTGCGGAGGGGCATTGCTGGACCGTCCACGGCGGAGGTATAGGTGCGCGTCTCGATCGGGATCGATCTGGGGTCCTCGAGGGTCAAGTTGCTCGCGCTGGACGAGGCGGGCGAGAGTCTCGGCGTGACGATGGCTTCCTACGCGACCGAATCGCGGCAGGCGGGCTATGCGGAGCAGAACCCGGATCGCTGGTGGGACGCGCTCCGGTTGGCGATGTCCGAGCTGCTGGCGCGTCCCGCCCTTCGCGGCGCGAACGTGACGTCCGTCGGAATGACCGGCCAGATGCACGGTGCCGTCTTTCTCGACGCCAAAGGGTCGGCGATCCGGCCGGCCCTGATCTGGTCGGACGGTCGCGCCGAGGCGGAGGCCGCCGAGATCGAGCAGCGGATTTCGCGAGACGAGCTGGTCGCCCGTACCGGCAACCGGTCGAACGTGAGCTTCACGGCTCCAAAGATCATGTGGGTCGCGCGTCACGAGCCCGAGATCATGGCCAGGGCGCGCTGGATCGTCCAACCGAAGGACGCGCTCCGCGCCCGCCTGACCGGCGAGGTCGCCGGCGACGTCTCCGACGCGTCGGCGACGCTCCTCTTCGACCTGCGCCAGAGAACCTGGTCCGACGACATCTGCCGGCTGCTGGAGATCGATCGCGAGAAGCTCGCGCCGCTGTTCGAGTCGGAGGTGTCCGCCGGAGGTTTGAGCGAGAACGCGGCGCGAGCACTCGGGCTGCCCGCGGGGATCGCCGTTGCCGTCGGCGGCGCCGACGCCCCGGCCGCGGCGCTCGGACTGGGCCTGGCCCGCGAGGCGGACGCCCCCGGCACGGTGCTCATATCGCTGGGCACCGGTGGTCAGGTTCTGGCCCCGGTCTCGGCGCCGAAGATCGATCCGGCCGGCCGGCTTCACGGACTGTGCCATGTGGTCCCGGGACAGTGGTGCATCATGGCCGCCATCCTTTCGGCGGCGGCGTCTCTCGACTGGGTCGTTCGACTGCTTCGCCAGGACGATCCCAACGGTTCCCGGGAGCTGCTGGCGGCGGCGGCCAAGGTCCCGGCCGGCAGCGACGGTCTGACCTTCCTCCCCTATCTGCGAGGCGAGCGGACGCCCCACTTCGATCCGGCAGCCCGAGGAGCCCTGGTAGGTCTGCAGATCGGCCACGGGCCCGCCGAAGTGACCCGGGCGGTTCTGGAGGGAGTGGCTTTCGCCCTCGCCGAGGGCCTGGACCTGATGCGCGACCTGGGCCTGGAGCCCAAGGCCGGCGTGGTCGCCGGCGGCGGCGTGAACCGTCTGTGGCAGCAGATCATCGCCGACGTGCTGAACATGCCCGTGACCCTGGGCGCCACCGAGCACGCTTCGGCGAGGGGCGCCGCCCTGCTGGGCACGGTCGCGGCCGGGATCGCTCCGTCGGCCGCCCTGTCCATGTCGCCGCTACCCGTCGACACGCGAGTGATGGAACCGATTCCGGCTCACGCGCGCCTCTACGCCGAGCAGTCGGCCGCCTACCGCGAGCTGTACGGCCGCCTTTCGCGCGGCTGAGCGGGCTTTCGGCCGGGCCCCATTCCGGCGCGCCCCCGCGAGGCCGGCGCGCGCGATCGGCGCTCACGCGCGGCCGATCGCAGGTTCCAGCTACCAGCGCTGGTGGACGAGCGGCTTGATGCCCTCCTCGTACATGGCCCCGATCTTCGCCATCGTCTCGGGCGGAATGGCCGCGAGGTCGGCAGCCGCCGCGTTCGCCCGGGCCTGCTCCACCGTCTTGGCCCCGGGGATCGCCGCCGTCACGCCGTCGAACATGAGAATCCAGCGCAGGGCCATCTGCGCCATCGAGGCGCCGCCCGGCACCAGACCGCGCAACTCTTCGACGAAGGCCAGGCCGGCTTCGTAGTCCACTCCGGCGAAGGTCTCGCCTACGTCGAAGGCCTCTCCGTGGCGGTTGTAGGAGCGGTGATCGTTCGCCGCGAACGAGGTCTGCCGGCTCATCTTGCCCGTGAGCAGACCGGAAGCGAGCGGAACTCGGGCCAGGACGCCGACGTCTCGCCGCTTCGCCTCGGCCAGGAAGCGGTCGGCCGGCCGCTGGCGGAGCATGTTGAAGATGATCTGGACCGATGCGACGCCCGGGTATTCGATCGCCTTCAAACCCTCCTCGACCCGCTCGACGCTGACGCCGTAGCTGGCGATCGCGCCCGCGGAGACCAGGTCGTCCAGCGCGGCGAAGGTTTCCGGCTGGTAGTAGAGGGCGGTGGGCAGGCAGTGGAGCTGGACCAGGTCCAGCCGATCCATGCCGAGGTTGTCGCGGCTCCGGTCCACCCAACCGCGAAAGGCCTCGGGCGTATAGAGCGCCATGTCGAGCGGCACGCGCCGGCCCATCTTGGTGGCGACGAAGAACCGCTCCCCGCTTCGCTCGCGGAGGAACCGGCCGATCAGCTTCTCGCTGCGTCCGTCGCCGTAGACGTCCGCCGTGTCGATCAGCGTCATGCCCGCGTCGGCCGCCGCGTGGAGCGCGCGCAGGCTCTCCGTGTCATCCACGCTGCCCCAGTCGGCTCCGATGGCCCACGCGCCGAAGCCGATGGCGCCCACCTCACGTCCGGTCTTGCCGAGCCTGCGGTACTCCATGGTCGCGTCTCCTGCACGCCAGCCGGCCGGCACCGGGTGCGCCGGCCTCGCGGATAGAGTAGCCCGCGCTCGCGAGGAGCGAAGGCACGGCGATCCGGCGGGACCGGGCGGCGGATCCGAAGCGGATCCGCGTGGCCGTCAGGCGGCTTTGGCGCCCCGGCGACGCGGGTCGGCAGGCACCGCTTGCGGTGCGATCGCACCTGGCGGCGCGACCTGGCCGGCCTCGTCGTCGCGCTCGAGCTTGAACCGGGCGGTCGAGCCCTCGAGCTCCAGGGCTATGCCGGTCAGTTCGGCGGCGGCATCCGTGACTTCCTGCGCCTGGCGCGAAACCATGCCCGTGGAGGAGGCGACGCGCTCGGCCGACGCGGCGTTCTCCTCGGAGATGGCGGCGACGCTCTCGACGATCTCGAGAGTCTCGCGAATCCCGCCCGCGGCCATCTCGGACCTATCGATGTTGGCCGTGATGACCGACGAGACGCGGTCGATCGCTCCGGTGAGGTCGCCCATCACGTCGGTAACCGTCTGATGAGCGTTGGCCATCTCTCCGGTCTGCCGGTGGGTCGTCTTGGCCGATTCGAGCAGTTCCTCGAGAGCCTGGCCCGAATGCTGAGCCAGCGACGAACCGTCGTGGACCTTCCGCATCGCGACGTCCATGGCCTCTGCCGCTCGTTGGGCGCTGTCCTGGACGGTGGTGATGATGGCGCCGATCTCCTTGGTCGCCGCGGCCGACTTCTCGGCCAGCTTGCGAACCTCGCTGGCGACGACGGCGAAGCCCTTGCCCTGCTCCCCGGCCCGGGCGGCCTCGATGGCGGCGTTGAGCGCCAGCAGGTTCGTCTGGGCGGCGATGTCTTCGATCGTGCCGACGATCTCGCCGATCTGCTGGGCTCGAGCGTTCGTCTCCTGGATCGTCGCCGCGGAGGAATCGACGGCGGCCTCGATCGACTTCATCTGCTCCAGCGTCTGGCGCAGCGCCTCCGAGCCGCGCTCGGCCGTCGCCACGGCCTGGACCGTCGACGCGACGACGGTCTCCGAGCTGGATCCCGCAACCCTCACGGCTTCGGCGATGTGAGCGGCGGCCTGGGACAGGCTGTCCGCCGCCTGGGCCTGGTCGCGGGCGCCGCTCGCGATGGCCTCGACCGACTCCGCGATGCGCGCGATGCTGGCGTTGGCCCTGGTCATCGCGCCGGCTTCGCTGGTGGCCGCCTCGGCCATCTGCGACACGTTCTCGGCGATCTGGCGCGTGGCCGCCCCCGACGACTGGGCGGAACCGGCGATGCCGCCGCTCACCGCCATCAGTTTGGCAGCGCGATGGGATAGCTGGTCCATCAGGCCGCGCAGGCTGGACGACTCCGAGTTGAAGGTTGCGACCGGCACGCCGGCGGCGACAACCCGGTTGATGCTGGCCACGAGACCGGTGTCCATGATCATCGTCGCGATGGCGTCGTAGCCCTCTCGCGCCAGACGCTCGATAGCCTCGCTCCGGATCTCCAGGTCGAAGGACTTGTTCGGTTCGGGAACGATCCACTCCGCCTCGGCATTGAAGGGCCGCAACTCCTCGGCCGCGGCTACCACGCCGGCGCGGACGAGCTCCCAGAATGGCGTGTCCGCCAACCCCAGGACGGCGATGCGGATGCGGCGGGGCGATGCCTTGATTGGTTTGGGGCGGCGGGCGGCGACGGATTCCGATTCGACGGCACCCCTGCCCGCCTGCCAGAACTGCCCCACGTTGGCGGATGTGACCAGGTCCATTGCGGTCAGCAACCGAGTCTTGGGCGGTTGCCAGCCGGCGGCCAGATGGTTGAACAGGTGAATGACCGGATCGTGACCCTGCCCGTACGGATCCTGTCCGATCACGGTCGTGATCACGCCCTTGACGACGTAGGGCATGGCCTCGTCCACCACGTCGTGACTGATGATCGTCAGCTTCCCGGTCAGGCCGGCATCGACCACGGCCTGGGCCGCTCCGCCGCCGGCGACCGTGACGTATATGCCCGCCAGCCGCGAGTGGCGCCTCAAGGCCGCGGCAGTTACGGCGCGCATCTCCTGGCCTTCGCCGATGCTCTCGACAGCCTCGACGATCTCGACGCCGGGATAGCGCTCGCGCAGGATGCCCTCGAATCCATGGCGGCGCAGTTCCAGGCTCAGGTGGGAGAAGGACGCCGTCACGACCAGGACCTGACCCTTGCCGTCGAGCGCGCGGCCCATCGCGTCGCCACCGGCCTGGCCCTGCAGGTACCCGTCGCCGCCGACATAGAAGAGGCGCCGACACGCCTCGTCGGTGACGCTGTTGAGCTGGGAGGCGCTCTCTCCGAGCCTGGAGATGATGCCCCCAATCCCGTCGCGCAGGCTGGTGACCTCGACGGTCCCGTCGATGGCGATCGGCTGGACACGCATCCTGACCTTGCGGGTCAGGTCCCCCTCAGCCAGGGCCGCGAGCGCGTCGGAGAGAGCGGCCGTGTCCGTCTCGGCGAGGGTGATCGTGGCTTCGGTGAGCCGGGCCAGGGGCCGAGCGACGGTGAACCGGTAGACGACCCACGTAGCGGCCCAGCCCATGGCGGCGCCGAACCCAAGGGTCAGCGCCAGAGGACCGACGGTCGCGCCGGAAGCGAGCGCCAGGCACCCCATGACTAGGAGCGCGACCGCGACAGCTAGGCCGGCGAAGACGCCGTGCCGGACGATCAGGGCACGCCAGGCGAGGAGGCGCGACGGGGCTTTGCTGCGTTCCATCCCAGTTCCTTGGTACGCACGAGTGGGCCATGTTCGCCCCGACCCGCTCGAACCCGGTTCGAGCCGGCGGGTTGCGATTTCCCCGGCATAGGGAGATCGCTTCCTGGGGCATCGGTCGTCCCGGTGCGAAACTGCACCCCCATCAGCACGTTTCCGCCGGATTCCGCCCCGGTCGGCTCGGAGATTCGGCCCCGAATCCCGCCGAGGGCCTTGACCGTTGGGCCTCAGCAGCCGCTTCCGAATCCCGAAGCCCCGGGCCCGAACGAGGAGCCGCCGGCCGGCTGAGGCCGCGGTGCCAGAACCCAACACTTCATAGGGAAAACCCCTAATCCTCGGCCCTGAGCGTCCGACCCCTACGACATGGACGCGATCAGCTCTATGAATGCCTCTGCCACGCCGGCGGCACAGGCTGTTCAGGCCGGGCAGGCCGGCACCGCCACGGGCACGAGCCAGACACAGGCCGCCAATTCCGGCCTGCCGCCCGTCGGGCTCGCCGGAGCCGCGTCGGCCAACACCCTCAACGCGGAGGTCGTGTCGAGCCTGATGGGCGTCGACCCGGCGTCCGTCAGCGGCGTGTACGGCGGAGCCGCCGCGTCCGACTCGTCCGGGGGAATCTTCTCCGGCACGATGCTGCTGCCGCTCCTGACGAACCTAACCCACGCCAACGCCGAGCAGGCGCTGGCCATCCTCGGCGTTCAGACGCCTACGCCGGGCAGCGACGGCACCGCCGGCTCCTCGACGGCCGCGGCAAGCAGCGCCGCGACCTCGCAATACCAGGCGGCCATGGACCAGGCGCCCGCCGCCTCGAGCGGTCCCACGGTCGTCGATCCGTTGTGGGGCAAGTCGGCCTGATCTGTAGGGGCCGCGCGCCCGACGGCGCGGTCTAGCCGGGCCCGACGGCAAACTCGCGCGCTCGCCCGCCACTCCCGGCGATCCCGGCCGATCTGTGGCACGCTCAGCACCTAATCCGCGACCCAGGTCCTGCCCGTGGCCGAGCCCGTCACCGCCCAGCCTTCATATCGCGCCCTTCTCGGCGTGCCCTCGCTCGGACGCGTCCTGCTCGCCATGCAGATCGCGCGCATCGCCCAGTCGATGATCGGGATCGTCATGATCCTGTTCGCCCTGCAGCGCTACAACGACCCGTCGCTGGCCGGGCTCGTGGCCTTCGCCAGCATCTTCCCGGGCCTGATCATCAGCCCCATCGCCGGCGCACTCCTCGACCGCCACGGCCGCGTCCGGCTGATCATCCTCGACTACGTCGTGGCGGCCACCTCGCTCGTCGTGGTGGCCTCCCTGTCGCTGACCGGCCACCTCACGTCCGGGCTGCTCGTGGCGATCGTGGCGCTGGCCGGCCTGACGGGGCCGCTCAGCAGCAGCGGCCTGCGCAGCCTCTTCCCACTCCTCGTGCCAAAGCCGCTCTGGGAGCGAGTGAACGCCGTCGACTCCAACGGCTGGGTCCTCGCCACCGTGGTGGGCGCGCCGGTCGGGGCGGTGGTGGCCCAGGTCATCGGGTTCGAGGTGGCAATGGTCGGCATCGCCGCCGCCTTCGGGGCCGCGGCGCTGGTGATGATCGGCGCGCCGGACCCCCGAACGGACGTGGCGTCGAGCGGAAGCCTGCTCCGGGACGCCTGGCTCGGACTCGTCTACACCTGGAACAACCGCACCCTCCGGGCACTTGCGATCTCGCTCTCGACGATGAACCTCTCGGGCGGCGTCATCGAGATCGTGGTGCCGGTCCTGATTCTCAAGCATCTGGGCATGGGCCAGGACATGGTCGGCTACATGTTCGGGTTGAGCGGCGCATTCGGAGTCGTGTCGGCCTTCGTCTCAGGCCGGGCCAGGACCGAGGGACGCGAGCGTCGCATGATCCTGATCCCGGCCGCCGGCCTGGCTGTCACCACGGGCATCCTGCTGTGGCCCGGCAGCATCATCCCCATCGCGGTCGCGATGGCCGGCTCCGGGTTGCTCAACGGCCCGCTCGACATCGCCCTCTTCACGCTGCGCCAGCGCCGCACGGATCCGGCCTGGATGGGCCGCGCCTTCACCGTCTCGATGAACCTCAACTTCTCCGGGTTCCCGATCGGTGCCGCCGTGACGGGCGCGATGCTGTCAATCTGGCCGGTCGAGGTGGCGATCCTCTTCGGCGTCGCGGCCAACGTCATCGGCGCGCTCCTCGGCTACCTCCTGATCCCCGGCGGCGACGACGAGCCGGGCGACGAGAACGCCGGCCGGCCGGCTGCGGGTGGAGCGCCAACGTCCGTCTGAGCCGGGAGCGGCCGCAGAGCGGGATCGGTCGGCCGCTCGCCGGGTCGACCGCCCCTACGGTCGGCCGCCCCTCCGGTTGCCTACTTCTGAATGTGGTACGGCGTCCGATCGAGCGGCTCCGCGCCGCCGGCGGTGATGACGTAGCCGTCCTCGACGCGAATCCCGCCCCACGGAGTGTTGAACATCGGAATGTCGATCGAGATGACCATGTTCTCTTCGAGCGTGGCCGGGCTGCTCGGTCCGAAGATCGGCGGCTCGAACTCGATGACGCCGACGCTGTGGAGGCCCGAGTAGAGGAAGAAGTGGCCCAGGCCGGCTTCGGCCACGATGCCACGACCAACGGCCTCGACTTCGCGTCCTTCCCGGCCCGGGCGCAAAGCTTCCGCCGCGGCCCGCTGGGCTCGAACCGCGGTGTCGAGCGCGCGTCTCACCTCCGGACCGGGATCGCCGACGAGCACCACACGACCGATCGCGGCGTGGTAGCCCTGGTAGCGCGGGGCGACGGTCAGCAGGACCAGGTCGTTCGACTCGATGCTGCGGAACGTGGACCGCGCGAGGATTGGCCGGGAGTTCGGCCCGGATGCCACGATCGTGTCGATGCCGGTACCTTCGGCGCCCGCCCGGCGCATCGACGCCTCGATCTCGGCGGCGACCTCTCGCTCGGTGACGCCCGGCCCGATGGCCTCGATCCCTGCGCCGATCCCGATCTCGGCGATCTCATACGCCCGGCGAATGACGTCCAGCTCGGCCGGCGACTTGCGGGCCCGCAGGTCGCACAGGGCGTTCTCCACGTCCACCCACTCCGCCGCGGGGAGTGCCGCCTTGAAGGCGGCCATGAGATCGGCCCCGATCAGACCGCGGCCGCCCAGGCCCACCCGCCGGGCCGCGGCCGCCTCACCGATCTCGGCCATCACCTCGGCCAGGCTCTGGATTCGGGCGTAGGGATAGTCCTCGTCGGGGTGGGTCAGCTCGCGCAGAACCCGGACGTCGGCGATGCGTCCGACGACCAGGGCGTACCGGTCGCTCTCCGGACCCACCAGCATCACCGGCTCTCCCCTGCGGGGCATCAGGATGCAGGCGGGCTCGAAGTGGACCGGGAAGTCGGCCAGCCAGCGGGCGTGGGCCGGCCCGAACGACGCCCGGTCGTCTGCATATGCCACCACGAAGTCGAGGCCCGCGGCGGCCATCATGGCCTGTACCCGGAGCCAGCGCTCCGGGTACTCGGCTGCGGGTATTTGCGGTTGGGATCCCATCGCCGTCTGGGCTCCTCCCCGGCTGTGTCCGGATCTAGGCCTGAGCCTGCTCCGCCTCCGGCTGTTCGGGGGCGAAGCCGAGCTTGCGGCGCGTGATCGACTTCGCGTCGTCGACGAGCGAGTACACGACGGGGACCACGATGAGGGTCAGGAACGTGGAGGTGAACAGGCCGCCGATCACGACCGTGGCCAGCTCGGAGGCGATGATCTCGCCCTGGGACAGACCCAGGCCGAGCGGGATCAGGGCCAGGATCGTGGCGATGGCCGTCATCAGGATGGGCCGGACTCTGGTCCGCCCGCCCTGCATCAAGGCCTCGTACATCGGCAGGCCGCGGCGCCTGTGCTGCTCGACCAGGTCGAGCAGCACGATGGCGTTGGTCACGACGATGCCGATCAGCATCAGGAAGCCGATCATGGCGCTGACGCCGATGGCTCGCTGGGTGATGAACAGCGCAGGGAAGGCGCCGATCGTGGCCAGCGGCAAGCTGAACATGATGACCAGCGGATCGATGAGCGAGTTGAAGACCAGGACCATGACGAGGTAGACGAGCAGGATCGCAACCAGCATCGAGACGATCAGACCACCGAAGGCGTTGTTCATCTCCTCGGTCACGCCGGACAGGGTGACCGTCACGCCGGAGAGCTTGCCGGCGGCCTGGAGCTTGTTGATCTCCTTTTGTATCTCGGTCGAGACTCCACCGGTGTCCTGGCTGGTCGTGTCGGCGCTGATCGTGGAGGCCGGCGACTGATCGACGCGGCTGATTCGAGCTTGAGTCTGCTGCTGGGTGACCGTGGCGATCTGACCGAGCGGCATGTTGCCCACGCCGACCGGCATCTGCTGCAGGGCCTGCAGCGAGTTGAGCTTGGCGTCGAGCTGGAGGTAGACGTCGGCGGGCACGCCGGCCACGGTGACCGTTGCCGCCTTGGTTCCGGTCAGGGCGTCCTGGACCGCGGCCTGGACACCCGCCGTGCTCGTCCCGTCCATGATCGCCTTGTTCGGATCGACATCGATGGCGTACACGGACGCCGTCGTGGCCAGGTCGCTCTTGACGTTGATGAGGTCGGGCAGAGTCTTGAGATCGGTGACGACGGCGGTCGTTGCCGATGCCACGTCGGCGGGGTTCGTCCCGCTGACGACGACGCTGATGGAGCCGCTGCCGGTCATGCTCTCCTGGGCCACCTGGATCTGCCAGGAGTCGGTCTGGAGGCCGGCCAGGTCGGCGGCGAGCTTCTTCTGCTCGGCATTGAGGTCGACGCTGTTGTCGAGCTGGACGAGGATCGTGGCGCTGTTGGACGCGCCGCCGGTGAAGGCGGCCTCGAGTGCCGAGAAGCCGGTGTCCGAATCGCCGGGCACCGTCGTCTCGATGAGGTTGATCTCCGGGTAGGCCCGGAGCTTGGCCTCGACCGCCTTGGCCTCGGTGAGGACGGCGGCCGACGGCGTACCGGACGGGGGCGCGACGGAGATCTGGAGGTACTTCTGCGAGCCGGTGTCGAGGAATTGCGTCGGGATGTGGGGAACCAGCAGCCCGGCGAAGACGACGAGCAGCGCGGAGATGCCGATCACGCTCCAGCGGCTGCGCCTGTTGTTGAGCGCGGCCTTCAGGAGCGGCGTGTAGATGCGCTGGACGAGCGTGTCGTGGTGCTGGACTCCCTCGTCGGGATTCAGCTTGATGCGGTCGATGAACAGCGAGGCCAGGACGGGCACGACCGTCAGGGCGCACATGAGCGAGGCGAGCAGGGCGAAGGTCACGGTCAGCGCGAACGGGAGGAAGAACTGGCTGACGATGCCGCCGACGAACCCGATCGGAAGGAATACCGCCACCGTCGTGAGCGTGGAGCTGGTGATCGCGCTGGCCACCTCGCGCGTGCCCGAGATGACCGACTCGCGCATTGGATCGCCGCGGCCGCGGTGCCGGTAGATGTTCTCCAGGACGACGATGGCGTCGTCCACGACCCGGCCGACGGCTATCGCCAATCCGCCCAGGGTCATGATGTTGATCGTGACTCCCGCCACGAGCATGAGCACGAGCGCGGTCATGATCGAGACCGGGATGCTGATGGCCGCGACGAGGGTCGAGCGCAGGCTCATCAGGAAGATGAAGATCGTGATGATCGCGAACAGCGCGCCAAGGAGGCCTTCGCGGACCAGGCTATCGCGAGATTCGATGATGAAGCTCGACAGGTCCTCCACGGTGACGACCTGGAAGGCGCCGCTCTGCGACTGCAGCTGCGTGAGCTTGGCCTGGACGGCCTGGACGACGTCGACCGTATTGGCGTCCGAAGTCTTGGAGACGGAGAGAACCAGGGACGACGCGGCATCCTGCTTGGCCGGATCGCTGTTGAGCTCGGCGTAGCCGCTGGCGTAGATCGGAACAAGCTGCACGGTGCCCAGGTCGCCCAGGGTAACGGGCGTCGGCGCCGTCGCACCCGAGCCCGCCGTCGGCGTCTTGACTCCGACGGTGAGAGCTAGAAGGTCGTTCGGGCTGGTCAGCTGGAGCTGGTGCTGCGCCGAGACCGGAATGTTTATCGTCGACCCTCCCGCCGTGGTGGTCGGAAGGGACCCGGCCGGCAGGACGAGGTTGTTGGCGGCAAGCACGCCCGAGATCTGGCTGATCGAGATGTTGTCCGCGGCCAGCTTGGCGGGATCGAGCTCGACCATCAGCCGTTCCTGGCTGGCGCCGCTCAGATCGACCGTGCTGACCCCGTCGACGCTCTCGAGCGCCGGCACGATCGTGGACTCCGCCAGGGCGTCGAGTTGAGCCGCGGTCGTGCCGCCGGTCGCCTGTATGGCCACCGTAAGCGGAGGCAGGGCGTTGATGTCGAACGACTCCACCGTGGAGGTCGCGGTCAGGCCGAGGGCCTTGACGTTCGCATCGATCGTCGCCGTCGTTCCCTTGACGTCGGTGCCGTAGTCGAACGAGGCCACGACTATCGAGAGGCTGTTCACCGAGCTGGAGTCGATGTGCTGCAACGCCGGCAGGCTTCCGATCGAGCGCTCGACCGGTTCGGTCACCGCGACCGCGACGTCCTGCGCGCTGGCTCCCGGGACCGGCGTGATGACCACGACGTACGGGAACGCGATGTTGGGAAGCAGCTCCTGCTTGAGCGAGGCCCAGGCGAAGAGGCCGCCCAGCAGCATGGCCAACGTAATGAGGACGGTCACGCTGCGCTTGCTGACGGCAAGCTGTGTCAGTCGGATCACGGGTTGCTCCTTGGCTCCTTGGCGATTTGGCAGCGATGTCGGTTGGTGGCGGTGGGACGCCGGCGCGGCGCCGTCCACCGGAACTACTGGTCGGGGCTGGCGGCGGCCGATCGGGCCTCCACGCTTTGCGTCTCAGGCGAGTCGGGCGTCCTCCTCGGTGACTACGACTCCCGTCGCGAACGCCGCGTTCACGATGTTCTGGCCTTCATTCGTTCGAGAGCGACCGTCATCAGGCGGGCCATGCCCGCGAGTTCCTCATCGTTCAGCACGGCGAGGAACTGTCTCACGATCTCGAGCCGCATGCCGGAGATCTCGTCGATCAGTCCGCGGCCCGCGTCGGTCAGCCGGCACTCCACCACGCGGCGGTCGTCGAGGCGATGCTCGCGTGCGACCAGCCCGTGGCGCTCGACCCTGTCAACGGTCCCGCTGGCCGCCGGCAGTCCGACGCCCAGCCACTCCGCGACCCGGCTCATCGGCGCGGGACCGTGCTTGCTGAGGAGGAAGAGCAGGCGCATCTGGCCGAAGGTCAGTTCCTGAGCTACCCACTCCGGAACCTCCGGGCCCTGGTGATACCACAGGCCGCTGAGAGCCTGGATCGCGGCCTCTATCTCGAGCTGGCTGGCAGATACTTCGCTCACAGGCGAACAGTCTGACGCATGGCGAATATCTTCGCGTCATCCGAACGAATGAGCCCGCATGGTGCAACGGGACGACGCGGCGGCGGCGGTCCTGGGTCGGCGTGGCCACGCGGGCGCGGCGTCCGGGCGTCCCGCGTTCGGGGCGCGCGGCGGTCAGTCGCGCGGCGTCCTGAGTCGGAATGAGTCCGCGGGCGCGCGGCCGACGGGGCGTTCCGCGTTTGGGGCGCGCGGCGGTCCTGCGCGGGCCCCCGTGGGCCTGCTGCGCCGGCGGGCCGCAAACTCGATTCACGACTTTCGCCAGTCGCTGCTAACTTTCCCCCTGTCGACGTTCCATGGAGGGCAGCGTGCTAAAGCGGGGGAAGCCGGAAGGTCCGATCACCTGGACAACCCTGGGCAATGCGCCGTACCCCAAGGCCGACGAGCCGTGCTCGGGATTCCTGCTTCAGGCAGGTGGGGCCAACGTGCTCGTCGACATCGGCGGCGGAGTGCTCGGATCGCTGCAGCGCTACATCCGGCTCGAGGACCTTCACGCCGTCTGGATCAGCCACCTCCACGCCGACCACTTCGCCGACATGCCGCTCCTCTACTACGCCTTTGCGTTTGCGAACAAGACGATGCGCAAGATCCCCGTGCTGGGGCCGGTGGGCTGGGCGTCGCGAGTCGAGGACTTCGTCAAGAGCTCGGTCACGCATCGCATGTCCGACTACTTCCAGGTCGTCGAGCTCAAGGACCGCGGCATCGCGGAGATCGGGGATCTTCGAATCCAGGCTCGAGCGGTCGAGCACGCGGTTCCGGCGTTCGGCCTGACGGCTCGACTCGGCGATCGGCGACTGGCATACACGGGCGACAGCGGCCCGTGTGAGAACCTCGTGACGCTCGCGAAGGGCGCCCGTGTTCTCGTGGCGGAATGCTTCGCCACCGAGATCGAGATTCCGTCCGTCCACCTCTCGCCCGAGGATGCGGGCCTTGTCGCCACGCACGCCGGCGTCTCGCGGTTGGTCCTGACTCACCTGGGCCTGGGGTTGGGCGAAGAGGAGGCGATCGACCGGGCCAGCACGACGTTCAACGGGGCGATCGAGGTCGCCAGACCGGGGATGGCTCTCGAGGCCTGACGATTGCCGCCGCCCGGTGCGGCGCGGGCGCCGGCGGACGCGACGCGCGCGGTGCGCGCGCGGGCGGGTGCGGCGCGGGCGGGGTGCGGCGGAGGGGGGCTGGGCGCGCGCGGCGCGGGAGAGTGGACTGGGCGCGGCGCGGGCGTGGCGGGCGCGGCGCGGGCGCTGGGCGCCGGCGCGGGCGAAGCGCGGCGCGGCCGGTCTGACTTGGCCAGATTCCAGCGCGGGTAGCGCGGGGTCGGGTACGCGGCCGCAGTTTGGGCCTAAGCCTGCGCGCCGGGGCGTACCGGCCCGGGGCGGAGTTGGCCAGATTCTGGTCGCGGGTAGCACGGGGCTGGATACGATGGCCGCAGATTGGATCTCTCGGCGCGCCTGGATTCGTCAGCCCGGCGCTACCGGGGCTGGAATCTGGCCAGATCGACTGGCCGCGGGTAGCGCGGGACTGGAGGACGGGACGGCGCCGGGGCACGATCTGCCGGCGGCCCGATTCTCAGCCCGGCGCTACGGGGGCTGGAATCTGGCCAGATCGAGCGGAGCCGCGGGTGGCGCGGGACGGTGGAGGGCGCGGAGCCGCGGGTGGCGCGGTGGCGCGAGCCGCGGGTGGCGCGGGGCGGTTACATCCCTCGCCGATACGGAGTGTCCAGGACCACGAAGTCCTTGCGACCTACCAGAGCCGCCCGGATGCGGTGGACGTTCTGGTTGTAGAGGATGCGGTCCCACCAGTGACGCGGTAGATGCTCGGGCAGGAGCACGATCGTGACCCGGTTCGGGTCCTCGGCCTGCGAGACCTCCAGGTAGCGTACGAACGGCCGAACGAGCGCGCGATAGGGCGACTCCACGAGCACCACCCGCACCCCCGGTAGCTGCCGCTCGACGCGTTCGCGGAACCGCTCGCCCTCCGCGGGGTCGAGGGTCACGTGGACCAGCTGGACTTCCTCGCCCATCGTCTCGCCTACCTTGACCGCCTGGACCACCGCCCGACTCATGGCCTGCGCCACGACGACCACTCTCTGGCGGCGATGGGGCGGCCCAAAGACGACATCCGGCTGGACTTCGAGGCCGACCCCCTCCAGGTCGTACTCGTGCTTGACGAAGAGCATCAGCAGCACCAGGATCGGGACGACGATGATGATCATCCAGACGCCCTGGTCGAACTTCGAGATGGCGATGACCACTACCACGATGGCCGTCACCACGGCACCGACACCATTGATCATTGCGCTGCGACGCCAGCCCGGTCCCCGTTCGACGAACCAGTGCTTCACCATGCCCGATTGCGACAGCGTGAACGAGGTGAATACGCCGATGGCGTAGAGGCCGATCAGCCGGTCGGTCGAACCGCCGAAGGCGACGACCAGCGCGATCGAGACGAGAGAGAGGGCCACGATCCCGGAGTTGAATGCGAGCCGCTCGCCGCGCAAAGCGAACTGGCGTGGGAAGAAGCCGTCGCGGGCCAGGATCGATGAGAGGCGCGGAAAGTCGGCGAAGCTCGTGTTCGCCGCAAGGATGAGGATGCCCATCGTCGAGAACTGGAGTATGTAATAGAGCGGACCGCGGCCTCCGAAGACGGTCCGTCCCACCTGCGAGAGAACACTCTCACCCCCGCCGGCGATGTTCGACCCCAAAGCGTTCGCCGGGTGTGCCCCGACGTTGACGGCAAGGAAGCTGGTCCCAAGGAACATGACGCCAAGCAAGGTGGCCATGATGATCATCGTCTGCTGAGCGTTCTTCCACTCGACCGGCTTGAAGGCCGGCACCCCGTTGGCCACGGCCTCGGTACCGGTCATAGCCGAGCAGCCGTCGGCAAATGCTTTGCAAAGCAGGAAGACACCCATGTTCTCGGTGGCAAGGCCGCTGAGGGGCACGACATCGGTGACATGGTGCAACTGGCCCGTCAGGGACTCGAAGATCCCGGCCCCGATGAGCAGCAACATCGATCCGATGAAGATGTAGGTGGGGCTGGCGAACAGCGTGCCGCTCTCCCGAAGGCCGCGCAGATTGACGACCATAACGAGCAGAATCGACAGAGCGATCAACTGCACGGCGAACGGCTCGATAGAGGGAAAGGCCGAGTAGAGAGCCTGCACGCCGGACGACACGCTGACGGAGACCGTCAGGACATAGTCCGTAAGCAGCGATCCAGCAGCGACGAGGCCGGCGAGAACGCCGAGATTGGCGTGGGCGACGATGTAGCTGCCGCCGCCGTTGGGGTAGGCTCGGATAGTCTGGCGGTAGCTGAACGTGACGATGACCAGCAGAGCCACGACCACGACGGACAGGCCCAGGACGTACTTGTAGTTGTCCGTGCCGGCGCCGGCCAGGATCAGCATCATGGCGCCGGTGGCGTAGGCCACCGACGACATCACGTCCGAGGAGAAGACCGGCAGCGCCTTCCACTTGGGCAGTCGCTCGCTCAAGTCCGCGGCGGACGACAGTGGACGGCCGAAAAGTATGCCTCGAATGGTGGCCATCCGGCGCTGGTAGGCCGTGCGCGGCGCCTGCGCCTCCAGCTTGGCTTCGAGCACGCCGGGGCCCAGGTAGCGGAAGTAGCGAGCATGCGGCCGATCGACTACTACGCGGCGATCGCCGAGTTTTCGACCCCGCAGGGGCCGTTGTTCAGCCATTGGCGGCGGTATCCCTCGTGATGACTATGTCCACCTTACCGCCGGGACGGACGACGGTGGGCAGAATGAGTACATCGGTGGTGTCGGCCAGCTGGTAGGCCCGCCATAGCAGACCGGGCCAGGACTGGAACCCGGAAAGGATCACCCGTGTCGCCAGACCGGCGGACACGAGACCCACGGCCGCCTCGAGATCGGCCAGCCCGGGCTCGTACTCCTGGAGACTCTGCGCGGCGTCGGCGGCCACATCGGCCTCTATGTCGGGCGTCTCCCCGGATGCCTGCGACTGCGCGAAGGACGCCGCCGAGCCGGCCGTCTCGCCGGCCAGCAGGTCCTCGGGGATCGAGCTGCGCACGCTCCGCCGGGCCGGCGGCCTCGGGACCGCCCCAGGGGTCGATCCGGGCGCCAGCTCGAACCAGATGCAGCACGCTGTCGGCGAATGTCACCTCCCTACCCTATTCGGGCGGCCACGAAGGAACGCCTCGAGTGGTACCGGCTTGCGCTCAACAACCGCTCAACAGGGTGGGTCCGAAGGGGTCCCGCCGCCTTCCGGCGGGACTAGGATCGAACCGATGACAGGATTGCGGATGGGCGTTCGGTCTCCACGGATGGCGCGGGCGACCCTGATTGCGTCGACGATCGCCGCCTCCCTCGCCGCGGCCTCCGTGGCGGTCGACCTGCTGGCGCGACTGGGCGTCACCCACGCGGCTCCCGTCTACCTGCTGGCGGTCGTGGCGGTCGGAATGCGCTGGGGGACGATCCCGGCCGTGGCCACGTCCGTGGCGGCGTTCCTCGCCTACGACTTCCTGTTCGTGCAGCCGCTGTACGTCTTCACGATCAGCAGCCCGGACGAGTGGCTCAATCTGCTGCTCCTCCTGGCCGTGGCGCTGGCAATCGGCCGGCTCGTGGCGGTTCAGGCGGAACACGCCGAGCAGGTGGCGCAGCGAGCGCGGGAAGCTCAGGCTCTGTTCGGCATCAGCCGTGCGCTGGCCGAGACCCGGACGGTCGAGGAAGCGGCGCCGATAGTGCTCGAGCGCCTGGCAGCCGCCGCGGCCATGGACCGCATCTGGTTCGGGCTGGGGGCGACGCCGGCCGAGGAGAGGACGATCGCCGACACCGCGCCGGGCGAGCCACTTCCCATCCCGGCCTGGCAGGTGGTGCTGCAGCGCTCGCCGGGGGACGAGCCGGCCCGCTGGGTCCGGATGCACGTTGCCACGGCCATGATCCGGCGCAAGGCGGACCGCGCCACCGTCCACCGGGTCAGGGTCGAAGCCTCCGGCGAGGCGCTCGGATCCGTCTGGGCCCTGAGGGCCCGCGACGAGCGCGAACCGGACCGCGCCGAGACTCGCATCCTGTCGGCCGCGGCGGATCAGCTGGGGCAGGCGATCGTTCGCGACCGCGTGGACACGGAGAGGACCAACGCCGAGATCGCTCGCCGCGGAGAGGCTCTCAAGACCGCCCTCCTCGACTCCGCTTCGCACGATCTCCGCACCCCGCTGGCCACGATCCGCGCGGCGGCGGGAAGCATGCTCGACGAGTCGGTGGCGTGGACCGAGCAGGATCGACGAGAGGCATTCCTGACGATCGATTCGGAGGCCGAGCGAATGGGCCGGCTCATCCGAAACCTGCTCGACCTCAGCCGGATCGAAGGCGGCGCCCTCAAGCCGGAGCTGGAGCCGTGCGATCTCGAGGATCTGGTCCTGCAGGTGACCAGGCGGATCGGCGCCGGAACGGCCAAGCGCCTGAGGGTCGAGATGCCCGACGCGCTGCCGCCGGTTCTCGCCGATCAGCTGTATCTGAGCCAGGTGCTGGCCAACCTGCTCGAGAACGCGATTCGCCACGGCGGCGACGAGATCCGGGTGCGCGCGTCCGTCCGGCAGGACGGGCTGCTCGACGTGAGCGTCGAGGACGACGGGCCCGGAGTTCCCAAGGCGGCATTGCCGCACCTGTTCGAGAAGTTCTACCAGGCCGGGCCCCCGGGCGAGAGCAAGCGACGCGGCATGGGCATCGGCATGACAGTCGTCGAGGGCCTGACCAGGGCGATGGGCGGCGAGGTCGCGGCGAGTCGCGGCGAACTCGGCGGCCTGCGCGTGGACGTTGTGCTCACGCCCGCGTCGATCCCCGACCGCCCGGCCGGGGAGGACGGCGCGTGGCAAAGGGCGGCGAACGACGAGACCGCGCAGAGCGACCGCGGGACGACGCGATGACCGGCCCGTCGCTCCTGATCGTGGAAGACGAGGCGCCCGCCCGGCGCGCCCTGGCCGAGTACCTGGAGCGCCGTGGCTACGAGGTCCACCAGGCGGCCACGGCCCGAGAGGCCGTGCGCGAGTGGGACGCCCATCGCGCCGATCTGGTCCTGCTGGACCTGGGACTGCCCGACCTCGACGGCATCGACGTGATCAGGCGGATCCGCCGCGAGGCCACCACGCCGATCATCATCCTGTCCGCCCGCGGCGACGAGCGCGACAAGATCGCCGGCCTGGAGGCCGGCGCCGACGACTACCTGACGAAGCCGTTCGCCACGGACGAGCTGAACGCCCGCATCAGGGCCGTCCTGAGACGGGCCGCCGGGCCCGATGCCGACGCGTCCGGTTGTCTGCGGCTCGGCCCCATCGAACTCGACCCCGTCAAGCGCGAGGTCCGCGTCTCGGGCGAGGTCGTCCATCTGACGCCCCGCGAGTACGAGTTGTTGAAGGTCATGCTGTCGAGCCGGGGCCGCGTCCTCACAAAGGCCCGGCTGCTGCGCGCGGTCTGGGGCGTGGCCTACGCCGACGAGAGCGCGTACCTCCACGTCTACGTGAACCGGCTACGGCGCAAGCTGTCGGCCGCGGCACCCGACGCGGAACTGGAGGGTCTGATCGAGACGGAGCCCGGCATCGGGTATCGCATCGCCGACCCGGAGTCGCCGCCGGAGCGAGGCCGATCCAGCGTTCCACCGCGCTGAGTCGCCGGCGCGAGCCGCGAACGCGAGCCGGGGCGCGAGTCGCGGGTGCGAGCCGGGGCGCGAGTCGCCGAACCCTACCCGTCAAATCGGCCGATCCAGGCGGATCGCCGGCCGGCACGTCATGTCGATCGTCCGGAAGGATCGAGCGGGCCGCCGGCCCCGCCCGTCAGTCGAGCCCCCGTCGGACCCGCGAGCGCCAGCCACGTTCCGATCCCACCCAGGATCGCCACTCCCCCGGCCGCCACGAAGAAGGCCGTCGGCCCGAACGCCTTGTACGCCACGCCACCTACCACGCTGCCTACGACACTTCCGAAACCCATGGTCGCGGCCTGGAACATGACCTGGCCGGTCGCCTGCAACGACGGCGGAAGCAGCCGCGGCACCATGAGCACCCGGGCCGCCATGAGCGATCCGTTGCACAGACCCGTTGCGGCGCGGGTCGCGTTGATCGCCATCGCCGAGGGCAGGATTCCCCAGAGCGCGATGCACAGCCCGTAGACGACCAGGGAAACCAGGCAGAGCCAGCGCAGCCCGATCCGGCGGCCAATCCAGCCCGCCGCCACGAGCCCCGGTATCTCCATTACCGCGGCAACTCCGAACGAGATCGCGACATCCGACGGCTGGCCGCCGAGCTCCACGATTCGAATCCCGACGAAAGTCAGCGCTCCCTGCAGACCGACGAAAGCGACGGCGAACACTCCCAGCAGGATCGGAAGCCTGGGCTGGGCCGCCAGGGCTCTGCCCGGGGAGCCGAATCGGACGGCGCGGCCGCCCTCGGTCCGGGCCGCCCCTCGAACCCTTGGGGGCACGGCTCGGTCGGGGATCCAGCCGACGAGGAACAGCATCGTTGTCGACCAGATCAGGAAGACGGCGGGAGCGGCGCCATAGCCGGCCCAGCTGTAGAGGAAGCCCACCACGACGATCCAGACGGTGAACGAGAGGCTGGCCCACGCGCGCAGGCTGCCGTACTGTCGCTCCGGCGCGGGCAGGTCGGCGACGGCCAGGGCGTCGGTGAGTCCGATGAAGAGGTTCGCGTAGACGGTGAAGCTTCCGACCAGCACCGCCACCAGCACGAGTGGCAGCTGGAACAGCAGGCCTACCGCGGCCCCGGTGGCCACGATCAGCCCGATCCGGAAGGCGCGAACGCGCCCGACGACCACGTCGGCGAGGTGGCCCCACGCCGGCACTACCAGCGTCGCCGCCAGCGCGCCGAGGGCAGCGACGACGCCGATCGTCGCCGGGTCCAGCCCGCGACTCTTGAGGATCACCGGGATGAACGGGGCGAGCGACGACGTGGATAGCCCCGTGGCCACGTAGATGGCGCGCAACGTCCACGGCGCGGCCATGTTGGGATCGCGCGGATCCCCGGCTGAGACGGCGCTCGGAGCCGGTGCGGCCGGAGTCGACCCAGATCCTACCCGGATGCCGCTCAGCGTGGTCGTCCCATGGCCGCAAGTATGGCGGCGACTCCAGACGGGCGTCGGCGCACCCGAGTCGTTAAGACCGCGTTTAGCGGTCGACGGCAGTCCGACCGGGCCCGCCTCTTGGAGGGCGCGGCGATGCTGGGCGCATGGAACGTGACCCGGCAGACGTGCCCGCGACCTCCGACCCCGAGGAGACCAGGCGTCGCCTGAGCTCCGAGATCGCCGAGGTCGAGGGCGCCATCGCCCTCGTGGCGTCCGGCTCCGCCTCGCGGATCACCCTCACCGGCTTGAGGTTCGGCGAGGAGGTCGCGCGGCGCTTCCGGGCGGAGGCAGCGGCGAAGGGCCTGCGGCTGGAGCCGATTCCCTGGCCGGAGGACGCCGGCTGCGACCTGATCGTGCGGAGGATCGATGAGTAGTGGAGCCGCGCCGGCCCGCGTCCTGCTGATCGAGGACGACGTGCCGCTGGCGACCGTCGTCTCGAAACATCTGCGTGCCCGCGGCCACGAGGCGCGCGTGGCCGCGTCGGCCGAAGAGGCCGCCGAGACCATTCGCGCGGGCTACCGGCCGACGATCGTGCTGCTCGACATCAACCTGCCGGGCGACTCGGGCTGGGGCTTCCTCCGCTCCGGAGCGCTGGTCCCGGCGGGCTCGCCGCCGGTCTTCGTGGTCAGCGCCACCGCCGTCCCGCATTCGCGACTCCGCGAGTTCGACTGTGCCGGCTTCCTGCCCAAGCCGTTCGCGATTCCGACTCTCGTCGAGATCGTCGAGCGCCACCACAGCGAGGCCGACGAGGCCGGCCAGACGGACGCCTCCGACCCCCAGGGAGGACTCGATGCTCTTTGACCTGGCGATGATCGCCCTGATGGCAGCCTGCCTGCTGTTCTTCATGGGCCTGATCTGGCTCTGCAATCGGCTGGCCCAATGAACGGGCAGGACCTGCTGGGCGGCGTGATCGTCCTCTTCCTCGGTGTCTATCTCCTCTTCACTCTTCTGCGAGCGGAGAAGTTCTAGATGATCCCCTCGCTGCCTGGCCTTCTCCAGGCTCTGAGCCTCTTTGCCGTCGTCCTGCTGCTGGCTCGCCCGCTGGGCGGCTACATGCGCAACGTGATGGAAGGCGAGCGGGTCTTCCTTTCGCCGGTCATCCGGCCGATCGAGCGCGGCGTCTACAAGGTCATGCGCATCGACGAGACCGTCGAGCAACGCTGGCCTGCCTACGCCGTCTCGGTGATCGTGTTCTCGTTTGTCTGCATCCTCGCGCTGTATCTGCAGCAGCGCCTCCAGGCGTATCTGCCGCTCAACCAGGGCGGGACGGCCGGCATCGGGCCAGTGGCACCGGACATGGCCTACAACACGTCGGTCAGCTTCGATACCAACACCAACTGGCAGAACTACCTGGGCGAGAACACGATGACCTACCTCACCCAGATGGCCGGCCTCGCCGTGCGCAACTTCACTTCGGCCGCGTCGGGCATCGCGGTGGCACTCGCCCTGACCCGCGGCCTCGTCCGCAAGTCGTCGCCTACGATCGGCAACTTCTGGGTGGACCTGACCCGCAGCACCCTGTACATCCTGCTGCCGATCTCGATCGTGGCCGCGCTCTTCCTCGTTTCGCAGGGCGTGATCCAGACGTTCGCCACGTCGCTCACCGTCCACACGCTCCAGGGAGCCACGCAGCTGATCCCGCTCGGGCCGGTCGCATCGCAGGAAGCGATCAAGGAGCTCGGGAACAACGGCGGCGGGTTCTTCAACGCCAACTCGGCTCACCCGTTCGAGAACCCCACCACGATCTCGAACTGGTTCGAGATGCTGCTCATCCTGATCATCCCCTTCGGCCTGACGAACACGTTCGGCCGGATGGCCGGCAACGCCCGCCAGGGCTGGGCGCTCGCCGCCGTCATGATCATCGTCCTGTCCGCCGGCTCGCTCGTGGCCATGTCCAGCGAGGAGCGCTCCAACCCGTCGATCCCAGCCGCCGTCGCCGTGAACATCGACCAGTCCGCCGGAAACATGGAGGGTAAGGAGACGCGCTTCGGCGCCGACGCCAGCGGCCTCTTCGCGACGGTCACGACCGGCACGAGCACCGGCGCGGTGGATTCCATGCACGACAGCTTCCTGCCGATCGGCGGCCTCGTCCCGCTCTTCAACATCGAGCTGGGTGAGATCACGCCTGGCGGCGCGGGGGCCGGCCTGTACGGCATTCTCGTGTTCGCCATCATCGGGGTCTTCATAGCCGGGCTCATGGTCGGACGTACGCCGGAGTACCTCGGCAAGAAGATCGAGTCCTACGAGATGAAGATGGCGATGCTGGTCGTCCTCTTCCTGGCCTTCAGCATTCTCTTCTTCACGGCGCTGGCCACGGCCACGACGGCCGGCCAAGCCGGGCCGCTGAACGGCGGCCCTCACGGCTTCAGCGAAATCCTCTACGCCTTCTCGAGCATGACAGGCAACAACGGCTCGGCGTTCGCGGGGCTGACGGGGAACACGCTCTTCTACAACGTCACCGGCGCCCTCGCGATGATGCTCGGCCGCTACGCCATGATGGTCCCCATTCTGGCCATCGCCGGCTCCATGGCGGCCAAACGCCGCGTCGCTCCATCGCTGGGGACGTTCCCCACGACCGGACCGATCTGGGTCGGACTGCTCATCGGCGTGATCGTCATCGTCGGCGCGCTGACCTTCTTCCCCGCACTCTCGCTCGGCCCGATCGTCGACCAGCTCCTCAACAATGCCGGGAGGCTGTTCTGATGGCGTTCGAAGTCGCGGGCGGCTTCCGCCGCAAGCTTCTCTCTCTTTCCGTGATAGACACGGCCCGCGGCACCCGCCGCGTGGCCCGGGAAGACCGCCAGGCCGGCGCCACCGGCGCTCCTCGCAATCGCGGCATCTTCGACCCGAAGGCGCTGCGCGGCGCGCTCGGCCCGGCCGCGCGAAAGATGGACCCGCGCCAGCTGGCCAAGAACCCCGTCATGTTCGTAGTCGAGGTCACCGCGGCCCTGGTGACGGTCATCCTCGTCACCGACGTACTGGGCATCACCAAGGCCGCCACGAACGAGGTAGGCCGATCCACGGGCTTCGAGCTGCAGATAGCGATCTGGCTCTGGTTCACCGTCTACTTCGCCACGTACGCCGAGGCGCTGGCCGAGGCCCGAGGCAAGGCCCAGGCCGCCACGCTGCGCAAGACGCGTTCGGAGACGATGGCTCATCGCCGCCGCGACGACGGTTCGTTCGAGGAAGTGGGTTCGTCGGCGCTTCGTTGCGGAGACGTGGTCGTCGTCCGCGAGGGCGAGACGATCCCGGGCGACGGCGACGTGATCGAAGGCGTGGCCTACGTCAACGAGGCTGTGATCACGGGCGAGTCGGCCCCGGTCCTCAAGGAGCCCGGGACCGACATCCGAAGCAGCGTGACCGGCGGCACGACCGTTACCAGCGACACGCTCACGATCTCCATCACCGCCAATCCCGGCGAGACGTTCCTGGACCGGATGATCGCCCTGGTCGAGGGCGCGAAGCGCCAGCGAACGCCGAACGAGATCGCGCTCTCGATCCTTCTCTCCGGCCTGACCATCGTCTTCCTGCTGGCGACCGCGACCCTCCGACCTTTCGGCCTGTACGCCGGCGCGCCGCTGGGGATCGTGGTCCTGGTGGCCCTGCTGGTCTGCCTGATCCCCACGACGATCGGCGGCCTGCTGTCCGCCATCGGCATCGCCGGCATGGACCGCGTCGCCCGCTTCAACGTGCTGGCAATGAGCGGCCGGGCCGTCGAGGCTGCCGGCGACGTCGACGTGATCCTGCTCGACAAGACCGGCACGATCACCTTCGGCAACCGGCTGGCGTCGCGCATCGTGGCCATGCCCGGCGTGGCCGAGCGCGACGTCCTCGAGGCGGCGCTTCTGACCTCGCTCGAGGACGAGACGCCGGAAGGACGATCGGTCGTCGAGCTGGCGAACGCGCGGCTCTCCGCGCTCGGCGCGGCGGCCCCGGGCTCGGGCGCCAAAGCGGCGCCCTCCACGCAGCTCACGCCCGAGATCGCCACCGTAGTCCCCTTCTCCGCGGAGTCCCGGACGAGCGGAGTGATCCTCACCGACGGCACCGTGGTCCTCAAGGGCGCCGTGGACGCGATCGTGGCGGAGTTGGACGGCGATGCGCCGCCGGAGCTCAAGACGCTCGCCGACGAGATCTCCTCGCTCGGCGCCACTCCCCTGGCGATCCGCCGCGACGGGCGCCCGCTCGGCGTCATCGAGTTGAAAGACACCGTCAAGCCTGGCCTGAAGGCGCGCTTCGAAGAGCTGCGCCGCATGGGCATCCGGACCGTCATGGTCACCGGCGACAACCCGCTCACGGCGAAGACGATCGCGGCCGAGGCGGGCGTGGACGACTTCATGGCCCAGGCCAAGCCGGAGGACAAGATCGCCCGCATCCGCGCCGAGCAGGCCGACGGCCACCTCGTCGCGATGACCGGCGACGGAACGAACGACGCCCCGGCGGTGGCCCAGGCCGACGTAGGACTGGCCATGAACAGCGGCACTTCCGCCTGCAAGGAAGCGGCCAACATGGTCGACCTGGACTCGGACCCGACCAAGCTGATCGAGGTCATCGCGATCGGCAAACAGCTGCTGATCACCCGCGGCGCGATCACGACCTTCTCGATCGCGAACGACGTCGCCAAGTACTTCGCGATCCTGCCGGCGATGTTCGCGGTGGCCTATCCCGAACTGAACAGCCTCAATATCATGAGTCTGTCGACCCCCCAGAGCGCCATCCTGTCGGCGGTCATATTCAACGCCCTGATCATCGTCGCCCTTGTGCCGCTTTCCCTGAGAGGCGTCGCATACCGCGCCGCGCCGGCCGCGGAGCTGCTGCGGCGGAACCTGCTGATCTACGGGGTCGGCGGCATCTTCGCCCCGTTCATCGGCATCAAAGCGATCGACCTCTTCATCACCGCCGTACATCTGGCGTAGGAGCCAACGATGCGTAGCTTTCTCAAGACTCAAGTCTGGCCGGCGGTCGCGATCCTGCTCGCGCTGACCGTGCTCACCGGCGTCGCCTACCCGGTCGCGGTCACGGCCGCCGCCCAGGTCGTGTTTCCCAGCCAGGCCAACGGCTCGATGATCGTCGTCGACGGCAACACCGTCGGGTCGAGCCTGATCGGCCAGGCATTCGACGACCCCAAGTACTTCTCCGGCCGGCCGTCGGCAGCCGGCGCCGGCTACGACCCGACGGCGTCGGGCGGATCGAACCTGTCCTCCACCTCGAAGGCGCTGATCGACGACATCACCGCTCGGGTGGACGCCGAACGAAAGGCGAACGGCAACGCGCCCGTGCCGATCGAACTGGTGACGGCGTCGGCATCCGGCCTTGACCCCGACATCAGCCCGGCCGCGGCCGACTATCAGGTTCCGCGCGTTGCCAAGGCGCGAGGGATGACCGAGGATGCGGTCCGGGCCCTTGTCGCCAAGCACACCACCCAGCCGTTCCTCGGCTTCATCGGCGCCGCCAGCGTTCGCGTGCTGGAGTTGAACCTGGACCTCGACGGGCTGCTGAAATGACCACCGAACCGGCCGATCCCATCCGCCCCACCGGCGACCAGATGCTCGCCCGGCTCAACGCCGAGAAGAAGCCGGAGCGCGGAAGGCTGCGCATCTACATGGGCATGGCCCCCGGCGTGGGCAAGACCTACAAGATGCTGGAGGAGGCCCACCGCCGCCACGACCGCGGCACGGACGCGGTCGTCGGTTTCGTCGAGACATACGGCCGGCGAAACACCGCCGCGCTGCTGGATGGGCTGGAGATCGTTCCGCGGCGTCGCGTCGAGCACCGCGGCGTGGCCGTGGAGGAGATGGACGCGGACGCCGTCATCGCCCGCCATCCCGCCGTGGCCCTGGTCGACGAGCTGGCCCACAACAACGTCCCGGGCTCCGCCCGCGAGAAGCGCTGGCAGGACGTGGAGGCGATCCGCGACGCCGGCATCGAGGTCATCAGCACCTGCAACGTCCAGCACGTCGAGTCGATCGCCGACGCGGTCGAGACGATCCTTGGCGTGCCCGTCCGCGAGCGCATCCCCGACGAGGTGGTCCGGGCCGCCGACGAGATCGAGCTCGTGGACATGAGCCCGCACGCGCTCCGGCAGCGGATGCGCCACGGCAACGTCTACCCGCCGGATCGCGCCGCGCTGGCCCTGGAGCGATTCTTCACCGAAACGAACCTGACCGCGCTGCGGGACCTGTCGCTCAGGTTCGTGGCCGGCAAGGTGGACGACCAGCTCGAAGGCATCGTCAGCGAGCGCGGAGTGCGCATCGGTCCGGTAACCGAGCGGGTGATGGCGCTGGTCGACGAGTCCCAGGAATGCCGGCGGGCACTGCGCCGCGCCGCGTCGATAGCCAGCGCCCTGCACGCTCCGCTTCTGGCGATCGCCGTCGAGACCCCGGGGGTTGGGCTGTCCCGCGACCGGCGTCAGAACGTCCAGTCGAACGTCGACTACGCCACGGACCTTGGCGCGGAGATCCTCAGGGGCGAGGCCTCGGATCTGGCTCGCGGCCTGGAAGAGGTCGTGCGCGACCGCCGTGTGACCCACCTCGTCCTGGTCCACCGACCCCACCGCGGCCTGCACGTCGGCCGGGCCTCGCTGGCCGATCGTCTTCTCGACGCGGTTCCGGGGCTGGAGGTGCACCTGGTCGGGGAGCCGGCGCCGACGACGCACTGACCGCCGGCCTGCAGGTCGGCCGTCCGGCCGAATACGAGCCCCGCCCATCGGCCGCCGCCGATCCAGGTCGCCGGGGGCAATTACGACGAGCCTCCGAGATGTGTCGCCACGCCTCGGAGGCCGTCAACGAACCCGCGGAATCGACCGGGCTATGGGTTGATCGTGAACGTGCCCTGGGTGATCACCTGGCCGTTCGAATCGAGGGCGCCGATGCTGTGCTGACCGGTGCCCAGCTCCGAGCAGAGTGTCTGGCTGGACTCCGGAGCGGACGAGAGCCAGCTGCCGTCGGCCTGCTTCTCGAAGCCCGACGACACGGTGCTCGTGTCTCCGGTATTGCCGTCGATCTCGGAGGTAACCTCGGCGGTGCCGGGGATGGAGGCCGACAGTCGGATGGTCAGGACGATCTGCTCGTCGGCGGCCGAGCAGCTGAAGCTCGAGGGATCGATCGTGGTGCTGCTCCCAGAGGTGCTCGGCGGCAGGCTGGGCGCTTCAGTCGGGGCGGGAGTCGCCTCCTCGGTGGGCGTAGGCGCCGCGGTGGGCGCCTCCGTCGCGGCCTGCGTCGCCGGTGCGGGTGTTCCGGCGCCGGCCGTCGGCGTCGTGCTCGCCGAACCGACGAGAGTGTACGACCCCTGTGCCAGGACCTTGCCGTTCGCGTCGAGGAGGCGCTCGGTATGCGCTCCTACCCCGTTCGAACAATCGGCCGGAATCGTGTCGCTGGCGGACCAGGAACCGTCGGCCTCCTGCTTCAGACCAGCGTCGCTGACGGTCTGCGTGGCGACGGTCTTGCCGTTGTCCTGAAGAGTGATCTGGTCGGTGCCCTTGACCGAGGACGGGAGCCGGATCGTCGTGGTGTACGTCTGGCCGCAGTTGACGGTGGTGGGGCTGAAGGCGAGAGTTCCGGGATAGCTGTTGTTGTTCATCATGTAGAACGCCGCGCCGACGATCGCCAGGATCACGACGGCGCCGATGAGCAGCATGGTGGGGCTGACCGCGGCCTTTGCCGGCGCCGCGGGGGCAACCGGCTGCCCGCCCCATGCCTGCTGGGGCGCATACGGCGGCGGAGGTGCGTACGCCGGGGGCGGAGGCGGGGCGTAGGCCGGGGGCGGAGGCGGGGCGGCGGGCACATATGCCGGAGGCGGGGGCGGAGCTACGGGCATTGCGGCCGCCAGGGCCGGTGGCTGCGGTGGAGCCGCCAGCGTCGCGCCGCACGAGGCGCAGAACTTCTGATCTGCCTCGGTCTTCGCCGTCCCGCAGGTGGGGCAGAAGCCAAGCCCGGTCGCCATCTCGGTCTCCCTCCGACTTGCCGGAAAGTTGGTGGTTCAAGTCTCTTCCGGTTCACGCCGGAGTAGACCTCTGCCGAGACCCAACCGACTCGGACCCGGCAATTCTAGCGAGCGACGGACGCGCCGCGGACAAGCATTTTCGGGCGCGGCGACGCCGCTCACACGCCGTTGCCCGGCCGCCTGCGCCCCTACTCCGCGACGATGCGGTAGCCCACTCCCGGCTCGGCGACGATGAGCTTCGCCGCGACGCCCGACGGATCGGCGGCGGCGAGCTTCCGGCGCAGGCGCGAGACGTAGACGTGGAGGTAGTGGCCCTCGTCGGAGTAGGCCGTGCCCCAGACCGCGCGAAGCAGCCGGCCCGCCGTCACGACCCGGCCGGGCTGGGACAGCAGCACCTTGAGCAGCTCGAACTCGCGCGGGGTGAGCTCCAGGGGCGTATCCCCAACGGTGACCTCGTGGTGGGGCACGTCCAGGACGACAGGGCCGAGCCGCAGCCTGCCATCCGTGTCCGCCTCGGGGCCGGCGGCGCGCCGCAGGACCGCGCGCATCCGTGCGTGCAACTCCGAGAGCCCGAACGGCTTGGTCAGGTAGTCGTCGGCCCCGGCGTCCAGCGCCGCCACCCGATCTTCCTCGCGGCCGCGCGCCGAGACGACGATGATCGGCGTGTTGGCCTCTCGCCGGACGCGGCGGATCACGGCCTGGCCGTCGAGGTCGGGCAATCCCAGGTCGAGCAGGATCAGGTCGGGGCGGCGGCAGTCCCAGAGCCGGAGCGCGTCGCGGACGTCGGCGGCCTCGTCCACATCGTGGCCGCGGGCGCGGAGATTGCTCGCGATCGCGGTCCGAGCCGCCTCGTCGTCCTCGACGATCAGGACCACTGCCGCGCCCTCGCTCATCCGGGCTCCTGGGGCATCGAGGCGCGCGACGGTTCGACCGCCGGCTCTCGTTCGACCGCCGGGTCGAGCGCCGGTTCGGCGGCGCCGCTCCGCGCCGTCCTCCGCGCCGTCCTCGGCGCCTTCGGCTGCCCCTTCGTCCTTCGGCTCGACCTCCGGTTCGGCTTCGGCCTCCCGGCCGGCAGCCTCCGGCTCGCCCTCCACCGAAAGCCGCACGACCACCGACAGGCCGCCCAGGGTGCTGGGCCGGGCGATCGCCGAACCCCCCATCGCCTCCGCGAGACCCCGGACGACCGCCAGCCCGATGCCCGAACCGCCCTCGGACCGCGAGCCCTGGCGCCGCGGGCCGCGATAGAACCGCTCGAACAGGTGAGGCATCGCGGCGACTGAGACACCCGGGCCGGCATCGTCGACCATCAGCCAGACCTGGTCGCCGACGGCCCTGGCCGACACCCGGATCCGCTTTCCGGCCGCATAGCGCGCCGCGTTCTCCAGCAGGTTGGTCAGGATCTGGTCCACGAACAGGGCGTCGACCTGGACCGCCGGCAGATCGTTCGCGATGTCCAGCTCGACCTCCGAGGGGGCCAGCGCCGGAGCGAGCCGCTCCACCACGGGATCGACCAGGTCGGCAAGGTCGTACAGCTCGAGTGACGGGTGGAGCGCCCCGCCCTCGATCCGACCGAGATCGAGCATGTTCCGCACCAGCCGGCTGAGTCGCTGAGCCTCCAGGTCGATCGAGAGAGCGGTCGCCCGTTCCTCCTCCGGCGACAGGCGGACGTCGGGGTCCATCAGGTTTCCGGCCGCGGCCCGAATCGCGGAGAGTGGCGTTCGAAGGTCGTGCGAGACCGAGTCGAGCAGCGCGGACTTGAGCGCGTCGCCCTGGCGTGCCACTTCGACGGCGGTGGCCTCGGCCGCCAGGCGGTCCCGCACCACGGACTGGGCCAGCTGGTCGGCGGCGGCGGCGAGCAGCCGCGAGTGCGACCGGCCGGGGAACGGCGCGCCCGCGTCCCGGGTCGCCCACAGGGAGCCGATGGTCTCGCCGCCCATCGCGATCGGAACGCGCAGGATCGTCAGCGGCCCGTCGTCGTGGAGCTGCCGGAGGCGCAGCTCGCGCGTCTCGGCGTTGTCGCCCGGATGGGCGACGGCCGTCTCGTGCACCTTGGCCCAGCTGGGTTGGACCTCGGCCGAGGCCGAATGGAGCGTCCAGCGGGAGGCTACGGACGGACGCAGCTCGTTCGGCTGCGTGTCGGCGACGACCCGCTCCTCGCGAATGGAAGCGCCCAGGCCGATCCAGACGCGGGCCATCTCCGCCTCGCGGGCCAGACGGGCGGCCAGCAGCGGCGCCGCCTCCAGGGCGGTCGCGGCCGTGGCGATGTCGCGGCTCATGGCGAACATGGCGCGAGCCTCGGCGCTGCGCAGCTCGGCCTCGCGGCGGCGTTGCAGCTGCAACGCGCTCAACCGGCCGATGGCGATCGCCACGACGAGGAAGAGCAGCAGGTCGAGCCACTCCTCCGGCGCGGCGATCGAGAACGTGTAGAGCGGCCGCACGAAGAAGAAGTCGTACAGCAGGAACGAGGCGATCGAGGTCGCCACAGCCATCCAGCTGCCGTAGCCGGTGCCCACGGCCACGACCGCGAGCAGATACACGATCGCGGCGTCGGGCACGCCCAGCGGCCCGTGCAGCAGCGCGGCAAGGCAGGTAGCCAGGACCAGGCCGGCGGCGGCCACGGCGAGGGCGGCTGCGGAGGGCCGGTGGGGACGAGTCAGGGCAAGGTGCGATCGACTCAGCACTCGCCCATGGTAGGCCGACGCGAGCACGGCGGCGCGACGCCGTGGCCGGCCGAGCACCCGGCGGAGGGCCCGGCGCTCGTCGGGCGGCCCATAGAATTGCGGCGTGTTGGCGTGGCTTCTGCTGTCCCTGGCTTCCGCGCGCGGCGGACTGGCGCGGATCGCCGGCTTGCGCTGGGCGCGGATCGGCGGCTTCGACCTGGCCGTGCCCGCGGCGATTGTCGTCGTCATCTGGGCCGCGGCCCCGCAGCTTGGCCGCGATCTGGCGGGCGTCCCGTTCTGGGTGGCGTGGCTGGCGTCCACCGCGGCGATCGTGGCGATCGGGGCCATCGTGGCGGCACTCAGATCGCGGCGCCGCGTCCCCCGGACGACCGACGCCACACCCGCCCGCCCCGCCGGGTCCTCCGCAGGCGCCGGCGCCGCGCTACTCGCCCCCGTCGCGACCCTTGGCCCGATCCTGGTCGTCGGAATCGTCGTGTCGTGGGTTCTCTACGACGTGCTGTTCTGGGGGCAGACCGTCCACCTCTACGACCTCCACGTCTACCTCGACTCGGCCTCGCGCTGGCTGGACGGCGGCCAACCCTACATGACCGCCCCGGCCACGGCCTGGCCGTCCGACGCCGTGTCGGACTTCTTCCTCTACCCTCCCCCGCTGCTGCCCGTCTTCGCAGCCTTCTCGAGGTTGCCCGACGGGCCGGTCGCCGCCGCCTGGACCGGCCTTCTCGTCGCCTGCGCCTACCGGTCGTTTCGGCTCCTGGGGCTGCCTCGCGCCTGGAGCGTCGCCCTGCTGGCGTTTCCGCCGGTCGCGATCGGGTTCGAATCGGGCAACGTCGCGAGCCTGACCTTCCTGCTCTTCGTCGCCGCGACAAGGACAGGCGGCACTCTCGTCGTCGACGGCCTCTTCAAGGTCCAGACCGGCCTGCCGGCGCTGTGGCTCATCCGGGAGCGGCGGTGGCGCGGGATCCTGGCGGGCGTCGCGGCGGTCGCCGCCATCGTCGTCGTCACCCTGCCGCTGGTCGGCCTCGATTCCTGGCGGGCCTGGTGGGACGGCCTGGGCTACCGCGCCGCCTCGCAGGCGGCCGTGCCGGCGATGTTCGGCTACTCCTTGGCCCAGATGCTGCCCGGCTATCTCTACGCGGGGATCTCGGTGGCGCTGGTCGGGCTGGCTCTCGCGTTTCGCGGCCGGCCCGGTCTGGCCGCCCTGGGTCTGGCCTCGATCTTCGCCTCGCCGGCGCTCTGGCCGCACGGCTTCGTCTTCGCTCTCCCGGCGCTGCTCATGCTCGAAAGCGGCACAGGCGTGTGGCTGCTGCTCGGGGCGGGCGCCTTCGGGCAGAACATGTGGATCCTATTCTACGGCGGCTGGATAGCCGTTCTGGCCGCCCGCCGGCTCCCCTCGGGCCGGCTGCATCCTCTGGCGGGAACCGACGGGCCGTGGCCCCATGCGAAGGTCCCCCCACTCGTCCGACGATCGCCCGCTCCGACCGTCCGGGTCGGCGCCGGCGGGACGACTGCCTGAGCGGCGGGCGCTTCAAGGCTCAGTCCGACTGATATCGATCCAGTTCGGCCAGCAGGTCGGCGGGGATGGTGGTCGGGCTGACCCGGAGTCGCGGGACCACGAAGCGGTTGGCCCACGTCTCGGAGACCAGCGGCATCGCCGTCGCCCCGGGGGCCGGAATCGCCGCGGGCTGCGCCGTCGCCACAGGCGTCGCCGCCGGTTTCGCGGTCGTCCCGGGCTTTTCCGTGACCAGCTGCTCCTCGACGACGGCGATCCGCATCTCCTCGCATGCCTGGACCGCCGCCACGACCAGGTTGTCCACGCCGCCCGACGGGTACGCGAGCGACTCGGGCCAGCGGCCGGTGACCTGGGCGATCCGCGCCGCCGCCGCGTCTATCTCGTACGTCAGCTGCTCGGGCTTCTGGGATGGCAGGTCGACGTGGTCCATGGTGTGATCGCCGATCTCGTCGCCGGCGGCGACCAGCGCCCGGAGATGAGCGGTCGTGAGGAAGCCATCGTGGTCGATCCTCCCCGCGATGACGAAATACGTCGCCACGAAGCCGTGTTTCTGCAGGATCGGCAGAGCGTAGGTGTAGCCGTCGTCCCAGCCGTCGTCGATCGTGATCACGAAGGTCTTCGGCGGCGGAGTGCGATGAGCTTGCAGGTCGTCGGCGAGCGTGGCCATGGTGATGGTGTGCCAGCCCGCTCCCGCGATGAGGTCCAGCTGGGCGGCGAACGTCTCGGGTGGGACGACCAGGCCGCGCAGCGAGTCGCCGGCGAGCGCAACCGGCACTATCCGGTGGTACATCAGGACCGGGACATGCAGGGCGAACGAGCTGTCCTTCCCGCTCGCCGGCGTCGTCACGGGTATGGCGCCGGGGACGGACGACGGCTTGCAGCTGTTCACCAGGGGGTAGCTCGGAGCCGGTGAAGGACTGCCGGCCGGCGACGAAGTCTCCGCCGGGGCGCTGAGCCGGGGGCTCGGGCTGCCGCTCGAAGAGCCGGCCGGAGTCGCCGCCGCCACGGCCGCCTCGGACGGAACTGGCGACCTCGTCGAGCCGCCGGGCGTGAGCGCGGCCCAGCAGCCGGCGACGGCGAGCACGAGGGCCGTGCCCAGCACGACCGCGCCCACGATGGGAGCGCGGTTGTTGCGGCGCCGGGCGTCTCGTCTCTTCACGGCAACGGGAACTCTATGCCATCTCCCGCGCCGACAGGCCCGGAGCGGCGCGCCTGGTCGCGACCCGTCCGGCGGGGCCCGCGGGCGGGACTCGCATCGACCGCTCCACGACCCGTCACCTGGTGTAGTTCAGGGGGTTCCGCGCGCAGCCGATGGTGGAGCCGGTCCACGGATAGCAGACCCACACCTCGAAGTGCAGATGCGGGCCCGTTGCGTTGCCGGTCATGCCGACGCTGCCGATACGCTGCCCCGCCGAGACGCTCTGACCGACCTTGACGAACTCCTCCGAGAGGTGGTTGTAGGTGGTGTACAGCTTGCCGTCGTGGGAGATCCAGACCACCAGGCCTCCGCCGTAGCCGTCGGACCCGGCATCCTTCCAGCCCGCGTAGATGACGGTCCCGGCCGCGGCCGCCACGACCGTGGCGCCCTCCGGCGCGCCTATGTCGATGGCGTCGTGGAAGTGGGCGCACTTGCCGTACGGCGGCTCCGAGGGATTGCCCGTGCAGCCGAACGGCTGCGTTATCAGCTTCTGACCCGGGACCGGCCAGACCAGCCGGCCGATCGACCCGGCGGAACTGGTCTTGGTCGTCTTCGCGGCCCGGACGACCGGCACGGGCGGCGTCACGGCGCCGGGCACGATGAGAGCCTGGCCCAGAACGACCGCCGAATCGGACAGATCGTTGGCGTCGACGATGTCCTGGCTCGCGACGCCGTACTTGGTCGCGATCGAGTCGAGCGTCTGGTTCGCGCCCACGACGATCACCAGGCCGTCGATCGGCGGGATCGTCAGGGTCTGGCCCGGCCGCAGAAGCTGCGGATCGGGTATGGCGCTCCTGTTGGCCCAGTAGATCGTCGTCGCGGACAGCCCGAACTTGCCGGCGATGCTCCCCAGCGTGTCTCCCGCCTGGACCTTGTACTTCTGCATCAGCGCACGGGCGTCCGCCTCCGGCGGCCGCCGCAGGACGCTTTGCAGGGAACCGTCGCCCGGGTAGGGATCGGCCGGCCCCGACTCCTGGGTCCCGAGGGCCGGACTCGACAACGCGGACGGGCTCGCTTCCCCGGCGAGGGCGACGGCATGGGCGGCGCCCGGTGAGCCGGTAGTCCCAGGTGCCCCCGGAAGCGTGCTGACGAAGGCCGCGAGGGCAACCAGGACGCAGATCGCGACGGGGCTCAGGCGCTTGAGCCCGCCGCCCTGATGCGAGCCCGCCCAGGCCCGGCGAAGCCGCTCGAAAGGCTCTGCCGGATGCGCGTGCGCGCGGGCGAGGATCGCGTCCGCGAGCGAGTCGAGACGGGCACGGATGCGACCTGGCGGGGTCTGGCGTCGAGTCAATACGGGCTCCAGCTGCGGGGACGGGCACGTGGTGCGTGGCGGGAGGGGCCGTGTTCGGCGAACCCAACCGTACCAGAGGATGCGCCGGGACGTGCAAACTCCCCAGGGTCAGCGCCGGCCGGCACGACAGACCCGACGCTCTTCGGCGCCTCTCCTGGAGACCCACGCGAGCAGGCGGCCGGCCGAGCGTGCAGAATTGGCGGACGCCTCGGGCCTTCGCGTCTGCGACCGGCCCGGGAACGCAGAGGAGCGAATGACCCCCACCGCGGCCGACTCCCCACCCACATCGATCATCGACCGCCTGCGCAGGCTGCGGCAGCCTCCGGCCAGCCCGCACGAAACTCGCGGCGCCAGCGTCGTCCGGCCGGTCGTCTTCGGCGCGACGGACGGCCTGGTTTGCAACCTCTCCCTGATCATGGGCGTGGCGGGAGCGGCGGGCGAGAAGACCAACTCGATCGTCATCGCCGGGGTGGCGGGTCTGCTGGCGGGCGGCTTCTCCATGGCAGTCGGCGAGTACGTGTCCGTCCGGTCCCAGCGCGAGCTGCTCGACTACCAGATCGAGCTGCAGCGCCACCAGCTCCACCACACGCCGGAACAGGAGCGGCAGATCCTGAGCGAGATCTACGAGGCCAAGGGCCTGTCCCGCGGCGAGGCGGACCTCATCGTCGCGCGCATCATGCATGACCCCGAGCGGGCGATCGACACGTTCGTCCGTGAGGAGATCGGGCTTTCGGCGGAGACGATGGGCTCGCCGGTTGCGGCCGGCCTCGGTTCCCTGTGCGCATTCGCCCTGGGCGCCTTCGTGCCGCTGCTGCCGTTCCTTCTGGCGAGTGGCGCGGCCGCGTTCGCCGTCAGCATCGCCGCGTCCGCGCTGGCGCTTTTCGCCATCGGACTGGGAGTGAGCCGGCTGACGCACCGCAAGCCGCTCTGGACGGGCGTCCGGCAGGCCGGGCTCGGCGCCCTCGCGGCGGCCGTGACCTTCGGCATCGGATCGCTCCTCGGGACGGCCGTCCACTAGGACCGCGGCCCTCGGGCCGGCGCCCAAGGCGGCCTGGTGGCGGGGCCGGCGCCCGCGGAACCGACCACGACCGTCACCGGACGCCCGGCTGCCCGACTCGTACTGAGTTCGGAGTACTCAGTCCGACGAGGTCCTGCCGATACCCGAATCGAGGTGAACCAGCCGGTGTTCGCCCTGGTATGCGCCGCGCCCTGCGCATCCCGGCCCGGCCGCTCTGGGCATGGAGTCATGCGACTGTCGATTTCGGAAGAAGCTACTGGCCGCGTCGGGTGTGCTTCTCCTGGCGGCCCTGGTCATCACCGCCGTCGCCGTCATCGACCTGAGCAGCGTCAACGACCAGGCCGACCTGTCGTACCAGCAGGGCACCCTGGCCGTCAGGGCGCTCGGAAGCGTCGACGCGGCCCTCGCCGACAAGCAGGCGGCTCTCGACGAGAGCGTCTTCATCGGAACGTCGACCGCTACCCAGTCGGAAATCGACACGGCCATCGCGGCGGACGACAAGGCGATAGCCGACGGTCTCGCGGCCTACGAATCCCTCCCGCACAGCGCCGGTGAGACCAGCGACCTGGCCGCGTTCAAGACGGCCCAGTCGCAGTACGAGACGGCTTTCGCCCAGGCCCATGCCGACGCCAGCACGGGGGCCGAGCCGGCCAAGGCGGAGGCGAACTCCGTCGCGAAGCTCCACACGCAGATCGAGGATCTGCTGGGCAAGATGGAATCCTCCGCCGACGCCGACGCGCTCGCTCTGAACAGCCAGACCCAGACCACCTTCGAACAGGGCCGCCTGCTCAGCATCGCCGTCTTCCTGATCGCCGTCGCGGCCGGGCTGTTCGCATCGCTCCTCGTCGCCGGTTCGATCAAGAAGGGCGTCACGGCCGTCCAGACGACCCTGACGTCGATGACCGAAAACTGCGCCTCCGCGCTGGAGGCCGGGCTGGGAGCTCTGGCGCAGAACGACCTCTCGGTCGAGGTCCATCCCGTAACGCAGCCGATCGAGAAGTACGGTGCCGACGAGATCGGCGAGACCGCGGCCGTGACCAACAGGATGCTCGAGAAGCTCCGGGCCACGATCGAGAGCTACGAGACGGCTCGCGCCGGACTGGCCGACACCGTCGGGCAGGTCAAAGCGGCGGCCGAGGCCCTGGCTCGCGCCTCGGACGAGCTCAACTCGGCGGCCTCGCAGTCGGGCGCCACCTCACAGCAGGTAGCTCAGACGATCAGCCAGGTGGCCGCCGGCGCCAGCGACCAGGCGCACGCCGCGTCGCGGACGAGCTCCGCAAGCACCGACCTGACCCAGATCATCGAACGGGTCGGCGAAGGCGCGGCCAGCACCAGGATCCGGGTCGACGACGCCGCTCGTGCCCTGGACGCCACCACTCAGGCCGTGGGTCGGGCGATGCGCGACTCGGAGGAGATGGCGCCGCTCAACGAACGAGTGAATTCCGCTCTCGTGGCCGGTGCGGCGGCCGTGGAAGAGACGGCCGGCGGCATGACACGAATCAGGTCCTCGGTGGAGGCAACGTCGGCCCGGGTCACCGAGCTGGGCGCCAAGAGCGACCAGATCGGGGCCATCGTCGAGACGATCGACGACATCGCCGAGCAGACCAACCTGCTCGCCTTGAACGCGGCCATCGAGGCCGCCAGAGCCGGAGAGCAGGGCAAGGGTTTCGCGGTCGTCGCCGACGAGGTCCGCAAGCTGGCGGAACGGTCGAGCAGCGCGACCAAGGAGATCGCGGCTCTGATCGCCGAGGTCCAGCAGGGCACCGAGGCGGCCGTCACGGCCATGGGAGCCGGAGCGGGCGAAGTCGAAGCCGGCGCCGAACTGGCCGAACAGGCCGCGGGGGCGCTGCAGGAGATCAAGGACGCGGCCGCCGCACGCAACGTCGTGCTCGAGGACATGCTGGCGGCCGTGGCCCAGATAAGATCCGCCAGCGCGGAGGTGGTCCGCGCCACCGACAGCATCGCCGAGATCGCGACCGAGACCAACGAAGCGGCCGCTCACATGGGCTCGGCCGCGGACGTCGTCGGTCAGTCGGTCCAATCCATCGCCGCCATCAGCCAGGAGAACTCGGCCTCCGCCGAGGAGGTCTCCGCGGCAACGGAACAGATGTCGGCGCAGGCCGAAGAGGTCGTGGCTTCGGCGGCCTCGTTGGCCGAGATGGCCCAGGGCCTCGACGAGCTCGTCGCCAGGTTCCGTCTGCAAGCCGGCGACTCCGCCGTCGCCGCCAACGTGATCCCACGCCGCCGCGCCAGCGACTGGCAGATGCGGGCGGCAAGTCGGGCCGACACGGCCTGACCCTCCCATGGCAGGGCCGCTTTCCCCCCAAGCGGCCCTGCCTCCACCTTCGATCCGCGCCCGAAGGCCCTCGGCGACGCCGCCGCGCCGGAACCGAGCTCCGGAACCGAGCTACCGCTCACGCGGCGGTCCACAGGGGACGCGTCTGGGCCAACCGGGACCTCCACGCTATGCTGGTCGCCATGCCAGCCAGACCCGCGCCCGCAACGCCGCCGCTCATCGTCCTGGTAGTCGCCGACCCTGCCCGCTCCAACGACCCGGCGCTCACTCGCCGCAAGAACGAGCTGTACGCCGACGGCGTCCGGCGCCACGGCGGAGAACCCGTTCTCCTCTCCACCGCCACGCCCGAGGCGGAGCGCGACCGCCTCATCGGGGAGATGACAGGGCTGCTCCTCACCGGCGGCGCCGACATCGACCCCGCCCTCTACCGCGAGCCGCCGGCCGGGGCGACGGACGTGGACTCCGCCCGGGATGGGCTCGAGCAGGTCGCCTGGCGCGAGGCGGAGCAGCGGTCCGTTCCAGTGTTCGGCATCTGCCGCGGCCTCCAGGCCATCAACGTCTTCTGCGGCGGAGGCCTGCTCCAGGACGTGCCCGGCCACGCCGGCACGCCCTACGGCACCGGACCCGCTCACACCCACAGCCTGGAAATAGACCCGGACAGCCGCCTGGCCCGCGCGCTGGCCGAGGGAGCCCCGGACGGCCTGGCAACGACCGACGAGGACGACGCGACGATCGAGCTGACGGTCAACACGTTCCACCACCAGGCCGTCGACCACGCCCGGCTCGCCCCGGGCCTGAGGGCCGTGGGCTGGGCGGCGAGCGAAGCAGGACGCCTGGTCGAGGCGCTGGAGAGTCGCGACGGCCGCTGGCTCGTCGCGGTTCAGTGCCACCCCGAACGAACCGACTCGACGCCCGAAGAGTTCGAGGGCCTGTGGGAGGCCTTCGTCCGCGCCGCCCGCGAGGCGGCCGCGGCACCGGCCGGCTAGAGATCGCGGGCCCGACCCCGTCCCGTCCCGCCCGCCCGCCCATACCTTTCGGCCGCCCGCGGCCCACTCGGTGACGCTATCGTGTGCCCGAACGGGGGCTTTCTGGCTTCGGCCGCGAGCGCGTCACTCGTAGCGGAGACAGGCGGAGGAGGTCGTCGATGTTGGTTCCCCTCTCGGTGCTCGAGTTCCGCGACCGGGCCGAAACGTACTTCGGCGAGAAGGTCGGGGTAGTCGACGGCGAGCGCCGCTTCACCTACCGCCAGTTCGGCGAGCGCACGCACAGGCTCGCCAACGCGCTGGTCGAGCTCGGCGTCCAGCCCGGGGACCGGGTCAGCTTCATCACCTACAACACGCACCAGCTGCTCGAGGCGTACTACGGCGTGCTCGAAGCCGGGGCCGTGCTGAACCCGGTCAACATCCGGCTGACGCCGAAGGAGATCGCCTACATCCTCGGCCATGCCGGCTCGAAGGTCGTCTTCTTCCACAAGGACTTCAAGCCGCTCGTCGAAGCCCTGATTCCGGAGCTGCCGGCCAAACCCCGGTTCGTGATCATGGAAGGGGCCACCGACGGCGTCGCGTCCGACGAGTACGAGGCGCTCCTCGCCGGCGGCTCGCCGGATCGGCTGAAGCCCGAGATCGACGAGAACTCCATCGCCGAGCTGTTCTACACCAGCGGCACGACGGGCTTCCCCAAGGGCGTGGCGATGACCCACCGAGGGCTGTACCTGCACGGCCTGTACGCGGAGATCGCCCTCCGGTTCGACGAGGACGACGTCGTCCTGCACGTGGTTCCGCTCTTCCACGTCAACGGCTGGGGCACGCCGCACTTCCTGACGATGGTCGGCGGCCAGCACGTCATGCTCCGCAAGTTCGAGCCGCTGGCGCTGATGCAGGCCATCGAGCGCCACAAGGTCACCCGCGTCCTGGCGGTTCCGGCGATCTTCAATGCCGTCCTCCACCACGCCGACCGCTCCAAGCACGACCTCTCGAGCCTCAAGCAGCTGATCATCGGCGGCGCGCCGTCTTCGCCAACGCTGGTGGCCGGCCTGGAGGAGGCACTCAACGTCGAGGTCGTGGCCGGCTACGGTCTGACGGAGACCTCGCCGATCCTGACCGTGGCCCTGCCGCGCGACTTCCTCACCGCCACCGAGTCGCCCGAGAAGCGCCAGCTCCGGCAGTCGTGGACCGGCTGGCCGATTCCCGGCATCGGGCTTCGCGTGGTCCACTCCGACGGCCGCGACGTCCGAACCGACGGGGAGCAGATCGGCGAGATCATCGTCCGCTCCAACACCGTCATGAGCGACTACTACAAGGACCCCGAGGCCACGGCCGAGACGATCCGCGACGGCTGGCTCCACACCGGCGACATGGCCGTCATCGACGAGCAGGGCTACGTCCTCATCAAGGACCGCTCCAAGGACATCATCATCCGGGGCGGCGAGAACATCTCCTCGGTCGAGGTCGAGAACGCGATCATGGCCCACCCGGCCGTCCTGGAATGCGCGGTCGTTTCCGCGCCCGACAAGGCGCTCGGCGAAGCCCCGGTCGCGATCGTCGTGCTCAAGCCCGGCGAGGCCGTGACGCCCAAGGAGCTGCGCGAACACTGCAAGGCGCGGCTGGCCCGCTTCAAGGTCCCGCGCGACATCCATTTCCGCGATTCGCTGCCGAAGGGCGGCACGGGCAAGATCCTCAAGGCCGAGCTGCGCGAGCCGTTCTGGAAAGGCCACGACGCGCGAGTCCAGTAACCTGGGAACGCGCCGAAGGCCGGCCGGGCGGCGACCGACCGACAGACCCGCCCCAGCAGGAGGACGAACGCGTGCTCTTCGATCTGCCGCTCTCCGAGTTGCGCGTCTACAAGCCCGACCGCGAGGAGCCGGCCGACTTCGACTCCTTCTGGGCCGGGACTCTCGCGGACGCCCGATCGCACCCGCTGGCGCCTAGAATTCGAACCGGTCGACGCCGGGCTGACGACGGTCGACGTCTGGGACGTCACCTTCGCCGGCTTCGGCGGCCAGCCCATCAAAGGCTGGTTCCTGGCCCCGCATGACGTCGCCGCGTCGCCGTTCGCGAAGGACGGCCGGCTGCCCTGCGTGGTGGAGTACATCGGCTACGGCGGCGGCCGCGGCCGGCCCATCGACTGGCTGCTGCCGCCCAGCGCCGGGTATGCGCATCTCGTGATGGACGTCCGCGGCCAGGGCAGCACATGGCGGGCCGGCGACACCCCGGACCCCGAGTCCGGCGCCGCGACCGGCCAGTTCCCGGGCTACGCCACGCGCGGCATCGCCGCTCCCGAGACCTACTACTACCGCCGGCTCATGACCGACGCCGTCCGGGCCGTGGAGGCCGCGCGGGCCAATCCGCTCGTGGACCCGGCTCGCATCGCCGTCAACGGCGGCAGCCAGGGCGGCGGCCTGGCCCTCGCGGCCGCCGGACTCGTCCCGGACCTGATGCTGACCCTGACCGACGTGCCGTTCATGTGCAACTGGCGCCGGGCCACGGAGATCACCGACAGCGACCCGTATCACGAGATCGTCCGCTACTGCAGGGTCCACCGCGACCAGGCCGACCGCGCATTCCGAACGCTCTCCTACTTCGACGGGCTGAACTTCGCCGTGCGGGCGAAGTCGCCGGCGCTCTTCTCGGTGGGCCTGATGGACATGGTCACGCCGCCCTCCACCGTCTTCGCCGCGTACAACCACTATGCCGGGCCAAAGGAGATAGAGGTCTACCCGTTCAACGGCCACGAGAACGGAGAGTCGATCCAGGTCGAGCGCAAGCTCCGCCGCCTGGCGGACGCAGCCCGAGGCTGACGCTGGTGAGGCCCGCGCCGGCGATGCCGGCCGCGCTGAGGAGCCGGAACGCCTGGCTCGCGCTCGGGGCGCTGGCCGCGATCGTGGCGGCCGCCGTCCTGCTTCGCTTCGTCGATCTCGCGGCGAACCCCGGCGGCCTCTACGGCGACGAGGCGGCCGAGGGGCTGGACGCGGCGCGGCTTCTCCACCAGCCCGGCTTCCACGCCGACTTCCTGGTCTGGTTTCCCGACGACGGCGGGCGCGAGGCGCTCTTCGCCTACGCGGTCGCCGCCGCGTTCCAGCTCTTCGGGCAATCCGTCCTGATCCTGCGCGCGACCGCGGCTGCATTCGGCGTGGCGGGCGTGCTGGGGATCTGGGCCCTGGGGCGACGCTTCGGGACGTGGACGGGAGTGGTCGCCGCTGCCTGGGCCGCGGGCTCGCTGTGGCTCGTCTGCGTCGATCGCGACGGCATGCGCAACGCCATCGTGCCCCTCTTTGGTGCGGTTGCGTTGATCGCGCTGCTGAACTGGGCCGCGCGGCCCGGCCGCACGTCGGCGGCACTCGCCGGGGCGGTCACCTCGCTGGCGGCGCTGTACACGTATCAGCCGCTCAAGCTCCTGCCGGTCCTGGTCGTGGTCTGGCTGTGGTGGCTGCGCCGCTCCGACCGCGCCCGCTACGACGAGCTGCGCGCCGGAGCCGTCCCGTTCGTCGCGGCGTTCCTCGCGGTCGCGGCGCCGATGATCGCCGTCGCCGTGACGGAGCCGGCAAACTACTTCGGGCGCGCGGCGGCGACGAGCGTCTTCAACCCGGGCGTGGAGGCGGACAGCGACCCGTTGACCCACGTCCTGCGGACCGTAGCGATGTTCGGCCTGACCGGCGACCCGAACGCGCGCCACGACGTGGCGGGGCTGCCGCTCGTGCCGCTGCCACTCAGCGTGGTCGCGGGCTTTGGAGTGGTGCGGCTGTGGCGGATGCGCCGCGACCCGAGCCACTCCCTGATTCTCCTGGCACTGCCCGTCTTCCTTGCCGCTCCGCTCGTGGCCACGGAAGGTGGATCGCCCCACGCCCTGAGAACGCTCGGTCTGGCGGCGCCCCTCGGAGTCGCGATCGGGATGGGGGCGGTGGAGATAGTCGAGCAGGTACGCCGACGCTGGGGGCGAGCGACCGGGTTCCTGGCCGGGGCGGCCGTGGCGGCGACCCTGACCGCGGTCGCCGTCTGGAGCGGGTGGGCCTACCTCGCCAGGCCGGTCGCCGACCGCTACACGGCCTATAGCTATCCGATCGTCTCGCTGGCCGAGCTGGCGGCCGGCAATCCCCTCCCCGCCGGTGCCGCCACCCAACCGGGCGCCCAACCCGACGCCGCCACGCCGGGCACCGCGGTCGTCCTGGACGACTACTCGGCCATGGACGTTCGATTCATCGACTTCGACCGGCTGCCGGCCATAGTCGCGCCCGGAACCCGGATCGCCGACCCGACCGCCTACTCGGAGATCCTCGCGCTGAACCGCGCCGACCTCGTGAAGGCCCTCGGACCCGACCTGGGCGGGCGCGCCGTCGCCGTCGCCTGGGACCCGTCGGGCGCGCCGACCGTCTGGGCGGTGAAGCCGTGACCGCGCGTGCGGACGGTCGCCCCGAGGCCGCGCCGCGACCCCGTCTCGGAGGCCTGACCTACGGCCGGGCTCTGGTCCTCGTTACCGTCGCGGCGGCCATCCTGCGGCTGGCCCTTCTGGCGCGGCAGCAGCTCGGCGTCGACGAGGACTTCACCGCGGCCGTGGTATCGAGACCGCTCGGCGACATGCTCGGGGCCGTGAGCCGCGACAGCGCGCCGCCGCTCTTCTACCTCGGGGAGTGGCTGGTGGCGCAGGTCTGGCAGGGGCCGGCCGCCCTTCGTTTCGTGCCGGCTGCCGCCGGCGTCGCCCTGGTTCCGCTGCTCGCGGCCCTGGCACGGCGCGTCGGCGGCGAGACCGCCGGGCTGTGGGCCGCGGCGCTGGTCGCGGTGCTGCCGGCGACTCTCCTGGTCTCCGAGAACGCCAGGATGTACTCGGCGGCCGGGGCGCTGGTCGTGGCCGCCACGCTGCTCCTCTGGCGGGCGGTCGAGCGGCCGAGCGGGAGGCGGTGGGTCGCCTACGCGGCGGTCGCGGCCGCGTCGGTCTGGGTCGACTACTTCTCCGCCGTCGCCCTGGCCGGCGTCCTGGTCGCGGTCGTCTGGCTGCGCCCGGGGCGGACGCTGCTGGCGGCAGCCATGCTCGCCACCGGCGCTGCCCTGGCGAGCGTCCTGCCGTGGCTCCTGCTCGCCGGGAGCCAGCTCTCCCACGCCGGCGCCGCGTTCTGGATCCCGCCGCTGAGCCCGAGTTCGGTGGCGGGCACGTTCGGGCAGCTGTTCGCCGGGCCGCCGGTCGACTCGGGCGTGCCGGGCCGCGAGGCGCTGATCGCGCTCCAGGTTCTGGCGGTCGTCGCCGGGTCGATCGGCCTTGCCGCGGTCGCGGTCCGCCGGCGGCGTCTCGAGACGGAGGCACGGCGCGCCGCCACTTTTCTGCTGATCGCCTGTTGCGGCGTCCTGGCCCTGGCCGCGATCAGCGTCTGGAAGCCGCTCCTCGACGCGCGCTACGCCGGGGTCATGTGGCTGCCGCTCTTCGCCCTGGCGGGCGTGGGGCTGGCGTCGGTGCCGCGCCGCGCGGCGGTGGCGCTGGTGCTGGCCGTGGCGGTGCCGTCACTCGCCCTGGGCGTCGCGCCGACCCACCCGGAGACGGCGTCGCTGCTGCCCGAGATCGAGTCGCGCCTCGGCCCGAACGACCTCGTAGCCGCGGACGCTGACCACTACCTGCTGCTCCTGGGCTCGGGAGACGCGCAGGTCCGGGCCGGACTCCACGTCCTGGCCGCCGAGGATCCGCCCTGGTACTTCGGCACGGCCGCCTACCCGACGGGCGCCGTCATGCACACGGTGCCGGACGCGGTGGTCGCGGGCCGCGGACTGATCTTCTGGGTCGCCGACCCGGGCGCTGCTCCCCCGTCGCTGCCGGCGGGTTACCACTCCCTGGAGAACAGGTGCGTGGTCCTGGCCTGCCTCGAGGTCTACGGTCCGGCGGGCGGCTGACGCTCTCGCGGCCGATAACCTCTACTGACCAATGTTGATAGTGACCACGTTCGAGTCCTTGCTCGTTGCTGCCCATGACCGCGTCGAGCTGGACCGTGCAGGTGATAGCTCCCGCCGGCCACGTCGTGATCGGCATCGTCGACGGCGCTGCCACCGTACGATGCGGGCGCCGTCTCCGCCAAGATCCAGGTCGCGGAAGGCGACCCCGCCCACCGGTTGTTCCAGGTGCAGTTGACCGTGCCGGTAGGCGTGGTGCTCGTCGGGGCGCAGCTGATCACCGGAGTTGGCGGCGTCGTCGGCGGAGCCGGCGTCACGACAGGCGGCGCGGTTGGCGCCTTGGTCGGCGCGGGGGTCGGCTTCTTCGTAGGTGCCGCGGTCGGCGCCGTGGTCGCCGTCGCCGCGGCGGTCGCGGACGGCGACGGGCTGGCGGTCGGGGCGGCCGTCGGGCTCGCGGTCGGAACCTCGGAGGCGATCGCGGTCGGGACGGGCGTCGGAACCGCCGTCGGAGTGGCCACGATCTCGGCCAGCGTCGGCGTCGCCGAGGCCGACGGACCGGGCGTCACGGTCACGTAGATGATCGGCGCGGTTGGCGCCGGGGCCGTGGCGGCGGCCAGCAGGACGCCTCCCTCGAGAGCCAGGAGAAGAATCGCGATCGCCACCGCCACCAGCGTGGCGTCGCGGCGGAGGCGGCTCCGTCGAGGCGGCGGCGTAGCCAGGGCCGGGCGCGGAATCTCCGGACCCGTCGGGGCGAACGGCGGCCGAGGCCGGACCGTTCCCGTCATCGACTTGGCGACGCAGGTCAGGCAGCTGCGCCGGGCCGTGCTCCAGCACTCGTTGCAGACGAACTGGCGGCACTCGTGGCAGAAGCGGAAGCTCTGGACGAAGGACTGGTACGCCTCGTCGTCCATCTTGGCCAGGAGCTGACGGCGGGCCGTGTCGTACCCGGAGCCGAGGCTCTCGTGGAAGCGGAAGGTCCTCCCCAGCCCGGTCGAGAAGGCGCGGAACTTCCCACCGACGCTCAGCTTGCGGCGCGACGGCGGCAAGACGAAGCGCGTCTTGCAGCGTTCGCACGCGTACTGGATGAGCCCTGGGGCTTCCTGGGTGGTCATTTCGAGGCCTCGACCGACGGCAAACGGTGCTCAGTGGGCTGGGGACATGACTGGAGGATCAGTGATGAAGGTCGTTTGTCTGGCGTCTCGTCGCAATGGGACAGTGGTACGCCGAGTACTGTTCGATGGGCTCGGCCGGCATAGTACTCCCGGATTAGGCCGTCGAACGAAACGCCCAGTCCGCAGGTGGAGCGTCCCGACAGCCGGCTGCGGTGCCCAGCCGCGCGCGGTCCCGCCTCCCCCGCAGCAGCGCGCGGTCGCGCTCGCGGTCCCGTTCACGGAACCTCGGGGTAGGATTCGGTCCGTGAGCGGATGGAGGGATCGCGTCGTGACGGACCCGCTGCCGTGGCTGCTCGAGCAGTCGGCCCCGGCGGTGCGGCACCTGGCTCTGCGCGGCCTCCTCGACAGCCCCGCCGGAGACCCGGATGTCGCGGAGGCGCGCGCCGCCGCGATGCGAACCGATCCCATCGCCTCGATCCTGGCCGCCCAGAACCCCGAGGGCTGGTGGGCGAAGCCCGGCGTGGGCTATGCGCCCAAGTACACGGGGACTGTCTGGCAGCTCATCTTCCTCGACCAGTTGGGCGCGGACGGAGGCGATGAGCGCATCCGGGCGGCCTGCGAGTACGTACTCAACCACTCCCAATCGAGCGGCGGCGGCTTCGGCTATGCCGGCTCCGGTCCGGCGAAGCCTGCGCCGTCGAGCGTGGCGCACTGCCTGAACGGCAACCTGCTGCGCGCCCTGATCGGCTTCGAAATGCTCGACGATCCTCGGGTGGCGCGTTCCCTGGACTATCAGGCGGCCTCGATCACCGGCGAAGGCGAGGTCGCGTTCTACAGGTCGGCGACGGCGGGACCCGGCTTCCGCTGCGGAATGAACTACGGAGAACCCTGTGCCTGGGGGGCCACGAAGGCGGTGCTGGCGCTGGCTCGCGTGCCGATCGAACGCCGAACGCCGGCGGTCGCGCGGGCACTGGACGAGGGAGCGGCCTTTCTGCTCAGCCGCGACCCGTCAGTCGCGGACTACCCGATGGGCCCCGATGCCACTCCCAGCGGGTCGTGGTTCAAGCTCGGCTTCCCGCTGGGCTACGTCACCGACGTGCTGCAGACGCTCGAGGCTCTATGCGAGGCCGGCATGGCGGGAGATCGGCGCCTCGATCGGGCGGTCGAATGGGTCGTCTCGCAGCAGGACGCCATGGGTCGCTGGGCGAACCGCCATGCCCGCGCGGGCAAGATGGCGGTCGACATCGACCGCGCCGGCGAGCCGAGCAAGTGGGTCACGCTGCGGGCCTGCCGCGTCCTCAAATCGGATCGACGAGGCGAGCCGAGTGTCGCGCTGACGAGGGGCCCGCTGCCGGGCCGCGTCACGGATGGGCAGGCGCCGGCGTCCCTGGCGGCGCGACGGATCGGCGCCGTTCGCGCCGATCGAGCGGGTGAACAAGGGGGTGAGAGATGAGTCGATGGAGAAGCGCACTGGCGGCCATGATGTGTTCCGCGGCGCTCGTGGCCGCGTGTCAGTCGGGCGGCGCGACGGCCGCTCCGGCTGCACAATCGACGGCGTCGAGCGGGGCTGGCCCGGCGCTGCCATCCGGAACCCCTGCGGCAGAGACACAAGCCCCGCAGACCGCGGCCCCTCAGATCACGCCCCCGGCCGGTCCATCACCATCACCGGTTGAGTCGGCGAGTTCGGCGCCCGAGGCAGCCGCCAGCCCGTCGCCGTCCTCCGCCCCGGACGTCACGTACTCGCCGGCTCCGCAGCCCTCGCTGGCCCTTCAGGTTTCGGGCGCACCGGCGACCCCCGCAGGAACCCGGCTCGACCTCCTACCCGACCCGTGCAACACCGTGAACCCGAACGAGGCATGTTCGGCGTTCCGCGTCGAGTGGCAGGAGTCCAACCCGGCCGGTGTCACCATCCGCGTCTACGCGGTCACGACATGCCTTCACTCTCCGACCCGGTCGAAGCCGAGCGTTCAATGCCTCCTGGACGGAGACAAGATCCCGAGGTCGGCCCTTGTGCTCCTCGGGAGCGCGCCGGCCTCCGACGGCACCTTCTCGTTCGTCCTTGGCGAAGGCGAGACGGCGGCATTCGGCTGGCTGCCCGGAGACGGCCCCGACGTGGATGCGGTCGTCCTCCAGGCAGTCGACGCACATGGCGGATCGCCATTCGCCATCGCCGGCAGCTCGGGCAGCTGCCTCGGGTGCGTTCTCTAAGGATCTCGCGGCGGCGCCCTGGACGCCACCTGGTCGGCGCAGGAAACAGCTTCCGATGCGGGCCGCGCAACGGACCGACCCCTGTGACGCCGCCACGTGGGACGTAGTCCGGATCGGGGACCCCTCTGCCTATGCTCGCCCTCCCAGCACGGGTCGGCGTCCCCGCCTCCAGGCGCTCAGCCGACCCCAACGAAGGGAAACAGCGTCTCATGACCAAGGTAATCGTTCAGCACCACGTCGCCGACTACGACCGCTGGTACCCCGTCTTCACCGAGCACCAGACCGTGCGGCGGCACCACGGAGCCACCGGCCACTCCATCAATCGCGAGTCGGCCGACCCGAACACCATCCTGGTCGTGAACGACTTCGCGACGCTCGAAGGCGCCAGAGCCTTCGCCCAGGACCCGTCGCTCCCGCAGGTGATGCAGCGCGCCGGCGTGGATGGGCCTCCGCAGGTCTGGATCGTCGAAGAGGCCGAGGCCAAGCGGTACTGAGACCGGCCGTCGGGCGGCTGCGATCCGGCAGCGGACGCAGCCGCCGACGATGCCGGTGCCACGCCGGAAAGGCGCCGGCGAAGCGCCGAGGCCGCGGGCCGGTAGAGTAGATCGATGGCCGCCTCGCCCCGCGCCTTCGTCCTGCGACACACGCGTCTCCGCCCGGTCCCGGACCTCGAGGAGATCGGTCTGCACCTGGCCGACGAGGTGTTGCCCTTGTGGCACGCGGTCCAGATCGAGACGGGCGATCCCGACGCGGCCGTCCCCTACTGGGCGTTCGCCTGGGCGGGCGGCCTCGCCATCGGCCGGTACCTGTGCGACCACCCGGAGGCGGTATCTGGCCGGCGCGTCTTCGACCTGGCATCCGGCTCGGGGCTCTGCGCGATCGCCGCGATGCGAGCGGGCGCCGCCGAGGCCACGGGCGCGGACATCGACTCCTTCGCGGCCACGGCGATCGACATCAACGCCCGTGCCAACGGCCGCCGGGTGGCGGTCGTGCGCCGCGACGTACTCGACGAGGATCCCCCCGGTGTCGACGTCATTCTCGCCGGCGACTGCTGGTACGACGCCGGCCTCGCCGCACGCGTCCTGCCGTGGCTGCGGCGGGCCCGGGACCGCGGGATCGACGTCCTCGTGGGCGACCCAGGCCGCCGCTACCTGCCGGTTACCGAGCTGGTCGAGCTCGCCTCCTACGAGGTCCGCACGACGACCGAGCTCGAGGACCTGGCGCTCAAACGCGGCTCGGTCTACGCCCTGCGACCGGCCTCCTGAGGCCCTTCGAGTCGAGTGAGTCGCGCGACACGCCGGCCGGTGGCATCCGCGACGGGCTAGTTGTCCCCTCGATCCAGCCCTGCCGTTGGGCCACGCGAACCAGCGAGGTCCGGCTCGTCACGTCGTAGCGATCGAACATGCGCCGGAGCTGGCTCTCGACGGTCTTCACGCGGAGCGACAGGCGCTCGGCGATCGCGGCGTTGGCCAGACCCTCGGCTACGAGCTCCAGGATCTGGGCCTCGCGCGGCGTAGGCGGGCGCAGCGCCGTGCGCACCGCTCGGCGAACGTCGTCGGGGAAGGCCGTGCCCCCGGCGGCAACCTTTCGCACGGCGGTGACGATCTGCTCGATGGTGGCCATCTTCGAGAGATAGCCCTTCGCCCCGTGCTCGACCGCGGCCACGTGGTAGCTCGGGTAGGAGTACGCGCTCAGCATGATGAATGCCGGACCCGGCGTGTGTTGGGTAAGGATCTCCAAACCGTCGACGGTCCCGGCCAGCCGGATGTCGCACAGGACCACGTCGGGTCTTTGGGCCTCGATGAGCCGGTCGGCCGCGACGCTGTCCCGGGCCGTGCCGACGACGATGACATCGGGCTCGCCCCGCAGGAGCGCCGTGAGCCCCTCGGCGATGGCGGGGTGATCCTCGACGATCGCGAGACGGATCACGCTCCCGACCCCGCCTCGAGCCGGGCGTCGCCCCGGGCCTTCGGTTTGCCCAGCGGGAGCCGCACGACGATGGTCGTTCCCTCACCCGGGCTCGACTCGGCCTCGATCGTTCCGCCATGCGCGGTCACGATCTCGCGTGCCAGGTACAGCCCAAGGCCCAGTCCGCCCGACTGCTTGTGGCCCAGGCGTGTGTATGGCTTGAACAGCTGCGACATGGCGCCGGCCGCGATCCCCGGGCCCTGATCGCTGACCTCGACGACGGCGACCGATCCGGACCGACGCGCGGCCACGTCGATGGTCGGCGACGTAGCCGCGTGCTCGACGGCGTTGGCAAGAAGATTGACGAAGACCTGCTGCAGACGACCGGCATCCCCGTGGATGAGGATCGACCCGCGAGCCGGCGAGAGCCGGATCGTCGGTGCGTTCGGCAGCATCTCGGCAGCCTCGACGGCGTCGCGCAGGATCGCCAGGAGATCGACCGGCGCGGCCGTCAGCTCGAATCGACCGGCCTGGATGCGACTCACGTCGAAGAGGCGCTCGATGAGATCCCCGATCTGTCTGGTTTGCACGAGCGCCCGGGCCGTATAGGTGCGGGCCTGCGCGGATCCCTCGGGTTCCAGGTGCCGCTCGACGAGCTGGAGATAGCCGTGCAGGGCGGCCACCGGGGTCTTCAACTCGTGGCCCGCGGCGGCCATCAGCCGCTCCAGGCTGAGTCGCATGGTGCGCTCGGACAGGTCTCTGATGGCAATCACTCCGCCCCAGGTCCGATCTCCGGCGGTGAGCGGCTCGGCCACGGCCTCGAACCAGCGCCGAGTTCCCCCCGGCTGTGTCAGCGCGAACTCCATCCGGAAGCGCTCGCCCCGGGCCGCGCGCTGCTGTGGCCGCTCGCCCGGCGGGATCGGCAGACCTGCGGCGTCCTCTGGCTCGATCACGGCCTCGGGGCCGCCGAAGAGCCGATCGTAGGTGTCGTTGGTCGTGATGATCCGGCCCTCGTGGTCGACCGCGACGATCGCGTCGCCGAGGCTGGCCAGGATCGATCGCAGGCGATCGTGCTCCTCCTGGCTGTCCAACCTCTGCCGCTCGAGCGCGACGGTCTGCGCGCTGAGCTCGTCGGTCCGCGTCGCGAGATCCTCGTTCGCGACCCGAAGCTCCTCCACGCTCGCTGTCAGCTCTTCGTTGAGGGTTTCGAGCTCCTCGTTTGTGGCCTGGAACTCCTCGTTGACGGTCTCCGCTTCCTCGCGAGCGGACTGGGCGTCCTCACTGGCCATCAGCATCGCTTCGTTCGCCGCCCGCAGCCCGGCGACCAGCGCGGTCAGCTCCTCGTTCGCCCGAAGGAGCCGTCCGTTCGTGGCTGCGGCCTTTTCGAGTCGCTGCCTCGTCCGGCCCTCGGCGCGACGCTCCTGCTCGAGCCGGGTCACGTCCGTGAGTTCGACGACCGCACCCTCTATGGCGCGCGTCTCGGTTCGGTACGGCCGGACAATGGCTTCGACGAAGCGGGCTGCCTCGCTGGCAACTTCGGCCGACTCCACCTCGAACACGGCCGTGGTGGTCTTGCCGGTCAAAGCGGCGTCGATCGCGCCTCGGATCGCGCTGGACGGAAGAACCTCCGCGAGATGGACGAAGTCCTGGTCGTAGGCCGTGCCGTGGATTCCAAGCATCTGGCGCGCGGCGGAGTTGATGCGCAGGATGTAGTAGCGCGGATCGACGACGACGACGCCGACGGTCAGGTTGAGGAGCAGGCTGTCCGCCGACGCCGACGACTCCGCGACGCGCCGGACGTCGCGGTGCGTGACTCGAATGGCCTGGTCGAGCCGGGAGTCCCCGTTCCGCCGCGGGCGGAGCACCGCGGGTCGCATGGGTGGGATCGCGTAGCTTCCGGGCAGCCGCCGGTAGACGCGCAGGCGCGCCTGCTCCTCCTCGAACGGCTCCGGCAGGGCCATGACGCTCTCGGATGTACCCAGCGCCAGCCGGCCGCCCGGTCGCAACGAGAATGCGAAGGTCTCGAGGGCGATCCGCTGCATCGGCACGCTGAAGTAGATCAGCACGTTCCGGCAGAGCAGAAGATCGATTCGCGGGAAGGGGGCGCGCTCACCGAGGTCGTGCTCGCCGAAGACCATGAGGGAACGCAGCCGTTTGGCGACCTCGTAGCCGCCGTCCGATCTCGCGAAGTAGCGGTCTCGAGTGCCGGCTGGCAGGCTCTTCACCGCGGCGGCCGGATAGACCCCCCGGCGCGCGAAGGCGATGGCCTCGCGGTCGATGTCGGTGGCGAAGATCCGGACTTCGGGCCACGGGAGCTCCTCTCCGAGGGCTTCGGCAACGGCGATGGCCAGGGAGTAAGCCTCCTCGCCGGTGGAACAACCGGCCGACCAGATGCGGAGTTCGCGCCGGTCCCGCCGGGCCTCCGCGATCAGCTCCGGGAGAACGCTCACGCGCAGGTAGTCGAAGAGCTTCGGATCCCGGAAGAACTCCGTGACCTTGATCAGAAGGCTGTTGACGAGCCGGGCGTACTCCTCGGGATCGGACTCCAGATGGGCCGCGTAGGCGGCGATCGTTGGGCGCGACGTAGCCTTCATCCGGCCGTGCAGCCGCCGCAGGATAGTGGCGGGCTTGTAGCTGCCGAAGTCGATGCCGCTTCGCTCGTGGATCCGGTCGAGGAGGATGCGAAGCTCATCGCGATCGGGCCCCTCCGTCGGTGGGTTGCTTGCCGCCAGGAGATCGCACAGGATCGGCCCGATCGAATCGAGGTCGGCCGTCGCGTCGACCAGCGACGGAGGGATGGAACTCGGCATGGACGGAAACATCGCCGTCGCGGGGTTCTCGATGACGACCGCTCCACCTGCCCTCTTCACGTGCAGGGCTCCAGAGGAGCCGTCGGAGCCGCTGCCCGTGAGGATCACGGCGATAAGGCCGGGGCCGAAGACGGCGGCGGCGCTCTCGAACAGCACGTCGATGGAGGGCGCGACCGACCCGGCTTTGGCTGCCCTCAACCGGAGGTGCCCGTAGCTGATGTCCACGAGCCGGTTCGAAGGAACGACGAAGATCACGCCGTCCTCCAGGGCCTCCTGACCCTCGACCACCCGGACGGGAAGCGTCGTGTGTCGGGCGAGAATCTCGTGCAGGTGGCTCGGCCGGCGCGGGTCCAGATGCTGCGCGATCACGATCGGCGCCGGGAAGTCGGCCGGCAGGCTCGCCACCACGCGCGAGAGCGCCTCGATGCCGCCTGCCGAGGACCCGATCACGACAAGCTGAGATTCCGCAGGTACCGCCGGTGGCGCCACGATGTCCACATTATGGTGGGCGGCCGAAAGGAATGGAGGCCCGGTGTATGGCCCGGCCCAAACCACGCCGGCTCAACCCACACCTGGCGTGGCAGGGTTTCCATCCTCGCGGCATCGGTGACCGGCGCTTACCGTGCCAGGCGATGGCGAGATTATCGCCAGGCAGGCAACGGGCGAGGTTGCCCCGTCGCAGTGGCGACCCGACACCTCGACATGAGGACGACGGAGATCACCATGGAAACCAGGGACAGCGGACCGGAGTCGTTCAAGCGTGTGCGCAGCGCGATCGGGCGAGCCCGCACCGGGGTATCCGACTTCGTGGGGCACGTGCCGAGCATGGCCGGCAAGGCGCGCCACCGCGCCGTGGACGTCGCCGATAGGCTGCCGGGGGCAATCGGTCGCGCGGGAACGGGCGCCCGGAGCACCGTGACCGGTCTGCAGACGATGTCCGACACCCGGCTGCGCATGCTGGCGGCCGGCTCGATCGGCTTCGGCGCCGGGCTGCGTCTCGCCGGCAAGCCGCGCCTGGCAACGCTGGCCGGCTTCGCTCCGGCGTCGATCCTGGGCTTCGCGATCCTTTCCCGCCCGAGCCGAGCTCACCTGCCGCCGCACGCGGTTCAGCCTTGACTCTGAGGTTCTGGCCATTCTTCGAAGGGCCGAGGACGAGTACCCGGCTTCCAGCGAAACAATCGCTGCTCCCTCGGGGTTTTCATCCTCGCGTGAGCCCCGGAGCCGGATCAGCATCGTCCCTTGCCAGTGGCGACTGAAGAAGCCCCTGGTCAACGAACCGGCGGACCGCCGCATCGCCACCAGGAGACCCAGGGTGGCGATGGGTCCGGAAACGGTACTGGTTGACAGTCTTAGCACGACAGGCCACCAGGTCCGAATACTTGGAGGTGTCCCCATGCATCGCCCTCTCGCATTCCTATTCCGGGGCCTGTTCGCCTTCGCACTGCTGGCACCCGCAACGCTCATCACCACCGCACCACCGCCCGTAGCCGCCGCGCCGCTCAGCGCGGTCGGGGCGTGCGTCACGGGCGTCGGCAATGCGGGCGGTGAAGGCATCATCTGCCAGGTCACCATTACCAACACGATCACCGCGGCCGGCGGATCCGCGACGGTCAAGGTCTACGAGTGTCTTGGCTCTGCGGGCGATCCCACCGACGGAGCCCTAGGTCATGCCTGCACGACCATGACGACCTCTCTGACCACGCCGGTCACCTCGGTCATCCAGTGCAATGGATCGGCCAACGGCGGGGGCGCCACGCTCAACTGCAGTGCCACTATCACGAACAACTTCGTCGGCGTTAGCCCCGGTTCGGCGGCTGTAACGGTCAACCAGTGCGTCGGTTCCGGCGACGGCCTCACGACCGGCTGCACTCCCTTCCCAGCCACGACAACAGACGCGGCCATCACACAGTGCAACGGTTCGGCCAACGGTGGCAGCCTGGTCGGGATGGACTGCACCGCGACCGGCACGATGGCCTCGGCGCTCGTCGTAACGGTCAATCAGTGCAATGGCTCGGGTCTCGGCGGTGGCGGCAAAGTCACCTGCTCGGCCAGCATGGCCAACAACGCCGTCAGTGCGCCGGCCCCGTCCGCCTCAGCTGGAGCTTCCGCCTCCGCTGGAGCGTCCCCGACTCCGGCGCCCACCAGCACCGCGGGCGATGTTCCGAGCGACAACTCGACGCCGCCGTTTGGAATGATGATCCTGCTCGCCCTGGGCACATCTGGTCTGGTGGCGGTGTTAGCGCAGCGACGGAGCGTGCACACCTAGGCCAACCCTGGGTCGCCTCGAGCGACCGCTAGCCAGCTGACCCCGATCGACGGGCCGTTCTCCTCACGGCCCGTCGATCACTTTGACCAAGGCCCGTTCGCCCGTATGCGCCAATGGGGTTTTCATCCTCGCGGGGCGGCCCCGGCGGGTCCACTATCGAGTCTCGACCTCGGATCGAAGGCTCCACCGGCTGGATGGTCGGATGCAGGTTCATCGTCCGTCGGCCGGGAAGAAGACCAACGTGACAGTTCAGGAACAGCGGAGCGTCACCACAGACGCGCCCACCACCACCGAGACCGGTGCTCTCAGCAACCGGACGGTAACCAGCCGCCGGCTCGACGTTCGGCCCAGCAACAACGAGACAACTCGCCGCATCGTCGTCCTCGTCTTCGGCCTAGTCCAGATCGTAATAGGGCTGCGGATCCTCCTGCTGGCTCTCGATGCCCGCACGGGCAACGTGCTCGTTTCGATCGTCAACAACCTCGGCGGGGTCCTGATCGCGCCGTTCGAAGGAATCCTGCGGACCAACGCCCTTTCGTCCGGCGGCTCCGTGCTCGATGTCGCCGCGGTCGTCGCGCTCGTCGGCTGGACGATCGTCGAGCTGATCGTGATCTGGAGCCTCAGCATCTTCCGGCACGAGCCGGCTCTCGCCTGATCCCTCGCCTACTCCCCAGTTTTCCTCCGGCCGGCTCTCGGCCGGTACCTGCTAAGAAAGAAGGATTTCCGTGGATATTCCCAATATGACACTGCTTGCCTGGCTGGTCGTCGGCGTCATCGCCGGCTTCGTGGCCAGCGAGATCATGGGTACCCGTGAGGGCCTGCTGATGATGGTCCTGCTCGGAGTTGTCGGCGCCATCGTCGGCGGGTGGGTTGCGGCAGATCTCCTCAAAATCGCCAACGTGACCGGCATCAACCTCACGAGCGTCATCGTCGCCATCGTGGGTTCGCTGATCGTCATCGTCCTGTACGACAGCCTTGTGGGTCGGCATCGCGCCTTCGGCCGCCGCTGATCGCAAAGGCGCCCACGGGCGTTCGCATCGTTCAGAAACCATCCAGCAGGATCGGCCCAATACGGCGGGCCGATCCTGCTCTTCCTTCAGCCGGAGCCAGGAACAGGAGCAAGGTTCCACACGTGACAGACATTTCGCTTCCCGGCATTGAGAGGGTCGTCGAGGTCGCATCTCGCAAGGGGGTAGCGCTCGACATTCGGTTCATGCCCTCCTCCGCGCATACCGCCGAGGGGGTATCGGCGGCCGTCGGCGCCGAGCTCGGCCAGATCGTGGAATCCCGCGTCTTCGTGGCCCCACGACCCGAGGGCCGGCTCGTCGCCATCGTCTGCCTCGTCTCCGGGCGCAACCAGGTAGACCTGGGTCTCCTCGCCGCGGTTACGGGCGAGGTCGGGATTCGCCCGGCCACCGCGCGCGAGACGCGCGAGCTTACCGGCTACAGCGTCGGCGAGATCCCGCCCTTCGGACATAGCCGCGATGTGCCAATCGTGATGGATCAGGATCTCTGCCGTTACCAGTGGGTCTGGGCAGCCGCCGGAACGGACAAGGCGGTCTTCCGAGTTCAACCTCGGACCCTGCGAGCCCTGTCCAATGCCGTCGTCGCTCCCGTTGCCACCGTCTCGTGGACACGGGACGTCGCCGCTCCACAATTCCTGCCGCGGCTCGGATTGGCGGCGCTTGCCGGCGCCTAGGGCCGCCTGCGGTGCGCGATCACGGTCCCGCACTTCGGGCGGCGAGACCGTGCGCGCGGTCTGGCGCCGAGCGATTGGGCGCTAGAAGAGGAAGGACAGGAACCCGAAGAACAGGCCCAGGTTGGTCCAGTCGATCTTGCTCCCGATCGAGAGGATCCCGGCCGTCGTGATGACTGCGATCGCGAAGCAGATGCAGGCCACGAGGATCAGCAGCGACTTATTGCTGCGGAACATGCTGTTGCGCGCCATGGAAGTCTCCCTTACCGGGACGGCCCGCTCGGCCACCAGGAGGCGGAGTCGGAGAGTCCCGCCTTGAGTCTGACCACCACCGGGTGGCGGCCGTGAGGATGAGGACCCTCACGTAGGCCCGGTCGAAGTCGAGGCCACGGCGTTGAAACAGCGCGCCTGGGGGCTATGGCTCGTAGCTCTGCGCTGGCAGGCTCCGAATCTCGCAAAGAACGTGGTCGACATGCGGCCGAACCCGCGGCCCCAGGCCGCTCCATTCCTCGGCGGCGTCGCCCAGGTAGATCGCCCGTGCGTGCTCCAGGACGTCCCGGTGCTCCGGCGGCAGGCGAGGGAGTGCCCAGTCGGCCGCGGCGTCCTTCGGGCGGATGACACCCGTCGCGAGCGTCGTCCAGATGCGCGCGAGGGTGAGGAGCACGTTGGCCTCGTCCCCGTCCAGGTCGTCGAGCAAAGATGGAATGACGTCGAGCAGAGCACGCCGGACGTCCGCGGTAGGGACGGGATCGAGCACCTCGACGGGCGGCGGTCCGAACAGCGGGCGATCGGCCTGCAGCACCATCTCGAGAAGCAACGCGAGGTCGGGCGTGGGCGAAACCCATGGCGCGAGTTCACCGCCCTCGAACTTCCCGCGCCACCAGTCGCCGTAACTGGAAGTCCAGGCGCGGCGGGTATCGCCACGGCCGGACGTCGGATTGAACGACGATCGTGAGCTCGACCGAACGCGACCTGCCGGTCGGGTCTCCTCGCCCCGAGATTGGGAGCAGACGGGCGATCAGCGCGCGCTTCTCGTCGGGAGTCGTCGCTCGTCCCGTCACCGCCAGAACGTCGATGTCGCTGCCGGGATGGAGGCCGCCCACCACGGACGACCCGTGGAGATAGACGCCAAGGACGATGCCGCCCAGCGCCTCCCGAACGACCGCGACTATTCGTGCCGTCTGGTCCACCGTGGTCTCCACGCTCGCCAGTCGCCCCCATGCTCGACGGCCTCAGGACTCCCAAGTCCCCGTCCGGTGGGCTCCGGTTCCTGGATCGTGGTGGAGGGCCGTTGCCGCGTCAAGGCGCCGCCGCCGTCCGAGGTCTCCTCAACCTGGCGGCCACCGCCTCCGCGCCGGCATCCACGGCGATGTCGGCCGCTACAACCGCGTTCCGGCCGACCCCGTCAGCGCCTAGTTGCCGGGCTCGTCGGTCTTGTCGACTATCTCCGCCCTGGCGGCCTCGCGCTGCACCGTAGCAATCGAATCCACGCACGACTGCTTGCGCTCCATCATCTGGGAGGCGGCCATGATCTCATTGTTGTTGCCTACGGCTCTCCACCAGAACTTGCCTGACTCGTTGCGAAGAATCACGAATCTCATCTGAGTGCTCCTGTCTGCCCTTGAAGGCCGAGCCACGGGCAATGTCGCACCGCCCGGGTGAAGTTGGCGGCTGTTCGCCCCGGTTCTACTTCCGCCCGAACGCCGCTCGCACCCGCGGCGTCGCCAGGTACGCCAGCACGACGCAGGCGAGAACGATCGTGAGGATGTGGCGACCGAAGTCGCTCCGGCCGAGCTGGAGGACCGCCAGTACGAGAGCTACGACTTCGAGAACGACGCCGAGCGTCCAAGCCCAGGCACGCAGTCTCCAGGCGCCGTAGGCGAACACGACCTCGGCGACCCCGACCACGAGTATGACGATCGCGATGAACCGCTCGGCGTGAACGCTCGGCAGCCAGACCAGGGCCTCCGACGCGTTCCACCAGGCTCCTGCCCCAATCAGGGCAAACGCCCCGAGGACCGCGGCGGCAATGGCAAGCACCGCTACACCGAATGGACGTTGCTGCATGTCCAAGGACCTCTTCCTGTCGGGATCGTCCGAGTTGGCCGGCGGTTATGCGCCGGTTCGCACGGCGGCGGCCGTGTCGCTCGTCACGTCGGGAGAAGCGAGCGTGCGCGGGAACGTTCCGAAGGACGCCGGGTATCCGTAGTACGGGTACAGATTGAAGAAGTAGTGCAGATCGGTCGGGACGATTTCGGGGTCGTACCGGGGTGCGCCGGCCACATGTTCGAGGGCGTGGCCGACGTACACGTCATCCGGGGTCGTGCGCGTGATCGCTTCGATGGGGATGAACGACTTGCTCTCGCCGAAGCCAAGGAAGCCACCCGTGGCGACTTCCATGAAGCGGACCTTCCGTTCGACATCGTCGACGACGAGGTCTTCGATCCTGCCGAGGTCCCGGCCGTCCTTGTCCTTTGCCATCCGTCCCCTGATGTCCTGGGCGGAACTCGAGATCGTCCAATCCGTGTCGCGCAAGCTGCTCAGGATCGGCACTCTCGCCGAGTGGTCGAGATGGGCCATTGTCTTTTCGGCAGTCATGGAAGGGACCTCCGGAGCGCGTCCATTTCATCGCCTCGGCTCGATCCTTCGACGAAGGGAACGAAGGCGCCTGCCGAGAGTCTGTGCCCGATCGAACTCCGGCCGCGAGGATGAGAACCCTCCCGCTTCGCCCGGAGTCGAGACGAATAGCCGGCGGTAACACGGGCCGGCGCTATCGGCGACCGCAGATCAGTCGGTCGCGAGAACGCCGCCGATGCCGCCTGTGATAGCCGCCGCGGCATCCAGAAGCCCGGCCGTCGAGTTCGGGAACCCGGCTCGGCGATATGCGATTGCCGGCCGCCCTGACTTCCAGGGCTGCCGCCACGTTGGCGTGCCGATCGAACACGGGCACCGCAACTGCGTTCACCATCAACTCGTGTTCCCCGAAGTCGGTCGCAAAGCCACGCCTGCGGACCCGCGCAACCTCCTCGAGCAGATGATCGGCGCGAACGATCGTATGGGCCGTGTACGACGTAAGTCCGGCTGCCGAGAGGCGGATGACGTCCCGCTCCGGTCGGCGCGAAAGCAGCACCTTGCCCGGTGCGGTGGCGTGAAGCGGCAGTATCCGGCCCACCCGCTCATGGCAGGTCCCAACCGCGTTCGACCAGGCAACGGTCATCACGCCGTCGCCCCGTTGCACTCCCAGCGTAGTGGTCTCTTTCACCAATAGAGCCACGCGCACGATTTCCGGCATCGCAATGGCGCTGAGGTCGAGCCCCTTTTCGGCCTGTCCGCCAAGACGAACCAGCGCCAGCCCAAGCTTGTACTTGCCGGTCTCACGGTCCTGCTCGACGAGGCCGCGCTTCTGCATGGTCGCCAGCAGACGCGAAGCCGTCGACTTGTGAAGCCCGAGGCTGCGGGCCAGTTCCGTAACGCCGACCTCCCCTTCCCATTCCCCCAGCGCAATGAGCAGCGAGGCGGCGCGATCCACGGACCGCACGGAACTCTCATCGAGAGCTCTGGCGGCAATGTCGATGGACGGGCCGGCGGCGACCGGCCGAGTTGTGGTCATAGCTTGCACTTGGCCAGTCTGCGATTCGTTCTCCGGGCCGTCATGACAGACCGTAATGTCCGGCGCCGGACTGAACTTGCCCCTGTGCTACGGCCCAACTCCGGGCCGGCGCCGAGACCCAACCTCGGCAGGATGCGGCATCGTCATGACGGCCCGTCATCCCACAGGCAAGCCCACGTGGCAACCTGGGATGGAGACAACCGCCGACCTTCCGGCTGGAGCCGGCATATCGTCGAGCACCCTGCCTGTAGTAGCGCCTAGACAACGACCCGGCAGCGGCGAGAACCTCGGGGCGTGGCCGGCAACGGCAGCTACCCGGTCGCCGACCTTGCGCAGAGTCGAGGAGATCCTCCCGTGCCTGAGCGGAAAGCATCCACCGGGGCAGGCGAACCTCGAGTAGATCCGAGGCGGCCCGTCGATCCGAAGACGGCCGAACTTCGAGCCGAGAAGAACGCGGTCAAACGGCTCGGCAAGGCTCTCGGTCCCGGCCTGATCACCGGAGCCTCGGACGACGATCCGTCTGGTATCGGCACATACGCCCAGGCCGGAGCGCAATACGGCTTTGCTACGCTCTGGACGACCGTCGCGATGCTTCCGATGCAGACGGCCGTGCAGTACATGTGCGCGAAGATCGGCCTGGTGACAGGCAAGGGTCTGGCAGGCGTGCTGCGCGAGCACTATCACCGGGCCCTCTACCCGGCGGTGATCGGCCTGGTCATCGCCAACACCCTGAACGCCGGAGCGGATATCGGCGCGATCGCGGCGGCCATCAACCTGCTCGTGCCGACACGTTACGCCATCGTCTACATCGTGCCGGTCAGCCTCGGGATCATCGCGCTTCAGGTCTTCGGAGGCTATCGCCTCATCGACAAGGTCTTCAAGTGGTTGTCCCTCGCTCTGCTGGCGTACATCGGCGCAGCCCTCTTCGCACGGCCGGACCTGGTGAAGGTTCTGCTTGGGTCGCTGGTCCCGACCGTATCTCTCGACCCTGCATACCTGGGCATTCTCGTCGCCCTGCTCGGAACCACGATCTCGCCCTACCTCTTCTTCTGGCAGGCCAGCCAGGAGGTCGAGGAGCAGATCAGCATCGGTCGTCGCACGCTCCGACATCGCCAGGGCGCCACCGGATTGGAGCTCAAATACGCGATGTGGGACACGATCGCAGGTATGGTGTTCTCAGAGGTCGTGGCCTATTTCATCATCCTGACAACGGGTGCCACCCTGTTCGTGGCGGGCAAGCATGACGTCACTTCGGCAACCGATGCCGCCCAGGCTCTGCGCCCGCTTGCGGGCGACGCGTCCGCCTTTCTGCTTGCCATCGGACTCATCGGAGCTGGCGTACTGGCCGTGCCCGTGCTGACAGGATCGGCGGCGTATGGCGTCTCCGAGGCGTTTGGCTGGCGATCCGGACTCGATCGCAAGCCTGCCGCCGCGTGGCAGTTCTACCTGGTAATCGTCGCCGCGACCCTTGTCGGCATGGCGATCAATTTCCTGGGGATCAACGCCATCACGGCCCTCGTCCTGAGCGCGGTGCTGAACGGCATCATCGCCGTGCCGCTTGTCTTCCTGGTGATGATCGTATGCAACGATCGTGCGGCCATGGGCGAGCGGACAAACGGGCGTCTCCTCAATATCGTGGGGTGGATTACGACGATCGTCATGGGAATTGCCGCGATCGGCCTGATCGTGACGACTGTCCTCGGGTGAATACGTCCGGGGCCGGCCGCACGGGTCGCGCCGGCAGCGTCACGAGTGAGAGGGCCTTCATCCTCATCGAGGGCGCCTGCCCTGGTCAGACTCCTAGCTGGCCTAAACGTCGTTCATCGCCTGACCCGTCGGTCCACGTCGTACCCGCCCTTCCTGGCCACAGCCCAGCCATAGGAGACCACGGTGGAAACTACCGAGAGTGTCAAACGAACGTTCACGCGCGAAGAGGCGCTCGTCGTCGCCACTCAGCTCGGGATGGACTTCGAGAGGCTGAAGTACGACCTCGAGCAGTTCCGGATGGGGCTGGATGTCGAGCTCGAGCACGGGGTCCGAAGCCCGCAGACAGACGTCACCGGGGACGATTCGATCATCACAGGCAAGATCGCGCTCGCCCACCTCAACGAGTTCCCGGACTACTACACTCGCCTGGCCGTCCTGGAACGCGACGCCGCCGCCCACTGGAGCGGGCGGATGTAGCGTCGCGTCTTCGGTTCAGGCGGCCAACCCTGTGCCGATGTTTCATCGTCGGCCGCCGGGCGGGCGGACAGGCTTCGACAGTCCGAGACAGAACGGACGCGGCGTCGCCTGTAACTCGGTTGTAACCGAACCGGCCCGATCAAGGAAGCCGGCCGAATGAACCGGTCCTCTGCTTGGCGGTAGAATCTTGCGGCGCAGGCGCTTCTCAGCCGAGATACGAGGACCGTCGTGACACACACTCAGGTGGGCGCTTCAATCGAGGCTCATCGAGCCCTTGTGCTCCATGACCGGCAGCTGATTGTCGATCTCATCGAGCTGACGCTCAACCACGGGCTCTTCGTCGTCAGGGCGGCGCGCAGTCTCGCGGAGGCGGAAGCCATCCTCACCGAATGGCACCCGCACATGACCGTTGTCGACATGGACCACGACGACAGCACGGCCCTGCTCACACGGCTCGGCGCCTCCAACACCTTGCGGCGGAGCGTAACCCCGGTTCTGGGTCTCACTCGACGGGGCGATCTCCAAACGAAACTCAAGGCGTTCGACCTGGGCGTGGACGACATCCTGACCGTGCCGTTCTCGCCCGAGGAATTGCTGGCCCGGTGCATCGTGATCACGCGCCGAGCAACCGGCACGGACCGGCCGATCGTGCCCACCATCAGGCTCGGCGAGGTTGAAGTGGACATCGTCAGCCGCCAGGTTCGGGCCGGTAACTCCGTAGTCCACCTCTCCGGCATCGAGCAGAGCCTTCTCTACCTGCTGGCCAGCCGAAGCGGTCGGGTGGTCACGCGCGAGGAGGTCCTCGACACCATCTGGGGCACCGACTTCGTGGCCGAGAGCAACGTCGTGGATCGACACATCCGGAGCCTGCGGATCAAGCTGCAGAACGGCTACCGCAATCCTCGGTTCATCGCCACGGTCCCGGGCCAGGGATATCGTTTCATTCCGACCTTCTCGAACCAGGGCTGGGGCGCCGAGCCGGAAACGCACGACGAAGTGCGCCGGTAGAAGCGGCCGCGGCCGGCGTCGGCTCGGCAGGCGTGGGCTTGCATGTCGTCGTGGCGGATGACGGACCGTCATGACGATCCGACGCCAGGACCGCACCCTGACGAACGCTTCAGCCGCGGGCTGCTACCACGGAACCGCTTCGCAGGCGGGGGTGGCGCCCCATCGCCGAGCCCATACCAAAAGCCGGTCGGACCCGGCAGGAGTCGATCGTGAACGAAACGCGAGCGCGTGAACTCGTCGGCCAGGAGCGGGCTCGTGTGGAAGCCCTGCTGGCTCGCCTGGAGGTCGACGTCGTAGCCGAGGGATCTCTGCTGAGTCAGCAGACCGGAGAATACGAAGACAACGCGAGTGCCCTTGACTCGGAGTCGGTCGCCGTCGCCCTCGAGGCCAAGCTCCACGAGCGGCTGGATGCTGTCGGCCGCGCCGAGGAGCGCATCGCGCTGGGCACTTACGGCCGATCGATCGAGAGCGGGAAGGCGATTCCCGACGAGAGGCTCGAGGCCGAACCAACTGCCGAGCGTACGATCGAGGAACAACGCCGCTACGAACGAATGGGGCCCCAGGGCCGGTAGTCGCAGGCATTGGTGAGAGGCGCGGATTCATGGACCGCGCCGCGGCCTGACGCCCTCCCGGCTGCGTGAGATCGACGAGCGCCGCGGTTGACGTCGGCCGTCACGAGGGACGTATCATCGAATTCGTGTCCGCCACAACGCCAGCCCAGTCAGACCGGCCGATCTCCGAGCTGTTCGCGGAGCGGCGGCAGCTGCGCTCACTCGAGTTCTTTCCGCCCAGAGACGACGCGGGCGTGGAGGCTCTGCGCCGCACCGCCGCGGCGCTGCGGCAGATCGAACCGGACTTCGTGTCGATTACCTACGGGGCAGGCGGCAGCACGAAGGAACGCACCGCCCAGATGTCGTCACTGCTGCGGGATGAATTCGGCTTCACCGTCATGCCGCATCTGACGGCCGTCAACCACACGCGGGCGGAAGTGGCGGCGGTCGCGGAGACGCACTACGCGCGGGGAATACGCAACATCATGGCCCTCCGGGGCGACGTGCCGGGCGGCGTTCGGCCGTCTGCCGCGTTCAAGGACGGCCTGCGATTCGGCTCCGACGTCGTCGCCCTGCTGAAGGGGCTGCACCCGGATCTCTGCCTGGGCGTAGCCGGCTACCCGGAGAAGCACCCCGAGGCTCCCTCTTTCGAAGCCGATCTCGCAAACCTCCGCCGCAAGGTCGACGCCGGAGCGGCGTTCATCACCACCCAGCTGTTCTTCGACAACGAGGTCTTCTACCGCTTCGTGGACCGGTGCCGCGCGGCCGGCGTCGGCGTCCCCATCGTTCCGGGCATCATGCCTGTGCTGTCGTTCAAGCAGATCACGCGGATCACGAGCATGTGCGGCGCCTCGCTGCCGGACCGGCTGATCGGGCGACTCGAGGCCGCCGGAGACCGGCCCGAGATCGTCGAAGAGGTGGGCATCGATTGGGCGCTCACCCAGATTCGCGATCTCCTGGATGCCGGCGCGCCGGGCTATCACCTGTACATCCTGAACCGGGCCCGGAGCGCCCTTACGCTGGCCGCCGGGCTGGCGGAGTGAGGCGCCGATAGGAGCGGTCGAACCGTCAGCCGGCGACTCGAACCGGATCCGCCGCCATGACCCGAGGGATCGGATGGGTCGACAGGATGAGGTCCCCGGGGTCGTACTTCGCCTTGACGGCGCTGAGCCGTTCGCACGTTGCGGGCGGGAAGAGATCGCGAACGTCGGCCGACCGCTCCGCGAAGTTGAAGTAGTTGCGCCGGGCCCCGAAGGGCTCCAGAGCCGACCGCACGATGTCGGCGTGACGCTCGACCGCGGCCGCCATGGCCGGGTTCAGCGTCAGGCTCACCGTCGCCTCCGCGAACCCGGCGTCGAGCGAGGCGAGAGCCCCATGCTCGGGCGAGTCGTCGGCCAGGGCGCCGCCCAGGTGCCGCAGCTCGACCGACAGGAGCGGCGATCCAGAGCCGGAACCGGCAACCTCGACCAGCGCGTCGACGGCAGCCGGCGGGAGATCCGCCAGCAGCATCCCGTCGACGAACGCCGGCGACGGCTCGACCGGATCCATGTGCAGGGCGCCGAGACCGACCGGCGACATCATGGCGAACGTGTCGATCTCCGGGCCGAGCGCCCGGAGAGGACGCATCAACTCGATCCCGAGAGGCTCCGTCGTGAGGCACGCGGCCTCGACGAGGACGAAAGAGCGGCCGCGCAGCCCTTCGGGGATCTCCGGGATCGGCGGCAGATTGAGGAGGCGACCGACGGAGGTGACCGTATCCGGCAGGCCGGCGGTCCATTCCCGCCAGGCGTGGAGGATCTCGCGAGCTCGATCGACCGGCCAGAACAGCGTCCCGGCATAGAGTTCGCGAACCGGATACAGGGCGAACTCCAGCGAGGCGACGACGCAGAAGCTGCCGCCGCCGCCGCGGATCGCCCAGAAGAGGTCGGGCTCGTTGTCGCGGTCGACGTGGAGAATCCGGCCGTCCGCGGTGACGACCTCCGCCGCCAGGATGCTGTTGCAAGCCAGACCGTTCGACCGGCCCAGCCAGCCGAGGCCCCCGCCGAGGCTGAAGCCGACGACTCCCACGTCCGGCGAGGAGCCCATCAACCCGGCCAGCCCATGTGGGGCAGCCGCAGCCTGGACTTCGGCCCATTTGACGCCGGCGCCGATTCGGGCCCGGCGGCGGTCGGCATCGATCGTGACCCGGCGCATCCGGGACGTACTCAGCAAGACGCTGCCGTCAAGAGGACCCAGCGGGCCCGCCCCGTGCCCGGTGCCCTGGGGCGCAATGCGCAATCCGTTGTCGCGAGCGAACCTGACGACCTCCGCGATCTCGGCGGGCGTTTCCGGCAAGGAAACGAGCCGAGGATGCTGGACCGCCGCCAGGTTCCAGGCCCGGCGCGCCTCATCCCAGCCGTCGTCGGTCTCCGACAAGACGCGACCGGACAGTCGCTGACGCAGGGCCTGGACGTCCATGACTATCTCCTGTACCGGGTTCGCTTCGTTCGCGATTGGCATGGGGCGCCGCCCGCGGCGGCGAGATGGGTCGAGCCTGCTCGAAGCGGTCTGGCTGAGGCGTACGCGCTCGCGGCCACGGCCGGTCGCGGGATAGTGCCGACCCGGTCCGGGAAAGTCGATGCCCGTCTCGCTCGGCGGTGGCCCGGTCGCGCCCTGCGATCCCCGGCCGAACGCGACGCGCCCGGCCCCGCCTGCTACTGCGCTCAGAGTGCGCGGGCACACCGCTTCTAGGGGAGATCCCTAACGAAATCGCCGAATCGCCCGAATGCTCGGGTATGGACGGCATCAGCCCGATAGGGGCACTCGTGTCGCGGATCCAGGAGCTGGATGGCAGTCAGGCCAGCCCGTCGATCGCGGACGTCGCGGGCACGCCGGACGAACCCGGCCCCGACACGCCGGCCACGTCCGACTTCACCGCGAAGTACGAGATGGCGGTGCTGTGCAACGCCTTGCGTGCCAGTGCCGACCAGTCCCTGACCCTCATCCAGATGTTCGACGGGTCTCACTCGCCGGTCAGGTGACGGCGGCGCGGGCGGACGCGGGCCGGAGTTGCAACGTCGTCCTCGATCGAGCCATCGCAGTACCGTGCGTCAGACAGCGGTTCCCTCGTACGCCCGCCGAAGCGCGTCGACGTCGAGCTTCGACATCTTGAGCATCGCCTCCATGGCGCGTCCGCAACCCGCGGGGTCGGGTCCCCCGAGGAAGTCGGCCAGCTGCCGGGGGATGACCTGCCAGCTAAGACCGAAACGGTCCTTGAGCCAGCCGCACTGGCCGTGCTCGCCGCCGCCCTCGACGAGCTTCTCCCAGTAGCGATCCACCTCCAACTGGTCTGCGCAGTGGATCTGGAACGAGACCGCCTCGGTGAACGGGAACTCGGCGCCGCCGTTGATCGCCGTGAAGGGCTGACCCATGATCGTGAACGAGACCGAGAGGACGTCGCCGGCCTTCATGAACGGGGTGTCGACCTCGGTCCTGGCAACCGAAAGGACGCGACTGTCGGGCAGGGCCGAGGCGTAGAACTCGGCCGCCTCGACCGCGCTGCGGTTGAAGAAGAGACATGGAGTGAGCGTCGGCACGGCGGGATCTCCTGGCGGGACTCGAGGAAGGCCATGGTCCGGAGGAGATGGCGGCCCGTCAAGCGCCGCCCCGATCGACTCGCACCGTGCATCCGAAAGCTGGAGCTAGAGGTCCTTCAGGCGATACGGCTCTTCGGCCTCCGACGGCGTATCGGCGGGTCATTGTCTCCCCGGGTCAGGCAGTGCGGCGGTCTGCCGTTCCCCGGCCAAAGCCGTCGAGCCGGATCCAGGTCGAGCCGCCATCCGTCGTTCGCCCGATCCAGCCGGATCCGCCCTGAACGAGGATCGCAAATCCGGTCTGGGCACCGGTCATGCGCGCTGCCACGACTTCCGGTGCGGATCCGGACTCTGACACCTTCAGACCCCAGGTTGCCCCGCCGTCGGAGGTCGCGTAGAACCCCTCATCCGACCAGAGCCAGCCATGACCATCGGCCGTCATCGAGATGCCCAGCAGCGTTCCCCCGGAAGGCAGAACCCCCGCGTCGAGACCCAGGCCGACGGACGACATCATCTGGAGGCTCGAACCCGCCCAATTGGACTTCCAGATCGACCGACCTTCCTGTCCCGTCGGGCCGGGACCCGCACAGGCAGTCCAGCTCACATCGGGCGACGGAAAATCGATTGCCACGGTGGGACCACTGACGCAGGCGTCCCCAGTCTGCATCCAGTCCTCGCCGCCGTCGGTCGTTCTCCAGACCGTGGTTCCATAGGGCGCCGGCGTCATGACATAGCCGCGCTGGCCGTCGAGAAGGCCGGGGTGGACCAGGGCCGGCACACCTGGAGTGTCCTGGAAACTGGCCCCTCCGTCGAAGCTCCGCCACAGGCAATCGGGACCCAGCGGAACGCTGCAGGCCGCGGTCGCGAAGATCGTGCTTCCGGCGGCAGCAACTCCTGTCAATCGCGGGGTGGCCAGCGTGCGCTCGGACCAGGTGGTCCCGCCGTCCTCGCTGACGGCGATCGCGCCATGGGCACCGTCGCCGGCGACCGATCCGACCACGATCAGTCGCTCGCCACCGACCACTGCGATGGCCGCCGGATCCACGCGTATCTGCGAGGCGCTCGCCGCGCCGGGTCCGGAGGCCCCGGAGCATGACCCCAGGGACGCGATCGCAAATGTCAGCGCCACGATTGCGACGAGGCCGACTCGGACGCGTAACGCCGGTCCCCCGCCCCGGCGGGCAATCGTGCGGTAACGACCCTCGATCATCGGGCTCCCTCTCGACGACGCTCTCGACGACGCCGATCACCGGCGGTGGCGGCGCAGGCTCCGGGACGAACCGACCCCACGCGCCCCAGGGCCTGACGTGGTGCCCCGCCTTCTACTCATACGCGCCGAGGTTCACCTCGGTTCAGCGAACGGGCGCTCTCGCTCGAGCCGAGTGCGTCCCGCCACACCGCCCCCAGAGCATGTCCTAGCGACCGAGCAGATCCGTTGCCGCCCTCCATGTCGTGTTCGCCCAAGCCTTGAGCTGGACCCTCGTCGCCGGTGCGGACTGGACGTCTGCGAAGCAGACCTGGAGCCGGAGACGGGTCTCGGAGCGGAGGGCGCAGCAGTCCGGCTATCGTGACGCCGAAGGTCGGCGATGCCGGCGCATGAGCCGTAGACCGGGAACGATCTGGGGCACGCGCCGGCGATAGGCCGCGTATTCGTCGGGGAACGTTGCGATCATCAGCCGTTCCTCCCGGTAGATCTTGATTTCGAACAGGACGAGGCCGACGACGGCGAGCGCGACGAGCTCGTGACCGCCTGCGAGCAGCGTGGTGCCGGCGATCATGCCGAGCAGGCCCGTGTAGATCGGGTGCCGCGTCACGCCGTAGGGACCTCGAGTCCGAAGGGAACGATCGCCGCCGACCTCCGGTCCGACGCTCCACATGCTCCCGAGCGCCAGCCTTGCCCATATCGCAAAGGCGGTCGATGCCACCAGCAGGACCAGGCCGATCAGTTCTGCCCAGGCGACGTCGAACTCCAGGCCGTGGAGGAAGTCGTACCCAACCGACACCACTCCCGCGCAGGCTGCCGTCGCGAGCAGGTACGCGGCCAGTCCGGACCGATCTCGGAGCCGCTCCCTTCGAGCGTGCCAGGCTTTGGAGACCGCTCCGGCGATCCACACGACCAGAACCGCCCCCCAGCACGTCCCGATGCCGATGTCCACGACCGCAGCGGGCATCTATCCCTCCTGGCCACGCTTCCGCGAGCCCGCCTGCTCTCGAGATGGAGGCCCGGCCGATCAGCGCACCCCAGTATCCGACGATAGGGACACAGTTGTCCGGCGGGTCCACAGGCTCCCGGTCATGACAGCCAGCTTAGGCCTCGGCAACGGACTCCAGCCTGTATATTCCATCCGGAACATAAGTGCGCTAGAATGCTCCTATGAACGACGACCTCGTCGGGGTACTCGAACGGCTGGTAGTGGGCTCAGTTGCGATCACGGCACGTGCGATTGCGGCGGCCGACGCAGAACTCACCTTCATGCAGTGGCGAGTTCTACTCGTGGTCGGCGAGCGCGACGAGGGCCAGGCCGTAGGCGAGATCGCGGCCCGGATTGGAGCCCACGCTTCGCCGGCGAGTCGTGTGGTATCGCGTCTGAAGCGCCGCGGCCTGGTTTCAACAGACAGAGGCGACCTCGACAGGCGCGTAGTGTGCGTCCGACTGACCGAGGCCGGCCGCGACCTGAGAGCTCAAGTCCTGGCGCTGCGAGGAAGGGACCTCGCGGACGTGCTCGAGATCGCGTCGATGGCGCCTGAGGAGTACGAGCCGTTGGCCCGGCTGGCCCAGGCATTCGAGCCGTTCGCGTGAACCTCCGGGGCCGTCGCGACTTACTGCTGCGAAAGCTCAGACTTCGCATTCGTTCGGCCGCCTACCTGCGCAAGTGGGTCGTCCTGGGCGCTGTTATCGGTGTCATCAGCGGCCTTGGGGCGGCGCTGTTCTTCGTCGCGCTGGATTTCGCGAGCCAGGTGTTCCTCGGGCTCGCCGGATACGTTCCGGCCTCACCGTTGGGGGAAGGCGCCAAGCCGATCACCGACGCCGCCCGGCCGTGGATGCTGCCGATCGTCGTGGGCCTCGGCGGCCTGATCGCCGGCATCATCGTCTTCCGGCTCGCGCCCGAGGCCGAGGGGCACGGCACCGACGCCGCGATCGCGGCATTCCATCACGGCCCGAGGCGCATCCGCGCCCGCATTCCCCTCGTCAAGCTCGTGGCCTCGGCCATCACGATCGGCTCGGGCGGCTCCGGCGGTCGCGAAGGACCGACGGCTCAGATCGGCGCCGGGTTCGGTTCGTTCCTGGCGCGACTCCTCGACCTCGACGCGCGAGACGCCCGGATCGCAGTCAGCACCGGCATGGGCGCGGGGATCGGTGCGATCTTCCGGGCGCCTCTCGGCGGGGCCGTTCTGGCGGTCGAGATCCCCTATCGAGACGACGTGGAGTCGGACGCCCTGGTGCCGGCCTTTGTCGGGTCGATTGTCGCGTTCTCCGTCTTCGGTGCCATCATCGGCTTCAGCCCGATCTTCGGTCGCGCCGGAGGGGACGGCTTCACCGATCCTCGCCAGCTCATCTACTACACCCTGATCGGCCTCGCCTGCGGCATCGTCGGCCGGCTCTACATAGCCGGCTTCTACGGTATGACCCGCTGGTTCAAAACCTGGCCCCTGCCGCGCGAACTGAGACCGGCTGTTGCGGGAGTCGCGGTTGGTTGCCTCGCTCTCGCATTGCCGGGCGTTCTGGGCACCGGCTACGGCTGGGTCCAGGCGGGGTTCGATCGCAACACTCTCTTGAGCCTGCCCTTGTGGGTGATCCTGGCGCTGCCGTTCGCCAAGATCCTCGCGACCTCGCTCTCGATCGGCTCGGGCGGCTCGGGCGGCATCTTCGGCCCGGGCATGTTCATCGGCGCTCTGCTCGGGGCCGGAATGTGGCGGCTCCTCGAACCGATCGCACCCGGAGTTCCGACCGATCCTTCGCCGTTTGTCATCGTGGCGATGATGGCCCTCTTCGGCAGCACGGCCCGAGCTCCGCTCGCGGTCATGCTCATGGTCGCCGAGATGACCGACAGCCTCGCGATGCTGGCGCCGGCGATGCTGGCCATCGGACTCGCGACGCTCATCGTGGGCGATCGTTCCATCTACTCGTCGCAACTGCGCAACCGCTCCGAGTCGCCGGCGCACCGGTTCCGGTTTGCGCTGCCGCTCATGAACGCCATTCCGGCCGGCGACGCCGCCCGATCGCCACGTGTGGTGCTCGACCCGGATCAGACGGTGGCGGCCGCTCGGGCACGGCTGGAGTCCACCGGCGTGCCCGGCGCCCCGGTTGTGGATCGGGGCGGTTCCCTGCGCGGCAGCATCGATCTCACCGCTCTCGTCGCGGCCGACCAGGCGGGCAAGCTCAGCGATCTCGCCCTCGATCGGACCTTCGTCTCGGCGGACGACTCCCTCGACGATGTCCTCGGGGTTCTCGCCGACGGCCATCAGTCGTGGGTGCCGGTCGTGGCCAATGATCGCCTGGCCGGAATCCTGTCCACCCGCGATGTCGTGGCGGCATACCGGGGAGCCCTGGCCGCCAACGTCCGCCAGGTGAACACGGTCGGCTCGACCGGCAGCCTGCTCGAAGCGGAGATCGGTCCGGGCTCGGTCCTTGCCGGCAAGCCCGTTTCGGAGACCGCGTGGCCCCGAGACAGCGTGCTCGTCTCGGTCATGCGCGGGGAAAGGGTCATCGTGCCGCGCGGCAACGTGATTCTCGAGGCAGGCGATCACCTGACCGTCTTCACTGTTCCGGCGGCCCGGGATGCCTTGCAGTCATTGCTTGCGAGCCACAGCGCCACACAGGCGGAGGCGTGATGAACACCGCGGATCCGGTCGTCGCGATCGACGGCCTCGTGAAGCACTACGGCAAAGTCGAGGCCGTGCGCGGCATCGACCTGACGGTCGCGCGTGGCGAAGTCTTCGGCTTTCTCGGTCCCAACGGTTCGGGCAAGAGCACCACGATCCGCTGTCTTCTGGGCCTGCTGCGGCCCACCGCCGGCCGGATCGGCGCCTTCGGCCTCGACGCTACCCGTGACGGTGTGGCGATGCGGCGCCGGCTCACGTACGTGCCCGGCGAGCTGCGGCTGCCGGACCGACTTACCGGGATGGAGCTTGCGACCACCTTCGGGCACCTCCGGGGTGGCTTCGATCCGGCCCGCCGCGACCAGCTCGCCGAGCGACTCCGCCTCGACCTACACCGCCACCTGCGCGATCTATCGACCGGCAACAGGCGCAAGGTCGCCCTGCTGCTCGCGTTCCTCTTCGACGCCGAGTTGATCGTCCTGGACGAGCCCACAAATGGCCTGGATCCGCTGATGCAGCGCGAGTTCCTCGCGTTGGTTCGGGAGGCGCGTGCGGCCGGCGCGACAGTCTTCCTCTCGTCTCATGTCATGAGCGAAGTCCAGAGGGCTGCCGATCGGGTGGCCATCTTGCGCGCTGGCAAGGTCGTGGCACAGGGCACGGTCTCGGAGCTGCGAGGCCGCGCCCGCCAGCGTATCGAGGTCTGGTTCGAAGACGATCCGCCGGAGGTCGCACTGAAGGCCCTGCCGGACATGGTCGACCCGGTCGTCGACGACCATCGCTTCACGGCGACCCTCTCGGGCTCGATCCAGCCGTTACTCGGCCTGCTGGCCAGCCATCGAGTCGGCTCGATGCTGGTGGAGGAGCCGGACCTCGAGGAGGCATTCCTCGACCTTTACGATGGAGAGCCGGCATGAACGGGCGCATCCTCGAGCTGGTCGGCGGTCCGCTGCGCTCGATGCGACGAGCAGTCTTCTGGTGGTCGCTTGGGCTTGCGGCTTTGATCGCCGGCACGATCTCGGTCTGGCCGGCGTTCAAGGGTTCGTCGGGCATCTCGCAGGCGATGGACCAACTGCCCTCGGGCGTGGTGCAGGCATTCGGCCTCGCGGACTTCGGCACGCCTGCCGGGTTTCTGCGCGGCAACCTGTATGACTTCTTCGTGCCCCTTCTGCTCGCGGCTGCGGCGGTGCTCTTCGTGAACGGCCAGACCGCCAGCGAGGAGGCCAGCGGTCGGATGGAGTTGTATCTCGCCCAGCCCATTTCCCGTCGGGTCGTCCTAATCGGTCGAGTCGTTGCGGCGCTCATCGCCCTTGCCGTGGTGTCGATCGTGATACTGCTGGCCCAGCTCGCGAGCGATGCGGCGTTCGACCTGCAGATCGACACCAGGTTTGTGCTCTCCACGATTGTCTTGTCGGGGCTGCTCGCCGCCTTCCACGGGAGCCTCGCCGTTGCCGTGGCCGGCCTTCGCGGGCGACCTTCGCTGGTGCTGGCAGTGGGTCTCGGCGTGGCTTTCGCCGGCTTGATCGTCAACTCCCTGTTCCCCCTGAGCAGTGTCCTCTCCCCCTGGCAGCAGCTGTCGCCCTGGGACTGGGCGTTCGGGGGCAACCCGCTCGAGAACGCGACGGAGCTGTGGCGCTACGCGGCCCTCGCGGTGCCGTCGGTCATCCTGACAGCGCTGGGCGTGTTCGCGGTCGCCAGGCGCGACATCGCGGGGGCGTGACGCGATGCGAAAGACGACCTTCCCCCTTCTGGGCGGGCAGCCCGAGGCCAATGGTCACGCGCCCCGCCGCGCGTTGGTGCTTCATGATCGCCGGCTGGTCGTAGACCTCATCGAACTGACGCTGAATCACGGCCTCTTTGTCGTTCGGGCTGCACAAAGCCTGGCAGAGGCGGAGGCGATCCTGGCCGAGTGGCAGCCTCACATGACCGTGATCGACATGGACCACGATGACAGCACGGCCCTGCTCGAGCGGCTTGGCACCTCGAACACGCTGCGACGGAGCGGTATTCCGGTCCTGGGTCTCACTCGACGAGGCGACCTGCAGACAAAGCTCCAGGCGTTCGATCTCGGGGTCGATGACATCCTGACGGTGCCATTCTCGCCTGAGGAATTGCTCGCTCGTTCGATCGTCATCACCCGTCGGGCGACCGGGACCGAGGTGCCGATCGTTCCCACGATCAAGCTCGGTGAGATGGAGATCGACATCTTCCATCGCCGGGTACGGGCCGGTGACTCGGTGGTCCACCTCAGCGGTATCGAGCAGAGCCTCCTCTATCTCCTCGCCAGTCGCGGCGGACGCATCGCGACCAGGAACGAGATCCTTGATGCCATCTGGGGGCCCGACTTCGTGGCCGAGAGCAACATCGTGGATCGCCACATCCGAAGCCTCCGGCTCAAGCTACGTGATGATCACCGGCATCCGCGCTTCATCGCCACGGTCCCGGGCAAGGGCTATCGGTTCATCCCAACGTTCTCGAGTCGGGGCTGGGATAAGGGCCAAGGCCCGGTCTGACGTCCGGAAATTCTTCAGGGGTTAGGCACTGAACGCCGGTCAGGTCGGGCCGAACCTATTTCACTTGACCAGAATTGGCCGCCGCACGCGACCGCCGCCCCATGATGAAGTAACCGAACGCCAAAGTCGCGAACCATATGGGCCCAACGACCAACGCGATCCGCGTCGTCGGCTGGAAAGCCATCATCGCAACGACGAGAGCCATGCCGCCAAGGCCCAGGTACGTTGTATACGGCCAGGCAAAGAGCGGGAAACGCAGCCGACTCGCTTGGCCTGCTTTCATCTTGGTTCGCCGGAAGTGCCATTGGGTGAGCAGGATCATGGTCCAGTTGAAGATCAGTGCAATCGTCGCGATCGAGGAGAGGTAGAGGAACACATCCCGCGGCAGGAGGAGATTCAGCACGACGCCGATCAACAGGACCATTCCAGAGAACAGGATCCCAACGAATGGGACGTGGCCTCTGGCACTGATCCTTTCGAATACCGCAGGCGCCTGCCCGTTCTGCGCGAGAGTTAGAAGCATTCGGCCGGTGCTGTACATCCCGCTGTTGAACGCGGACAGCGCCGCGGTGATGACGACAAAGTTCAGCAGCGACGCGGCGTTTGGGATACCGACATCGCTGAATGCCGTCACGAACGGGCTGGCGCCGAGGCCGACCTTCGTCCATGGCACGAGCATCAGAATGAACAGGATTGCCCCGACATAGAAGAGCAGGATCCGCACGCTGACCTGGTTGACGGCACGCGGAATCGACTTGTCCGGGTCGCGTGCTTCGCCGGCGGTTATGCCGATCAGTTCGGTGCCACCGAACGAGAACATCACCAGCGGCAGGGCGAGGAAGAGCCCAGAGACTCCTTTCGGGAAGAGCCCACCGTAGTCCCACAGGTTGCTGACGCTTGCGCCGCTGCCAAGATGAAAGAACAGGATAGCGGCCCCGGCTGCCATCAGGGCGAGGATGGCAACCACCTTGACGAGCGCGAACCAGAACTCGGCCTCGCCGAACGAACGCACGCTGGTGATGTTTATCGAGACGATCACGAGCAGGGCGCCAAGCCCTGAAATCCACGTCGGAAGACCCGGGAACCAGTAGCTGACATAGACACCGAACGCGGTCAGTTCGGCCATGTCGACCACGATCCAGGAGAACCAGTAGGTCCACCCGACCGAGAACCCGGCGAAGGGACCCATGTATCGGTTCGCGTAGGCGCTAAACGAGCCTGAGATTGGCTGCTCGACGGCCATCTCGCCCAGCGCTCTCATGATGATGAACATGATCCCGCCGCCGATCACGTAGCCGAGCAGGACCGACGGGCCGGCCAAACCGATGGTGCTCGCCGACCCATAGAAGAGACCGGATCCGATGGCTCCGCCGAGGGCGATGAACTGGATGTGTCGGTTCTGAAGCGTGCGCAGCAGCACGGGTCTATCGGCGGTCGCCACCTGTAGCCCGACCGGAGTCTTGGTGTTGATCGTGGCAGACAATTGGTCGGTCAGACCTTGATCACAGCCGCTTCTGCTTCGGACGACTCCAAGATGTCGCCCACCTTCTTCTGGATGATCTGGAGGAACGACTGGAATCGTTCCGGGTAGTTCTCGTTGTGCGCGATCCAAGGATGCATCACGCAGCTTCTCAGGACCGACACGTGGCCAACGCGGTTCCACTCACCCTTGCCAACGCCCATGCGTTCCACAAACGCACGCGGACCGTCGCCGTAGACCGAGTGCTCAAGAACCGTGTGCGAGGTGATCCAGTCATCCTCGTAGAGAGGGCCATACTCATACGAGAAGCGGTGGTAGATCTCCTGGTTGAGGGCATTCATTCGATCCAGGTCGCTGTTGCCGACCTCATTGAAAGCCATGCAGACGATGTTGAAGTCTGGGTCGAGCAGGAGGGGCTGGCAGCGGACCTTTCGACCGGCCGCGTCGAACTCCGCGACCGACTCGAGGACCTCCAGGAACTGACGCGCGCCAGCCCAGCTTCGGGCGATGAGCTGGCCGTAACCGCTATGGGTCAGCGGCAGCAAGCGGTGCGCCGCCCAGACTCCGGCGGCGGTGGTTCCAGGCTTTGAACCCTCCAGCGCGACGCTTCCAAGACTCTGATCGAGGTTCGTGGTGTCTTCGAAGACATAAGCCGCAGCGTACGATATCAAGCCCAGGATACGTCGATCGCGAAGCGTCAGGCCGCCGGCCGCGTACGGGACGTAGCCCATCTTGTGCGGGTCGACGGTGATCGAGTCCGCAGCGCTGATCGCCTCGAAGGCGGACCAGACGCTCTCGCTGGGCCACTTCGTAGACTCGAATCCATCCTCGGAGAGTCTGGTTCGAACCTCGGCGAGGGACATGAACTTGTGCGAGTCGTCCAGGAAGAGCGCTCTGGCGTAGCCGCCGTATGCGGCGTCTACATGGAAGTAGAAGTTGGTGCCTCGTTCGCGGTTGACGTCGATCAAGCGCCGCATGCCGGCGACATCGTCGATCGCGCCCTCTTCGGTCGTCCCGACGACGTTGACCAAGGCCAGGATGGGCGTCTTTGTGGCGACAAAGTCATCGATCACCGATTGCAGCGCTACGAGATCCATGCGATACCGCGCATCCACCGGCACCTCTACCAGGTTGGACAGACCGATACCGAGGAGATCGGCTGCCTTGTCCCAGGAGTAGTGGCGCGTGCTGGGAACGAGCACTTTGCCGAGTCCGCCCGGCACGAGACCCGCGCCGCGGCTCGAGTGCTCCAGCACCGCAGCGAAGGCGTCCCGATCTGCCTTGACGGCGTCGACCAGATCAAGCGCCTCCTGGGTCGTGAAATTGAGCAAGTCCCAATCGCTCTTGCCGGCCACGAGCGCGGGCTTCACCGCGCGAACCGCCGTCGGGAGCGATTTGAGATTGCGCGCTAACCAAAGTCCTTCGTAGTTGGCCACGGTGCCGTCGGTAGTGATGTGGCCCCACGCCTGCTCGGGGTCGTAGCCCATCAGCACGGCGAAATCGCGCCCTACTTCGGTCTCCATTTGCGAGGTGGCAACCGAGGACTCGTAGGCGACGTTGTTCGGGTTGTAGAGAAGGGTCGCGATCTCGGCGAGGTTCGAGATCATCAGCGTGTCGGAGTTCATGTGGCCTAGGTAGCGCGTCGAGAACCACGGCGTCGAGGTGCTCTTGAGACGAGACGTCAGTGCCTCCAGGACTTCCTGGGTCCGATCGAGGACACCTTCGAAACCCGTCTCGCGCATCTGTGTCTTACCGAGCAGCGGAGCGTCATTAGGGTGGAAGTCGCGCCGCCAATGGACGTGCTCCTCAACGAGGAAGCCGACGGTGTCCTCGAAGAACTGTCGATTCTCGGCTTTCGGACCCAGGAACAGGGCGCGGACGTCGGTCGGGTTCTTCCGAGTCGGTTCGCGATCGACGGGCAGATTAGACATGTTGGACTGCTTTCTGTGGTCGTCGGTAGAGGCGATTACTCGTCTGTCACGCGGGAGCGTGAGCCACCGGAAGGTCGGAGGTGGGCGGGCTGCTCGGCGGCGGCGTGGTTGGCACTGCGGCGTCCACTGGAGCCTGAACCGGCTTCCAGGATGGTCGGCGGAACTTGTAGATGACCAGCGGTACCGCTGTCACAAGAACGGTTCCAACGACCATGAAGATCTCGAAGACAGTCGGATCTTCGGCCACCTGCGACGGCGGCAGCAGGGCGATGAGGAACACGCCGACCATCGCGATGAAGCCCCAGCCGGCGACGAGCCACACACCTAGCTTGCCACCCGGGATTTGGAACTTTCGGACGGTGTTGGGCTGGCTGTAGCGCAGCTTGATGACCGCGAGGTACATCAGGAAGTACATTACGATGTAGACGGTGGTGGTCAGGGCGAAGAGCGCCCAGAAGCTTGCATTGAGGTCACCCGGCCACGCGAGGAAAACAACTCCCCAGAACGTGACGAGTATCGCCTGGGCGATGAGCAGGCCGACGGGGACCCCTATCTTGTTAGTCTTCTGCAGCAGCGGGGGAAGCGTGCCGTGTCGGGCCGTGACGGACAGGCCTCGGACCGGTCCGAGAACCCACGCGATGACTTCGCCGACGGCGCCGATTACGATCAGCAGTCCAACGATGGTCACGATCCAGCTTGAGCTGCTGCCGAAGATGACATCGAAGGCCTGCATGATGCCAGCGTTCAAGAGCATGTCCTTGGCTGGAACGAGCCAGGCTAGGATCAATGCTCCGGAGATGCTGATGACGGCCATCACCACGCTGACGATCAGGATCGCGATCGGGTAGTCGCGGGAAGGCCGCTTCAAGTTATTTACATGGGCTGCCGTCATCTCGATGCCGATGTAGAAGAACACGAAAGTGACCAGCAGTACGAGGTTGTTGGCGCTCGTGAAGTTGGGCATCATCGCGCCGAGGGAGGGCGGCGTAAGCGGAATCTGGGGTGAGTGGCCGCTCGACAGGTAGATCGTCGCGCCGACCACCAGGGCGGCAAACGGAACGAAGGTCCCGATAATCGCAAACCAGGATGTCAGCCGCTCGTAGACCTTGAGGCCTTGGAAGTTCGCAAAGGTTGCGACCCACCAGACCGCGATGATTACCACGAAGACGAAGGGCTTACTGCCGGCCAGCGACGGCGAAAAGATGTAGGCCAGAGCTGCGGCAATGAAGGCCAGAATGCTGATGAAGCCGATCGTCATCTGGAACCATTGGATCCAGACGGCGGTGAAGCCCCATCGCTCGCCGAACGCGTCCTTCACCCATTCGAACACGCCCCCTTCGCCGGGCCAGCCGGAGGCCAGTTCGGCCGCAACGAGGGCGGCCGGAATCAGGTACATCACGATCGCCGCGATGTTGAAGGTCACCGACGGCCAGCCTAGGAGCCCCTGGGCCGGAAAGGTTCTGATACTGAGCAACGCCGCCGACGTGATCATCACAAAGCCAAACAGGCTGAGACTCACATGTGGTGGGCGGATCTTGACTGGATGCTTGTGCACGATGTGCCTCTTGCAACTGGCAACGCACGGGGCCTGCGATTTCAGACCAGCGAACAGGCCAACCATCTGATGGTGGGCGGACCTCTCGCCAGCTTGCGATCGGTGCCTATCCGTGTCATGACGCCTCGTCATCCCGAGGAGAACCAGATGGCGAGGGGCGACCAACCCAGCCGCCGCGCCTGCTCGCTCCCTTTGCGCCAAACCTATCTAGGGCCGTCATGACGGCTCCTCGCTCAGGCAGACACTTCGGCGCGACTGACGGACAATCGCGAAGTTGACCGTGTGTGCTTCGCCGGGCGTGGTGTCTTCCTACGGACGCTTGACACGAACATGCCCGACCCACCAAAGGCCGATCGGCAGTCCGGCGCCCTCAGCAAGGCAGTCCGATGACGGAGCGTCATGACGACGTGGCACTCCACCCGCACAATCTCGACGAACGGAACCAGCGCTACGCGCCAGCCATTGCGCGGGCGTTTGAGGCCGCGGTAATGAGAGTCTGAATGGCGACTCCTGTAAATCGCTACGGCCTGGTAGCCCTCGCGCCCGAATCCACACTCGCTTCCACGACGGCGACCAGACGCGTCGCGCGAGGTTTCACTGGCGCCGCTGGTGTCGGGCACCGAATCATGCCCGCCCCGCAGTTCGAGCCAGTCCTCGAGTCCGCGTTGACACCCGCCGATTGGCTACATGTCGCCGACGCCCTGGCGGCCAAGGCCGCCGAGCTCGAAACGAGCGAGCATGAAATTGCGCAGATCTATCGAACGGACGCCGCCAGGATCCGGGAGCAGTGGGGGCGCAATTGATGACTGGCGGCGGCACGACGTTCGTCGCGCAACAGCGATCAACCACCTGAGTTCAAACCCGCCCGGCGTCACAGCCTGTGCCTCGGGCTCGAGCCTCGCCAGCGCCCCGATCGGTCCCGACATATGACGGACACGAAGCGCTTGCCGATCGCCAGACGGAGGGTCCGATGGCGCGACAGGTCTCGTCCCTTGCGCGGGCACGGAGCGTGAACACGCCCGAGATCCCGGACGACAGGACCACGCGTCGAAACGTGCTCCTCTCGCTTGGCGTAAATGGCGTCGAGACCCTCGCCCTTGGATTGGCGGCGTGGTTGACAGGTTCCGTCGGACTGCGGGCTCAGACCGCGGCCAATACCGCCGACCTCGCCGTCGTGGCCTTCCTGCTCATAGCCGTACTGAGCAGCGATCGCCCGGCCGACGATAGCCATCCATTGGGCTATGGGCGCGAGCGGTTCTTCTGGTCGTTATTCGCAGCCCTGGGGATCTTTGTCGGAGGCGCCGGACTGGCGCTGGCGGGAGCCGTCGATTCCGTGCTTCACCCCTCGACCGTCGACCGCTTCGCGATCGCCTACGTCGTCCTGGCCACCACCGTAGCCCTCGACACGTTCGCTCTGGTCGTTGCCTTGAAACCAATACGAAAAGAGGCGGCAACCAGAGGCATCTCGCTGCGCGCCCAGGCGCAGAGGAGCACGGACCCGGCCGCTTTGACTGTAGTCATCGGTGGGGCGTGCGCCGTGCTGGGGGCGATCGTCGCCGCCGTCGGGCTGGTCGCGAGCCAGCTGACCAGAAGTGCTGGGCCGGACACCGCGGCGAGCGCCTTCATCGGGCTCGTGCTCCTCGTCGCGTCGATCGTTCTGCTCAGAGCGAACCGCGCTCTCCTCTCGGGTCGTGGCGTTCCGATCTCCGTGTTGCGCGAAATGTATCGCGTCGTCGCAGTTCAGCCGGGGATCGTCGCCGTCCCGGATCTGTTCGCCGTCGTGGTCGGACCTTCGAGCTTGATCGTCGATGGCGACGTCACCTTCGCCGACGACTTGACCGTGCCGGACGTGGAGCAAGCAATCATTGGCGCTGCCGCCGCCCTGCGAGCGCGTTGGCCGTCGGTTGACTACGTCTACTTGACGCCTGTGCCGAAGGCAAGGTCACGTCGTGCCGCGCGCGCCTCGAGATCCAGGGTTGCGGTTGCCAGCCACGCCACAGCGGCCGAGCAGCCGGTCCGAGCGCTGCCCATGACGGGCCGTCATGACGACACCCCGCACGGCGAACACACTGCCTGAGGGTCCGAGCGCGTTACACGTATGCGCAGGTCCCTTCCGTACCCCGCGGGAAGTCGGGGTTCACGGAATCTTCGCATTGCCGAGCCTCGCGCCCGCATGGATGGAGCAACCAAATGGCAGATCTGGTCGACCTTGTCATCATCGGCTACCCCGATGAGACCATCGCAGAGAAAGCCTACGAGGTCGTCCTCCAACTCGAGCACGACCTCGTAATGCAGGTCGCCGGAGCGGCCGTCGTGGTCAAGCATGCCGATGGCAAAGCCAAGATGGTCACCAAGACCGGGGCCACGAGGGCTGGCGCCATGATGGGCGGCTTCTTCGGTCTGCTATTCGGTCTTCTGTTCCTGATCCCCGTCGGTGGCTTGATCCTCGGCGGGATCATGGGCGCATTGATGGGAACCTTGACCGGTTGGGGGATCAAGGACGACTTCCGCCAACGGGTCCAGGACGTCCTCAAGCCGGGCTCCGCAGCGCTGGTCCTCTTCATCAAGAAGTGGACCGAAGACAAGGCTCTCGCTGCCCTTGCACCGCTCGGCGGAGAGGTTCTCAAGACATCGCTCTCCGACGAGGCGACCAAGGAGATCAACGACGCTCTCGAGACCGACTGAGGCCGCGCGGCGATAAGGCTACCAACGGTTGCTTGCGCGCTGGCAGGAGTCACCGCCAGACGGCGGCCGCACGCCGGAGGTGCACAAATGAAGGTTCTCCTTGCCGTGGACGGTTCCACGTCATCTGATCGAGCGGCCTCACTAGTCGCGAATCTGGCCTGGCCGCTGGGCAGCACGATCGAGGTCGTTACGGTCTATCCCGGCACGGCCGCCATATTCGACATGCCCGGAGTGGTTCTGTCCGGCGACGTCATCCAGGAGACAGAAGACGCGATGGAGGCCGAAGCGAGGCGCATCGTTATCCAAGTCGCCCGCAGAATCGCCGCGCCCGACCTGACGATCCAAACAGAGGTCATACGGGGCCGGGCCGCGACGGCCCTCCTCGATCAAGTGTCCGAGTTCAAAGCCGACCTCATCGTGGTGGGCAACCGAGGACGCGGCCCGTTCGAATCGGCTGTTCTGGGTTCCGTTTCCGCCGAGGTCGTCGACCATAGCCACGTACCGGTTCTCGTGGCCCGTCGCGATCGCATCGCCCGCATCCTGCTGGGAGAAGATGGCTCTGGGAGCGCTGCGGCCGCAGCGGACACCGTTCGCCGCTGGTCCGCGCTCCACGGCGCTCCAATACGCGTCCTGAGCGTCGCGGACGTGGACCCACAATGGAATCCGTGGCTACTCGTGGCGGAGATGCACGGGGCGCGAGCCGCAAGCACAGCCGGCATGCGCGAGCACCAGGAAGCTCTGTCTCGGAGTACCGCCGCCGCGCTCGAGAAAGCCGGGCTCGTCGCGGAGGGCGTGGTGGAGGAGGGCAACCCCGCGCATCGACTTGTCGAGGCTGCCGTGAACTGGGATGCCGATCTCATCGTCGTGGGCTCGCACGGTCATGGCGGCCTCGGGCCCATTGTCGGCAGCGTGGCTCGGGCTGTTCTCTATCACGCCCCGTGCTCGGTTCTCGTAGTGCCGGAACCGCCGGCGTCACCTGGAGGACACCACAGATGACCTGCTCGCCCCAGAGCTAGGCGCGGCCAGCGAACGCGAGTTGAAGCGCTGCTCGCGGAGCAGACCGGCGAGATTCGCGCTGATTCGTCTCTTCAACGGCGGCAGACGGAGGAACGTAGCGGGCTCGGCTGAATCGAACCGCTGGGCGGCCGATCGCGAGTTGTCACCAGGCGCGGAATCGAGGACCTTGTCGCCGCGCAAGCATCGACTCAATCGACGTCAGGTGACGAGGCGTAATGACCGCCTCGAACGCGGGTCGCACGCTGGCGAGCGAACACTCGAGCCAGTCTGTCTGGCCCACGCTCCAAGTTGGAGCTCGGACCCCCTCACCAATGAAATGGTTCGAAAGGATCTCCCAATGGACGAAGCGCAAACATCTGCACCAGACAAGGATCGGCCGCACCCGTTCCAGACCGGGCCAGAGGTCGTCGCCATCTTTGCGGCTGCCCCGGCGATGTTGCAGGAAACACCGGGTGGACCCAACTGCGCACTCTGCGGCGCTCCAAGGGACGCACGGCTCCATATCGAAGGCAAGGCCGAGGCCAACGAGGAGGCGCCTGACTGGGGCTAGCAGCCCGCGCTCGACGATTCCCGCTGCAAGTTCCTCCGGGCCGCTCGCGTCGTGCGACGCCTGACATGACGAGCCGTCATGACGATCCGGCGCCCAGCGGCAGACTGTCTGAGCGAGGGGCGTGTTCCTAGGGCACAAGGAGTCAGAGATGCGAGTTCTGTTGGGCGTCGACGGCTCCCAGGCGTCCGACCGCGCGGCGTCGCTGGTGGCGAAGCTGGCATGGCCGGTCGGCAGCACGATCGATGTCCTCACCGCCCATCCAGGCTCACCCGCCGGATCGAGAAACCCGGGCATGGTGCTGCCGACGGATCTGGCAAGGGAACGCGAGAACGCCGTCGAAGTTGCGGCCCAGGGCATAGCGGACGATGCCGCGCGGAGGTTCGCAGCACCGGATCTCGCCGTGGAAACGCGCGTGGTGCGCGATCGCGCCTCCAAGGCAATCATCGATGAAGCGGCTCGATTCGAAGTCGATCTGATCGTCTTGGGCAACCGTGGCCATGGAGCGATCGAGTCGGCGGTCCTCGGATCGACCTGCATCGAGGTTGTCGACCAGAGCCACCGACCTGTGCTCGTCGTCCGCCGCGACCGGATGGACCGCATCCTCGTCGGCGAAGATGGATCGAAGTGCGCCGCGGCTGGGGTCGAGTTCGTTCGCCGCTGGTCCGTCTTCCACGGCGCCAGGGTTCGCGTGCTGAGTGTGAGCGACCACGACGCGCTTTGGATGCCGTGGTTGCGCGGAGAGGCCCGGCGGGAATCCGACAGCGCCGCAGCGGCGCAGGCGCACGCAGCTCGTGAAGCTCTCGCCGGGGCGACGGCCTCCACGCTTCGTGGCGCGGGCATGCACGCCGAAGCCCTGGTGGAGGACGGCAGCCCCGCTCACGGGCTCGTCGAGGCTGCGGCCGAATGGGAAGCCGACCTGATCGTCGTCGGCTCGCGCGGCGAGACCGGCCTCGAGAGGTTACTCGTCGGGAGTGTCTCTCGCGCCGTCCTGTACCACGCCCCGTGTTCGGTCCTCATCGTGCCGGAGCCACAGGCCTCACCTGGAGGCGATCGTGAATGAATTGCGCGCCAGTGAACTCGTGGCTCGCGAGCGAATGCGAATCGAAGCCCTGCTGGTAGAGCAGGTCGGCGAGATCCGCGCCGATGGGGCCCTCCAGCGCCAGCAGACCGGAGAGTACGAGGACGCCAGCAGCGCCCTCGACTCGGAGTCGGTCTCGGTCGCCCTCGCGGCCGACCTCCGCGAGCAGCTCGCCGCAGTCGGTCGCGCCGAGGAGCGCATCACACAGGACACCTATGGCAGATCGATCGAGAGCGGCTTACCTATCCCGGACGAGCGACTCGAGGCTGAACCACTTGCCGAGCGGACCATCGAGGAGCAGAGGGACCACGACACGCACAGTTCCAGGCGGGTGCACTCATGACCAGCACGAAGACCACGGTTCATCGGGAAGACGCAGAGAGAGTCCCCCAGTTCGTCAGGCTGCGCGATACGGACCGGACCGTCTCGAGCTCAGACGAGGACATTCGCGGGCGGATGGCCAAGGACAAGGACGGCCACGATCTCGGCACGATCGAAGGCCTCCTGATCGACGAAGCCGAAAGAAAAGTCCGCTTCATGGAAGTAGGTTCTGGCGGTTTCTTGGGCCTGGGCGAGAGCAAGTCGTTGATCCCAGTCGAAGCGATCCTGCGGATGACGCCGGACGCGGTCTACATCGGCCACACCCGCGAGCACGTAGCCGGAGCTCCGCGCTACGACCCGGAGCTCGTCGAGACCAGGCTCGACTACTTCTTCAACCTTTATCCCTACTACGGATACCGGCCGTCCATCGGGCTGTCCCCATATATGGTCGTCTCGCCAGACTACAGGAGCGCCAAGAGCGCCGCCGAAGGCACTCAGCAGTGAAGTGCCGGGGTCATGGCCGGTAGCACCGTCTTCGTCGCGACGTACCCGCCGCGGCGTTGCGGGATCGCCACCTTCACTCGCGACCTGGCTGACTCGACCGGCGACTACGAGATCGCGGCACTTCACGCGCCGGGCGATACCGACCTCTACCCATCCGAGGTGCGCTACCGGATCAGGCGCGATGTCCTGGGCGACTACCTCGAGGTCGCGCGCAGACTGAACCGTTCGGGCGTCAGCGTGGTGTCAGTTCAGCATGAGTACGGCATCTGGGGTGGCGACGACGGCGAGTTCGTCCTCGACTTCGTGCGCGCCTTGACCAAGCCCGTCGTGACGACGCTCCACACAGTTCCACACGACCCATCCCCTCGCCAACGGGCGATCCTGGTCGGCCTCATCGGTGCGAGCGCCGCCAGTGTGGTGATGTCACAGTCGGCCGCTCGGCTGTTGACTCGTGTCTATGGCATCGCCCCCAACCTGCTCGACATCGTGCCGCACGGGGTACCGAGCCTGCCTTTGGTCGAGCCGGACTCGGCCAAGGCCAGTCTTGGCCTGGTGCCCGGACCCGTCATCCTGAGCTTTGGCCTGCTTGGTCCGGGCAAGGGCTACGAAGCCGTGATCGAAGCGATGCCGTCGGTCATCGAGGCCGATCCTGCCGCCCGGTATGTGATTCTGGGAGCCACACACCCGGAGTTGCTACGTCGCGAGGGCGAGGGCTACCGCACCAGGCTCATGCGTCTCGCCGATGCGCTGGGCGTCGCCGCGAACGTTCTGTTCGTGGACCGGTACGTCAGTCGGACTGAACTCGGGACCTGGCTCCAGGCCGCGGACATCTTCGTCACGCCCTATCCGAATCGAGAACAGATCGTTTCCGGAACGCTGGCCTATGCCATGAGCGCCGGGAAGGCGGTTGTGTCAACGCCATACCCCTACGCGGTCGAGATGCTCGATGCGGGTCGAGGCAGCCTGGTTGCCGCTGGCTCATCCAAGGACTTCGCCGAAGTCTTGTCCGAGTTACTCCGAGACCCGGATACGCGGAGCCAACTCGGCCGGCGGGCGTACGAGTTCAGCAGAACCATGATCTGGCGCGAGGTTGGAGCCCGTTACGAGCGGATCTTCTCCAGGGTCCGCGCCAGCGAAGATCGGCCGGCCGAACCTGCCGAGCGTGTGGAGGTGGGCTATGGCCGATCTTGAGACGGAATAAACGGACTACACGTCCACCCACGCGCAGCTTGGTCCTTTCGGACTCACCAAATAGCGACCGTGTCGCCCATGAACACATCTGAGCAACGAATCCTGACCATAAATGGCGGCTCGTCGAGCATCAAGTTCGCGTTGTTCGAGGCGGGTGGCTCGGCCGTCCATATCCTGAAAGGCGCGCTCGATCGGATTGGAATGGCTGGATCCACTCTGCGAGTCGAGGGCACAGACGCGTCTGACAACTTCGAGCAGCCAGTCGCCTCAGGCGACCACACGACAGCGGTCGGCGCCCTGGTCGATTGGATAGACCAGCGCCCCGATCGAGATGCCTTGATTGGGGTTGGCCATCGGGTGGTGCATGGCGGGCCGACGTACAGCGAGCCACAACGCATCACTGCGAAAGTTCTCGACGAGCTACGCCAGTTCAGCGCATTCGATCCTGAGCATCTTCCGGAGGAGATCCGCTTGATCGATGCATTTCAGCGTCGATTTCCCGGCCTGCCCCAGGTGGCCTGTTTCGACACCGCCTTTCACCATGACATGCCGCGCGTGGCTCAGATGGTGCCGATCCCGCGGCGATATCGCGGACAGGGCGTGAGACGGTACGGGTTCCACGGGTTGTCGTATGAATTCCTGGTGAGCGAGCTGGCGCGCCTCGCCGGAACGCCTACCGCACACGGGCGCGTCATTCTCGCCCATCTCGGCAACGGGGCGAGCCTCGCCGCGGTGCATGACGGCAAGTCCATGGACACCAGCATGAGTTTCACGCCGGCGTCCGGGGTGCCGATGAGCACGCGCTCCGGAGATCTTGACCCGGGGCTGGTTTCGTATCTGGCTCACACAGAGCGGATGAGTGCGAAACAATTCAACGAAATGGTCAATCTCCATTCCGGACTGCTGGGCGTGTCGGAGACCAGTTCGGACATGCGGGACCTGCTCGACCGTGAAACCCGGGACGTACGGTCGGCCGAAGCGATCGAGCTGTTCTGCTATCAGGTCAAGAAACAGATCGGCGCATTCGCGGCGGCTTTGGGCGGACTGGACACGCTGGCGTTCGCCGGTGGAATTGGAGAGAACGCGCCGTCCGTCCGCGCCCGGATCTGCGACGGCATGGGCTTTCTCGGAATCGCCCTCGATGAGAAGCGCAACGAGGCGAGTGAGGGCCTCATTTCCGCGACCGGCAGCCGCGTGACGGTCCGCGTCATCCACACGGACGAAGAACTGATGATCGCGCGCTCGGTGGACCTCGTCCTTCGTTTGGCCGCGCCCGCGAAGCCGACGCTCGCGACCACACCCGCTCCGGCGCTGCGGTAGCAGCGAACGGCACGAGGCCCACGCAAGGAAAGGATGCTCATGATGCTCAGCAAGGCCAAGACACTCACAGGCTACAAGCTGCAGAGTCTCGACGGCGAGATCGGCAAGGTCAAAGACGTTTACTTCGATGACCGCGACTGGACGATCCGCTATCTCGTTGCCGACACGGGCGAGTGGCTCGTTAGCCGGCAGGTCCTGATCTCACCGCACTCGTTGGCCGGCGTCGATGGAGACCAACGATCCATTACGGTCAAGTTGACCAGGGATCAGATCGAACACAGTCCCACGTTGAACAGAGATAAGCCGGTCTCGAGGCAGTTCGAGCGGGCCTACTTCGGGTTCTACGGGCTGCCGATGTACTTCGGCTTTGAACATGGCAACGTCCAGGCCGGCCAGTTCGCCCAAACCAGGAGGAAGCGCGGCGACCCCGACCTGCGCAGCACGAACGCCGTCAGTGGTCATCACGTGGAAGCCTCAGACGGCGAGATCGGCCACGTCGAGGACTTCCTCATCGATGATGAGACGTGGGCGATCCGCTACCTGGTCGTCGATACGCGGGACTGGCTGCCCGGGAAGCGAGTCCTGATCTCACCCAAATGGATCGAGCGGGTCAGCTGGAGCGAGAAGCAGGTCGTCGTTGACCTCACCCGCGAGGCCATCCAGCAGGCGCCCGAGTACGTGGACGCTCCCCCTCTCACTCGAGACCAGGAGATCGCCCTTCATCGACACTACGGCCGCCCGGGCTACTGGCAAGCAGAGGCGGGCGGCGTAGACAACCTCGAGCTGAGCGGACAACACCCGTGGCGTTTCCTGGCATGAGCGGCATGCATGAACTCAAGGGTGTTCAGCTATGACCACCGAAGCGCCCAGCCCAGAACTCCTCCGCAGGATGGACGCGTACTGGCGCGCCGCCAATTACCTGTCGGTCGGACAGATCTATCTCTATGACAATCCCCTGCTCAGGAAGCCCCTCGAGCTGGCGCACGTGAAGCCGCTGGTGGTCGGGCACTGGGGCACGACGCCGGGCCAGAACTTCATTTACGTCCACCTGAACAGGGTCATCAAGCAGTACGACCTGGACATGTTCTACGTCGCCGGTCCGGGTCACGGCGGCCCGGCGATCGTGGGCAACGTCTATCTCGAGGGGACGTGGAGCGAGATCTATCCCAACGTGACGCAGGACGAGGCCGGCCTGAAGAAGCTGTTCAAGCAGTTCTCGTTCCCCGGCGGAATCTCCAGCCACGTCGCCCCGACCACGCCCGGTTCTATTCACGAAGGCGGCGAGCTTGGGTACTCGCTCAGCCATGCCTTTGGGGCCGCCTTCGACAATCCCGACCTGGTGGTCGCCTGCGTCGTCGGCGACGGCGAAGCTGAAACGGGTCCTCTGGCGACCGCATGGCAGTCCAACAAGTTCCTCAACCCCATCAGCGACGGCGCTGTCCTGCCGATCCTCCACCTCAACGGTTACAAGATCAGCAACCCGACCGTTCTGGCCCGCATCGAGCACGACGAGCTGGAACAGTTCCTACGGGGCTGCGGCTGGACGCCCTACTTCGTCGAGGGCGACGACCCGGCGGCGATGCATGAGCTGATGGCCACCACGCTGGATGACACCATAGAGGAGATCCGCCGCATCCAGGGCAATGCGCGGGACGAGAACGACACCACCCGACAGCGCTGGCCGATGATCGTCCTGCGGTCCCCGAAGGGCTGGACCGGGCCGAAGGTGGTCGACGGTCTGCCGGTCGAAGGCACCTTCCGAGCGCACCAGGTACCGCTCCTTGTGGACGCCGATCATCCCGACCATGTCGAACAGCTCGAAAGCTGGATGAAGAGCTACAGACCCGAGGAGCTGTTCGATGAGAACGGCCGGCTCATTCCGGAGCTGGCCGAACTGGCGCCGAAGGGCGACCGGCGCATGGGCGCCAACCCGCACGCCAACGGCGGCACCCTGCTGCGCGACCTGCGGATGCCGGACTTCCACGACCACGCGGTGAACGTGCCTTCCCCCGGCGCCGTTCAAGGTCAGGACACGCTCGTGCTCGGCAGCTTTCTGCGCGACGTGGCCAGGCTCAATCAGGACCAGCGCAACTTCCGCCTCTTCGGACCCGACGAAACGGTCTCGAATCTTCTGCAGGCGATCTTCGAGGTCACAGACCGCCAGTGGGACCTCCCGGTCGAGAAGAACGACGAGTTCCTCGCGCCGGCCGGCCAGGTTCTCGATTCGATGCTCAGCGAGCATCAGAGCGAGGGGTGGCTGGAGGGGTACCTGCTCACTGGTCGCCACGGGCTGTTCAACTGCTACGAGGCCTTCGTTCGCATCGTCGACTCGATGTTCAGCCAGCACGCCAAGTGGCTGAAGGTTTGCGCGGAACTGCCCTGGCGTCGGGACATCTCGTCGCTGAACTACGTGCTCGCTTCTCATGTCTGGCAGCAGGATCACAACGGCTTCACCCACCAGGATCCGGGCTTTCTCGATCACGTCGTCAACAAGAAGGCGAGCATCGTGCGGGCCTATCTACCGCCCGACGCGAACTGCCTGTTGTCCGTTGTCGACCACTGCCTGCGCAGCCGGAACTACGTCAACGTCGTGGTCGCAGGCAAGCACGCTCTCCCGCAGTGGCTGACCATGGACGAAGCGGTGGTCCATTGCACCGAAGGGATCGGCATCTGGCAGTGGGCCAGCAACGATCAGGGCTCAGAGCCCGATGTCGTCATGGCCTGTTGCGGCGATACGCCCACCCTGGAGATCCTGGCCGCCGTCTCGATCCTGCGCGAGCATCTGCCCGACCTCAAGATCCGGGTGGTCAACGTCGTGGATCTGATGAAGCTGCAGTCCGCGAGCGAGCACCCACACGGCCTGAGCGAGACCGACTACGACTCGCTGTTCACGAGCGACAAACACATCATCTTCGGCTTCCACGGATACCCGTGGCTCATCCACCGCCTGACATACCGGCGAGCCAACCGCAACCTGCACGTCCGGGGCTACATCGAGGAAGGCACGATCACAACCGCGTTCGACATGCGGGTGCAGAACAGGCTCGATCGGTTCCACCTGGTGCAGGACGTCATCGATCGGCTGCCGAATCTGGGCGCCGCCGGCGCGTACCTCAAGCAGACGATGGCCGACAAGCTCGTCGAGCACGGCCGGTACATCGACGAGCACGGCGAGGACATGCCGGAGATCCGGAACTGGAAATGGGGCGATCGCAGATGAAGGCCCCGGCCATTCTCGAGACCGCACGGGCCCTGGTCGCCGGCGACAAGGGTCTGCTGGCGATGGACGAGAGCACTCCCACCTGCAACAGGCGATTCGCCGCGCTCGGGATTCCCCAGACACACGAGGCCCGACGCGCCTATCGCGAGTTGATCGTGACCACTCCTAATCTTGGACAGTGCATCAGCGGCGCGATTCTCTACGACCACACGATCCACCAGGAGACCAGGTCCGGCAATCCCTTTGTGAAGGTCCTGATCGACGCCGGGATCATTCCCGGAATCAAAGTCGACGCCGGAGCAAAGGATCTGGCGGGACACCCGGGCGAGAAGATCACCGAAGGCCTCGACGGATTGCGGGAACGCCTGGCCGAGTACGCGCAGATGGGCGCGCGCTTTGCCAAGTGGCGCGCGGTCATCGCCCTAGGCGACGGGATTCCCAGCCGTGGTTGCATCGAGGCCAACGCGCAGGCGCTGGCTCGCTATGCCGCGCTGTGCCAGGAGGCTGACCTGGTTCCGGTCGTCGAGTCCGAGGTTCTCATGGACGGCGACCACACCCTGGCTCGCTGTGCGCGCATAACCGAGGAAGTCCTTTGTGCGGTCTTCGAGCAGCTCTACCTCCAGCAGGTGACTCTGGAAGGCATGATTCTCAAGCCCAACATGGTTGTCCCCGGGCTCGCCTGCAGCACGCAGCCAACCGTTGACGAAGTGGCCGACGCCACGGTGAAGTGCCTCCGTCGGGCGGTCCCGGCTGCCGTCCCGGGCATCGCCTTCTTGTCGGGCGGGCAACCCGGCGAACTCGCTTCAGCCCGCCTGAATGCCATGAACGTCCGCTTCAAGACGCGCGCGCCATGGGCATTGGCGTTCTCGTTCGCTCGCGCCATTCAGCAACCGGCCATGGAGATCTGGCGAGGCGAGGCGGCCAATGTCCCCGCCGCCCAGCAGGCGCTGTTCCATCGAGCCGACTGCAACCGGGCTGCGCGTCGTGGCGAGTACAAAGCCGCGATGGAGAAGGCGTGAGCACAACCAAGAAGCCGCGCGACCCGACGCGGACGATTCTGTATCCCCTGCGATTCGAGCCCATCTACCAGTACCGGCTCTGGGGCGGCCGGCGGCTGGCCGACCTGCTGGCAGCGCCGCTGCCGGGCGACGGCCCGATCGGCGAGGCGTGGGTGCTGAGCGACCGCGCTGACCATGCCAGCCGGGTTGCCGATGGACCGCTCGAAGGACGAACCCTCGGTGAACTGCTGGGGCTCTATCCGGAGCAGATGCTCGGGAGACTTGCCGGGCGATATCCCCGCTTCCCGCTGCTGCTCAAGTTCCTCGACGTGCGCGAACTGCTCTCGCTCCAGGTACATCCCGCGGATGGTCGCAAGGACTTACTCCCGGCCGGCGAGACCGGCAAGACCGAAGCGTGGGTCGTGCTCGAAGCGGGGGCGAAGAGCCGCATCTATGCCGGCCTCAAGCCGGGCACGACGGCCGACGATCTCCGGCGGGCGGTCGCGAGCGGAGTGGTGGCGGACAACGTCGCCTCGTTCGTTCCCAAACAAGGCGACGGAGTCCTGGTGCCTGCCGGAACGGTTCACTCCCTCGGCGACGTCGTGGTCTTCGAGATTCAGGAGAACAGCGACGTCACGTTCCGCCTCGACGACTGGGGCCACATCGACCCCAAGACCGGCCGGCCCCGGGCGCTTCAGGTCGACCAGGCCCTGAGCGCCATCGACGTCTCGCAGGGTGCGGTCGCGCCGGTTTCGCCGGTGGTGGTGGAGACGGCGCCAGTCGAGCGCGAGCGGTTCTTCGATTGCAGTTACTTCCGGCTGTGGCGACTGCGCGGCCAGTCGCCATTTGCGGTCGGCACCGCAGGCGTGCCGCGCATCCTGGTCTGCCTGGAAGGAGGAGGGCTGGTCGACCACGGTGGCGAGACCTATGCCGCCGGCAAAGGAGACGTGTTGCTGCTCCCGGCGGCGGTCGGAGCCTGCGCCTTTCGGCCGAGCGGCCCAGTCACGTTGCTGGAGGTAGCTCTGCCTGAATGAAGAAACTCATCGTCTACGACCTCGACGGCACGCTCGCCCCGAGCAAGTCCGCGCTCGATGCCGAAATGGCGGGGCTGCTCTACGACCTCCTGGGCATCGCCAAGGTAGCCGTGATTTCCGGCGGCGCATGGAAGCAGTTCGAAGAGCAACTGCTCTCGAACCTTCCCCGCGATGAGCGGTTGGCGAATCTGTCTCTTCTTCCGACGTGCGGGACTCAGTTCTTCAGGTACGGAGCCGACTGGACGAAGGTCTACTCGGAGGACCTTTCGGCGGACGAACAGGCCAGGATCGAGAGCTCGCTGCAGAAGGCGGTTTCCGAGGCGGGCTTCAAGCCTCAGAAGCTCTGGGGAGAGCAGATCGAAGATCGGGGCAGCCAGATCACGTTCTCGGCGTTGGGGCAGGAGGCGCCGCTGGCCGAGAAGGACAAGTGGGATCCCGATTTCGCCAAGCGAAAGAGGATCAAGGCGATCCTCGACAAGCTGCTTCCGGAGTTCTCGGTCCGAATGGGCGGCGCCACCTCAATAGATGTGACCAAACCCGGCATCGACAAGGCCTACGGCATCCGGAAGCTGCGAGACATCCTCGGCCTTTCTCTCAAGGAGATGATCTTCATCGGCGACGCCCTGTTCGCCGGTGGCAACGACTACCCGGCCGAAGAGGCGGGCGTCGTCTCGATCCCGGTGAAGAACCCCGACGAGACCAAGCGGGTCACCGAGACGATCATCGCCTGCCTGGATCCGGACACCGATGGATCCGGGCACCGGTGGACAGCGTCGTGACGGGCTCGCCGGGCGCGTTAGTGCTGCGGCGCCTGGGGACGATCATGGAACCGGAGCCGGGCAATCCCAGCGAGGTCGAGGGCGTTCTCAACCCGGCCGCCGCACGAGGACCCGACGGCAATCTCTACCTGTTCCCACGCCTGGTGGCGGGCGGCAACTTCTCGCGCATCGGGATTGCTAGGGTCCAGTTCAATGGCGACGGCGATCCCACCGGCGTCGAAAGACTCGGCATCGCGCTCGAGCCGGAGGCCGAATACGAGCTGCGCTCCGACGGTGGCGGCGGCTGCGAGGATGCACGCGTCGCGTTCGTGGAACCTCTCGGAAGCTACGTCATGACCTACACGGCGTTCTCGCCCGAGGGCCCGAGGATCGCCCTCGCCACCTCCAGGGACCTTTTCCATTGGCAGCGCCTGGGCCTGGTGAACTTTACCAACTACCTCGACGGCCGTGACCCCGACGGCGTGGACGACAAGGATGCGAGTCTCTTTCCGGTCGCCATCCCCAATCCATCCGGGCGACCCGAACTCGCCATCCTGCACCGGCCCCTATTCCCGGGCACTCGCCCCGAGGAGACCGCCCTGCACCCCGCCTCCCGCGACGTCGACCTCAACCGGGAGAGCATCTGGATCTCGTATTGCGAGAGGGCTCCGACGGGCGATCCGCCGAGTCGCTTCGGTCGGTTCGCCTCGCATCACCGCCTCGCGAGTCCAGTTTCCCAATGGGAGCGGCTCAAGATCGGTGGGGGCACGCCCCCGATCATGACCCACCACGGCTGGCTCATCGTCTACCACGGCGTGAGCGAGGCCAGTCCCCCGACCGCGGCCAGCCGCCAGCTCTGCTACTCGGCCGGGGTGATGGTTCTTTCGGGAGAGCACCCACAGAGGCTCCTCTATCGGTCGGCGCAGCCCGTGCTGGCTCCCGAACTACCGCAGGAACGCAGCGGGACGATCGCCAACGTCGTGTTTCCGACGGGCATCGACCGGCGCGACGACCTCGGGATACCCGACCGGTTCGATGTCTATTACGGCATGGCTGACGACCGCATCGGTGTCGCTCGCCTCGACCTGCCAGAGACCCTGCCACTCGAAGGACTCGCCCACTCGCCGGGAGCAAAGGTGTAATCGAGGCCAAGGCATCATGAAATCAAGTGCGCACAAGCCCAAGGCGAAGACTGAGTCAGTGCCCAAGGCGAAGAGCGACCTCCAATCCATGCCCATGGAGGAGCTCCAGGCGAAGCTGGAGTCGTCGTCGGACGGCCTCACGCAGGCCGAGGCCGCGAAGCGCCTGGCTCAGTACGGCCCCAACGAGATCGAGGAGAAGAAGGACAACCCGTTCCTCAAGTTCCTCACCTACCTGTGGGGTCCGATCCCATGGATGATCGAGGCGGCCGTCGTCCTCTCCGCATTGGCCCAGCACTGGCCGGACTTCGGCATCATCCTGGTCCTGCTCCTCGCCAACGCAGTCGTCGGGTTCTGGGAAGAACATCAGGCGGGCAACGCGATCGCCGCATTGAAGGCGAAGCTGGCGGTCGAGGCACGGGTGCGGCGGGACGGCAAATGGGTCACGCCGCCCGCGCGCGAACTGGTGCCGGGTGACGTCATCCGCGTGCGTTTGGGCGACATCGTGCCCGCGGATGCCCGCCTGCTCGACGGCGACTCGATCGAGGTGGATCAGTCTGCGCTGACCGGCGAGTCGCTGCCGGCGACGCGAAAGCCCGGCGAGGCCGTGTTCTCGGGGTCGATCGTCCGTCAGGGTGAAATCAGCGCGCTCGTCTATGCGACCGGCGCAAACACGTACTTCGGCAAGACGGCGGAACTCGTGCAGGAGGCGCACACCGTCAGCCATTTCCAGCGCGCGGTGCTGAAGATCGGCGACTACCTCATCATCCTGGCGGTTGCGCTGGTGGCCGTGATCATCACGGTCTCGGTCATCCGCGGCGATCCGATCCTGACGACCCTGCAGTTCGCCCTGGTCTTGACCGTTGCCGCGATCCCGGTGGCCATGCCGACGGTGCTGTCGGTGACGATGGCAGTGGGCGCTCGCCTGCTGGCCAAGCGCGAGGCGATCGTCACGCGTCTGGCGGCCATCGAAGAACTCGCGGGCGTCGACGTCCTGTGCGCGGACAAGACCGGCACTCTGACCCAGAACAAGTTGACCCTGGGCGATCCTTTCGGCGTCACCGGCGTCGATGCCGATGAGGTCATCCTCTGCGCCGCGCTTGCGTCGCGAGAGGAAGACAAGGACACCATCGACATGGCGGTGCTCGACGGCCTCAAGGACGCCAAGGCCCTGAAGGCTTGCAAGGTGGTCCATTTCCAGCCCTTCGACCCAGTCCACAAGCGCACCGAAGCAACCGTCAAGGGCCCCGATGGCAAGACGTTCCAGGTGGCCAAGGGCGCGCCTCAGGTGATCCTGGAGATGTCGGCGAATGCCGGGAAGGTGAAGGCCGCCGTAGACAAGGCCGTCAACGAGTTCGCGGCGCGGGGCTTTCGTTCTCTCGGCGTGGCCCGGGCGGACGGCAAAGGGAAATGGCAGTTCCTCGGCGTGCTGCCGCTATTCGACCCGCCTCGGGATGAGGCCAAGGCGACCATCGCCACCGCCCGCCAGATGGGCGTCACGATCAAGATGGTCACCGGCGACGCGCTGGCCATCGCCGTGGAGACCGCCAAGAAGCTCGGGATGGGCACAAACATCCTCGACGCCAGCGGCTTCGGCGACACCAAGCATCAGGCGACCGCGAAGCTCGCCGAGTCGATCGAGAGCGCGGACGGCTTCGCGCAGGTGTTTCCCGAGCACAAGTTCCACATCGTCGAGGTGCTTCAGAAGCGCGGTCACATCGTGGGCATGACCGGCGATGGCGTGAACGACGCCCCCGCGCTCAAGAAGGCCGACTGCGGGATCGCGGTGTCGGGCGCGACGGACGCGGCGCGGGCGGCGGCGTCCATCGTTCTGTTGACCTCCGGGCTGTCGGTGATCATCGAGGCGATCAAGGAGAGCCGCAAGATCTTCCAGCGGATGAACAGCTATGCGATCTACCGCATCGCGGAGACGCTACGGGTGCTGCTGTTCATGACCCTGGCGATCCTGGTCTTCAACTTCTACCCGGTCACCGCGGTGATGATCGTGATGCTGGCGTTGCTAAACGACGGCGCGATCCTGTCCATCGCCTACGACAACGTCCACTACAAGGACCAGCCCGAGGCCTGGAACATGCGCATGGTGTTGGGGATCTCGACGGTGCTCGGGATCATCGGAGTCGTGTCGGCCTTCGGCCTGTTCTTCCTCGCCGAGCGAGTTTTCAATATCGATCGCGACCACATCCAGACGCTGATGTATCTGAAGCTGTCCGTGGCCGGGCACCTGACGATCTTCCTGACGCGCACGCGCGGCCGGTTCTGGACCATCCGCCCGGCACGAGTACTGCTGCTCGCGGTCTTCGGCACTCAGGCAGTGGCCACGTTGATCGCCGTCTATGGGCTGTTTATGACGCCGTTGGGCTGGGGTTGGGCTCTGTTCGTTTGGGGTTACGCGCTGGCGTGGTTCCTCGTGAACGACCAGGTCAAAGTGCTCGCGTATCGGCTACTCGATCCTGCCAAGGCCGCACCGCCAAACGCGGCGCGACCAAAGAAGCAGGCGCACTCGCTGGTCAAGGCCGCATAGCCATAGCCCTCCCGGGAACCCGAGTCCCGGGCAGCAGTCCTCAGCCGATCAACGCAGCCATCGAACGCGAGTCTTCCACGGCCTCCCTCCATGACGATAAGGTCCCATTGCATGACACCAAGCCTCGGGCTCGTGCCCGGGTCACGGCCGCCGTCCGTAGAATTCTCGGATGAAGAGGATCGGGTTCCTTTCGTTCGGGCACTGGTCCGCCTCACCGCACTCACAGGTGCGTTCCGCGTCGGACGCTCTGATCCAATCGATCGAGCTCGCCGAGGCGGTCGAGGCGATCGGAGGCGACGGTGCCTACTTCCGGGTCCATCACTTCGCGCAGCAGCTGGCGTCGCCTTTCCCGCTCCTGGCAGCGATCGGCGCCCGAACCAAGCGCATCGAGATCGGGACGGCGGTCATCGACATGCGCTACGAGAACCCGCTGTACATGGTCGAGGACGCCGGGGCCGCCGACCTCATCGCCGGAGGTCGCCTGCAGCTCGGCATCAGCCGCGGCTCGCCCGAGCAGGTCATCGAGGGCTTCCGGCATTTCGGCCATGTGCCCGTGGAAGGCGCGACCGACACCGACATGGCCCGCGAGAAGACGGAGGTCTTCCTCCAGGCACTGACCGGCGCCGGGTTTGCCAAACCCAACCCCTCCCCGATGTTCCCGAACCCGCCCGGGTTGCTTCGCCCGGAACCGCACTCACCCGGGCTGCGCGACCGGATCTGGTGGGGCGCGGGATCCCGCGCGACGGCGGAATGGGCGGGACAGCACGGCATGAACTTGATGTCATCAACGCTGTTGACTGAGGACGCCGGCATCCCGTTCCACGAACTCCAGGCGGAGCAGATCCGGCGGTACCGGGACGCGTGGGCCGCCGCCGGGCACGAGCGCGAGCCGCGGGTGTCGGTGAGCCGCAGCATCTTCGCGCTGGTGGACGACCGTGACCGAGCCTACTTCGGACGCGGCAACCAGGCGTCCGATCAGGTCGGCTACCTGGACGCGCAGACCAGGGCGATCTTCGGGCGGTCGTACGCCGCCGAACCGGACGTCCTCGTGAAGGAGCTCGCCGGGGACACGGCAATCCAGGCGGCGGACACGCTCCTGCTCACCGTCCCGAACCAGCTCGGTGTCGAATACAACGCCCACGCAATCGAGAGCATTCTGAAGTTCGTGGCGCCGGCGCTTGGCTGGCGATGAGCGTGGGGCCTCCGAGGTCTCGGCAACATCGTGTTCGAGTGTCGATGTGAGCACGAACTGGGGTTTGGAGCGGGAGACGGGTCTCGAACCCGCGACATTCAGCTTGGAAGGCTGACGCTCTACCGACTGAGCTACTC